>NZ_JAKUHE010000001.1:0-684052 GCF_022664315.1 Bacillus cereus group sp. BfR-BA-01309
TTGGCAAAAGCACAGCGTGTTCTTTCTAGAAGAATGAAAGGATCTTCTCGCTGGAATAAACAACGAGTAAGGGTAGCTAGAATTCATGAATATATAGCTAATGCTAGAAAAGATTACTTGGACAAAATATCAACTGAAATCATCAAAAACCACGATGTTATCGGTATAGAAGATTTGCAAGTATCGAATATGTTAAAAAATCATAAGTTAGCAAAAGCGATTAGTGAAGTATCTTGGTCGCAATTTAGAACGTTGCTAGAATACAAGGCAAAATGGTATGGAAAACAAGTCATTCCGGTATCTAAAACATTTGTTTCAAGCCAATTATGTTCTTGTTGTGGGTATCAAAATAAAGACGTTAAGAATCTAAATCTTCGTGAATGGGATTGTCCTGAGTGCGATAGTCATCACGACAGAGATATTAACGCAAGTATCAATCTTAAAAATGAAGCTTTAAGGCTTCTAACCGTAGGAACTACGGGGATAGCCTAATGAATTAGAAGCCACTAGGCTTCTGTACTTAGGAATCTCCCACTTCAAACAGTCCGTAAGGACGTTAAGTGGTGAGTAGTTCAATAACAGTGTATTTATATTTATAGATTACATAAAAAGTCGAATTCCGGGTTACTAGGAATTCGACTTTTTGTATATTGAACATAAATTGACATATTATTTTCGCTAAAATGATGCATTTAGATGTTAAAGGTACCGTAGAAATTTTGGAAGTAAATAGAAGGGAAATGATAAAAAACTTGAGTCTGAGGTAGTGGAGGATAACTTTGGCTATGGAAGGTGGTACTACTTGGATGTGTACCATGATGCCAAAATGATGGGGTGACTTGACCGGGAATTTGATATTGTTGCCAAGTTGCGGGAAGTTCAATTCCTACATCGGAACTAGCCGTATGTACGGCTGGAACGTGTATTTCGGGGGTCGAAGGAACGACGACTGTTACTCTTGAAGATACCCACATAAAATAATCACTCCTAAGTTGTGATAATAAAGTAGTATATTCTTTTTACACATATAAAGGTACATATCGATAGGACTTTAGGCTAAGGTATACGTATTAAGTTGTAAGACCAATTGAAATGGGTAGTGGACCATTTATTATAAAAAGATACGTCTATTTACGGAGGGCAAAGGGCTTAAGAAAATGTAAAATGGAGGTGTTAATTGCAAGAACATACGTATTTATGGAGGAATTTTAATGGAACGATTATGGACGAAATCATTTATTCAAATGACTTTCGCAATGTTATTTTTATTTACAGGATTTTATTTACTAGTTCCAACGCTACCTCTTTTTATTAAAGAGATAGGTGGCAATGAATCACAAGTTGGACTCATGATGGGAATGTTTACAATAGCAGCAGTTGTAATACGACCGATTATCGGAGGAATGTTAGATCAATATGGTAGAAGATCTTTTATTATTTTCGGACTCATCTTTTTTGGGATAACGATGTATTCTTATAATTTAGCGTCGACAATTGTCCTTTTAGCTGTTTTGCGGGTTATTCATGGGGTAACATGGGCTGTTTCTACAACAGCTGTTGGAACAGCGATAACTGATATTATTCCAGATTCACGCCGTGGTGAGGGGATGGGATGGTACGGGATGGCTATGACAATTGCAATGGCAATCGGCCCAATGATTGGATTATCGGTTGTGCAACACTATTCATTTCACGGCCTATTCTTGTTAGCAACTCTTTTATCCTTTATGGCAGTTCTGTTATCGTTCATGACGAAAATGCCCTTCACACCTCAAAAAGAAAAAGGGAAAATGCAGTTGTTTGAAAAATCGGTTCTATCCATTACGATTGTTGTTTTCTTTTTATCATTTGCATATGGAGGGATTACGACATTTCTACCGCTATTTGCATCGTCAATTGATGTGAATCCTGGGACATTCTTTCTTGTATATGCAGTTGCTTTAACAATTGTACGACCAATTTCAGGAAAACTATTAGATAAGTATGGTGAAGTATTTATCATACTCCCGGCACTATGCATTACTATTATCGCAATAGTTGTATTAACACTTTCAAATAGTTTAATGGGTGTAATTATCGCCGCTACATTATACGGTGTTGGATTCGGTTCAGCACAGCCGGCATTGCAAGCAGCGATGATTACAATGGTTGATCCGAGTAAAAGAGGAGTTGCTAACGCTTCGTTCTTTACCGCATTTGATCTAGGGATTGGACTTGGTGCGATTTTACTTGGAGTTGTTTCGCAAATGTTTGGTTACCGAATTTTATTTGCAGGTAGTGCAATTTCAGGGTTACTTGCTTTAATTATTTTTGTTGTTTTTGTAAAACAGCGATTAGGTAAAAAAGAATTTGCGTAAACGGAAGTAACAAAGTTGAAAATTTCAATTGAACGTAACGATTTGCAATGGTTAAAGAATAATATATTAATAGTTCAATTCAGCCGGACTATTCTTTAGGGATAGTTTCTGAGAAATCAGATGGGGAAATCGTATCAGTTGAGAAAGAAGACATTCTATTTTAGGGGATGTTTATAATCTTTAGTACTTTAAAAACTATCATATAGTTGAATCTTACTATGAGGAAACGAAAGAAATTTAATTTAATTATGTAAAAGAATAACTTTTTTAAAAATAAATAAGTTTTATATAAGAATTATATTGATGAGATAGTGAAATAAATTTCATGTAGAAACGAGTTGTATATGTATACAACTCGTTTTTTTTTATTTTCTTAAAAAAATCGGGTGAATGATATATTTTGTGGGATTTTCTGAGTCATCTTTATATTTTGTTTTAATAAGAAATACAAAGAAGTCTGTCCTTTTTTTATAAAATATGAAAATTATTTTTGAAAAATTGTATTGTTACATCGGTAAAAGTATAGGAAACTTATCATTATAAAATAAATTGAAATCTTCTAAAAACTCTGATACATTGAAATAGAAATGTAGTTTCGCAGTATTGTAAAGGCTTACAGTTATGTGCACGAAGATCTATTAGGATTGGAGGAAATAATGATGAAAGCTGAAGAAAAATTTTCCCCGGGATTAGATGGTATAGTGGCAGCGGAGACGAAAATCTCGTTTCTTGACACAGTGAAAGGTGAAATTGTAATTCAAGGGTATGATTTAATCGAACTCTCAAAAACAAAAGAGTATTTAGACATTGTGCACCTTTTATTGGAAGAACATCTACCAAATGAGGATGAAAAAGCAAAACTTGAAAAGAAATTAAAAGAAGAATACGCGGTACCAGAAGGTGTATTCAACGTATTAAAAGCATTACCGAAAGAAACGCACCCGATGGATGGATTGCGTACAGGTGTGTCCGCATTAGCTGGTTACGATAATGATATCGAAAACCGCTCGTTAGAGGTAAACAAAAGCCGCGGGTACAAATTATTGAGTAAAGTACCAAACATTGTAGCGAATAGCTATCATATTTTAAATAATGAAGACCCAATTCAGCCTCTTAAAGAATTAACATATAGTGCGAATTTCTTCTATATGTTAACAGGTAAAAAACCAACTGAACTTGAGGAGAAGATCTTTGATCGTTCCCTTGTTTTATATAGTGAACATGAAATGCCAAACTCTACATTTACAGCGCGCGTTATTGCATCAACTCAATCCGACTTATATGGTGCTTTAACAGGTGCAGTTGCATCTTTAAAAGGTAGCTTACACGGCGGTGCAAACGAAGCGGTTATGTACATGCTTTTAGAAGCTGGTAATGTTGAGAAGTTTGAAGAGTTGCTACAGAAGAAACTATATAACAAAGAAAAAATTATGGGCTTTGGACATCGTGTGTATATGAAGAAGATGGATCCAAGAGCACTGATGATGAAGGAAGCTTTAAAGCAGTTATGTGATGTAAAAGGTGATTATACACTATATGAAATGTGTGAAGCTGGAGAAAAGATTATGGAGAAGGAAAAAGGAATTTATCCAAATCTTGATTATTATGCAGCGCCAGTATATTGGATGCTTGGTATCCCGATTCAACTTTATACACCAATCTTCTTTAGCTCTAGAACAGTGGGACTATGTGCGCACGTAATTGAGCAACATGCGAACAATCGATTGTTCCGTCCACGTGTAAATTACATTGGCGAGCGACATGTACTTAGTAAATAAGAACAACTGGGGAGTTGTTTGCGCCGCCCGCCAGATGGGTGTTTGACCGACACCCATCATTAATAATAACGAATTTTCGACAGAAAGGGAAGAATAGCATGATTAAAACAAATGAAATTAAACAAAAAGATGCATTATTAGAAGAAATTGCGGATTATGTATTAAATAAAGAGGTAACTAGTGCAGAAGCATTCAGTACTGCTCGTTACGTATTACTTGATACGCTTGGATGTGGAATTTTAGCATTACAATATCCAGAATGTACGAAATTACTAGGACCAGTTGTTCCAGGAACAATCGTGCCAAATGGTACACGTGTACCAGGTACGTCATATGTACTTGATCCAGTGAAAGGTGCATTTAATATCGGATGTATGATCCGTTGGTTAGACTATAACGATACTTGGCTTGCAGCAGAGTGGGGACATCCATCTGATAACTTAGGCGGAATTTTAGCAGTTGCAGATTATATTAGCCGTGTTCGTATTTCAGAAGGAAAAGAACCATTAAAAGTACGTGAAGTACTAGAAATGATGATTAAAGCACATGAAATTCAAGGTGTACTTGCTTTAGAAAACAGCTTAAACCGTGTCGGTCTTGACCACGTATTATATGTAAAAGTAGCAACAACTGCTGTAGTTGCAAAAATGCTTGGCGGAACACGTGAAGAAATCTTTAATGCATTATCACATGCATGGATTGATAATTCTAGTCTTCGTACATACCGTCATGCACCAAATACTGGCTCACGTAAATCATGGGCAGCAGGTGATGCAACAAGCCGCGGTGTTCATCTTGCAATGACTGCTCTAAAAGGTGAAATGGGCTATCCAACAGCTTTATCTGCACCAGGCTGGGGATTCCAAGATGTATTATTTAATAAACAAGAATTAAAGTTAGCGAGACCATTAGAGTCATATGTAATGGAAAATGTATTATTTAAAGTTTCATATCCAGCAGAGTTCCATGCACAAACAGCTGCAGAGTGTGCTGTGAAATTACACCCAGAAATTAAAGAAAGATTAGAAGAAATTGATCGTATTACAATTACAACTCATGAGTCAGCAATCCGTATTATTGATAAAGAAGGTCCATTAAATAACCCAGCTGATCGTGATCATTGTTTACAATACATTACGGCAATTGGTTTATTAAAAGGAGATATCGTTGCGGACGATTATGAGGATGCAGTAGCAAATAATCCACGTGTAGATGAATTACGTAATAAGATGGTTGTTGTTGAAAACAAACAGTACAGTTTAGATTACCTTGACCCGAACAAGCGCTCAATCGCCAACGCTGTTCAAGTCCATTTCAAAGATGGCACTGTAACAGAAAACGTGGAATGTGAATATCCACTTGGTCACCGTTTCCGTAGAGACGAAGCAATTCCAAAAGTTGTTCAAAAATTCACTGCAAATATGGCAGGTCATTATTCTAGTAAGCAACAAGAACAAATTCATGAAACTTGTTTAAATGAAGAGAAACTAGAAAATATGAATGTAAACGAATTTGTAGATCTATTCTTAATTTAATAATAGGGGGAATATAGAATGGCTTGGGTTGTGAATAAACAGTCAACACAAGAGGAGCTTGCGAATCGCTTCCGAGCTTTAGTAGAAGCAAATGAAATTTTGCAAATTCCAGGTGCTCATGATGCAATGGCAGCTTTAGTTGCGAGAAATACAGGATTTTCAGCTCTTTATTTATCAGGAGCGGCTTATACTGCAAGTAAAGGGCTACCTGATTTAGGAATCGTGACGTCTACTGAAGTAGCAGAGAGAGCAAGAGATCTAGTAAGAGCTACAGACTTACCAGTTCTAGTTGATATTGATACAGGATTTGGCGGTGTATTAAACGTAGCGAGAACAGCTGTAGAAATGCTAGAAGCGAAAGTTGCGGCTGTTCAAATTGAAGATCAACAATTACCAAAGAAATGTGGACATTTAAATGGTAAGAAACTCGTTACGACAGAAGAATTAGTTCAAAAGATTAAAGCGATTAAAGAAGTTGCACCAAGCTTATATATTGTGGCACGTACAGATGCTCGCGGTGTAGAAGGCTTAGATGAAGCGATCGAAAGAGCGAACGCCTATGTAAAAGCAGGTGCAGATGCGATATTCCCTGAAGCGCTTCAATCAGAAGAAGAGTTCCGTCTATTTAATAGTAAAGTTAATGCACCTTTACTTGCGAATATGACTGAGTTCGGAAAAACGCCGTATTATAGTGCAGAGGAATTTGCAAATATGGGCTTCCAAATGGTTATTTATCCTGTAACTTCACTTCGCGTTGCAGCGAAAGCATATGAGAATGTGTTTACTTTAATTAAGGAAACAGGTTCTCAAAAAGATGCACTTTCAAGTATGCAAACGAGAAGTGAGTTATATGAAACAATTTCATATCATGACTTTGAAGAATTAGATACTGGAATTGCAAAAACAGTATTATCAGAGGATCAATAGATAAAGCAACTAAGGCGATGAGAATACATCTTTGGCAAAAAGAACTGCTTGATGTGAATATTCATCGCCTTCTGTTTTCAAAAATAAGATATTCCACTCATCGTAGACGAGCATATGAAGTAGAAAATAACGCCGAAATGATAGGGGGATTCAGATGGAGAAAACGAAGTTACCGTGGGATGAATTTTTTTCACTTAATAAAGATGTGAATCATACTTTCTTTACGCCAGAAGATTTTTCAGGAGATGAAGATTTAATCGCAAAAACGACAGAACAATTCGTTAAACAAGAAATTGTTCCACAAATGGAGAATATTGAACAACATAATTATAAAGTTTCTCGTCAATTATTTGAGAAAGCTGGAGAACTTGGATTATTAAGTATCGAGGTCCCAGAAGAGTACGGTGGATTTGAGTTAGGAAAGGCAGTTTCAGGGCTTGTAGCAGAAAAAATGGGATACGCTGGTGCATTTAGCGTTTCATTTAATATACACGCAGGTGTAGGTACATTGCCTTACATATATTACGGAACGAAAGAACAAAAAGAAAAATATTTGCCGAAAATTGCATCTGGAGAATGGATTGGGGCTTACGCTCTAACTGAACCGAATGCTGGTTCTGATGCTTTAAGTGCAAAAACGAGTGCAGTATTAAATGAAGATGGTACTGCTTGGAAGTTGAATGGTGAGAAGCAGTGGATCACAAATGCTCATATGGCAGATGTATACGTTGTTTTTGCGAAGACAAATAAAGGAATGACAGCGTTTATTGTCGAAAGAACATGTGAAGGTGTATCCATTGGACTAGAAGAAAAGAAAATGGGGATTAAAGGCTCATCAACCGCTACTCTTATTTTAGAAGATGTTGTCATCCCTGCAGAAAATGTTTTAGGGGAAGTTGGGAAAGGGCATCATGTAGCTCTTAATATTCTTAACTTCGCTAGACTTAAGCTTGCTTTTGGAAATATTGGAACAGCAAAACAAGCAATTGGTTTGTCGGTTCACTATGGAAAAGAGCGAAAACAGTTCCAAACGGAATTAGTAGATTTTACGATGATTCAAGAGAAAATTGCAAATATGATCATTGCTACATATGGAGCAGAAAGTGCAGCTTATCGTACAGCGGGTGTAATTGATGAAGCAATTCATGAGAGTGATGAAGATCTTATGAAGAAAATGTCTCAATTTGCAATTGAATGTGCACTTAATAAAGTAAATGCTTCTGAAACACTAGGTCATATCGTAGATGAAGCTGTACAAATTCATGGTGGTTACGGTTATATGCAAGAGTACGAGGTAGAACGATTATATCGTGATGCTAGAATTAGTCGTATTTTTGAAGGAACGAACGAAATTAATAGATTAACAGTTGCCAAAATGTTAATGAAGCAAATGGAACAAATTGAAGATACAGAAGTAGAGATTGATGTAGCAAATGTCGAAAGAAACCATCGTTACATTTTATTAGCGAAAAAATTGTTGAAACAATCTTTGAAAACGCTCTCTAAAACTCCAGGATTAAAAATTGATCAAGAGCAAGAATATTCACGTGTATTATCAAATATGTTAACGGACGTGTACGTCATGGAATCAGCATTTTTACGTACGAGTAAAGCCATTAGTAAAAATGGTGAAGAGAAAGAGCGTACGAAACAAATGATAACTGACGTTATTTGTGAAGAAGGCTATCGCAAAGTAGAGGAAGCGGCGATTTCTATACTTTCAGCTGCTGTCATAGAAGAACAAGATAGACATGTGATTTTAACTGAAATTCGTCAATTATTAGTGCCTTTATACACGAACGTATTTACAAAAAAGAGAGAAATTGCGAAAGCTATTATAAATCGCGGAAAGTATATTGTGTAAATAGGAGGAAAGCGATATGAAAAAGATTGGTTTTATCGGTTTAGGTAACATGGGTCTTCCAATGTCTAAAAATTTAGTTAAATCAAGTTACACAGTATACGGTGTGGATTTAAATAAAGAGGCTGAAGCTTCCTTTGAAAGTGAAGGAGGAATTATTGGCTTATCAATCTCAAAACTAGCAGAAACATGTGATGTGATTTTTACAAGTTTACCTTCACCTCGCGCTGTTGAAGCGGTATATTTTGGCGAAGAAGGATTATTTGAAAATGGTCACGCGAATGTAGTTTTAATTGATACAAGTACTGTATCTCCACAGTTAAACAAACAGTTAGAGGAAGCTGCGAAGGAAAAGAAAGTAGACTTTTTAGCAGCACCTGTTAGTGGTGGGGTAATTGGAGCTGAAAACCGTACATTAACGTTTATGGTTGGTGGATCAAAAGAGGTATATGACAAAACGGAATCTATCATGGGCGTACTAGGCACTAACATTTTCCATGTTAGTGAGCAGATTGATAGTGGTACAACAGTAAAATTAATTAATAACCTATTAATTGGTTTTTATACAGCTGGTGTGAGTGAAGCTTTAACATTAGCGAAAAAGAATAATATGGATTTAGATAAAATGTTTGATATTTTAAATGTAAGTTACGGTCAAAGTAGAATTTATGAGCGTAATTATAAAAGTTTCATTGCAACTGAAAACTACGATCCAGGATTTACTGTGAATTTATTAAAGAAAGATTTAGGGTTTGCAGTAGATTTAGCGAAAGAAAGCGAACTCCACTTACCAGTAAGCGAAATGCTATTAAATGTATATGAAGAAGCAAGTGAAGCTGGGTATGGTGAAAATGATATGGCTGCTTTATATAAGAAAGTTAGTGAACAATTAATTTCTAATCAAAAATAATAGACGTAAATACATCATAAAAAAGGAGAGAATATAATGATTACAACTGAAATTAAGCGAGTAAAAAATCATATTAATGGTGAGTGGGTAGAATCTACTGGTACAGAAGTAGAAGCAGTTCCAAATCCGGCGACTGGAAAAATTATCGCTTACGTTCCACTATCTCCGAAAGAAGATGTTGAAAAAGCTGTTGAAGCAGCAAAAGCAGCATACGAAACATGGTCTAAAGTACCAGTTCCGAATCGTTCAAGACAATTGTATAAATATTTACAGCTTTTACAAGAAAATAAAGAAGAGCTTGCAAAAATCATTACGCTCGAAAATGGTAAAACATTAACAGATGCGACTGGTGAAGTACAGCGTGGTATTGAAGCGGTAGAACTTGCAACGTCAGCACCAAATTTAATGATGGGACAAGCTCTTCCGAATATTGCTAGTGGCATTGATGGATCGATTTGGCGTTATCCAATTGGAGTTGTTGCGGGTATTACACCGTTTAATTTCCCAATGATGATTCCATTATGGATGTTCCCACTTGCAATTGCTTGCGGTAATACGTTCGTATTAAAAACATCTGAAAGAACGCCACTTTTAGCAGAGCGACTTGTAGAGTTATTCTATGAAGCTGGTTTTCCAAAAGGAGTATTAAATTTAGTACAAGGCGGAAAAGA
Organism: Bacillus cereus group sp. BfR-BA-01309; assembly: GCF_022664315.1. Taxonomy (NCBI): domain Bacteria; kingdom Bacillati; phylum Bacillota; class Bacilli; order Caryophanales; family Bacillaceae; genus Bacillus; species Bacillus cereus group sp. BfR-BA-01309. Next base: position 10,040 of record NZ_JAKUHE010000001.1, read on the forward strand.
TGTTGTAAATAGCATTTTAGAAAATAAAGATATTCAAGCTGTTTCGTTCGTTGGATCTGAGCCGGTAGCTCGTTACGTTTATGAAACAGGTACGAAACACGGGAAACGTGTACAAGCGTTAGCTGGTGCGAAAAACCATGCGATTGTAATGCCAGATTGCAATCTTGAGAAAACAGTGCAAGGTGTAATTGGATCTGCATTCGCAAGTAGTGGAGAGCGCTGCATGGCATGTTCAGTAGTAGCGGTAGTAGATGAAATTGCTGATGAATTCATCGACGTACTAGTAGCAGAGACGAAGAAGTTAAAAGTAGGTGATGGTTTCCACGAAGATAATTATGTTGGACCATTAATTCGTGAATCTCATAAAGAGCGTGTACTAGGCTATATTAATAGCGGTGTAGCAGATGGAGCAACTTTATTAGTAGATGGCCGTAAAATTAAGGAAGAAGTTGGAGAAGGTTACTTTGTAGGTGCGACAATCTTTGATGGTGTAAATCAAGAAATGAAAATTTGGCAAGATGAAATCTTTGCTCCAGTATTAAGCATTGTAAGAGTTAAAGATTTAGAAGAAGGTATTAAACTAACAAATCAATCTAAATTTGCAAATGGTGCGGTTATTTATACGTCAAATGGTAAGCATGCACAAACGTTCCGTGATAACATCGATGCTGGTATGATCGGTGTAAACGTAAACGTTCCAGCACCAATGGCATTCTTCGCATTTGCAGGAAATAAAGCTTCATTCTTTGGAGATTTAGGTACAAATGGTACAGATGGTGTACAATTCTATACACGTAAAAAAGTTGTAACTGAGCGCTGGTTTTAATAAAGAGTAGACAGCCAAATCAGTTATTAAATGAAAAACACCACTATTAATAGTGGTGTTTTTCGCCGTTATTAATTACTTTTTTCAAAAGCTAGTTTAATACCAAAACCAATTAAGACGATACCCGTTAACCCTTGAATATAACGTTGCGTCTTCGGTTTTTTCATAAAAGCACTAATTTTATCAATTAAAAATATATAAAAAGCGAACCAAATAACTGTTAAAACGAGGTAAGTAAGACCCATAACGAGAAGTTGGATAAACGTATTATGATTTGGATTTAAAAATTGCGGTAAAAAGGTTAAAAAGAAGACTGCAACTTTAGGGTTTAATAAATTTGTAAGAAATCCTTGGCGAAAGCAAGAAGTATGTTCGTTCTCGTTATGCAAAGGTAAATCGTTCGTATCAACACTTTCTTTGTTTCTTACTGCTAAAAGAGCTTTAATACCAATATAAATTAAATATAGAGCTCCAACGTACTTGAAAATAGAGAATAAAAGAGCTGACTTTACAATAAGTGCAGATAGTCCGATTACTGCTGCTAACGTATGAATCAAAAGTGCAATACATGTGCCGAACACTGTTTTTACTCCACCCATCTTACCGGCAACTAATGTGTTTTTCGTGGCCATGGCAGTATCAGGACCAGGTAAAATAATAAGACAAATAGACATAATGATGAAAAGAAAAAAATTTTCAATCATAGTCGCTCCTCCTTTTTTTATTTTTAGAATATTTGATTAAAAATAGTTTAGCACATATTTTGATTTAATAAAATTAAATTTTATTAAAAATTATTAAATAGGAAAGAGGCCATATAGTCGCGTAATGACACGACTATATAGCCTCAGTTTTATCCTGTATAAACGGGGATGATTTATGCATTAAGTAAGTTAAAGAATCGATTTACATCTTCTTCTGAAACATCACTTAACTGCTTATATTTATAAATTGGATTTTGATCTTTATCAACGACAACAGAGCGTACTCCTTCGAAGAAATCCGCATGTCTCATGAAATTTTTAGCAAGTATAAGGTCGGTAGCAAAACATTCTTCAACGGATTTATCTTTTCCATCGATAAACTGTTTTAATGTTACTTTTAACGAAATAGGGGATTTTGATAATAGCGTTTCTTTCGTTTTTATGGCAAAAGGACTTGGATCTTTCTCCAATGAATGGATGATCTCTTCAATTGTATCGAAAGCAAAATGTGAAGTAATTTCTTCTAATGAAGGAGCAAGCTCGCTTTCTAAGCTTGAAGCAGTTGCAAATGTACGAATGACTTCTTTTAAATTAGTATGTACATCATCTTCTTTATGCCAATTTATACTTTCCAGTTCAGTAAGGAAATTTGGTAATGAATCAGATGCCATAAAGTAATCAGCAGCGTTTATAAATAAAACGTCAGCAGCTTTTAAAATAGATGCCGTTAAAGCAACATAGCGACCAGCAAACCCTGGAGCTTTATTTAAGAAATAAGCAGCACCAACGTCCGGGAAGAAGCCGATATTCATCTCTGGCATTGCCCATTTCGTACGCTCAGTTACAATTCGATATTTCGCACCATTTGTAAGACCGACACCTCCGCCCATTACAATTCCATCTAAACAAGCGATGATTGGTTTTTTATATTGATAAATATATGTATCAATTTCATACTCTTCTTCAAAAAAACGTTCCGCATGCTGTAATGCAGCTTCATTTGAACGTGCTTCATAAAGAGTTTTAATGTCACCGCCTGCACAAAAACCTTTTGTGCCAGCTCCTTTTAAAACGATAAGCGCAATTCGCTCGTCATTTTCCCATTCTTTCAGTTTTTGCCCAATTGGTTGTAACATGTCATAAGATAAAGAATTAAGTGCTTTTGGGCGGTTTAAAGTAATTGATGCAACGCCGTTTTCACTAACAGAAAATAAAACGTGTTCAGTCATAATTCATCCTCCCTTACATATCTTCTTATTCTTAATTCTTGATACGTACTGAAATGTCCTTTATAAACTTTGTCTAAAGTTGGCGATACATGTTAATTTGCCAAATGCATATTTTGACGAGTTATATTTGCAGGATTTCGGAGGTTGACAATGAATATTACAACATTACTGTAATTGTAATTATTTGAAGTTATCATGATAAACACGCTATTATATAGGTGTAAATTGTACATAATCACCTTAAAAGGGTATTTGAAATGATTATGATAAAAGAAATATTACTTTTTATTAGAAATAGAGAAAGGAGAAATCGGAATGCCAGGACCTTTACTGTTGTCGGTGATTATTTTGTCTTCTTTAATGATAGGGATAACTCAGTTTTTTCATCATACAGATACGACAGAGGAAGTGAAGGATAAAGTACGTCTCGTATTTCCGATTTTTATCATATCTATTTCTTTTTGTATTTTATTAAATAAGGATGGGTACATCGTCGCTGTATTTTCATTTTTTGTAGCGATCGTTTTAATTACAGTTTTATATTATGTAATGAAAGACTTTATACAAAAATAAAAATGTCCCATGAGACATTTTTATTTTTGAAACGAATAAAATTTCACATACCGTATTATATGTTAAAAATAAAAAACATATAGCGATAGAAAAGTATGTACTTTACCGTGTATTTACTTGTCAATCTTGCATAGCCAATATACTATTAATAGTGTAGAGATTAAAAAAAGGGGTTGTATCTATCATGAAATTTGAGATGCACACAAAAATTATTTCAAATGAAAAAGAAGTAAGGTTACATATAGAAGAAAACATATTTCAATTAAAATTGGATGGTTATCACTTATTTACAGTTCAAGAAATATTACCTTTATATAAATCAAATGAAGAAAGAATTGGTAGTGCAATGATACAAAAATTAGAGTGGGAGAACGGAAAAACTACTATAAACTATCAACTCGTATCACTAAAATCAGTAAATTAAAAGGAGCAGGACAATATGAAGTTATTTCATACAGCGGATTGGCACTTAGGAAAGCTTGTTCATGGCGTGTATATGACTGAAGATCAAAAGATTGTATTAGATCAGTTTGTACAAGCTGTTGAAGAAGAAAAACCAGATGCCGTAATTATTGCAGGAGATTTATACGACCGAGCAATTCCACCAACAGAAGCAGTAGACTTATTAAATGATGTGTTACAAAAAATAGTGATTGACTTACAAACACCAGTTATTGCGGTTGCAGGTAACCATGATAGTCCTGATCGTATTCATTTTGGTAGTAGTTTAATGAAGAAACAAGGACTATTTATTGTGGGACAATTTCAATTTCCATATGATCCAATTATATTAAATGATGAACATGGTGAGGTTCACTTCCATCTCGTTCCATATGCTGATCCAAGCATAGTTAGACACGTATTGAAAAATGAAGACGTACGTTCACATGATGATGCGATGCGTATTTTTATGAATGAGCTTTCTGAAACGATGGATAAAGAAGCTAGACATGTATTTGTAGGTCATGCATTTGTAACTTCTGCGGGAGAAGCAGAGGAGAATACAAGTGATGCAGAACGACCACTTTCAATTGGTGGTGCTGAATACGTAAATAGTCATTATTTTGATAAGTTTCATTACACAGCGCTTGGACATTTACATCAAGCGCATTTCGTACGTAATGAGACAATTCGATATTCAGGTTCGCCACTTGCATATTCTATTTCTGAAGAAAAACATAAAAAAGGATATTATATTGTAGAACTGGGCGAGCAAGGTGAAGTAACAATTGAAAAAAGGTTACTTACACCACGCCTTAAAATGCGAACAGTAGAAGCAAAAATAGATGCATTGTTACAACATCCAATAAGTGAAGATTACGTGTTTGTAAAATTATTAGATGAAAATCCTGTCTTGCAGCCAATGGAAAAAATACGCTCTGTATATCCAAATGCAATGCATGTTGAAAGATCTATTCAAAGACGAGAGTTCACAGAGTCAAATGAAGTAACAGTTTCAAGACATAAAACGGATGATTTATCGCTATTAAAGGCTTTTTATAAAGAAATGAAAGGCTTAGATTTATCAGAAGAGAAAGAACGTCTATTTGTAGAGGTACTACAAACAGTGCAAGAACGGGAAGGTGAACGAGGATGAGACCGATTCAGCTTATTATGACAGCATTTGGACCATATAAACAGAAAGAAGTAATCGATTTTAACGATCTTGGAGATCATCGTATTTTCGCCATTTCTGGGAATACAGGTGCTGGAAAGACAACCATTTTTGATGCGATTTGTTACGTGTTATATGGTGAGGCAAGCGGAGAAGAACGTAGTGATACGAGCATGCTGCGCAGTCAATTTGCTGATGATAATATGTATACTAGTGTAGAACTAACCTTTCAGCTAAAAGGGAAACGTTATGAAATAAAACGCCAACTTGGACATAAAAAACAAGGGAATAAGACGATTACGGGACATGCAGTAGAATTATATGAAGTGATTGATGAAGAGAAGGTTCCAGCTGTTGATCGTTTCCATGTAACGGATGTAAATAAAAAAGTAGAAGATTTAATTGGTTTAAGTAAACATCAATTTAGTCAAATCGTTATGTTACCGCAAGGGGAATTCCGTAAACTATTAACATCTGAGACAGAAAACAAAGAAGAAATTTTGCGTCGTATTTTCAAAACAGATCGTTATAAGTTAATGCGTGAGTTACTTGATCAAAAACGAAAACAATGGAAAGACGTCTTACAAGAAAAGCAGAAAGAGCGAGAATTATACTTCCGTAATGTTTTTAAATTACCAATTCGTGATGGGTCATTATTAGAGACATTAGTGGAACAAGAACATGTAAATACGCATCAAGTAGTAGAAGTATTAGAACAAGAAACAGATGTGTATAAGGCAGAAGTTGAGCAATTACAAGTAGAACAAGAAGTTCTAACGAAGCAATTAAAAGATGCTGAAACACGTTTTCATGCAGCGAAATCTGTAAATGAGAAATTTATAGATTTACAACAAAAGAATGAGAAATATAATACTTTACAAGAAAACCGTACAGTTATTGAAATGAAAGAAACATCTTTTAAACGTGCGGAAGAAGCGAAGCGCTTATTACCATTTGAACAATGGTACGAAGAAGCAATACAAAATGAGCAGAAGGCTGAAAGTTTGTTAAAACAGATAATCGCCAAAAAAGAAAATATAACGAATAGCTTTGAACTAGCTCAGCAGAAATATGAAGCATTAAAGAATAAAGAACCTGAGAGAGAAGATGCAAAAAAACTTGTTCAAAGATTAGAAGAGTTACAACCGATTATTGCATCATTAGCTGAGAAACAGATGAATTTACAAAATGCAGAAATTCAAGTTGGGAAATTAAAAGAAGGTATGCACAACTTAGAGCGACAATTAGACGAGCATACAAATCAAAAACAGCAAATGTCTGGTGAATTGCAGCAATTAGAACGAGCACTTGAGCAATATGTAGCTAAAGTAGAAGAACTAACGAATATGCGAGAAGATGCAAAAGTTTTAAAGCAAGCATATGATGTTTGGCAAGAAAAGCAAAAATTCGAGCAAGAAAAAGAAGCGGCATACAATAAGATGCAAATGGCAGTGAACGCATATGAAAATATGGAACGCCGCTGGTTAAATGAACAAGCTGGTATATTAGCACTTCATTTACATGATGGTGAATCTTGTCCAGTATGTGGTAGTACGAACCATCCGAAAAAGGCTACAGAACAAAGTGATGCGATCGATGAAAAAGAGTTAAATGATTTAAGAGACAAGAAGAATACCGCTGAAAAATTACATGTACAATTAGAGGAGAAATGGAATTTCTATCATCTTCAATATGAGCAAGTAATAGAAGAGGTTAAGAAGCGAGGTTATCGCTCGGAAGAATTAGCTGAAACATATAGTGCGCTTGTTCAAAAGGGAAAACAATTAGCAACTGAAGTGAATACGTTAAAAGCAAGCGAAGAAACGCGTAAGCAAATTGCTGTGAATATAAAAAGCGTAGAAGAAAAAGTAGATGCACTTCAGAAGCAAAAGCGTGAAGTAGAAACAGAGCAGCACCGAATAGAAATAGAGTGTATGCAGCTTCGTACGTCATATGAACATGATAAGAAAAATATTCCTGAAAACTTACAAACCGTCCAAGCTTGGAAAGTCCAGTTTGACCAAGCTATGCATGAACTCAAATTAATGGAGGACGAATGGAAGAAAGTACAGGAAGCGTATCAACATTGGCAAAATGAAAATATACGAATTCAAGCAGAACAGGAAAGTGCTTCTAATCAATTTGAAAGTACAAAATTGAAGAAAGAAGAGACTTTCGTGCGCTTTATGAAAGAGCTTGAGCAGAGCGGATTTACAGATCAATCTACGTATAAAGAAGCTAAATTAAATGATGCCGAGATGGAGATGTTACAAAAAGAAATTCAAAGCTATTATTCATCTCTTGAAGTACTAGCAAAACAAATTGAAGAGTTACGTGCTGAATTAAAAGATAAAGAGTATATGGATATTACAGCGTTAGGTGAACATATAAAAGATTTAGAAATTAATCTTGATATCATTAAAGAAAAACGTCAACGTGCGCAAAATGCGGTAACATATATTTCTGATTTACATGAAAATATTAGACGTATTGATGAGCAAATTCATGAGGAAGAAAAAGCCTTCCAAGAACTTGTTGATTTATATGAAGTAATGAAAGGTGATAACGAAAGCCGTATATCATTTGAACGTTACATCTTAATTGAGTATTTAGAACAAATTGTTCAAATTGCAAACGAACGATTACGTAAATTATCAAATGGACAATTTTATTTAAAACGAAGTGAACGAGTTGAAAAGAGAAATCGTCAAAGTGGATTAGGATTAGATGTATACGACGCATACACTGGCCAAACACGCGATGTAAAAACATTATCTGGCGGTGAGAAATTTAATGCATCACTGTGCTTAGCGCTTGGAATGGCAGACGTCATTCAATCGTATGAAGGTGGTATTTCCATTGAAACGATGTTTATAGATGAAGGATTCGGTTCACTAGATGAGGAGTCATTAACAAAAGCAGTAGACGCCTTAATTGACTTACAAAAATCAGGCCGATTTATCGGTGTCATTTCACACGTTCAAGAGCTGAAAAACGCAATGCCAGCTGTATTAGAAGTAACGAAGCAGAAGGATGGGTGTAGTCAGACTCGGTTTGTGGTGAAGTAAGTTCAAGTGTAATTCAAAGTATAGTTTGTGAGTTTCTAGTAAAGAACTTATGATGAAATAAATGCCGCCTCTTTTTAGAGACGGCATTTATTTGTTATTCAAAATTAAATAATTCACTTAGGAGTTATCCGTAGAAGGCGGTGTATTTTCCAATCGATTATAAGTTTTAAAGGCCGAAATTGCCGAGATAACACCACCTACTAAAAATAAAGCTGATCCACCGACCAAAATGATACGACTGACATACGTTTCGCGCGCTTCTTCAACTTCTTCTTGTAACATTGTTGGCATTTGAATTCCTCCTGAACAACATTTATTTTGTAGATAGTATATACAAATGCCTAAAATATGTTAAAATCACTGGATAGTATTATGAGGAAGTATATAGTTACATGTGAATTGTTTGAAAAATCTTCATTATAAATTTATGCTAACTTCACATAGAGCACATATTAACATTGTATTATGTATATGTACCAAATAAATAAAGTGAATTGTATTTTGTTCTGTTTTTAAAAATTTAAAATTCTATTATTTTTATATAAAGGTTTCTCGTCGGAGTTTTAAATATTTTGGAAATAGATCTAAATAAGAGAAATTCACATAAAAGGGGAATGTCTTATGACAACATATACGAGTGAAATGAGAAAAAGTTTAGTTTCAGAAGAAGATGTAGATATTTTAAAAATTATGGCTCACCCAATCCGATTACAAATTGTAAATGAATTAAGTACGAGAAAAACTTGTAATGTAACGCAATTAACAGAATTACTAAATATTCCACAATCGACTGTTTCGCAACATTTATCAAAAATGAAAGGTAAAGTGTTACGAGCTGAGAGAAGGGGCTTAGAAATTTATTATCACATTAATAATTTAAAAGCGAGTAAGATTGTAAGTGTTTTAGGATATATAAACTAATGAAATATTTTCATATAAAATAGCCGCTGCTGGTAAGCAGGGGCTATTTTGTGTTGTTTTATGTATTCGTATTTAAAATTTTGTAGTTTTTATGATTTACAATTGTTCGATCAAATTCAAAAGTACCACCGCTTACATCTGTAATTTCAACTAAGACCGATTCAGTATATAGTTTTAGTACAGATCCTGTAATCTTTAAATTATTTCGGTGAAAAAGTATAGTATCCCCTACGTTTGCTTTCATAGTACCTCCTTATTAAAGACAGAATTATTTTTTTATTATATATATTAAACCACGTATAGATATATTAGTGAATATTTAGTTTTGTTTATCAATAAAATATTTTTTATTTTATAAAAAATAAAGTGCATCATAGTATAAAAATAGTTTTTTTGGTTGTATAGGAAAATTAAAATTTTGTAATCTCGCTATGATATAACTTGAGACATAATTTTTATAAAAAAGATGATAAAACAGCTGTAAATTGTATGGATGAAAAACATGATAATAGCTATTTACGTATTTAATAATTCGTTTTTTGTATTTCGTCCTTCGTTTTCTGTAACTGATTCCATATTTTTGACGCTCTATCTTGTAAGTGCTTACATAAGCGGTAACATCTTATACAATGAAGGTGTTAAATCAAAAGAGGTGGTCAATATGAACATAAAAAAAGTAAATTTAGCGAACAGCATTGAAATAGAAAGAGGAGGCGGAAAGGTATGAAAAAATCAAATGTTAATCCATGGCTAGTTGTACTTGGCACAGTCATCGTACAAATGGGGCTTGGAACAATATATACATGGAGTTTATTCAATCAGCCTTTAGTTAGTAAATACGGTTGGAGTCTTAACGCAGTAGCTATAACGTTCTCAATTACTAGTCTTTCCTTAGCATTTTCAACTTTATTTGCGAGTAAATTACAAGAAAAATGGGGACTTCGTAAACTTATTATGATAGCTGGACTAGCATTAGGACTAGGATTAGTACTTAGTTCGCAAGCGTCCTCATTAATATTGCTGTATGTACTAGCAGGTGTTGTTGTAGGTTATGCAGATGGTACAGCATATATCACTTCATTATCCAATTTAATAAAGTGGTTTCCAAAGCGTAAAGGTCTAATTGCTGGTATTTCTGTCTCTGCATATGGTTCAGGTAGCTTAATCTTTAAATACGTCAACGCACAGTTAATTGAATCAGTTGGTGTATCACAAGCATTTATATACTGGGGTTTAATTGTTACAGCTATGATTGTCCTTGGAGCTTGTTTAATCCATCAAGCTGCTGATCAAGGTGCAGTTCATGAGACAAAAACTCACGAATATACAACGAAAGAAATGTTAGGCACAAAACAAGTATACTTATTATTTATTATGTTATTTACATCATGTATGAGTGGCTTATACTTAATTGGTATGGTAAAAGATATTGGTGTTCAACTTGTAGGACTTAGCGCAGCAACAGCAGCCAATGCGGTGGCTATGGTGGCAATCTTCAATACATTAGGTCGTATTATTCTAGGGCCGTTATCAGATAAAATCGGCCGCTTAAAAATCGTTACTGGCACTTTTGTTGTTATGGCAAGTTCAGTCTTAGTTCTAAGTTTCGTAGATTTAAATTACGGTATTTACTTCGTATGTGTAGCAAGTGTAGCGTTTTGCTTTGGTGGAAATATCACGATTTTCCCAGCTATTGTTGGTGATTTCTACGGTATGAAAAACCATAGTAAGAATTATGGAATTGTGTATCAAGGATTTGGATTTGGAGCGCTTGCAGGTTCCTTTATCGGTGCACTTCTAGGTGGATTCAAACCAACATTCATGGTGATCGGCGTATTATGTGTCGTATCATTTATTATCGCAATATTAATTCAAGCACCTAAACAGAAAAAAGAACACGAAGAAGAGTATCGCAGCGTAGCATAAGTATATAAACCTTCTATAACACTATGATTACGAAAAAGCATCCTGTTAAATAGGGTGCTTTTTTGAGTTGTTTTAAATAGGTTATATAATCTTTGGAATTTTTTGAGACGAAAAATGAGTGACATACCTATTTGGAATATATTGGAATATTAAAAAGTGATGCATTATATTCGAACTATTTATTAAATCTTAAATAATAAACAAGACTTACATCAATAATTGCAAGATATACTTTCTCGATATTTTCAGAAAAATGTTGAGAAAATATATACTCGATTTTTTGGTAAGGCTTTGTAAATGAGGGTATCTACAGTTTATCTTCTTTAATTTTACAAAGAGGAGTAGGAATTAAATGTTTAATGTACGTGCTTATTAATACTTTTAGATGTAATTGCATTGAGAAGCACTAAAATATTTTATCTGAAAAATAAAAATAGGTTGACAAGTTTATTGAGAAAGATTATCATTTCGGTGTAAGAATATTAAATGAAAAACATTATCAATGAATAATATTTTGATGAAAAGTACACTTGACCAATTAGTTTAGTAAGTGTATTATTTTTTACATTGATAATGATAATCATTATCGAAATTTGTTTAATTAGATGAATTTTTAAATGAAAGGATAGAGGAAATGAACTTAGGGGAATTTGATGGGAAAACGGTTTTAGTAACAGGTGCAGCCCAAGGTATAGGTAGTGTTGTTGCCAAAATGTTTTTAGAAAGAGGAGCTACAGTTATTGCGGTTGATCAAAATGAAGAGGGGTTAAATGTTCTCTTAAATGAAAATGAATTAAATGAAATACGTATGAAAACGTTTTGTTTAGATGTGAGTGATAGTACCGCAGTTGAAGATATGGTAAACGGTATTGAAAATGATATAGCACCGATAGATATATTAGTTAATGTTGCAGGGGTTTTACGTATGGGAGCGATTCACTCTTTAAGTGATGAAGATTGGAATAAAACATTCTCTGTAAATTCTACAGGAGTTTTCTATATGTCACGAGCGGTAAGTAAACGTATGATGCAAAGAAAGTCAGGGGCAATTGTTACAGTTGGTTCCAATGCAGCAAATACCCCGAGAATGGATATGGCTGCGTATGCGGCATCCAAAGCTGCAACGACGATGTTTATGAAGTGTTTAGGATTAGAACTTGCAGCATATAACATTCGCTGTAACTTAGTTTCTCCAGGTTCAACTGAAACTGAAATGCAAAGGTTACTATGGGCTGATGAGAATGGAGCAAAAAATATCATTGCTGGTTCTCAAAGTACATATAGAATCGGTATACCGTTACAAAAAATTGCACAGCCTTCAGAAATTGCCGAAGCGGTATTGTTTTTAGCTTCAGATAAAGCAAGCCACATTACAATGCACAACTTATGTGTCGATGGCGGAGCTACATTAGGCGTTTAATAAAAAATTCAGGGGGTTAGTATACTATGAATGAATTTACGGCTTTAAAGGAACTGTCAGAAAAACTTTTAGAAGATTATAAGACTGAATCTTCATTCTTTTTCGCTTCACCTACTCGAACAATATTGACAGAAGGAGAGTTTACTACAATAAAGCATCGTGAAATTGAAAGTTTTCCAGAACTAGTACAGGCAGTATTACGTAATGCAAAACAAGCTGGAAATCCGAATCCTATCGTTGTTGGTGCTTTGCCATTTGATCGTAGAAAAGAAGTTCAACTTATCGTACCAGAATATAGCAGAATATCTGAACGATTACAATTAGATACAACAAATCAGCTTGAAACAAATGAGAACTTAACATTTGAAATGACGCCTGTACCAGATCCTGAAGTGTATATGAATGGTGTGAGGCAAGGAATTGAAAAAATACAAGACGGAGATTTAAAAAAAATCGTTCTATCCAGATCGTTAGATGTTAAATCTTCTGAAATGATTGATAAGCAAAAGCTTCTTCGAGAATTAGCAGAGCATAATAAGCACGGTTATACATTTGCTGTTAATTTACCGAAAGATGAAAACGAGAATAGTAAGACATTAATTGGAGCAAGTCCTGAGTTACTCGTTTCCCGTAATGGTATGCAAGTTATTTCTAATCCGTTAGCTGGTTCAAGACCACGTAGTGATGATCCAGTTGAAGATAAAAGAAGAGCAGAGGAGTTACTTTCTTCTCCAAAAGATTTACATGAACATGCGGTAGTAGTAGAAGCGGTAGCTGCTGCGCTTCGTCCATACTGTCACACATTACATGTTCCAGAAAAACCATCCGTTATTCATAGTGAAGCGATGTGGCATTTGTCTACTGAAGTGAAAGGTGAACTAAAGGATCCGAATACTACTTCTTTAGAATTAGCAATTGCACTACATCCTACGCCAGCAGTTTGCGGAACGCCTATGGAAGAAGCGAGAGAGGCGATTCAAAAAATTGAGCCATTTGACCGTGAATTCTTTACAGGAATGCTAGGGTGGAGCGATTTAAATGGAGATGGTGAATGGATTGTTACAATTCGTTGTGCTGAAGTGCAAGAAAATACACTTAGATTATTTGCAGGAGCGGGAGTTGTGGCTGAGTCAAAACCAGAAGATGAGTTAGCAGAAACATCAGCTAAGTTCCAAACAATGCTGAAGGCTCTAGGGTTAAGTGATAATTCATTGAATGAAAAATAGGGGGGAGAAAGAATGTTGACAGGTTATACAAAATGGCCAAAAGAATTTGCTAATCGCTATCGAGAAGAAGGGTGTTGGCTTGGTGAAACATTTGGCGGGGTGTTAAGAGAGCGTGCTGAAAAATATGGAGATCAAATTGCGGTTGTAAGTGGTAATACGCATATATCGTACAGTGAGCTTGATAAAAAAGTAGATCGCTTAGCGTCAGGTTTACTGAATTTAGGAATAAAACAAGAGGATCGAGTTGTAATCCAATTACCTAACGTTATCGAGTTTTTCGAAATATGTTTTGCGCTATTTCGAATTGGAGCACTTCCTGTCTTTGCACTACCTTCACATCGAAGCAGTGAAATTAGTTATTTTTGTGAGTTTGGTGAGGCGAGTGCTTACGTTATTTCAGATAAGGCTCTCGGCTTTGATTATCGAAAACTAGCAAGAGAAGTGAAAGAGAAAGTGTCAACTTTACAACATGTAATTGTAGTGGGAGAAGAAGAAGAGTTTGTGAACATAAGTGATCTGTATATAGATTCTATTCCATTACCAGAAGTTCAGCCAAGTGATGTTGCGTTTCTCCAATTGTCAGGAGGGACAACAGGACTTTCTAAATTAATTCCTAGAACACATGATGACTATATTTATAGTTTACGTGTTAGCGCTGAAATTTGTAATTTGAATACGGATAGCGTCTATATGGCAGTTCTTCCAGTAGCGCACAATTACCCGATGAGTTCTCCAGGGACATTTGGAACTTTCTATGCGGGTGGAAAAGTAGTGCTAGCAACTGGAGGTAGTCCAGACGAGGCATTTGCTCTAATAGAAAAAGAAAAAGTCACGATTACTGCTCTCGTTCCGCCATTAGCAATGATCTGGCTTGATGCTGCATCTTCTCGTAATAACGATTTATCGAGCCTAGAAGTGATTCAGGTTGGTGGTGCGAAATTTGGCGCCGAAGTTGCAAAACGTATACGTCCTACATTTGGATGTACGTTACAGCAAGTGTTCGGTATGGCAGAAGGTTTAGTAAATTACACAAGATTAAATGATCCGGAAGAAATCATCATTTATACACAAGGTAGACCGATGTCTACATACGACGAAGTAAGGGTTGTTGATGAAAATGATAGCGATGTAAACGTTGGTGAAGTAGGAAGTTTATTAACAAGAGGACCATATACAATTCGAGGCTATTATAAAGCAGAAGAGCATAATGCACGGTCATTTACAAAGGATGGATTTTATCGCACAGGAGATCTTGTGAAAGTAAATGAACAAGGTTACATCATTGTAGAAGGTAGGGATAAAGATCAAATTAACCGTGGTGGTGAGAAAGTTGCTGCGGAAGAGGTTGAAAATCACCTATTAGCACATGATGCAGTACATGATGTTGCAATTGTATCAATGCCTGACGAGTATTTAGGGGAACGTACTTGTGCATTTGTTATAGCTCGCGGACAAGCTCCGACAGTAAGTGAATTAAAAATGTTTTTAAGAGAACGCGGTATAGCAGCTTATAAAATTCCAGATCGAATTGAATTTATTGAATCATTCCCGCAAACAGGTGTTGGAAAGGTAAGCAAAAAAGAATTACGTAAAGTCATTGCTGAAAAACTTATTACGATAAAACGATAAAGAATATAAAAATTGGAAGGAAGTGATTAGATGGCTATCCCATCTATTTCAGTATACAAAATGCCAGTTGAATCAGAACTACCAAAAAATAAAGTGAATTGGACTCCAGATCCAAAACGTGCGGTTCTTTTAATCCATGACATGCAAGAATATTTTCTTGATGCATATAGCGATAAAGAATCACCGAAAGTAGAACTCATTTCAAATATTAAGGTGATAAGAGAAAGATGTAAGGAACTTGGTATCCCAGTTGTTTATACAGCTCAGCCAGGTGGACAAACGTTAGAACAACGAGGGTTATTACAAGACTTCTGGGGTGATGGTATTCCTGCTGGACCAGATAAAAAGAAAATTGTGGATGAACTTACTCCTGATGAGAATGATATATTCTTAACGAAATGGAGATATAGTGCATTTAAAAAGACAAATCTATTAGAAATTTTAAATGAGCAAGGAAGAGATCAACTTATTATTTGCGGTATTTATGCGCATATTGGCTGCCTTTTAACAGCTTGTGAAGCGTTTATGGATGGCATAGAGCCGTTCTTTGTAGCAGATGCAGTTGCTGATTTTTCATTAGAGCATCATAAACAAGCATTACAGTATGCATCTAATAGATGTGCAGTGACGACATCAACCAACTTACTGTTAAAAGATTTACAAAATGTAAAAGGCGATAAGAGTGAAGGAATCACTTTACAGGAAGTACATGAACTAGTTGCACAATTACTTCGTGAACCAGTAGAAAGTGTTGAGACTGATGAAGATTTATTAAATAGAGGACTTGATTCGGTCAGAATTATGAGTTTAGTAGAGAAGTGGCGTCGTGAAGGAAAAGAAATCACTTTTGCGGATTTAGCAGAGAGCCCAACTGTTGTTGATTGGTACCGTTTATTATCTCCGCAAACAGAACATGTACTTTAATATAGACTACATAATAAAGGGGTAGTAAAGAATGCCTAATAGTCAAAAGGTTCGTCATTCGTTATCATCTGCGCAGACTGGTATGTGGTTTGCACAGCAATTAGATCCGCTCAATCCGATTTATAATACTGGAGAGTATGTTGAAATAAGCGGAAATGTTAATCAAGAAATTTTCGAATTAGCAGTACGTAAAGTTGTAACAGAAGCAGAAGCACTACATGTTCGTTTCGAAGAGGATGAAATGGGCCCATGGCAAGTTATTGAAGAATTACAGTTTCATATGCATTTTATTGACGCTCGTAAAGAAGAAAATCCTGAAAAAGCTGCTAAAGTATGGATGAAAAATGATTTATCTATGCCAGTCGATTTGAAAACAGATGCATTATTTACTGAAGCACTTATTCAAGTTGAAAATAATCGTTTCTTTTGGTATCAGCGCATCCATCACATTGTGATGGATGGCTATGGATTTTCACTTCTTAGCCAAAAGGTAGCGAAAGAGTATACATCACTTATAGAAGAAACAAATAAGAATGAAAAGCCATTTGGTTCTATTTCAAAAATTGTACAAGAAGATATTGAGTATCAGGATTCTAAACTAATTCAGGAAGATCGTGCTTTTTGGTTAGAGAAGTTTGCAGATGAACCAGAAGTTGTAAGTTTAGCAGAAAGAGCGCCGAGAACATCAAATGGATTTTTACGAGAAACAGCTTATTTATCCAGTTCTAGTACGAAAGCTTTACTAGAAGATATTAATGTTTCGTTAACAAGTTGGCCAGAATTTATTGTCGCTGTAACAAGTATTTATATGCATAAATTAACAGGTGCAAATGATATTGTTTTAGGTTTACCGATGATGGGGCGTCTCGGTTCTGCATCTATTTATACACCGAGTATGGTAATGAATTTAGTACCACTTTGCCTCACTGTAACTCCAAATATAACGCTTGCGGAATTATTACAGCAAGTTTCTAAAGAAATCCGAGACGTACGTCGTCATCATAAATATCGTCATGAGGAATTAAGAAGAGACTTAAAGTTACTAGGTGAAAATCAAAGGTTATTCGGGCCGTTAGTGAATGTTATGCCTTTTGATTATGGGCTTAATTTTGCTGGGAATCGTGGTATTACACATAATTTATCAGCAGGACCTGTCGATGATTTATCGATAAATGTTTATAAACGTTTCGATGAAAATGAGTTAATGATTCATTTTGATGCGAATCCGGAAGTATATAGTGGCGCGGAACTAGCGTTACATAAAGAGAGATTTATGAAGTTATTAGAATTAGTGATAAATGATGATCAAAAAGACGAGTCGATTGGAAATATAAACATTACTCTTCCTGAAGAAAATCATAAAGTTCTAATGGAATGGAATAAGACTAAAGAAGCTGAAGAGTTAATCCCTTTACCTATTTTATTTGAAAATCAAGTGCGAAAAAATCCAAATAAAATAGCGGTTATGTGTAACGGAGTAGACCTTACGTATAATGAGCTAAATGAACGAGCAAATGAACTGGCGCACTATTTAGTAGAAGAAGGAATAGGGGCAAATCAGTTCGTAGCTTTAGTGTTTCCACGATCAATAGAAATGGTAGTTAGTATGCTAGCAGTTTTAAAGGCTGGTGCAGCGTATTTACCGATAGATCCAGAATATCCAGCTGAACGAATCAATTATATTGTAAATGATGCAAAACCAGTGTGTATCATCACACATTCATCTGCTTTAGTTATAGAAAATGATATAAAAAAAATCGAATTAGATAGCGAAGAAACAGAACTAGCATTAAAAGCATATTCTTATATGAATCTACCATTTATAAAGGACGAATCACTTTTAAACCCAGCTTATACAATTTACACTTCAGGATCAACTGGAAATCCAAAAGGTGTAATTGTTCCTATGAGAGCTTTAAGTAACTTTTTATTGGCTATGGACAATATGTTTTCATTAAATGAAAATGATCATTTATTAGCAGTTACAACGTTTGCGTTTGATATTTCTGCACTAGAAATTTATTTACCTCTTATTAGTGGTGCAAGTTTAACAATCGCACAAAAAGAAGTAATTCAAGAACCATCTGTGTTAACCGCATTGTTGCAAGAAGAAAGAGCGACAATTATGCAAGCTACACCGACCCTTTGGCAGGCGTTAGTAATGGAATATCCAGATAGACTACAAGGGCTAAAAGTGCTCGTTGGTGGTGAAGCACTTCCAGCTCATTTAGCAAATACATTAAAAGAATTAGGTTGCTCTATTACAAACTTATATGGACCTACTGAAACGACTATTTGGTCTACTTTCAAGAACATCGATGAAAATGAAATTGGTATACCTCCTATTGGAAAACCGATTTGGAGTACAGATGTATATGTATTAGATGCAGGATTACAACCAGTACCACCTGGAGTAATTGGTGAACTATATATTGCTGGAGAAGGACTTGCGAACGGCTATTTAGGAAAACCAGAGTTAACGGCTGAACGATTTGTTGCAAATCCTTTTGGAGAACGAGGGAAG
Source organism: Bacillus cereus group sp. BfR-BA-01309 (assembly GCF_022664315.1). NCBI lineage: Bacteria > Bacillati > Bacillota > Bacilli > Caryophanales > Bacillaceae > Bacillus > Bacillus cereus group sp. BfR-BA-01309. The sequence goes on from NZ_JAKUHE010000001.1 coordinate 28,625, forward strand.
CGCATGTACCGCACAGGTGATCTTGTGAAATGGCGTAACGATGGTGTGCTGGAATACGTGAGCCGAGCAGATCATCAAATAAAGATCCGTGGTTTCCGAATTGAATTAGCTGAAATTGAAATGGTATTACAACGACATGAAAATATTAAACAAGCAGTAGTAATGGTACGAGAAGATTGCCCAAATGATAAACGAATTATTGCGTATATCGTTGCTGAACAGAAGGATACAATTAACTTTGCAGAAATTCGTTCTTATGTTTCAGAAAGTTTAGCGAATTATATGGTACCTTCAGCGTTTGTGTTGTTAGAAGAATTACCATTAACACCAAATGGAAAGGTTGATAGAAAGAAATTACCAGCTCCTGATTTTAATGAAATGAATAAGGAGAGAGTTGCTAGAAATCCGAAAGAAGAAATATTATGTGATTTATTTGCAGAAGTACTTGGTGTTTCTCGTATTAGCATTGATGATAATTTCTTTGAAATGGGAGGCCATTCGCTTCTCGCATCTCGTTTAATGGCAAGAATTCGTGAAACGTTAAGTGTCGAATTAGGAATTGGAAAACTATTTGAATCGCCAACTGTTGCAGAACTAGCGAAACAATTAGACCGAGCAAAATGTGCAAGACCAGCTATTAAGAAAGTAAGTAGACCAAATGAAGTTCCACTTTCATTTGCGCAGCGTAGGTTATGGTTCTTAAATTGTTTAGAAGGTCCAAGCCCTACTTATAATATTCCGTTAGTCATTCGTTTATCTGGAAAGTTGAACGAAGAAGCATTGCAAGGTGCCTTTTACGATGTAGTTGAGAAACATGAAACGCTTAGAACGATTTTCCCTAACGTATTAGGGAGTTCCTATCAGAAAATTTTAGATATGGAAAATTTAAATTTAGAAATGATTATAACAAGAACGTGTAAAGATGAATTAGAAAGTGTGCTTGCAGAGGCGGTAAGATATAGCTTTAACCTCGATGTTGAACCAGCAGTTCGTTTGCAGCTATTTACAGTGAATGAAAACGAACATGTATTACTAATTCTATTGCACCATATTGTTGGGGATGGCTGGTCATTACAACCGTTAACAAGAGATTTTACAGCGGCCTATAAAGCACGATGTCAAGGAGAGAGAGTACAGCTGGAGACACTTCCAGTTCAATACGCAGATTATGCACTATGGCAACAGCAATTGCTAGGTGATGAAACTACACGAGAGAGTCTCATTTCAACACAATTAGATTTTTGGAAACAAGAGTTAAAGGGTTTACCAGATCAATTGGAATTGCCTACAGATTACCAGCGTCCAATTGAAACGAGTTACCGCGGAGAAACAATTCATTTTCAAATAGATGGGGGTATGCATAGCAGGTTAATAGAGCTTGCACGGAAAAACGGAGTTAGTTTGTTTATGGTGTTGCAAGCAGGACTTAGTGCACTATTTACAAGATTAGGTGCAGGTACTGATATACCAATCGGTAGTCCGATTGCTGGAAGAAACGATGATGCTCTCTCTGATATTGTCGGTTTATTTGTAAATACATTAGTGTTACGTACAAATACATCAGGAGATCCAAGTTTTAAAGAATTATTGAATAGAGTGAAGCAAGTAAATCTTGCAGCTTATGAAAATCAAGATGTACCATTTGAACGACTTGTTGAAGTGTTAAATCCAGTACGTACACGAAATAGTCATCCACTGTTTCAAGTTATGTTAGCTTTCCAAAATACGCCAGAAGCAACCTTTGATGCTCCAAATATAGAAGCGAACCTTGAAATTCAAAGCGTCGGCTCTGCGAAATTTGATCTAACAATTGAAATTAGCGAGAGTAACGGAGTTGATGGTACTCCAAATGGCTTACACGGATTGTTAGAGTTTAGTACTGATTTATATAAACGTGAAACGATTCAAAAATTAATAGAAAGATACATTCTGTTATTAGACGATGCGGCGAAAAATCAGGATCAATCAATTGGTAGATTAGAAATATTAACTTTAGCAGAGAAAAATACAGTGTTAGAAAAGTGGAATGGTGGTTTTCAAATTGTACCAGAAATGACATTACCACAATTATTTGAAAAACAGGCTTATATAAATCCAAATTCTATTGCTGTCGTCTTTGAAGATGAAAAATTAACTTATGAAGAATTGAATAAAAAAGCGAATAAAATAGCTCGATTGCTAATAACAAAAGGAGTCGGTCCTAATCAACTTGTTGCATTAGCGATGCCGAGATCTTTAAATATGGTTGTGAGTTTACTCGCGGTTCTTAAAGCAGGAGCAGGTTATCTTCCATTAGATCCAGATTACCCGTCTGAACGTATTTCATTTATGCTCCACGATGCGAAACCATCATGTGTTTTAACAAATTCAGATGTGGAAATTGAATGTGATGAGGAACTGAAAATTTTAGTGGATGATGAGAAAGTAATAAAAGAAATAGTGAAATATAGTGAAGATAATATTGATGAAATGGAGCGCATGAAGCCATTATCGCCTTCACATATTGCTTACGTTATTTATACGTCAGGCTCAACAGGTAGACCGAAAGGCGTTATGATACCCCACCAAAACGTAGTAAGACTTTTAGGAGCAACTGATCATTGGTTCCAGTTTGATGCAGATGATGTGTGGACGATGTTCCATTCATACGCTTTTGATTTCTCCGTTTGGGAAATTTGGGGACCTTTATTATATGGAGGGCGTCTTGTCGTTGTACCACATACTGTTAGTCGTTCGCCGAAAGAATTTTTACAACTTCTTGTTAAGGAAAAGGTTACTGTTTTAAACCAAACTCCATCAGCGTTCTATCAATTGATGCAAGCGGATCGTGAAAATGAAGAAATTGGTCAAAGATTATCTTTACGATATGTTGTTTTTGGAGGAGAAGCACTTGAGTTAAGTCGATTAGAAGATTGGTATAGTCGACATCCTCATAACGCACCAAAGCTTATTAATATGTACGGTATTACAGAGACGACAGTACATGTTAGTTATATTGAGTTAGATGAGAATATTGTTTCTTTACGCGCGAATAGTTTAATTGGTTGCAGTATACCAGACCTTAAAGTATACGTATTAGACAACTATTTACAACCAGTGCCACCTGGAGTAGTGGGAGAAATGTATGTTGCAGGTGCTGGGCTTGCTCGTGGTTATTTAGGAAGAGCGGGCTTAACTGCAGAACGCTTTATCGCAGATCCATTTGGTAAGTCAGGTACAAGAATGTATCGTACAGGAGACTTAGCGCGTTGGCGTAAAGATGGGACGCTAGATTATATAGGACGTGCAGATCACCAAATAAAAATTCGTGGATTCCGAATTGAATTAGGGGAAATAGAAGCGGTCATAATGAAACATCCTAAAGTTGAGCAAGTAGCCGTTATTGTACGGGAAGATCAACCAGGGGATAAACGGTTGGTTTCATATATTGTCGCATCTAATTATGAAATGATTGATACGAATGAAATGCGTCAATATGCTGGAGGTAGTTTACCAGATTACATGGTTCCATACGCTTTTGTAGTAGTAAATAAGTTACCTTTAACTCCAAACGGTAAATTAGATAGAAAGGCATTGCCAGCTCCAGAATTTATCGCATCATCTTCTAGTCGTGGACCAAGAACACCGCAAGAAGAAATGTTATGTGACTTATTTACAGAGATTTTAAGTGTACCTCAAATTGGAATTGATGACGGATTCTTTGATCTTGGTGGTCATTCACTTCTTGCAGTGCAGCTTATGAGCCGAATTAAAGAAGCGCTTGGAGTGGAACTAAATATTGGAACTTTATTTGCAGCACCTACTGTTGCAGGGCTTGCGGAAAGACTTGAAATGGGAAATGGTCAAAGTGCACTTGATGTGTTGCTTCCATTACGAGCAAGCGGAGACCAATTACCACTATTTTGTGTACACCCAGCAGGTGGATTAAGTTGGTGCTATGCAGGACTTATGAAATCTTTAGGAACAGATTATCCAATCTATGGTGTTCAAGCACGTGGTATCGCTAAAAATGAAAAACTTCCAAAAAGTTTAGAGGAGATGGCGGCGGATTATTTAAAACACATTCGTGAAGTACAGCCTCACGGACCATATCGGTTACTCGGTTGGTCACTTGGAGGAAATGTTGTTCATGCAATGGCAGCGCAACTACAAAATGAAGGAGAAGAAGTAGAATTACTCGTTATGCTGGATTCTTATCCTGGACACTTCTTACCGAATACGGAAGCACCTACTGAAGAAGAAGCATTAATCGCATTACTTGCTTTAGGTGGATATGATCCAGATAATATGGATGGAAAACCACTTACGATGGAAAGTGCAGTTGAAATACTTCGTAAAGATGGAAGTGCATTAGCAAGTCTTGAAGAAGAGACAATTTTGAATTTGAAAGAAACATATGTGAATTCAGTAGGATTGTTGGGGAAATATGTACCGAAAGTTTATAACGGAGATATTTTATTCTTTAGATCTACTGTTATACCAGACTGGTTTGATCCAATTTCTCCAAATACGTGGCTAAATTATTTAGACGGAGGAATTGTGCAGCACGATATTGATTGTAGACATAAAGATTTATGTCAGCCAGGTCCGCTTACAGAAATCGGACAAGTACTGGCGAAATATTTGCAGGAAAAGAAAGGGGTAAGTACAGTATGACGAATCCATTCGAAAATGATAATTACACATATAAAGTATTAAAAAATGAGGAGGGTCAGTATTCTCTCTGGCCTGTCTTTCTCGAAGTACCTATTGGTTGGAATGTCGTACATGAAGAGGCTAGTAGGAATGATTGTTTACAATATGTTGAAAATAAGTGGGAAGATTTGAATCCAAAAAGTAATCAAGTTGGCGAAAAAATATTAGTAGGAAAACGATAATGAAGGAAAAAATAAATCCGAAAGTAGTTGTAAGTATCGTATATATAACAGCGATGTTTATGGCTGCGATGGATGCAACAATTGTGAATGTAGCACTGCAAACGATAAGTAAAGAATTACAAGTTCCTCCATCTGCTATGGGGACAGTTAATGTTGGGTATTTAGTTAGCTTAGCTGTTTTCCTTCCTATTTCTGGTTGGTTAGGAGATCGCTTTGGTACGAAAAGAGTATTTCTAACCGCTCTTTTCGTATTTACAACTGCGTCTGCATTATGCGGTGTAGCGAACGATATTACTTCATTGAATATTTTTCGTATCATGCAAGGTGCTGGTGGGGGGCTTTTAACACCGGTGGGGATGGCGATGTTATTCCGAACATTTTCACCAGAGGAAAGGCCGAAAATTTCACGGTTTATTGTGTTGCCAATTGCTGTCGCACCGGCAGTAGGACCAATTATTGGTGGTTTCTTTGTAGATCAAATGTCTTGGCGCTGGGCATTTTATATTAATGTACCGTTTGGAATCGTAGCGTTACTATTCGGTCTACTATTTTTAAAAGAGCATATTGAAAAATCAGCTGGTCGCTTTGATTCTCTCGGTTTTGTTCTTTCAGCACCAGGATTTGCGATGCTAATCTATGCACTTAGCCAAGGTCCATCAAAAGGCTGGGTTTCTCCAGAGATTATAAGTACTGGAATAGCTGGGATTATATTCATTACATTGTTTATCATCGTAGAACTTAAAGTACAGCAACCGATGTTAGATTTACGCTTATTAAAAGAACCAGTCTTTAGAAAAATGAGTCTAATTTCATTGTTTTCATCCGCTGGTTTACTAGGAATGTTATTTGTTTTTCCGCTTATGTATCAAAATGTAATAGGGGTTTCCGCACTGGAATCAGGTCTTACGACATTCCCAGAGGCGATTGGATTAATGATATCGTCACAGATTGTACCATGGTCATATAAGAAATTAGGAGCTCGCAAAGTAATTTCTATTGGATTAGCTTGTACAGCGGTTATCTTTGTATTATTAAGTTTTGTAAATCACGATACAAATCCTTGGCAAATACGGGCATTATTGTTTGGTATCGGTATTTTCTTAGGTCAGTCTGTCGGTGCAGTTCAATTTTCTGCATTTAACAATATAACGCCACCTTCTATGGGAAGAGCAACGACTATATTCAATGTGCAAAATCGATTAGGTTCAGCAATAGGAGTTGCTGTATTAGCTAGCATATTATCTGGATTTGGAAGTAATGAAATACAGAATAATGCACAGGCAGATTTCTTACCTTATCAAGCGGCATTAATTGGATCAGCAATCTTTTTACTCGTAGCATTACTATTTTCTTTACGTATTTCTGATAAAGAGATAATGTCAAAGAAGAAGAAAAGGCCGTTACCTGTATTACAAAAAGAGGAAGAAGTTGTAAACGAATAAGTTATAGAATAATAATATTCTTTTGAAATAAAATGATATTGTTTGTTAGAAGGAGAGTTTACATGATAGAGAGTAAAGTTGTAGATTCTGTACCAACTCTTAGTGAGAATGATTGTCAAATATGGTGGGCAAGAATTTCCGATTTACAATCATGGCATTACAATTTGCTAAATGATGTAGAACGAGAGAAAGCAAATTCATATCACCATTCGGCAGATCGTGCACGTTTTATAATAGGTTGTGTAATTAGTAGGTTAGTTCTTGGGCAAATACTTTCTATTTCACCAGTTCAAGTACCAATTGATCGAATGTGCCCAGTATGTAAGTTACAACATGGCAGACCACAATTACCAGAAGGAAAGCCACAGTTATCTGTTTCGCATTCGGGTGAGTGGGTTGTTGTTGCATTCACAAAGACTGCACCTGTAGGCGTTGATGTTGAACAAATGAATCCAAATGTAGATGTTATGAAAATGGCAGAGGGAGTATTAACAGACTTTGAAATCGCGCAAGTTATGAAATTACCAGATGAACAGAAAATAGAAGGTTTTTTAACATATTGGACTCGAAAAGAAGCGGTACTCAAAGCGACAGGTGAAGGACTAATGATTCCACCAGTCCATATTACCGTATCAGCTCCTAATGATCCTCCAAATTTGTTGGTTTTTAAGGATAGACAAGAATTAGTAGAAAATACAAGGATGGAAGATATAAAGCCAAGTGTAGATTATATGGCTTCCATTGCAATATTTAGTAATGAAGTAACTGAAATCACACAGTTAGACGCAGTAGCGCTTTTAAATTATAAATAAGTTTAATAAAATATTTTATAGAAGAGGTGTTCCTCATGTTAGTAGCGGAAAATAGAAAAAATGAATTCACTTATAATGTACAAGCAATTAAAGATATTTTATTTTCTGGAGATACATCATCTATTCATGCTTTAGAAAAGCTTTTGAATGATACAGTTCAGTTCGATGTTCTCGAACAAGAGGTACTTGATAGACAGTACATCCCGAAAGAAGCAAAGAATTTCTTTGATAAAAACGGAACATTTCTTTACCGTGTATCTCAAGTTAGTTATAAAGGAAAAGTGTTATCTGAAAATCTTATTTTTGCGGACACTTCGTTTTTACCAAATACACTTAATTGTGAATTAGAGAGTGGAAACATTCCAGTTGAAAAACTTATAGAAAAGATGGAAGTAAGAAGAAATGTATTATACGAAGGATATCAGCCATCTGGGAATATTATTGAATTGTTTGATGGATGCTCTGTTACGGCGAATGTGTATCCAACTAGAAAATATCAAATTGTAAGTAACTGCAAATGTATATTTTATATTTGTGAAGTGTATCATGCAGAGAATATAAAAAATCTGCTTTAATAGAAAACAAAAAACCAGCCATTTTATAGGCTGGTTTCTTGTTTATTTCACAGCTTCTTTTAATTCTTTACCTGCTTTAAATGCTGGGACTTTACCAGCAGCGATTTGAATTTCTTCGCCAGTTTGTGGGTTACGTCCTGTACGAGCAGATCTTTCGCGTACTTCAAAAGTTCCAAAGCCAATCAATTGAACTTTATCGCCAGATTGTAATGCAGTAGCAATTGTGTCAAAAACAGATTGTACAGCTGCAGAAGCTTCCTTTTGAGAAATATCAGCGGATTGTGCCACGTTTTTAACTAATTCTGTTTTATTCATGTTTTCACCTCATAAAAAGTTTTTTAGAATGAATGTTTTAGTATAATGGATAGTAAAGATAAAGCTATTTATATTGTTAGAAAGAATGCTATATAGTTATGTTAATTTCGTTGTAAGAAACTGAATCCCTGCTATTAATTAGGGATTAATTAAGAATTGATGCATAGAAATCACTGTAATATGAGGATGAGGGGGAGTATACGGATGATTTTTCGTGAAAAGGATGAGAAAGAAAGTATTTTAATTCGTCAACATGATCACGGTTTTTTAGCTGGGGAAATTGCGAAGCATATAAAAGAAGATTTTTTTGATGATGACACGTACTTAAAAGCGGCCATTGATGCAATATATGAGCATGATAGGGGATGGATAGAACTTGATAAAGTGCCAATTTTGAATGATGCTAAAAATATTCCATATACATTTATGGACTGTCCAAGTTCATTACGCTTTGTTTTTTATACGATTGGTTTGAATGAAATTGAAGATTCAAATCCATACGGAGCATTACTTTGTAGTAAACATTTTTTATCATTTCCATTAAATGAGGAAGATGAAGAGATGATGTCATTTTATACAGGGGAATTGGAACGACAAAAAAGAATTTTGAAAACGTTAACAAAAGAACAGTTTGCGATGTTTGATAAACATTATAGATTATTAAAGTTTTGCGATGAACTTTCTTTATATGTATGTATGAATAAACCTGGTGTAAAAAAGGAAAATGAAATTGATTTGTTTAAAGGTGGTTTTGAAGGAACAGAAATGTTTAATAGTAAGGAGGAGAAACCTGTTCAAGCAGAGTGGGTGGGCGAGGAAACAATTCGGATCACACCGTTTCCATTTCAAACGGACTTTCATACGTATGTAAAATATAAAACTATAAATAAACGTGAAATTGAAGGGAAAGGGATTGCAAAGGCTGATAGAAATGCGGAAATGAAAAAGCAAAAGATTTGTTTCATACAGTAAGGTGCTAATTGATAAGGGTGACATATGTTCAGAAAGAAGGGGGAATATAGTTTCTAGGAAAGAGAATCTTTGATTGTTAAGGTCACTCTTTCATATGAAATTGATTGAATAAGATAACGAAAAAAGGAATGCTCATTATGTATGAGTCATTCCTTTATCAATAGATTAACTTGCCTGCTTTTTATGACTTTCTTTCAATTTTTCTTCTTGTAAAAAACGATTCGTTTCAGCTACAACAATACCACTTAAACCAATTAGCCCTATTAAGTTTGGAATCGCCATAAGTCCATTTGCAATATCAGCAAATGTCCATACGATGCCTAATTTTAAATTCGCACCAACAGCAATCATGACGATAAAGATTGCTTTATAATATTTAACAGCGCCTTCTCCAAATAAATAAGCCACGCATTTTTCACCGTAATACGACCAGCCTAAAATAGTAGAGTAGGCGAATAATATAATCGCGATACCGAGAATCATACTACCAGCAGTGCCAAATACAGATTGGAACGCAAGTGTGGTAGCTTCAACGCCAGTTTTACCAGATTTCCATGCACCTGTAGTAATTAATACTAGCCCTGTAATGGTACATACAATAAACGTATCTAGAAAAGTACCAGTCATAGAAACTAAAGCTTGCTTTGCAGGTGAATCTGTTTTTGCAGCAGCCGCGGCAATGGGCGCACTACCTAAACCAGCTTCGTTTGCAAATACACCGCGCGCCATTCCGATTTGAATAGCTGATGCAACTGTTGCACCGATAAAACCACCAGCAGCTGCAGTACCATTAAACGCACCAGAAAAAATAAGTGAGAATGCTTCTGGAATTTGATCGTAGTGATAGAAAATAATAATAAGACCAGCAATGATATAAAAGAAAGCTTTAATAGGAACGATATATCCTGTTACTTTCCCAATTTTTTTAACACCGCCTAAAATAACAATAGCAATTAAAAAGGACATGAATATACCAGTTAAAACAGGGGGGAAAGAGAAATTAATTCGCATTGCCTCTGCTACTGAGTTAGACTGCACCATATTACCGATACCGAAAGAAGCAGTTGTACCAAATATAGCAAATAAAACCGCAAGCCATTTCTTACCTAAACCTCGTTCTAAATAATACATTGGTCCACCTGAATATTCACCATTTTCATTGCTAACACGGTATTTCACCGCAAGAATTGCTTCGGCATATTTTGTTGCCATACCGAACAAAGCAGTAATCCACATCCAAAAGATTGCACCGGGTCCACCGATTGTCACAGCAGTTGCAACACCGGCTATATTTCCCATACCAATCGTTGCTGCCATAGCTGTCATAAGTGCTTGGAAGTGGCTAATATCTCCAGAGGAAGATGTATCTTCTGATTTTTTAAATGCTAGTTTGTGAGCGTATAATAGTTTACTAAATTGTAAACCTTTTAAACGCACTGTGAGAATGATACCAGTACCAACGAGTAACAATAATGTTGGTAATCCCCACACATAGTGATTGATTTGTTCTAATACTGTACTTACTGTCTCCATCTGTATTCTCCTTTTTTAGAAAAAATAAAAACCACTTCAAGTAAATGAAATGGTCTCTGGAGAAACAAGGGATAGAAAAATAAACCGATACAAATCGGCTTTTTCTTTCGCTTGTCTCTGTCCTTTTACCTGAGAGATTATCCGCTATAGTAGCGGATTTGCTCCTTCGGTGCTCGTTTTCCTCCGCGCTATATAAATCGAGAGGGAGTCTCTCCAGAGATTCGTCCCCATGCAGTTCTACTTGTAACCAAGACCTGAGAGTTTCAAAGTTGGTTTTACAACTTTTTGCCCCGTCGGTAGATCAATTGATCTTCTCCTGAATGGTTCATCCGAATTATAAAAATTATAAGAACATTGATTGTAAATCAATAAAAATATTATAGACAGACAAAATGTGAAATGCAATCTTTTTTTATTTTAAAATAGTAAACAGTTTTATTTTTTTGCAAGTCCTAATTTCTCCTCAACTTCAGTTAAAGTAGATAAAGCAATGACAATATGTTGATCCGCAAGGCCTAAAGCATGTTTAGTATTTTCAATTGTTGCACTGTTTAGAGTAGAGTTTTTGGCTCCGTCTATAATTAAATCTGCGGCGTTTTTCATAAATTTAGAAGCAGCCTTAAATTCAGTTGTGAAATAAACTAGTTGTTCTTGTATTTGTACTTCTGATATATTTTCTTTAATTTTTAAAGTGTCTATTTCGTTCATAATTTTTTCGTATTGTTTGGAAATAGCAGTCATTGTGACTAATAGTTTATCTCTGTCTACTGAATCTCCGTTCGTGTTAATTTCTTCCCAGGCAGGTAACCAATGTTTATCGATGATGTCATTATAATTATTAGTTAATTCATTAATTTTAGGTTGCAATTTAGTTGTGAATGTTTTTGTATCAATTGTTTCTACAGTTGCTTTTTCGTTGTTATTTTTAACATTAGTAACGTAGAAAATTGTACCGAAAATGATGAAAATAGAAATAACAACTGTCCATTTAGTAAAAAATAATTTCTGCAATATGTAACGCCTCCAAAATTAAAAAACTTATAATTATAATATATAACAATAAAGTTGTTTAAAGTAGAGAAAATAGGTTAGAAATGATTTAAATTATATATTTTCTATAAAAAAATAATTAAAGTTAGTAAAATGATGAAAGTTATATGTGAGAAAAGAGGATTTTTAGTGAAAATAAATAGAAGAAAACTAGTTTCAAATATTTCAATGGCTATGTTACTAATGGGTTTAATTGCATTCATATTTATGAATAAAGAATCTAAAATTAAAGATTTTCCAGTGCCAATGTCAGCAATACATATTAACAATGATAAGGAAGAGGATTATAAATATATAAGTGTAATGCCAATTACAAAGGCGAGTGGATGGGAGAACTTAGGGGAAAACGGGCATACTGTTAGTTTTAAAAAAGGAGAGCGGAAGGTAACTGTATTACATTATCCAGGAGAAATTACGTATTACCTATTTGAAAAGTAAATGGAATGAGTCATAGACAACGCGGTTTTACTAAGTAGTTTATGGCTATTTGTATTTTTAAAAAGAAGTTGAATCTATAAATTAGAAGGTGTTTTGTTATAAAGAAGAGAATACAAAAATGGTATAAGAAAATAAAAGGAGATATATTCAATGGAAAACGAAGCCATACGTGCGGTTGAGGAATATCGTAAAGATTTAAATGCTGGTAACATTGAGAAAATAAATAGTTGGGTATCAGATGATTTTATAGGTTACTTTGGGTATTACAGTGATAAAGACTATGAGGTATACCGAGGCGATACATATAAAGAAGATAATATTGAAACTTTAAAAAGTTATGAAGGACAAAAACCCTATTGGAAATAAAAAGATTTAGCAAACAGTTTAAGAACGGAGAGCGAACTGATTTTATCTGCAATTGTAGATTTTTATGTGCAGGATAAAAAAGTAGTATCCGTTTTAGCGATGGAAGTTTTTAAGAAAGAAATGGATGGCTGGAAGTTATATAGACAGCATATGGAAAGATATGCGGTATGATTTGAAAAATAAATGATGATAAAAGTGAAAGGATGTAAACGCCCTTATAAGAGCGTTTACGTCCTATTTTTCTGTTTTTAATTCTGAATTATTCGAATTATAATATACGTATGGAATAAAATGATTTTTGTATGGAAGTGAGGTGATAATTTGCCAAGTATAAAAAAAATAGGACGTTTTTGTCCTACAGATGATGAAGGATATATTATAAATGATGCACATATTGAAAAAGTACAACCTATGTTTATGGAGGTAATACAGGAAATAAAAAATACTTGTTGTGAATTGTTACAGGATGATTTACACAGTGTTTATATAAGAGGTTCAATTCCAAGAGGGATTGGAATTGAAGGGATTGCTGATATAGATGTAATTATATTAGTGCGAAAGGATCCAAAATTAATAGACTTAAGTTGGCGAGAGAAGCTAGAAGTTCAAAGTTTAAAAAAGTTTAATTGTATATCAGGAGTGGAGTTAAGTTTTTACAGTGAAAAAGAAGTGATAAATCCCAATCGTTTTTCTTTTATAAGCTTTATTATACAGACACATGGTGTTTGTATACTGGGGGAAGACGTAAAATTGTCTTTACCTAAATATAAAGTGAGTCAAGAGTTAACCTATGTACATCTTATTCAACTGCGTAAACAAATTGGACAAGCACGCAAAGAGTTAATACATAATAAAGGCGTGGAAGATATAGAAGATTGTTGTCGTTGGATAATGAAGATAATAATCAGGGCAGGTCTTGCATTAACGATTGATAGAGAAGGGCTCTACTCTAGAGACTTATACCCAGCATATATATTATTTAGTAAGTATTTTCCCGAACAAGAAAAAAGTATGAGAAAGGCATTACAATATGTAATTGAAACGGTAAATGATATAAATGAAATTTTAATGTTTTTAGATACATTTGGTGAATGGTTGATAGAAAAAGCGGATGATTTTTTGAATACTATAGATAACTAGGTGAATATAATTATATTATGTAAACAAAAAGAAATAGAGAGTGAAATTAATGTTAGTGTAGGTGGAAAAGTAGAAAGTATTGAAAGTGGGAAATGGATCGTATCATAAGGGGGAATTAAAAATGTTACTAAAAACAATCTATTGTAAAGTGGAAGAAGAGAAAAAAAACTTATTTTCAAAAGCACAAGAAAAATGGCGTGATATACAGCATCTAGATGGATTTCAAGGACAATTTGGTGGGTGGAATAAAGATGAGGCATGTGTATTTACTTTATGGGAAGATCGAGGTGCATATCAATCATTTATGAATGGTGCTCACGATACCATTTATGTAAATAGTAATCAAGAGGATACCTTTCTTTCATGTGAAATTGAATTGTTTCAAACGTTGTATAATATTACTGATATGCCTTTGAAAGACGTTGTTACAGGAGGGGCATTCGTCAGAGTTGCTATATGTGATGTAAAGGTTGGAAAGGAAAAGTATTTTTTACATAAACAAGAAACAATTTGGAATACAGGAATGGAAAAAGCAAAAGGGATGTTAGCTGGATTTGTTGGGAAGTCTTTAAAAACTGAAAATCGTTACATAGTGTTAACTTATTGGAAAGATGAAATGGCACATCAAAGTTATGTAGAAGAGATTTTGCCTGAGTTATATAAACTAGCTAATATTCATGATGACTTAGAAGATATACGAGGTAAACAAGCTATATGTAAGGAAGAGTGGCTTGTATATTAAGTGTACAAAACGTGCATAAATGAATGTATAATAAAGATATTTTCTTATAAACGAGTAATTAATAGAAGACGTTATATACCCTTTCATGTTAATATATTTAAGTTATAATAGAAGGCTTACCCTTTTGTATTGTACGGTAGAAGCAGTGTGAGCTTGAAATTTTGTTTAGAAAAGGATGTGCCTAATTTGCGTATCAATAAATTTATTAGTGAAGCTGGAAAAGCGTCTCGACGTGGAGCAGATAAATTAATTAATGAGAGAAGAGTAATTATTAACGGTAAGGTTGCAAAAATTGGTGACCAAGTCAATCCAGGTGATGATGTACGCGTAAATGGAGAGCAACTTCGTATTGCTCGAGATCACGTATATATTGCTTTAAATAAACCAGTAGGTATTACATGTACGAGTGAAAAAGCTGTAAAAGGTAACATTATCGATTTAGTGAACCATCCTTTACGAATTAGTCACATTGGACGTCTTGATAAAGACTCAGACGGTTTAATTTTGTTAACGAATGATGGTGATATCGTTAATGAAATTTTACGTGCTGAAAACAAACATGAGAAAGAATATATCGTTTCAGTAGATAAGCCAATTACACCTGATTTCTTAGAAAAAATGGCAGCTGGTGTGAAAATTTTAGGAACGAAAACACTTCCTTGTGAGATCACACAGTTATCAAAATATGAGTTCAACATTATTTTAACACAAGGGCTAAATCGCCAAATTCGTCGCATGTGTGAAGCTTTAGGTTATCAAGTATACACGTTAAAACGTACGAGAATTATGAATATTGAATTGAATAATTTACCTGTTGGACAGTGGAGAGATTTATCGAAGAAAGAGAAACGACGTCTATTTTCAGACTTAAATTACGAACCACAAGATTGGTAAAATTGAGAAGGAGAAACCAAGAATCTATTTTTGGTTTCTTTTTTTATTAAATAAAAAAACTTTTTTAAACACTTGCAATAATAAAATGAATAGGATATAGTAAATAACAATTAATGGATGTACTTATAAAAGCAAAGAAAAGGACACGAGTTATTTTACCCGGTTATACAGAGAGGGAAGGAAAGCTGAGAACTTCCTAACGCAGAAAAATAACTTACCACCTTAGAGCTGCACTAGGGAAATTAAGTATCTAGTGCCGTGTAAGCGACGTTATCGCAAAAGAAGCCATTATGTTTTTTATGATGGGAATCTGGGTGGAACCACGAATATAAGCATATTCGTCCCTAATTTTTAGGGATGAATATGCTTTTTTGCATTCAATTTCATAATAAGCGAAGAAAAGGACACGAGTTATTTTATCCGGTTATACAGAGAAGGAAGGAAAGCTGAGAACTTCCTAACACAGAAAAATAACTTACCACCTTAGAGCTGCACTGGGGAAATTAAGTATCTAGTGCCGTGTAAACGACGTTACCGTAAAAGAAGCCATTGTATGTTTACGATGGGAATCTGGGTGGAACCACGGGTATAAGCACACTCGTCCCTATTTTAGGGATGAGTGTGCTTTTTATTATGAAATGGAGAGATGAAAAATGAAAGAACAAATGATTGAAATTAAATTTCCAGATGGTAGCGTTAAAGAATTTGCAAAAGGAATTACTTTAGAAGAAATTGCTGAATCCATTAGCAGTAGTTTGAAAAAGAAAGCAGTAGCGGGGAAAGTAAATAATCAGTTATATGATTTACGCCGAAATATTGAAGAAAATGCGGAAGTAGAAATCGTTACTATAGATTCAAATGAAGGGGTAGAAATTGCAAGACATTCTGCGGCACATATTTTAGCGCAAGCTGTAAAGAGAATGTATGGCAATGTAAACCTTGGTGTAGGGCCTGTTATTGAAAATGGATTTTATTATGATATGGACCTTCCGAGTAGTGTGAACGTAGAAGATTTACCGGAAATCGAAAAAGAAATGAAAAAGATTATAAATGAAAATGTAAAAATAGAGCGAGTTGAAGTCTCAAGAGAAGAGGCGAAAAAACTGTTTCATGAAATGAATGATCACCTGAAATTAGAATTGTTAGAAGCAATTCCTAGTGGGGAAAGTGTAACACTATATAAACAAGGTGAATTTGTAGATTTATGTAGAGGACCACATTTACCGTCAACAGGATATTTGAAAGCATTCCAATTAACTCACGTTTCAGGTGCATATTGGCGGGGGGATAGTAACAATCAAGTGCTTCAGCGTATATATGGCGTTGCGTTCTCTTCTCAAAAAAAATTAGAAGAGTATGTACATTTCGTTGAAGAAGCAGCAAAAAGAAATCATCGTAAGTTAGGTAGTGAGCTAGAGTTATTTATGTTTTCAGAAGAGGCTCCGGGAATGCCATTTTATTTACCGAAAGGCCAGATTATCCGAAATGAATTAGAAGCATTTTTAAGAGAAATTCAAAAAGAGTATAAGTATCAAGAAGTACGTACTCCGTTTATGATGAACCAAGAATTATGGGAGAAATCAGGACATTGGGGACATTACAAGGATAACATGTATTTCTCAGAGGTAGACAATAAAAGCTTTGCATTAAAACCGATGAACTGCCCAGGACATATGCTAATGTTCAAAAATAAATTACATTCTTATCGTGAATTACCAATTCGTATGTGTGAGTTCGGTCAAGTACACCGACACGAATTTAGCGGGGCATTAAACGGATTATTAAGAGTACGTACTTTCTGCCAAGATGATGCTCATTTATTTGTAACTCCAGAACAAATTGAAAATGAAATTAAATCCGTAATGGCGCAAATTGATTACGTTTATAAAACTTTCGGATTCGAATATGAAGTAGAGCTTTCTACTCGTCCAGAAGATTCAATGGGTGATGATAAGTTATGGGAGCAAGCAGAGGCGTCATTAGCAAATGTATTACATTCATTGCATTATAAATATAGACTAAATGAAGGTGACGGTGCATTTTACGGACCGAAAATCGATTTTCATATTAAAGACGCTTTAAATAGAAGTCATCAGTGCGGAACAATCCAGCTAGATTTCCAAATGCCAGAGAAGTTTGATTTAAATTATATAGATGAGAAGAATGAAAAGAAAAGACCAGTTGTTATTCACCGGGCAGTATTAGGGTCTTTAGATCGTTTCTTAGCTATATTAATTGAGCATTTTGGAGGGGCATTCCCGGCATGGGTAGCACCAGTTCAAGTAAAAGTCATTCCTGTTTCAAATGCAGTTCATGTACAATATGCAGATGAAGTTGCAGATAAATTAGAACAAGCTGGTGTTCGTGTAGAACGAGATATGCGAGAAGAAAAATTAGGATATAAAATAAGAGAAGCACAAATGCAAAAAGTTCCTTATGTTCTTGTTATTGGGGATAAGGAAATGGAGAACGGGGCTGTAAATGTACGTAAATATGGGGAAGAAAAATCAGAAGTTTTTGAATTAGGTGTATTTGTGGAAAGTATGAAAGAGGAAATAAATAATCGGAAATAGAGTTTGAAAAGAAAACACACCACTTCAAAATGGTGTGTTTTCTTTTTTACCTTACAAAAATGTAAGGTAAATGTAAGCGAAATCGAAGGAACGAGTGTTAGAAAAGTGAGAATATGAAATAGGAAAAAGGTTTGCGTAACTCGTACAATACTTTCTGATTGAAAAATTAAAAAATTCTTAAGAATTTACATGAGAAAAAGATAAGAAATATGTGAGAAATTCATTTTATACAAAAGGGATGGAGTGAAAGAGATGTCAACAAATGTAGTTACTGTAGAAAGTGTAGAAAAAACGTATGGGAAAAGAAATGAGAATCAGTCAAAAGCATTAAGGGGTGTGTCATTAAGTATTAAAGAAGGGGAATTCGTCGGGATTATGGGTCCTTCTGGCTCTGGAAAAACGACACTACTTAATGTGATTAGTACACTGGATCAAGCGACAGGTGGCAGTGTGACAATAGCTGGCACAAATATTACCTCAATGAAGGGGAATGCTTTATCAGATTTTCGATCTCAAAAATTAGGGTTTATTTTTCAAGATTTTAACTTACTAGAAAACTTATCAATTTATGAAAATATCGCTTTACCACTTTCTTTGCAAGGAGTACCTTCAAGTGAGATTACTGGAAAGGTGAATGAGGTTGCGAAGAAATTAGGGATTACTGAAATTTTAACGAAATATCCAACTGCTGTTTCTGGTGGACAAAAGCAAAGAACAGCGGCAGCTCGAGCTTTAGTACATAATCCAGCAATCGTATTAGCAGATGAACCGACAGGAGCGCTTGATAGTAAAAATGCAAAAAGCTTATTAGAAGCGATGCAAGATTTACATGAAAATCACAATGTAAGTATTTTAATGGTAACGCACGATGCGTTTAGTGCGAGTTATTGTGAACGTATTTTATTTATTCAAGATGGCCTTCTATATAAAGAGTTAATGCGTCAAGGAACGCGAGAAAATTTCTATCAAGATATTTTAGGTGTGCTCGCTCATATGGGCTCAGCTGCTGAGTCTAAGTAGGGGGGCGAGACTATGTTATTCAAATTATCACGTCATAGTATGAAAAAGATGTTAAAAGATTATATGGTTTTACTTATTGGTCTCGTTATTAGTATTAGTATCTTCTACATGTTCCAAACGATGGCGATGAATAGTGAATTTACGAAGGATAATAGTCTTATTAGTAGTATTAGACTCGTATTCTGGGTAGGCGCCATCCTATTATCGTTTATTACTGTATTTTATATTATATATGCCAATTCTTTCTTGCTCACATTAAGAAGAAAAGAACTGGGTATGTACATGATGCTCGGTGCGAAAAAGAAAAAAGTAGCGCAATTATTATTTATTGAAACATTCGGTATGGGTATTGTCAGTATTATTATCGGGATTTTAGTAGGGATGTTACTTGCAAGTGTAGCAGGAAACTTTTTAATGAATGGTATGGAAATTTCAGCGAAAGGTAGTTACTCATCTGTATATACACCAGCAATCTTAGTTACAGCTATTTTCTTCTTAATACTATTTTTTATTACTGGTTTAATGAATAGCATCCGGTTATTACGCAAAACAGAACTAGAGTTAATTCGTGAAGATGAAACACTAGATGAAGTGAAGAAAAGTAAAACTCGTATTATTATCATGACAGTACTCGGTATATTGCTAGTAAGTACAGGATACTACTTTATGGTAAATATAAAAACATTTGCCGAACTTGGTTTTATAATAGCGACAATCGTTACAACACTTGGAACATATTTTATCTTTAGTTCATTGCTCCCATTTTTTGTGATGAAAATTAAAGGGAATAAAAAACGAAATGAAACGGGCTTAAATAGTTTTACATATGCACAGCTACGTTTTCGAGTAAATAGTTTATCGAGAGTATTAGGTACGGTAGCGATGTTAATTGCATTAGGTGCAGGAGCAATGACGGCAGGTATGGCGTTTCAAAAAAATGTCGGCATTATGACAGACTTTTCTCGTGTATATGATGTTGTAATTCATGATCCAAATGAACAGGATAATGCGGCCTTGAAAGAAATGAAAATTGTTGAAGAAAGTAAGTACAAGTATAAAGTAGATGGAGAAGCGGTTTATTATTTACGTAACGACTTAACTGCGAAACCACCACTTGTTTCTGATCACTTTGATACAAAAACTTTAAAAGAGCCAGTTCGAAAACGAGTGGCTGAACCTTTAACTGAACCTGTTTATTCTGCTTTGGAAGCTCCCGAAGCAGCGAATAAGCTTCCTCGTATGCCAAGGGATTGGGAAGATGCGGTTGTAAGAGAAATACAAATTACACATAATCAATTTAACGGAAAACCTGTAAGAATTGCCGATGAAGAGCACTACAAAGCTGTTCAAGGAACGGAACATAGTGTAACATTAGCAAAAGTAGATGATATGAAAAAATATAAACCGTTGTTAATTGAAATAGACAAGAGACAAAAAGAACAAATTGAAAAAACAACAGGTACAAAAGTAGACTTATTTACAAAAATGACAATTTATCAGTTTATGAACAGTTTCATGAGTGGAACAATGTTTATGGGATTCTTCCTAGGGATTGCCTTTTTAGCAATGATGGCAAGTTCGCTTATGTTCAAAATATTAACAGGTGCTTCTCGTGACGTACGTCGTTATGAAATGTTACGAAAAATCGGCGTGAGACGTAGTATGTTAACGAAAAGTATTTATAAAGAAATTTCATATTTATTTATCTTCCCAGCGATTATTGGAATTTCCCACGTGTTAGTAGGGCTTAACTTATTCAGCTTTATACTAGTTGACCCGTTTGTAAAGGTGTGGGTGCCGATAGGGATTTTCTTAGTCATTTATTTCATCTATTACTGGATTACTGTCCAACTTTATAAAGGTATGGTAATGCCGAAAGAAGAAGTAGCGAAATAGTTTAAGAAAAGAGTCCTTGTTTAGAAAACAAGGGCTCTTTTCTATATTTGTAATACATTGTGATCGAGTCTTTCTACGAATTGTGTATTGAAAATTAAGAAAATATTAAGAGTTTATATAGCGGAAAGTTAAGAAGTGTATGGGATATTAAGTATGTGCAAAAGAGCAAGATGAAATTGCAGAGCGAAATTGTCATATATTCATATTATTTTGAGGGAGTTTTACAGAATTAAATTGATGTTTATATAAGTTTAAAAGAAAGGAAACTACGTATGAAGAAGATAATAAAATTAATAAAACTAATTGGAGTCATTACTATACTATTATTAATCGTAGCACTAATATTTCCTACATGGACCTCGCAAATAAAAGGGAAAAATAGTATAAGTACATTAGAGCAAGTAGAGATAAATGGAAGTGGTCATGAAATTATGATACGCGGAAAAGATAAGAACAATCCGGTTATTATTTTTGTACATGGTGGACCAGGTACTTCAGAAATACCATATGCTCAAAAATACCAAAACTTATTGGAAGAGAAATTCACAGTTGTTAATTATGATCAAAGAGCGAGCGGGAAGTCGTATCATTTTTTTGAAGACTATTCGAATCTTACATCAGATTTTCTTGTAGAAGATGTATTAGCTATGACAGATTATGTTTCAAAACGTCTTGGTAAAGAAAAAGTAATATTGATTGGTCATTCTTACGGTACATATATTGGAATGCAAGCTGCCAATAAAGCTCCTGAAAAATATGAAGCATATGTTGGCATAGGGCAGATGAGTGATACAGTAGAAAGTGAAATGGATAGTTTAAACTATGTGATTGAACAGGCACAAAATGCTGGAAATACAGATGAGGTTTCCTATTTTAATGGGTTGACTGAAAAAATTAAAAATGGTGATACATACACTCCGAGAAATTATGTTGCGAAATATGGTGGAACATCAAGAGGCATTGAAAATCCAGATGGTGATAACACCGGAATGTTACTCAGTAATGAATATAACTTGTTAGACGTAATTCGTTATAATGTTGGATTATCATATTCTCAAACTGTCTTATTAGAAAAGGATTTAAAGAGTCCATTGCCTACTAAGGTGACTAAAATGAAATTACCGCTTTATTTCCTTATGGGGACATATGACTATAACACTTCATTTCATGCAGCAAAAACATATTTTGATACGATTGAAGCAGATCAAAAAGAATTTATTACTTTTGAGAAATCAGCTCATTATCCACAATTTGAAGAGAAAGAAAAGTTTTACAAGTGGATGTGCGATACATTCGTAAAATAAATAAAGTGTATCCGAACTTTAGAAAATTAAAATAGTTAGCGAGACGTAAAAGATTTTAGCTACATATCATTACGTGAAGCGAAGTGAAATAAAAGGACTCTTTTATAAAAAAGTCCTTTTATAATGTTCTCTATATAGAAGGAAAAGATTGGATAATAGTCGAAAAATTATAATATAACTTCCAAGAAATGACTAGATTAATAAAATTTTGTCGAGAGAAAGGATATTAAGTATGAAAGAAATGCTACAGTTATTTCGCAACAAAGTGTATGCACGTTTTTTTCTAGCAAATATTTTAGAGCGACTCGGTTCTATGATTGCTGGAGTTTCTTTAATGTTTTATTTGCTAGATCAATACGGAAAACAACCAGTTTACGCAACGATGACACAAATTATGATGGCATTACCTGCATTAATCTTTTTTCTATTAGTAGGGACAGTAGTAGATCGTTTTGATAGACAGCGTATATGCACGGTAAGTAACATATGTTGTTCGCTCTGTAATATTGGAATTCTAATTTCGCTTTATTACGGGATGATTATACTCGTCTTTATATTTTTATTTTTGGAAAATGCATGTATACAATTTTTCTCTCCATCAGAACAGTCGATGATACAGGGAGTAGTTGAATCCGATCAATACGGTGCAGCAGCAGGTGTGAATCAAATGGTGAATAGTTTGTATGCTTTGTTTGGTGTAGGAATTGCAACGATGGTGTACTGGACTTTTGGAATATACGGGAGTATTTTAGTAAATACGCTTACTTTTATTATGAGTGGTATTTTGATTCAAACGATCTCCATTCCAGAAAAAGTGCGTTTGCCAAACGGTAGAACAAAATGGAAAGAAGTTAATTTGAAAATGTTAATAACAGAGTTTCAAGAAGGGATCAAGTATATATATCAAAATGACACTTTAAAAAAATTACTTTTAGGATTTATCGTATTTGGACTATTAAATGGTATTTTAAGCGTATCCACAACTTACATATTAAAATATAAATTAGCACCTGCAACGTATGAAAGTTTAGCGATGGTGGGTGGTGTAGTTGGAGGGATTTCATTACTAATTGGAAGTATAGTAGCAACAAGTGTAGGGAAGAAATATGCACCCAAGCCTATTATTGTCTTTGGTATGGCAGGCTCAGGGGTCTTTTTCGGTATGTGTTACTTTGTAAACCACGTATGGTCTTTTTATGTGTGTATCGCTTTTGCGACTTTCTTTTTACCGTTTATTAATGTTGCAATTATGGGCTGGATGTATGAAATTGTAGAAGAATCATTCATGGGACGTGTTCAAAGTTTACTTAGTCCATTAACTACAGGATTCCAGTTGTTATCTCTCGGTGCGATAGCGATGTTGTTCCCGAAATGGATTCGTGCAGATACGTTGTTTATTATTTTATTTGGTTTATTATTTTTTGTTACGTGTTTATATCAAGCCATTTTACCTAGTGGGAAGAAACGCGTGCAAAGTATAGCTGAAGAGATGTAATATATCTGACTTTGATTTCTGAATATTCTATCGAATAGTAAGGGGAAATCGTTATGTTGATGCGAATTGCTAAATGGTGTGGGTTTACTTGTTTACAACTAGTAGCTGCAATTTTATGTATAATCTGTCTAGGCGCGCTACCGCGTTTATTTAAGGGATTGCAAATTGATTTAATCGGTTTTTGGAACACGATTGTCTTTCTTGGAGGGAAGATACTTCAACCGGGTGAAATTACATATGGATTTCGAGACTCAAGAAAATTATTTCCGCAAATATGGATTCATTATTTTGAAACGATGATTGTATTTCTATCAGCGTTTTTACTATCTTTGCTTATAGCGTATATACTTGTTGTTTGGGTATTGCAGCGTTCTCATATGAAACAAAAATTGTGGAACGGAGTTTTTCTTACGCTGGAGAGTATACCGGATATATTACTTATATTATTATCACAACTTCTTGTCGTAATTCTTTTTCAAAAAACAGGGTTTATGCCGGTCAAACTGGCTGGATTAGGGGAAGAAAGAATACGTTTGTTACCGATTATATGTCTTACAATACCAACAACATTATTGTTTATTAAACTATTGTTATTACGATTTAAAGAAGAATTAGAGAAAGAATATAGCTTGTTTGCCAAGAGTAAAGGGTTAAGCTTACGGCATATTTTGACACATCATATTTCAAGAAATGTTTTATTGACGACAATTTATTATGCGAAAACAAATATTTTATTTATGCTTTCCAATTTATATATTATTGAATGGATATTTAATACATATGGTATGTTTGTTTTTGTAAAAGAAAATTCTAAATTAGAAATATTTACAGTGAGTCTAGTAATATTATATGTACCGCTTTTTATACTATTTCGTATATTACATACGCTTTTACAAAATGTGATAAAGGAGCGTGTGTAACATGTGGCAAGTTGTAAAAAGAGATGTGAGATTTTGGATAGGTATTACTTTTTTGAGTGTACTAATGATTGTTAGTATTAGATATACGGTGTTTTTTGATGGGAATATTCGTGAACTTACGATGATGTATAACGAAAAAGGGGAACTAGAGGCAGCTCCATTTTCACCATCAAGTAAATTTTGGTTTGGAAGTGATGTGAAAGGTCGCGATCTTGTTCAATTAATAATAGAAGGCGCGAAATGGACAGTTGGAGCGAGTATAATTATAGCGATTTTACGAGTTATAGTTGGCGGGGGAATTGGTTTACTTCTTGGTATGTATGGTAAACGTTCTTTTCCAGTTATTTCATCCTTTTTTGATCCTTTTAGTATTGTACCGATGGTTATGATTTCTTATTTTATGTTAAATGAAGTTTTAACGTTTGATAGTGGAGCGGAAGTTGTGCCGTTATATTTGCGTGTGGCATTTCAAATTATAGTACTTGTATGCCTTGCTGTACCAACGGTTATGTTGTATATAGCGCAAGAAGTAAAGCGTATTAAGAAAGAAGAATTTATGTTGGCAGCTACTGTGCTCGGCGGAAGTAAGTGGCATAGGTTGAAGCGCCATATATGGCCACATATGTTACCATCATTTCTTTTATTAGTAGCGCAACAATTTGTGAGTACTTTATTGCTTCTTTTACACCTTGGTTTGTTGCAATTATTTTTTGGTGGAACAATAACCTTCAGTGGAATGGACCCAGATAGTGTAACAAAAGAATGGACGGGTCTAATTGGTCAAAACTTCCGCCACTTAACGACTCATACATGGATTGTACTTATACCGATTGCTTTTTATAGTATGACAATTCTTGCGGGAAATCTAGTAAGTAATAGTATGCAAGATGCGATTAAACTAGGCAATGTAAGAACATCTAAGAACAAGGATAAAGAAATGAAGGAAGAGAAACAAATACAGCATACTGTGAATGATTTTTCTTTCTATAGTGAGATACAAAAATAAAAGAGATAGCTGAAGACAAATCGTTTTCAGCTATCTTTTTTGTTTATAGTGGTGGTAAATCAATCTTACCTTCTTCAAATAATTCTTTTATCATATGCTTCGTATAACCAGCGGCCTGACCAAAGGTGATTTTTGCTGGCATTGGTGCTTCATTTGCATCAACAACAACATCAATAATACACGGTCTATTTTGTTTTATCGCACTTTCGAAAGCAGGAAGTAGTTCATTGACATTCTCAACACGGTATCCAATACCTCCACACGCCTCTGCGTATTTTGCAAAATCAGGGTTTGTTAAGTCTGTACCAAATTCGATATTCCCCATAACTTCTTGTTCGAATTTAATCATGGCGATTTTATTATTATTTAAAACGACGACAACGATTGGCAGTTTATATTTAACAGCTGTTACGAAATCGTTCATTGTCATTCCGAAACCACCATCACCACAAACAGCAAATACTTGTTTATCCGGGAAAGCAATTTTTCCAGCAAGGGCACCAGGTAAACCGCAGCCAAGTGTTGCGAGCCAGCTAGAAATAATAAATTGCTGATTTGTCATACGGAAGTGCCTTGCTGTCCAAACGGTTACATTTCCGACATCGACTGATAATATTGCATCATCATGAGCTACTTGTTGCAGTGCATGCATAACACGTTGTGGCTTAATTGGAGTAGAAGTATCGTCTTCTTGATCGTGTAATTTTTCCTCCCACTTTTTCATCATTTCTTGATGATGCTCTAAGAAGGAATGGTCCTCGTGTTTTTCTACATTTTCAATTAACCATTTTAATGTTTTATCAGCATCACCAGCTAAGCCGATATCTGTAGCGTAACGTTTTCCGATTTGGGCAGGATCAGTATCGATATGGATTGTTTTTGCTTTTTCGGGTAAGAAACCGGTGAACGGATAAGAAGTACCAACCATAATTAAAGTATCTGCATGTTTCATTGCATCATAAGAAGGTTTTGTTCCAATTAATCCTAATCCACCGATACAAAGTGGATGTTCGTCAGGGATAATTCCTTTAGCTGGTAATGTAAGTACAATTGGAGCACCAATGTGTTCTGCGAAAGTAAGTAAAGATTCTCTCGCATGTTTTGCACCTTTTCCAGCTAAAATAACTGGCTTTTTCGCTTCATTTATTGCGAGTTTTGCAGCGTGTAAATCTTCTTCTTGCGGAAATAACTCAGGTAATGTAAAAGAAGTATTTGTAACACGAGCACCGCTTTTTACTTCGAATTTCGGAACATCATCTGGAATTGTAAGAACAGATACACCTTTTTTCGTATAAGCCATTCGAATCGCTTGATTTACGACAGCAGGTAGTTGTTCTGCTGACATAATGCGCTGGTTATAAACTGCGACATCATCGAACAATCTTTCTAAGTTAACTTCTTGAAAAAAATCTGTCCCGAGTAAATCTGTCTCTACTTGACCTGAAATTGCTAGAACAGGGGCTTTATCAAGTTTTGCATCATACAAACCATTTAATAAATGAATAGCACCCGGTCCTGCGATTGCCATACAAACGCCGAGTTTTCCTGTTAACTTAGCATAGGCAGCAGCTGCTAGTGCGCCAGCTTCTTCATGGCGAACTTGAATAAATTTGATTTTATCTTGTTTTTTTCTTAAAGCTTCAATTATAGAATTGATAGAATCTCCAGGCATTCCGTATATGTGTTCTACTCCCCAGTCAATTAATAGGTCAACTAGTGCTTCACCGGCTGTTTTCCCAAACATAATGTTTCCTCCTTATAATTAGGTAGATACTATTATGTTTTGGAGAAAAAGGAAAAATATACAAATAATAATATTATTATCTTTAATGATGACCAGTAAATAGTGTAAATACTGTTATTAGGAAAAAACCGCTAGTTGCCCATGTTAAAAATGAAAGGAAAGAGAGCTGTTTCTTTGCTTTCCAAAGCATTTCATGAATTGTGACATAGCCAAGTGAACCGATAGCGCTCCCCATAATGAGCCCTTGTAAATGTAAAGCCTTTCCTTCCATCAAAATTCCAAAAACAGTACCTGTACCGAGGATAAGAGAAAGTAATAAAGTTGTTAATAAAAATGAAATATATTTATGCTTTGTAAATAGGAAGGGGATGATTAATGCTAAGCCTTCGGGAATATGGTGAATAACAATCGCAAGTAAGAAAGGAATGGCAGAGTCATTATGATTTATAAATGCTGTACCTAATGCAAAGCCACTCGGCAAATTATGAATAAATATAGCAAAAGAAAGAAAAAGGAAAGTTTGCCATGCTTGTTGATCTTTTTTATGTATCATTGGATGATGACAATAGTTATCTAATAAGCTCATAACTAAAATACCGATAGCTATACCGAGTATAGGGCCAATTATTTCATAGCTTGCAAATGTTTCAGGAATAATTTCAAGGGATAAAAGACCGAGCAAAATTCCGCCACATAATGCATATAAACGATGCATTTTTTCTTCAATTAGCTGGCGCGTAGCAATGCCGACAGCACCGCCTAATAGTAATCCACCGAATGAAAAAAATGTAACTATCATAGGAATCCATAATCGTTCCATCGTATCACACTCCGATTCTTCCACTTATTTTTAGCTTACGAAAAGGAAAGTTAGATTAGTCCAAGTAATTGTGTTTGATTATAGAGAAAAAACTAATAATTCGTTATAATTTACATATTAAATTTAAGTGGAAATAGGGAATAAGTTTGCATACAAAATGGAGTCTATCTGAATATGAAAATCCAAAACAATATGATGTGGAAAATAAAAGTTTGTCAGATTTTCCGTTTTTACTATCATGGGCACAAAAATTAAATATCAAAAATGAATGGATTCTAGATATTGCTTGCGGAACAGGGAGAGTTACACTTCCCTTTATAGAAAACGGATATAAAATGATCGGTGTAGATATACATGAAGGTATGCTTGCTGAAGCGAAGAGAAAATCTACGGAGTATAAAAAAGTAAAATGGCTACAACAAGACTGCTTACAATTAAAGATTGAAGAAACGATTCCGTTAGCATTTATGGTTGGTCACGGATTTCAGCATTTTCTTATGAATACTGATCAAAATAATTTATTAACATCTATTCATCATGTGTTAGCTGATAATGGTATATTTATATTCGATACACGTTTTCCTTCAAAAGAAGAATTAATACAACCATCTACAGAAGAATATTGGACAACTATTAGTGATGAAAAGGGAAGAAAATGTGATTTATATACTGAAATGACATACGATTCAATTCAGCAAATACAGCACTACATAACAACAAGAAGGTTTTATGAGGATGATGTGAAAGTAGAAGAACTGAAAACAACGATTGATCTTCGCTATACATATCCGCAGGAGTTAGACAGATTATTAGCAGCGAATGGATTTGAATTATTACATATACATAATGATTGGGAAGGAAATGAGTTAGGGGAAGATTGCTATTCTATGGTAGTAGTTTGTCGGAAGAAAAAATAGTGTTATTTCATGCTTTATGCTGGATGAAGGTTTTACAGATAATAATTGAAAAGAATAGTAGTAAATGGAGGAGCTAATTATGCAGCAACTTAAAAAAATAGGAAACTCATTTTGGTATATGACACCTGTTTCTGAAACAGATAGACCTATATTAGGAATGATCGTTGGACAAGAAAAAATTGTAATGATTGATGCAGGGAATTCAGAAGAACATGCACAATTATTTCTAGAAATGCTACAAGAACAAAATGTATCAAGTCCGGATTTCGTAGCATTAACGCATTGGCACTGGGATCATATTTTTGGATTGCCTATACTACAAGATGCATTAACTATTGCGCATACTGAAACGAAAAAAGAAATGCAATCACTAGTATCTTATGAATGGACAGATGAAGCGTTGGACGCACGCGTAAAAGAGGGTACTGAAATTGCATTTTGTGCGGATTGCATCAAAAAAGAGTTTGAAGAAAAAGCGAGAAATATTAAAATTATTCCTCCAACCTTAACGTTCCAGAATCAAATTGAATTAGACCTTGGTGAAGTGACATGCGTGTTAAAACATGTCGGCGGAGATCATGCGCATGATTCAGTTGTTATTTACGTGAAAGAAGAAAAGATATTATTTTTAGGAGACTGTATATATGCAGATATCTTTTCTTCAAAATGGAACTATACGACGAAACGAACGTTTAAATTAATCGAAGAGTTGGAGGCATTTGATGCTGAAACCTATATTCTTTCTCATGGGACAGCTATAAGTCGGGCTGAGTTTTTACAAGAAATGCATTTGTTAAAAACGGTGGGAACTTATACAGAAATTCATAAAGGCGATGAAGAGAGAATAAAGGCAGCGTATAAACTAGACATAGATAGAGAATTAAATGAAGATGAATTAGAAACAATAACGTTTTTTGTAAATGGTTATGAAATGAATAATCAGTAAGACACTATATAAATCAAATATAATTAAACTGCATAAAAAGAGTATTGAAAGTTGATTCAATACTCTTTTCAATAGTTAAATATTAAGTTTTAACCAATTTCTAAATTTTTTGGCGGGCTCATCATCTGAATTTATACCACTATCAAAACGGGTAGTGAAAGGTAACCACTGCCAATCCTCACATCCCACAAAAGCTACTCTTGACCAATTATCAATAAATTCAATGAAATTATTCGCGATTTTATATCCATGTCCTTCCCCATTGTCGTGACTTAGATAAATTACCGGTGCATCTATATCATTTTTCATATCAAATGCTAAATAATCTCCATTTCCCACTTCACAAAATGCTAATTTGTTATGCCATACTACATCATATTCATCTTCAGGATTTGGAAAAACTGTGTCAATCCAATCTTTTCGTTCTTTTTCAAACTCAAAAAGATTTTCTAAACTCCAGTGGGGTGTTCCACAAAAAATTTCACTGAATTCATTTGGTATCTCCATATCGTCAGGTAAAAACCAGCGTAAGCTAAAATTTCCTGAGAACTCTAAAAGTACTTTTTTGAAACTATTTGGTAATATAACACCAAGTTTTTCTTCTACTTGGATTATCTTTTCAAGAGAAGATGGTTCATCTATACAAACTTCTTGAACTTCACCGCCTATTTCTTTAATTCTAGAAGTTATTATTTCTATTCTTTCTTTTAGTAACTCGTAATCCATCTTATCACCCCATGTTATATTAATTAAAGTATATCATTCTTAATATATTTTTCGTTTGGGTTTCTAACTTTTAGAAGTGATTTCTTAGAATATATGTATTGTAATCTTAAAAGTTATTTTTCGTAAAATTGAGGTTTTAAGTAGCAACTTTTTTTGCTAATTTAGTAATATATTCAAAGAATACATCACGTTTTACATCATAAACGACATTTACAGGTCGCCCACCATCAAATTCCACTGTACGCCCCTGACTAGGTCCATATGTATGAACAATACTATTAATTGTTTGTGATTTTGCAAGGTCAGATTTCCCGACAAGTGCAGCAGTTAATACATCCCACAAATAGTAAGTAGAGTTCGTTGAGAAATGAACGAGAGGAGGGACCATTGCATAACATTGACCAAGGAAATCAATACCAATATATTTTCTCTCTTTTGCCCAACGTTCACGTATGTCTATAGTTAATGGGACTTGGTTTGTACTTTCTAGTGTCACTAAGTCAATTTTGATTTTTGATCCCCAAACACGAGCTACTGCTTCAGGGTCCCAAAATGAATTCCACTCAGCTGTTCCATCATGTTCTGGTTCATGTACATTGCCGGCAGTACGAAATGTTCCTCCCATCCAAATCAGGCGCTCAATTTTTTCTTCGATTATAGGTGCTTCATATAGTGCACGCGCTAAATCGGTAAGCGGCCCTGTAAATAATAAAGTTGTTTTCTCTTCAGTTTGTAGTAGGCTTTCAATTAAGTGGTGATGTGCAGGTTTTGCCGCTATAGGTGTTACAACTTTTCCAGACTCATTTAAAATGGGTAAAGCATCTACATAAAATGCATGCATCCGCCAGTCTTTTGGAAATGGATTTTTCGCACGGGAATTTGATGCAGCTACTTCAATATTTCCTTTGCTGAAACGATCAATAATTTTACGACTTGCAGACATTGCGGGTTCTAAATAGCAATCTGCAGGGATAATTGAAACACCTGTTAGCTCGACATTATCCATCTGTAGTAATAAAAATAGTGAAATTAAATCATCTACACCACCATCATGATTGAAGTACACTTTTTTCATCTTTGTTAATCTCCATCCTATATGATTTAGTTAGGAATTAAATATGAATTGCAGAAAAATCATCAATAATTTCCACCACTTCAATTTTTCCATTGATTAGTAACTCAGGAAGTTCATTATTTACAGTTCCTTTCCAATACTCTCTAGCTTGTTCAATTTTTTGAGAAAAAGGAATACCATCTTCTTTCGGTAAAAGATTTCCGTCACCTTCAAAACAATGTCCAATTACTCGTAGTTTAACAATCTGCAAAACTTCTCGATTGTAAGAATCAAATAATGCTTTCCATTTTAAAGCATCTTCATAGCTCTTTGCAGCATACAAACAAGATAATCGGGAAGGGTATTCAGGGAATTCTTGTAGTCTTACCATTTCTACAATCGTTTCTCTAACTGCTCTAATTGTTTGATCCATATAATTCATAACTACTTTAGCATTTTCATTCTTTATATGTAATTCTTCATTTGTATAATGTTCTTTTAAAATTTGCATAGTATCTTCACCGTTAGAATTTAAATGTTCTCTTTCAAAAAAGAAATGAAAGAGGGTATTCGTTTGATTTTTATCGAAATCAATGATTTGTCCCGTCTTCATCTTTTTCCTTGTTACGATGTGATATGCGTAAAACTCTTGTTCATTCATGGTTATCCTCCTAGTAGTAAATATCAGGTATTACAAAGTTAAATTAAATAATTCAATATTGATATATGCATAACCTTTATAAATAAAAAGTAAAAATTTCAGCGGAAAGGAAAGGATATATAATAACGCTTTAAATTTGTTCACAAAATGTTCACTTACGAAGAGATTTCCAAAATCGATATAATGACAAAGACTTAAACAGAAAGGATGATAGAAATTGCCAACTACAAGAAAGGAAAGTCTCCAGTTTGGTATGATGATGTGCCTTGGGATGGTTATTGTAATGACGTTTTATAATTTATTGATGAATGGAACGGGGGGACCAATTCATATTAAGGAGATCGCATTAGAACTAGTAATTGGATTCATTATTGCACTGTTAATTGAAATATGTATCGTTGGACCTTGTGCGAAAAAAATTGTATTCGCGTTACCGTTTGACAAATCGAAAAAAGTAAATATGATTATTGCGATGGCGACAGCTATGGTAATTGGAATGGTTTTCTTTATGTCTTTTTACGGAATGGCTATGATGTATTTACATGGTGGACTACAAGGAGACTCGTTTATTTCGATGTATTTTTCAATTTTTATTAAAAATTTCATTATGGCGTATCCATTACAATTAATTATTATGGGACCACTTGTGCGTTTCATATTTGTAAAGTATGTTTTGAAGAAGAAATCTGTTAATGTAGCGTAGTTATAATTATTTAAATTATATATATTGATATAAAAATGAAAATGTATCTCAAATATTTGAGGTGCATTTTTTTATGTTCATTCGCAGTTATTTTCATACTGATGTGACATTTGTCCTTTTGCCTTTATAGGATTATAGCGTTTAATTAAGTCAGAAATAGAAGATTAGGAGATGATTTTTTGAAAGGTATTGTATTTGCTGTTTTAGCTGGCGTATTTATTACACTTCAAGGCACATTTAATGCGAAACTTAGTTCACATATTGGTATATGGTCGACGAGTATTATTACGCATTTCATTGGATTCCTTATTGCAACAACAATATTTTTGTTAAAGAAAGA
This sequence comes from Bacillus cereus group sp. BfR-BA-01309, assembly GCF_022664315.1. NCBI lineage: Bacteria > Bacillati > Bacillota > Bacilli > Caryophanales > Bacillaceae > Bacillus > Bacillus cereus group sp. BfR-BA-01309. The sequence goes on from NZ_JAKUHE010000001.1 coordinate 61,906, forward strand.
AGAGAAAATAGCGGAATTGAAGGATGTGAAAAAAATATATTTAGTAGCTGGTGCACTTGGCGGGTTAATTATTTGTGCAGAAACAATAGCGATACATTCAATGGGAGTTACATTAACAGCTGGGACACTTATGGTTGCTCAATTGTTAACAGCAACTTTTATTGAGATGAAAGGATTATTTCAAATGAAAAAGATACAGATGGAGAGATATCATATTGTGGGAACAATAGTAATGATTATAGGTATCGTTGTATTTAATATGTAAATGAAAGGAGGAAATGAAAGTGGAGAATAAATCAGATTTAATTACACATTATTTAGAAATTAATAAAATGCTTGAAATTTTTTCAGAAATAGATACAGCTTATTTTCAAGTGAATTATTTTGAAAAAGGCGAGCTTCTTTGCAATATAGATGACGAAATGGATCATTTATTTTTTGTTGTTAAAGGTAAAGTAAAAGTTTATACGATTACACCAGAGGGAAAGAAACTGATCCTTCGTTTTATCAATCCATTGGCGGTTGTTGGTGATATTGAATTCATACAAAATAGCAAAGCGCATAATGCTGTTGAAACTTGTTCAGAGGTTATAGCAATCTCCATTTCTCATACGATTATTAGAAACAAGTTATTACATGATCCTATATTTATGAACTTCTTACTTGCAAACATTGCGAACACATTAAAAATATCGACACGTTTTACAGCTCTTAATTTACTTTATCCGGTAGAAGTACGTGTAGCTAGTTATTTACTTTCTATTTTCACTGATAGTAACGGAAATATGTATAAAGAAGATTTGGATGCAACTTCAGTGTCAAGTATTGCGGATTTTATAGGAGTAAGTTATAGGCACGTAATTCGGGTGTTACAAAAATTTTATAAAGAGAAATTAATTGAAAAGAACAATGGAGTTATTGTAATTAAAGATTTTTTGAGAATGAAGGAAATTGCTAAAAATAATATATATGAGCAATGAAAAGGGGAGAGGGAGTATGATTGGATTTAGTTTAGCTATAGTAGCAGGTGTATTCATTAGCTTGCAATCTGTTTTTAATGCAAAGGTAAATGAAAGTGTAGGACAGTGGTTAACAACTTCATGTGTTCTTGGAATAGGTCTCATAAGTTCTATTCTATTTTATATCATTACAGAAAACAGTATTAGCATTAAAGTGTATACTACAAATTATTTGTTTTATGTAAGTGGATTGTTTGGCATTGGGTTAATTATTTGTATAATGGGTGCAATAAAGAGTTTAGGTCCAGCGTATACGGTGCTCATTAGTCTTATTACTCAATTAGTTGTTGCATTATGTATTGATACATTCGGATTATTTGGAATAGAGAGCATTCCATTACAAATTAATAAATTAGTTGGGATAGGTCTATTAATTATGGGGATAGGGATTTTTAAAAATCTATTTTCGAGTAAAAAAGCTATTCTTATAGAGGAGGGTAAGAAGTAGTGAATATATTTTTGTGAAGAGTTTATATCTATACAATACAATTATAAGTCAGTAACTAAAGCGGTTGAAAAATAAGTGAAGAAGACCTTGAAAACTTAAGGTCTCCTTTACTTATTTTCTATTGAACCGCACATGAACAAACTTCAACATCTTTATTAAGTTTACAATTCGCATCATTATACGTGTACTACCATCCCAATCTTTATTTGTAGGTATATGTTTAAAGAAAGGAGAGCAGCTTAATACTTTTATGTTTGAAGACCATTTTTCTAGAGTCTTTGGATTATTTATATAAAAATACATTAGGGCGCCATTATTACCTGATTTTTTGACTGTAGCATTTGAAAGATTCAGTGCGAATTTTGATTCAGCGTCAAAGTATAATTCGCCTCCAGGGAAACGTTTTGACATAGCGACTATGATTTTCTTCAAATCCTCTTCTTTAAAGTAATAAAACACGCCAGCTGATATAAAAAGAATCCCATCGTCTGGATTATATTTTATATCGTCAAACCAAGAAGTATCAAAAAATGATTTAGCTATACTAATATTCCTTGGTGTATCTTCAATTAATGCTTTTCGAAATGAAATAGCATCGGGCAAATCAAGATTATACCAATGTATCGTACCGTTATCAATTCTAGAAAAAGTAGTGTCTAGTCCAGAACCGATATTTACAATAGTAGCATTTGGATGTTTTATAATGAATTTTTTTATCGTATCATCAATTTTTCGTGCGCGAGTAATGTATGTGATGCATCCGTATTCACCAAATGTATTTGCTATTGAGGAGAAGTCAAAATCACATTCTTTAATAATACGAATAGCCTCTGTATCATCTAAAATACCTTTATTGTTCTCACTGCCATACGCACGTCCCCATAGCGGAATAAGCATCGTACCTTGTACTGAATGTATATCTATTTCTTTAACCATGAAACATCCTCCGTGTAATAAAAAATTATTTGTATTTTTAATCGTTATTTAACATTTTTGAAAGCATTTTATTTGTTTTATACAATCCGTAAGTTAAATCACGTTGATCTTCTTCACTTAGTTTCTCAAGATTATGAGTGAAATTATTATATATTTGTTTCCATCTCTCATAATGTACCTTTTCAGCTTTTTCTGTCAGAGAAATGAGTATAGCTCTTTTGTCTACCGTATCTTGTTTTTTTATAATATATCCGTTTAGTTCTAAATTGCGAACTGTCACGCTTAATTGCTGTTTAGGTATATTTAAATAACTAGCAATCATTTTTAAATTTACAGGCACCTTTTGTTGTGCGATATATTCCACTACGTGTTGCTCTATATGTGTAAATTCAGATGATTTTTCCGATAATAATTTGAAAGTACCTGACATATTTAATAACAAATTCATGTATTCGTTTAATAATTCGTTTTGGGTCATCATTTTCGCTTCCTTTATGCGTTTAGTAATTATTTTATTACTATTTTAATTTTAAATCAAATAATTTAATCTATTATAGTAAATTAATGTTTACTATATTTTTTATAAAATTATATGAATTGAAATAGAAGAGTATGAGAGATGCTTTTAGGAGAGGAGAGTATGACCGGAAAGGAAATATTACTAAATACGAATAACTAATGCATGCAATGTCTTTTTCAGTTATTATGTTGTAAATAATTTTATGTTAAAATCTTTTACATAATGAAATAAAGGGGTAGTATTCTATGGGTTATTTTTCAAATGGTTTATTAGTTTTGTTTGTTTTGATCGTCTGTAGCTGTATGATTTTTGGTTGATAAAATAATGATAGATTTATATAAAAGAAGTTAACTGAGCTGAGGTTAACTTCTTTTTATTTTATGTTGAGAAGGAATAATATTGTTCTTATGGAAGTTTGTTTAAGCTAATTTCATATTAAGACTAATTTTATGAAGTACAAACAAACGACAGAATAAGGAGTATTCACATGAATAATAGTATTAATTACACAATGGAACACCCGACAGATTTCAATGGATTATTAGCGTTATATGAATCTTTAGGATGGAATTCGCTTCAATTAACGGTTAACGAGTTAGAACAAATGTGTAAACGAAGTTGGTATGCAATGTATGCTTTTGATGATAAGAAATTAGTAGGGATGGGGCGTATTATATCGGATGGTGTAATTACGGGTGTTATTTGTGGTGTTTGTGTATTGCCAGAGTATCAGTCCATAGGTATCGGAAAAGAAATAGTAAAACGATTAATCCGGCACTGTGAACAAAACAAGGTTATACCACAACTTATGTGTGTGGAAAAATTGCAATCTTATTATGAATCTATAGGATTTGAGGCATTTTCTGTTGGAATGACAAAACAAATAATAAGATAGTGGGGCTTCTTCTTTTTGGTTTACTTATATTTTTTTTAATAAAAGAGCATGTTTGAAAAAATTCAAACATGCTCTTTTATTAAATGAAATCTAATTAAGATTAACGGCCTAAACCGTTCCAATAAAAAGAAACAATTTCTTGTGCTAATTCATCTATATTTGCAAGAATAGGATTGTGATTTTCATCTTTAAAATTCCCAATTGATAATAAAGATATGAAAGCATGAGCAGCAAATGTAGCGTTTCCTTTCGGGATTTCTCCAATTTGCATTGCATTATTGAGTGCTTTTTCCAATACATCATACATGCTATCTTCAGCGTCTTTTAATTCTTTCAATTGTTCTTCAGATAATGATAGTTTTGCATCTTTCATAAAATTTTTCATATCAATATCCATCGTTGCGTGTAAATAGACTTTAGCGAAGTCCAATAGTCTTTCTTCCAAGTTTTTATTTGTAGAGAGTATTTGGTGCATATTCTCTCGTATACGTATCATCATTTGAAGCATTGTAGCGGTAAATAAATCGGCTTTTGTTGAATAGTAATAGTAGACGGTTGCTTTCGTAACACCACAAACTTTTGCAACTTCATCCATTGAAACAACTTGATAATTTTGAGTAAGAAATAACCGAGTTGCAACTTCTAAAATCATTTCTTTTTTAGATTTTGTATTTTTATTTCGACGAGGCCTCCCGAGAGGACGTTGTTTTTGTTCCAAATCCATTCGCTCCTGACATGTATTGTTGAGATAATTATAACACAAATTTTTATTCATTCTTGATTAATTAACCGACCGGTATATATAATTAATATTGGAGGAGAAAAGGAAGGTGGGGTTTTATGAAAAAGCACCCGTTACATATGTTAGGAAGGCTTGTAGCAGGGAAGCATACACAATGGATAACTTTAACGTTATGGATTCTTATTACATTATTACTTTCATTTACGTTACCACAAGTAAATAGTACGAAAGAACCGAATCCGAAAAATTTACCTGAAACAGCTATGTCGCAGCAAGCGGAAGCGCTTATGAACAAAGAGTTTCCGAATAATGCAGGAAACCCATTGTTAGTAGTATGGTATAGAGATGGTGGATTACAGTCACAGGATTATAAACTTATACAAGACGTTTATAAGGAATTAAAGGCCAGTCCTTTAAAGGAACAATCAACATTACCGCCATTTGATACAATTCCGGAACAAGTATTATCAAAAAGTGCATCAAAAGATGGTACATCATTTGTTACACCAGTATTCTTTAACAAGACGGCTGGAACAGATATATTAAAAGGAAATCTTGATGATTTAAGAAACATAGTGAATAGTAAGGTCGATGAAGATCCATTTAAACGAAAAATAAGTGACTCTGGTTTACATATTCGATTATCTGGACCTGTAGGGATTCAAACGGATGCAGTTAGTTTATTTAGTCAAGCAGATGTGAAATTGTTAGTTGCTACTGTACTACTAGTATTAGTCTTATTAATTTTATTGTATCGTTCACCGATTTTAGCAATTTTACCTTTACTTGTTGTTGGTTTTGCATACGGTATTATTAGTCCTACACTTGGTTTTTTAGCTGATCACGGATGGATTAAAGTAGATGCCCAAGCGATATCAATTATGACAGTATTATTGTTTGGTGCTGGAACGGATTATTGTCTATTTTTAATTTCGAGATATCGAGAGTACTTGTTAGAAGAAGAAAGTAAATATAAGGCGCTGCAATTTGCAATGAAAGCTTCTGGCGGAGCAATTATAATGAGTGCGTTAACTGTTGTACTTGGATTAGGAACATTATTACTTGCTCATTATGGTGCCTTTCATCGGTTTGCAGTGCCATTTAGTGTTGCTGTATTCATAATGGGAATTGCTGCTTTAACAATTTTACCAGCGTTATTATTAATTTTCGGTAGAACTGCATTCTTCCCATTTATACCGAGAACAGCTTCAATGAATGAAGAATTTGCAAGAAAGAAAAAGAAAGTCGTAAAAGTTAAAAAATCAAAAGGTGCCTTTAGTAAAAAACTTGGAGATGTTGTAGTACGAAGACCGTGGACAATAATTATGCTCACTGTATTTGTATTAGGTGGATTGGCTTCATTTGTACCACGTATTCAATACACATATGACTTACTAGAATCGTTTCCTAAAGATATGCCTTCCCGCGAAGGATTTACGTTAATTAGTGATCATTTCTCAGCGGGTGAACTAGCGCCAGTAAAAGTTGTTGTTGATTCGAAGGGAAAAGAGCTTCCTATTAAAGAAGAACTAGAGAAATTTTCTTTCGTAAAAACTGTGAAAGACCCAAAAGAGGGTAAAGAAAATAAGCAAATACAAATGTATGAGGTTTCTTTAGCTGAAAATCCATACTCAATTGAAGCGTTAGATCAAATCCCTAAATTGAAAAACAGTGTAGAAAAAGTATTAAAAAATGCAGAGATTAGTAATGCTGAAGATCAATTGTGGATTGGCGGAGAAACGGCGTCATTATACGATACAAAGCAAATTACAGAACGTGATGAAGCAGTTATCATTCCAGTAATGATTAGTATTATAGCTTTATTATTACTTGTTTACTTACGATCAATTGTCGCGATGATTTATTTAATTGTAACTGTTGTTTTATCATTCTTCTCAGCATTAGGCGCAGGATGGATATTACTTCACTTCGGTATGGGAGCGCCGGCCATTCAAGGTGCGATACCGTTGTATGCATTCGTATTTCTAGTTGCTTTAGGTGAAGATTATAATATTTTTATGGTTTCAGAAATATGGAAAAACAGAAAGACACAAAATCACCTGGATGCAGTAAAAAATGGCGTTATACAAACAGGTAGTGTCATTACATCCGCAGGTTTAATTTTAGCAGGAACTTTTGCAGTATTAGGTACACTGCCAATTCAAGTTCTTGTTCAATTTGGTATTGTAACTGCAATTGGAGTATTACTAGATACGTTTATCGTAAGACCGTTACTTGTACCAGCAATTACAGTTGTTCTAGGACGCTTTGCTTTTTGGCCAGGAAAGCTTTCAAGAAAGAGTGAAGAGATACAAAAAGTGGATGCATAGTTGAAAAAGCCAAGGATATTTTCCTTGGCTTTTTTCTATATTGTTTATTAATTTTTTTTAAGTCAAATCTTCAGCTTCACCGTGTTCAGCATCTTCAATAGCGGTTTCTGGCATTCCATATAAGCCGTTCATTGCTTGTTCTTCGATATTGAGATTTGCATTATTATTATTTTGAATAGGTGTAGCATTTTTGGTAACATTTTCTTTTTTATTTACATTTTTGTTATTCATGTATGCATCCTCCGAATTTCATTTGATTTATTTATAGTATGTGGATGTATTTCTAGAAATATGTGAATGGATATTTTGTAGATATAAAATGAAAATCTTAAACGAAAAGGAATAAATAGTTATGATAAAAACCAGGGAGTTAGCCTTTTAAAATATAAATAAGTATTTATAGGAAATATAGCTTCATTTGTGGTCTAATAGTAAATAGATATAAAAGTTTTAATCTCCTTTATTTTACAACTGGTGAAGAGTTCGAATATTTTAGTAGGGGACGAAATAAAGGGAATTACGTGAGAATTGAAAAGATGAAATCCTAATTCATAATATGGAAAAATTGTATTGTAGAGCATTTGAGAAAACAAGTTTCAATGAAATGATTGAACGAATAAATAGACATATAGAATATACAGGTTTTAAAGGTATAGTAGCAATGAATAAGGAAAATGAATTCGTTGGTTTACAAACAGGTAGTGTCATTACATCAGCAGGATTAATCTTAGCAGGAACTTTTGCAAAATTAGGTACACTTCCAATTCAAGTTCTCGTTCAATTTGGTATTGTACCAGCAATTACAGTTGTTTTAGGTCCTTTGCTTTTTGGCCTGGAAATCATTAGGGAGAAGAGAAGCAATTAAGAAATAGAGATACTTTATAAAAAAGAAGGTTGCCGACAAAGTCAGTAAAACTGATTTTATCAGCAACCTTTTTTATACGTTGGAAGGATTAATCATAGTTATTTTCAGTATAAACGATGAAGACTATGGCTGCTGAATTGTTAAATGAATTGAAATTTTCTTATCAGACATAATAATTTGTAAGAAATTCCATTCAGTGAGAAATTTTCTATATTATATGTTGTTATAGGATGATTAAAATGTGGGAAACAATTATCGTTTATTTTCCGAAGTGGAAAATTTTTTTACAAGCTTTTATTGTATTTGTAATTCCATATGTTGTTTCAAAGTTCTTTAGTTGGATTCGTCAATTAGAAAAAGAATAATCCAACAAACTAATTTGGAATTAATGTTAGATTCAATTGAAGAAGAATATGGACATTTGGAGAAGGCGAGAACTAGGGAAGGAGGTTAACAGGTTCGAATGTACTTGAAGCTTTGTAAGAAAGAGTGATGAAGGTGAAAGAACAGGATTCAATGGTTAATCAAAGTCAAGGACAGGCTAAAACAAATAGGGATAATCCTACTAAAGTTTCTGAGTATTTTTTTACAGGTAATTTTAATTCAGATTTGGAGGCTATACAAAAAGAGATAATTTATAACTCGGATGTTTATTGTCGAGAGTTTAACATCGGCGGGACTAGCATTCGAGCTGTTATTGTCTTTATTGAAGGGCTGTCTAATTTAGATCTTATTGATATGCATATTTTGAAATCACTGATGTGTAATTTTTATGATACGTATAAAGGTGAATCATTTAATGTAAAAGAGAGCATTTCAAAAGAATTTATTAAAAACCGTGTTCTTCCTGTTAGTGGAATTGATGAAGTACAATCTATACAAAAAATGATGCCAAAAGTGTTAATGGGTTCAACGGCATTATTAATTGATGGGTTTTCAGATGTATTAATACTAAATACAAAAAAGGGAAAAACGCGTAATGTTGAAGAACCAATATCAGAGGGATCAGTTAGAGGGCCGCGGGTAGGTTTCACAGAAGTTTTGTCTGATAATACGGCCTTGTTACGTTTACACGGCGAAAATGAAGGGTTATCTTTAATAAAATTACAAGTAGGAGAACGGGCAAAGAAAGAGTTGGTTGTCGCCTTTATGAAAGAAATAGCTGATTTAGAATTAGTAGAAGAAGTTAAGAAGAGGATTCAGAAAATTAATATTGATAATGTACCGGAATCAGGTTATGTAGAACAACTAATTGAAGACAATTATCTTAGTCCCTTCCCACAAGTGCAGAGTACGGAACGGCCTGATAAAGTGATTGCGGCATTAATGGAGGGGAGGGTTGCAATTTTATTAGATGGAACACCTTTTGCGTTAATCGTTCCGGTTACATTTAGTATGATGATGCAATCACCTGAAGATTATTATGAGCGCTGGATACCCGGTACGTTGATTCGGTTATTACGCTTTGTAACGGCTTTTATTTCATTATTTGCTCCAGCTCTGTACATTTCATTTATATCATTTCATCCTGGATTGATTCCGACTAAATTGGCAATTTCAATTATAGGAGGACGAGAAGGTGTTCCATTCCCTGCGATTATAGAGGCTTTGTTTATGGAAATTGCAATCGAAATTTTACGAGAAGCAGGATTAAGACTGCCTAAGCCGATTGGGTCAGCGATGGGAATTGTAGGAGGATTAATCATTGGACAAGCTGCCGTATCAGCTGGAATTGTGAGTCCAATAATGGTAATTGTTGTAGCGTCCACAGCTATTTCTTCTTTTGCTCTTTCCCATTATAGTACGGCAATCCCATTACGCATTCTTCGCTTTGTCGCAATGTTTTTCGCAGCGATATTTGGTTTATATGGAGTTGTACTATTTTTCCTCTTTATATGTAGTCATATTGCAAGGCTTAAAAGTTTTGGTGTACCTTATGCTAGTCCAGCTGTTTTATATCAATTTTCTGATTGGAAGGATTTTATGTTTCGAATGCCAATTCAGATGATGAAACGGCGTCCAAAAATGTTGAATTTAAAAGACTATGTAAGGAAAGGAAAGGAAAAGGAATGATAATCAATTCAAAAGATAAAATTCCAACGTCACAAGCAATTGTTATTCTGATTAATACTATACTTGCTATCGGCATTCTCACTTTACCTAGAACAGCAGCTGAGAAAATACATACACCTGATGTTTGGATAACTGTTATTTTAGGAGGGGTAATCGCGATAATTGCAGGAATAATTATCGTGAAATTAAGTCAACAATTTCCTGAAAAAACATTTTATCAATATAGCCAGGAAATTGTAGGGAAATGGCTTGGAGTATTAATTAGCTTGTCGATTATCTGTTATTTTTTTTCATCCGCTTCATTTCAACTGAGAACGTTAACAGGGATAACGAGTTTCTTTCTATTAGAAGGTACGCCTGATTGGGCCATTATTATGCCATTTATGTGGATAAGTCTTTATTTAAACTTAGGAGGAATAAATGCGATAGCACGTATATTTGAAATTATTTTTCCAATTACAGTTCTTATTTTTTTAGTGACATCGTTTATGAGTGTCGGAATATTCGAATTTAATAACCTCCGTCCTGTATTGGGATTAGGGATTCTTCCAGCACTAAAAGGCCTAAAAACAACAACAACGGCATATACGGGTGCAGAAATCATGTTATTCCTTTTAGCATTTATGAAGAAGCCATCTCAAGCTGTCAAGGTTATTATAATTGGTACTACGATTCCGATTTTTTTTTATGTCATTACAGTGGTGATGGTTATAGGTGCATTTTCTATCGATGGGGTATTAGTGAGAACATGGCCTACAATTGATCTTATGAGAAGTTTTGAGATTCAAGGTTTAGTTTTTGAACGATTTGAATCTTTGTTACTAGTGATATGGACTATGCAAATTTTTGCAACGTATACAATTTGTTATTACGCAGCTGCGTTAGGATTAGCACAGATATTTAATAAGAATATTCATTCCTTTTTGTATGGATTACTTCCAATAATATATATCATTGCAGGACTTCCAAAAAATATTAATGAATTATTTGAACTTGGAAATATGATTAGTAACGGAGCAATAATATTATTTGGTATTATTCCTTTTCTACTTCTTATGATTTCGAAGTGGAGGAAGCAAAGTTATGACTCAAAATCTTAAAATTAGAAAAATCATTATAAGATTAACGCTAATTGTTTTTCCTTTATTACTAACAGGGTGCTGGAGCGGTCGTGAAATTGAGGAATTGGGTTTTGCAATGGGTTTAGCAATAGATAAAGAACAAGAAACAAAGATTGAGAAAGAAATCGAAGAAGAGGGCGGTGGTTATAAAAATAAGAAGCACGCAATAACAACCACCTATCAATTTGTTAGAGCACAATCATCATCAAATGGAGGAAAAGGTGGAGTAGCGCAACAAAAAGCTTATATGAATGTTTCAGAAACAGGTGATTCACTTCATCAATCTATTCGTGAAGTAGCATTAAGAAGACAAAGGCCTATCATTTTTGATCATACGAAAGTAATAGTAGTAAGTGAAGACATTGTTCGAACATATAACATAACACAGTTGATGGATTTCTTTATTCGTGATAATGAGATGCGACCTAGTTGTCTTGTTATAGTTAGTAAAGGGCTTGCTAGAGATGCGTTAAAATCAAAAGAACCAGGAGAAATTCCAGCGTTCCGCTTACTGGAAATTGAGGATAATCGGTATCGAACCTCACGATTATTAGCACCTGTGTCGCTTGCTAAACTACCAGGGAAGGTGAAATCTGGCGGGAGTTTTCTTTTGCCGAATGTAATTTCTATAAACGGAGAAGTGAAGTACGTTGGTGCTGCCGTAATTAAAGGAAGTACAAAAAAACTCCGTGGCTGTTTGAATGAAAGTGAATTAGAAGGTTTAACGTGGATAACTGCAAATGGAAAAGGTGGTTTAGTGAAAAGTTATGATAAAAAGACGAAAAAACCTGTTATGTATGAAATAAAATCTATAAAAGGTAAAATTAAATCCCATGTAAAAGGAGATAAAATTTCTTTTGATGTAAATGTTCAGTCTGTAGGGCGAATATCTGAAAGTTGGGCGTCTGATGCGGCATTTAAAAATGCATTTCTCAAAAGAGCAGAGCAAACAACGGAACAAGAAGTGAAGCGATTGGTACATCATACATTACAAAAGATTCAAAAGGAATATAAAACTGACGTTGCTGGTTTCAGCACTAGTTTGAAAATCGAGTATCCAGAAGTATGGAAGAAAGTTGAAAAGAATTGGGATAAGGTGTTTAGTAAGACACCAATCAAATATAATGTTAAGCTGACGATTGAAGACTATGGTACGAAAAGTGCTTAACGAATGAAGAAAATGAAATACAAAAAAAGCTCTAAAGCGTGAATTTCTTTGAATATGCTCTAGAGCTTTTTATTGTGTAGGTTTATTGTATTTAGTAATATAAAGATATGTATGTAGTTTTAATATTCTTTATTTTAAGATTATTTATAAAAACTTTGAAATATAATTACTAAAAATAGGAGGCAAAAAATGAGAATATTACCTATAGGAAAAGATCAAGCCATAATTATGAATATGGCAAAACTATATTGTAAAGTATTTGATAAAAAAATTTTGATGAAATGGTAGAACGAATTACAAGACACATGGGGTATACAGATTTTAAAGGCGTGATAGCCCTAAATGATGAAAATGAAGTTATTGGTTTTACTTATGGTTATCGCTCATTAGAAGGACAGTACTTTAATCAATTAATGAGAAAATCATTAAATTGTGGACAAGTAGAGCAATGGTTAGAAGATTGTTTTGAATTTGTAGAGTTAGCAGTGGACCCGCAATATGGAAATGAAGGACTTGGAACAAGATTACATAATGAATTATTAGAAGGGATTTCAAATAGAACGAGCGTTTTAACAACACAAATAAACAATCAAAAGGCGCGTTCGTTATATGAAAGATTAGATTGGGTGGATGTATTAGAGCCATTTCATCCAAGTAAAAATGATGTTCCATATGTAATCATGGGCAAAAATTTAAAAATAAAAGTAAATGAATAACTATTTCGTTCACAAAAGTTATTGGTTTGTAGCAATGAAGGGGAAAATAAAATGACGATAATTTATATAGAAAAAGCTACAATTTTAGATGCTGTAAAGTTAACAGAAATAATGACAAAAACATTTGATGAAGAAGCAAAACGATGGCTATGCGGTCAAGGGGATGTAATTGACTATAACATCCAACCACCAGGTTATTCTTCAGTTGAAATGATGAAATATTCGATTGAAGAATTGGATTGTTACAAAGTGATAATAGATGGGAAAATAATCGGGGGAATTATAGTTACGATCTCAGGCAAGTCATATGGCCGAATTGATCGTATTTTTGTAGAGCCTGTTTATCAAGGAAAAGGAATTGGATCAAAAGTTATTAAATTAATAGAAGAGGAATATCCAAGCATAAGGATTTGGGATCTCGAAACATCTAGTAGACAACGTAATAATCATCATTTTTATAAAAAAATGGGCTATGAAATAATTTTTAAATCTGAAGATGAGTATTGTTATGTAAAAAGAATAACTGTAGAGTCGGTTGAAGGGAACCTAATGAAGAATAAAGACATGAAAAATAGCCAATACGAAAACTGTAATCTAGCAAATACAGAGTATTATCAAGTGAATGCAAAAAACATTTCATTTGTTGGGAGTAATATAATGCATATGAATATGAGTAATTGTAATGTAAGTCAATCAAAATTTAGAAATATAAATTTTAGAAGTTCTTCATATGCAGATTTAAATCTTTCTGGTAGTAAATTTTCTTTTGTGACTTTAGGTGGAGTTCAATTTACAGATACAAGTCTTGGAGAAGATAAAAATCCTATTTTATTTAATAGATGTGATTTAGAAGGTAGTACGATAAGTAATAGTAATCTGAAAAATATTGAAATAGAAAATTGTGATATAACTGGTATGAAAATAAATGGTATTCCAATTGAAAATCTACTTGAGTTATATAATAAAGTAAAAAGTTAACCTGTAATTCGGTGTAGATAAGGTTTTCGTAAATCGGATGCTATACTGAAATAATTATGTAAAAATAACATAAAGAAATATAGAAGAGAAGGGCTTTCACCCATGGTTCTAGAATGAATATGAATTGTTATGGATATGGAGGAGAAAAGATATGGGGATCAAAGTAAGAGCGGTAGAAATTCAAGATGCTAGAGCTATTCATCGTATATGTATACAAGATGATGTTTTACCTTATATGGTTTTCTTGCCTAGTATGCGTGTAGATGCAATGGAAAATAGAATTCGAAATTTAGCGCTAAATCAATTTGAATTTGTTGCAGAGTGTGACGGGGAAGTTGTTGGATTTGTTGGGTTAACTCAAAGTCCAGGCCGTAGATCTCATTCGGGTGATTTATTTATAGGGGTAGATAGTGAATATCATAATAAAGGTATTGGGAAAGCACTTCTTACAAAAATGCTTGATTTAGCTGATAATTGGTTAATGTTAGAGCGAGTAGAGCTTGGTGTTTTAGAAACGAATCCTAAAGCGAAGTCACTATATGAAAAATTCGGATTTGTAGAAGAGGGAGTAAAGATAGGGAATTTGAAGGCTCACGGAAAGTTTATTAATGAAATAATGATGAGTCGTTTTAGACCTGATGGTTTAATCGTACATAATGAATAGTGAAAAGCATGACAGTATACTGTCATGCTTTTTATTTGTTAGTTGTTGTTAGGCAGTTTTGGTTGCAATAAAAATAATGCTAAGCCAATAAAAATAACTGTAATGCCTAGTCCTTGTTGTATAGAAATGGTCTCATTTAATATAAAGTACGCTAGTATACAAGTCCCAATTGTTTCTCCTAAAATACTCATAGATATTACAGTAGCACTCATCCATTTTAATAACCAATTAAAAATTGTTTGCCCTAAAATCGTTGCAATGAAAGCTAAGCCAATAAAGCATACCCAAGTTTGTGTAGAATAATGGATGAAAGCTTCGTTTTGCATGTAAGCAAATATACCAAGAAAACAGGCGCTACTTCCATAACTAATTACCGAATACGGTATAAGTGATAAATCTTTACGAACATGTTGGCTAATGAAAAAGTATGCGGTAATAATTCCAGCTGCAATAAACGCTAAAATGTCCCCGTATAAAGCTTCTCCGCTAATTTGGAAATCTTGCCATCCGATAACGCTACTTCCAGAAATGGCGATTAGGCAACCAATAACTGCTCCTTTCGTAAATCTCTCCTTAAATAAAAAGTAACCACCAATCATTGAAAATAAAGGTTGTAACGTTACGATAACTGTAGAGCTTGCTACAGAAGTATATTGTAAGGATTCAAACCAAAGTACATAATGTGCGGCCAAAAATAACCCCGATAGGAATCCGAATCCCCATTGTCTTCTTGTTAATGTTTTTAGCTCACTTCGATTATTTTTATTAAATAGTAATAACGGTAACAGAATCAGTCCAGCAAAGAATAATCGATAAAAAGCAACGATAGCCGCAGGAGCGTCTGCTAATTTGACAAAAATTGCTGAAGTTGATAGGGCGAATACGCCAAAAAATAAGATGCAATATGAGAGAATAGGTGATTTCACAGTTTGTTCCTCCGATACAATGTTTATTATAATGAACTTAATACGATATAATGTACAAAGGTAAGTATATAAGTCACTGAGATGATAGGAAAGGATTATTTGCCTTTGTTTACTATGTCAGCACAAAGACAGCGAAAGCTGCAATATGATGGACGAAAGGAAGTTTTTACTATGATCCATGATAGACTCGGACAAACTGTATTAAGTTATCGTAAGAAAAATAATATGACAATTCGTGAATTTGCTGATTATGCAGGGATTAGCACGTCATTAATTAGTCAAATTGAAAGAGGACATGCGAATCCTTCTTTAAGTGTATTGGAATTAATTGCGAAAGCATTAAATGTACCATTATTTACACTTTTTATTAATGAAATCGATACAGATTCACTCATTTCTAAGAAAAAAGATCGGAAAAAAGTATATAGGGAAAACAATGATCACATTGTGTATGATGTATTAACACCGGATTTTATGAAAGCTCGTATTGAAATGTTAATGATGGATTTAAATAAACAAGCAAAAACAACGGAAAGTCATTATTCACATGAAGATAAGGAAGAGATTGCTGTTGTCATGAAAGGAGAAGTGTATGTGGAGTTAGAAGGAAAAGAATATTTTTTAGAAGAAGGCGATGTTGTACGTATTCCGCCAAATGTGAAACATCGTTTTTTGAATAAAAGTGATGAATCCAATCATATTTTATTTGTATTGACGCCATCTTTAGGATGAGTATAAAGTAATTTTTATTATGGGGGATAAAAAGATGGAAAATAAAACTGTTCTAAAAAGTGGCCTTTCAATTATTGCTCAATGTAAAAGACAAACAAATGATATTTGGCATGCACATTTCGGAGCAGCTGCAATTGCTAGTTATTTTTTCATAAAAGATAACAATATGGAAGAAGAAATAACTCGTAATATCTTTTCCCAAACAAAAAGGATGCTGAACAAGCAAAATCTAGGTGGAATCATCAATAATAAAGAAGAAATTGATTTTCAAAGTGCTGAAAAAATGATTATAGAATCATTGGAACATACAATTGATGAACTTCATTGGGTGGGGCATAATGTCATTTATGCTGCATTAAGTTTATTAGCTATGAAAGAGTTACAAAAATGGGGCGATAATCAAGAGATTGAAGGGATTACTAACCTTATATTTTCGTTTCGTAAAACAATTCCTGGTAGATCGTGGATTGGTTTTACAACAAAGGAAGTAAAACAATTACATATAAAAGATGAGATAGTAAATGAATTAAGAAATCCGAAACAATTATCTACATTTATTTTGAAGGAGCTCTCGCAATTTAATATTATTTATAGAGCGGAAGCACACCATGATTTAATGGGTCATTTACTTACTTTTTCTCATGCAATTAATATTATGTATGACTTAGGGCATAGAGATATATTCCATCGAGCGATGCGACCACTGTTAAAGCTAGTATACGTGTTACGTGCTAGTCAAAATCTTATGCCGAATACTGAAATAAACTTGCACTCACCAATAGACCGTTTACCTTTAATCGAATCTAAACGTGCTCATATATTACCAACAGAAAATCAATTTTGGTTAAAAGACTATAGTACATTTGATTGGAATTTCGGACATGTCTTTAAATTCTCATATAGTTATTTTGATCATATAAAGAGAGCTCCAAAATATAAAGAAATAACATTAGAGAAATTTCGATTTATTATTAATATGTAATGGAGTCTAATGATCTATATAAAGGGGGTAAATTTAAAATTTCTTTGTAGTTAGTCTATTATTTTAAAATTTGTAAGATTTTACATACGTATTTTACTTTTACTAATTATGTAAATAGGCTATACTAAAATACATACATTTTAGTATTGGAGAGAGAAGTAAAACGACATGGAATTAGTGAAATTAGAGAAAGTAATAGAAATTAAAAAAGAAGAGTTGTTATATTTAGTATCGGATTATGGAATTCAACATGAAAAAGTACTGGCATTAAGCCAAGAAATAGACAAATTGATTAATTACTTTATGTTTTTAAAATAAAAAGAACTATGACATGATGTGAAAATGTTATAGTTCTTTTTTATTTGGAAATTCAGATAAATATTCTATATACTGTTAATTAATAGAATATTCAATTTGGAAGGAGGGGCATATATGATTTTATATACGCATATTTCAGGTGAAGGGGAGCCAATTATGCTGTTACATTCTGGTGGTACGACAGGTTTAGTAGAATTTGAAGAGCAGGTAGCATTCTTTCAAGAAGAAAATTATCAAGTCATTCGTCCTGATTTAAGAGGGCATGGAAAGTCAGGGGGGACATTAGAGAATTATTTCCTACGTTCTGTAAAGGATATAAATGATACGTTAGTACATTTACAAATTGATAGATGTCATATAGCTGGTGTTTCCCTAGGAGGATTAGTCGCATTATTATTTGCAAAAAACTATCCAGATAGAGTGAGAACATTAACTTTTTCAGGTATCTTTCCGCTTAAGAGAGAAAATTGGGAGGAGTCTCAAGAGTATGAAGCGAAGTGTCATCAGCAATTGATGGAAAATGAAGAAGTTGTAACTTATATGAATCAAATTCATGAAAAAAGTGATTGGAAAGCATTGCTTGAATCGTGGCAAGTTAAAGATTGGTATCCATTCGATGAAGCTGGCGATGTAGGTAATCTTCAAGTTCCTACACTTTGTATTGCTGGGGGAGATTCAGAAGATGAAGTTGTAGCTGCCACAACCTTCAAACAATTAAACGACAATATACATATTGCTGTAATTCCGTTTGCTGGTCATTTAGTGCATAATGATCAACCGGAAATCTATTCGAATATATTGTCTAATTTCTTACAGAATGCACAAGCTGCTAGTCGAATATAAGGACTTTTGGGTATAATAATAAAGGAATTATTAATTGTATCGGTTAGGAGCGCAGCACATATGAAAACAGTTGTTGTTATCGGTGGAGGTATAACGGGACTTTCTACTATGTTTTATTTAGAAAAATTAAAAAAGGATTATAATGTTGATTTAAATTTAATCCTTGTAGAAAAAGAAAAGTATTTAGGCGGTAAAATCCATAGTGTAGAAGAAAAAGATTTTATTATGGAATCAGGGGCAGATTCTATCGTTGCTCGTAATGAACATGTTATGCCACTTGTAAAAGATTTAAATTTAGAAGAACAAATGGTATATAACGAAACAGGTATTTCTTACATATATTCTGATAATACTTTACATCCAATTCCTTCTGACACTATATTTGGGATACCGATGAGTGTCGAGTCATTGTTCAGCAGTACGCTAGTATCAACGAAAGGGAAAATTGTTGCTTTAAAAGATTTCATAACGAAAAATAAAGAGTTTACAAAAGATACTTCACTTGCTGTATTTTTAGAAAGCTTTTTAGGGAAAGAATTAGTGGAAAGACAAATTGCCCCAGTGCTTTCAGGTGTATATTCCGGTAAATTGAATGAACTTACTATGGCATCGACATTACCGTATTTACTGGATTATAAAAATAAATATGGAAGTATTATTAAAGGTTTTGAAGAGAATAAAAAACAGTTTCAATCAGCAGGAAACAAAAAGTTCGTATCATTTAAAGGTGGACTATCTACGATTATTGATCGTTTAGAAGAAGTGCTAACTGAGACTGTTGTTAAGAAAGGTGTTGTAACGACAGCTGTAAGGAAACAAGGTAATCGCTATGAAATCTCCTTTGCAAATCACGAATCAATCCAAGCTGATTATGTTGTTGTAGCAGCTCCGCATAATATCGCAGAATCTTTATTACAGTCTAATGAGTTAAACGAGCAGTTTCATACATTTAAAAACTCATCTCTTATTAGTATTTACTTAGGATTTGACATATTAGATGAACAATTACCGGCGGACGGCACAGGATTTATCGTAACGGAAAATAGTGATTTACATTGTGATGCTTGTACATGGACAAGCCGGAAGTGGAAACATACATCTGGAAAACAAAAGCTATTAGTAAGAATGTTTTATAAGAGTACCAATCCAGTATATGAAACGATTCAAAACTATAGTGAAGAAGAATTAGTAAGAGTCGCTTTATATGATATTGAAAAGAGTCTCGGAATTAAAGGTGAACCAGAAGTAGTTGAAGTTACAAATTGGAAAGATTTAATGCCGAAATATCATTTAGAACATAATCAAGCGGTTCAAACATTACAAGAAAAAATGACGGATCTTTATCCTAATGTATACTTAGCTGGTGCGTCATATTACGGTGTCGGAATTGGCGCATGTATTGGAAATGGAAAGAACACTGCAAATGAAATAATGGCAACATTGCATGAACCGTCAAATTAATAATACATATATAAATAAAATGTCCCTCCGTTATGTTGGAGGGACATTTTATTTATTTTACTTGAATTGAGACCTTTTTATTTGTTGTATTATTCTCAGTAATTGTTAAGGTTATGTTCCCGGATTCTTTAAATGAATATGATGAGAGTTGATAGAGTTCTTTTATATTATGTTGTTCTTTTAATTTATTGGCAGGAATTAATGTTATGTTCGGTTTCCATGTTTCCTGTTTACCGGAAGGATAGTTTACTATTATTTCTGGGTTATTTAATTGCATTGGTTTCCAAGAGGCGAAATATAGTTCAACTTCTGTATCTTTTTTTAGTAATTCTTCTGAGAAATATCCAACCTCTCCAACATTACCGAAAACAGTAAAGTTTTGATTTTGTAGTGTGATATCTAAATGTTTAGGTTGATATGTTGCTGCGTGATAGATTCCATATGAAAGAGAAAGAGTGGCTGCAATTAAAATGCCGATTGAAAAAGTTTTAAAGCTATTGCCTTTAAAACTAGTCATCATAAATGAGTTTGGAGCGAACTTTTTTGCGAATAAAAAAATGAGTAATATGAGTAAGAGGGACAAGCCGATGAATATATACATAGAACATTTACACCTCCACAATAAAATATGACATTAACTATATTTTACCATAAATGTATGGGGAAGGGTGTTGTTTTAGAAGGGAAAAGTGAGTACGGAATCGAAATTATTAGACATATTATTTTGAGTGGAGTGATGGAAATGAAAAAATTCATTTTAAAAATAGAGAATAAAGAGATGATCATAGTACTTTGATCATCTCTTTATTTTTTCTATTCATGCAATAGTAAGAAGGGTTACTCTTAGTTCGTATTGAATTAAGAGGATAAGCTTCTCTAGAAATATTTGATTAATGGGACATTGAGGACTTTCCTAATTATAAATACTTTTTCTGCTATAATGAATGTGTAGAAAGAAAGGAGTGATCCTGTGGCATTTCCTATATTAGAAACAGAACGTTTACGTTTAGTTGAAATAGAACAATCTTATTGTCAAAAAATATATGAAATTTTTTCATTGGATGAAGTAACATGTTATTACGGTATGAATTCTTTTACAGAGTTTGGACAAGCTTCACGTATGATTGAATCTTTTTCAAAAAATTACTTCGAGAAAAAGGCAATACGATGGGGGATTGTATTAAAAGAAACAAATACTTTAGTAGGTACAATAGGATTAAATAATTTACAGCTATGGAGTAAACGATCTGAAATTGGATATGACTTACATCCTCGTTATTGGGGGAATGGTTATGCGTCAGAAGCGGCTCAAGAAATTATTCATTATGGATTTCAAGATTTAGGCTTATTTAGAATTGGAGCTATTACATATCCTGAAAATGTTACTTCTTGTAAAATGTTATCTAAAATAGGCTTTCATAAGGAAGGGTTATTACGTGGATACATTCATCAAGGAAATAAGCAACATGATGCGCTATTGTATTCTATAGTTCGAACGGATGTAGAGAATATAAATTTATAATAAAAAACCCCTCTTATAAAAGAGGGGTTAAGTAAAAATTAACCTAATTTAGGTAATAAACGTTCTCCGCTTTTCATGCTACTTTTACATAAAGGGCATTTAGGCTCTTCTTCAAATGAAAAGTTCTTTCTCATCCACCCTAAACAATCATCTGCTTCACATTCCCAAACAGGCGTTTGTTCTGGTGGTACCTCTGCTACATCGTTCTTTCGATTGCGATACATATAACCACTCCTTTTATGTAAAAAATTTTAGTTATATATTAAAAAGGTTGTTAACCGAGCTGGTAACAACCTTTTTATTGTTTGAATTATAGCTTTACAACGTTTTTAGCTTGAGGTCCACGGTTACCGTCTTCAACTTCGAAGCTAACTTCTTGACCTTCGTCAAGAGATTTGAAGCCGTCGCCAGTGATAGCTGAGAAGTGAACGAATACGTCGTTACCGTCTGCAACTTCGATGAAACCGAAACCTTTTTCGCTGTTAAACCATTTTACTTTACCTGTTAATGTCATGGTAATGCCTCCTAAAATTTAAAAAGATTACAATATGATCGGCCTTATTTGAATGAAAAATAAAAGTTCACATATTATCAAAAACCCATAAGGAGTACAAAATGTTCCAGATTGATACTTGATAATATGCAAAGAAAATATAGTGTTAAATTGACCTTAATTACTATCTTACAACAAATGGTGGGAAATAGCAAGTGCTGGTAATACCAGCGAATAATCTTGGTGATAATAGTAAAACGCACAAAGTCATCTCTTTTATTTATATATTATTCCAAATTTGGGTTTATGCTAAACATTGAATATTTTTATTGGAAATTTGTGTTAGGAAAACGATATATAGTATAAGAATAGTGTTGATATATTTGTTAAGGAGGCGAGAATATTGCAATTTAAAACAATTGAAGCAGCCAAAGAGGGAAGAAAAAAAGTTCATCCAATATTCGCTGTTATACTTGCAATTGTATTTTTAACTTTAGGTGAATTGTTCATGTTATTTATGTTGTTTTTACCGAAAGCAGAAACACTTTTAATGAAGGCAATTTATAGCGATATTGAGATGGTATTGACGTTTGGAGGTGCTATATTTTTTGTTTTTTTATGGATTAGATTCGTAGAAAAAAGATCAATTTCATCCATTGGCTTTTGGAGAAACGAGTGGATGAGAAAATATTTGAGAGGTGCATTAATAGGTTTTGTTTTCATTTCAATACCAGTCATGCTACTTTTATTAACAGGAAATGTACAACTACAAATGCAACAAATTACACCAACCGCTATATTTGGAATTGTGGGGTCTTTAGTTGCTTTTTTAATACAAGGTGCAACAGAAGAAATAGTTGTTCGAGGTTGGTTATTTCCAGTCCTTTCTGTTAGAAGCCGTATATGGATCGGAGTTGTTGTAACTTCTTTTTTATTTGGCTTTCTTCATTTACTAAATCCAGGTATTACAATTCTTTCAATTTCGAATATAATATTAGTTGGTGTATTTGCAGCTTTTTATGTTCTGAAGGACAGTAGTCTTTGGGGGATATGCGCGTGGCATTCGTTGTGGAATTGGGCACAGTTTAATATTTATGGCTTTGCAGTAAGTGGAATGACGATGTATTCTACACCACTCTTTAAACCTGTAACAAGCGGATCGGAATTCCTTCATGGAGGGTCGTTTGGAATTGAGGGGAGTATCATAACAACAATCATGCTTTCTATCTCTTCAATTGTATTATGGAGACAGTTATGGGGGAAAAAAGCGAGGCAAAGAGATTTAAGTTAATGAAAGTGGGAGAAACAATGGGGATTATAGCGTTTGAGGGAGCAAGTGCTGTTGGTAAGAGCAGCACTTGTCGTGAGTTAGAAAAAAATTATGGTGCTTATATTATACCTGAAGTGAATTTTTTATTTGAAAGACCAAAAAATGAGCATACAACCTGGTATTTTGAAAAACAAGTAGAGCGCTGGGAAATAGCAGTGCAGAAGTCAGAGCAGTATGAATTAGTAATACTTGATGGTGATATTTATCAGCCAATTAGTTATAATTGGTGTTTCCATTTTGAGGTATTTAATCAGCCGTTATCTTTAATAGAAAACTTTTATAAAGAAAAGCTGATACATAGGGAAATTGGTTTTCCTGATCAATATTTTTATTTATATACGAATGATGAAGAACTTAGAAAACGGAAAGAATCTGACGAGACAAAAAGAAGAAGAAACTTTGAAAAACATTTACAAATATCAAAATCGTTTCAACGTTATTATGAAAATTTAAATGCTGTTACAGACGGGTATTGCAAAATGATTGATGCGAAAAGTGTAAAATCGAATGAATTAGCAATTGTGAAAAGTTTAAACAATTTAAATGTGTCTGAAGGGAGCCGTTTTGATATTTCGAGGTTAGATACGATTACGAAGTGGTTAAAAGAACAACGTGCATAAAAACAACGAGTGCCTTATAAGGTGCTCGTTGTTTTTTTTATCTATTATAAATTGATTTTAAAATTTGTAAGTTTGCTTCTTCATTTTTCTTAATGGCATTTGTATATGTAGCTAGAAAGAGATGAGAAGGATAAACCGGTAGTTCACCGCAAATATCAATACCATAGACATTTTTATTCCTAATAAGAGCGTGAATATATTTTAAAAGTGTAGAGAGTTTCATATGTCCTTGATCCCAATTTGTAACTCATATTTATTCATCTCCTTTATATGTAGGCTAGCATATATTTTTATAAAGTAAAAATGAAATGCTTAGAGGTGGATTTGCATTTGAAATAGATGGGTTATTTTTACAGAATAATCTTTCAATTTATAAAGGAAAGAAATATAATATAAGGAAATGTATATGTGATTCAGGAAATAGAGACTATGTAATAAATGAAAATGAGACTTGAAAAAAGTAGATAAAGATTAACTACTTACCAAAACTCAGTTGATTCAACAAATAATCAATATTTCGAGTTATTATTTGCGAAAGGAGAATAAATGTAAGTATGAAAAAAATTATAATTTCAGATCTCGATGGGACTTTATTAAAAAGTGATAAAACAATTTCAGAGAAATCTATTAATGTTTTAAGAGAATGTAAAAATAATGGAGACGAATTGATTTTTGCTACGGCAAGGCCGCCAAGAGCTATAAAACAGTATATTCCCGACGTGTTAAAGAGTGAGATTATCATTTGTTATAACGGGGCTCTAGTTCTTAAAGGGAATGATATTTTATATGAAATGAAGATTTCTAAAAATAATATTTTAGAAATCATAGAAATAGCAAACAAGTATAATCTTTATGAAATTTGTCTTGAAATAGGTGATAAGTTGTATTCAAATTTTGATGTTACTGATTATTTTGGTAATATACCATGTGAAATTATGGATGTAAGAGATTTAGACTTTGAAAAAGCTTCTAAAGCAATTATTTGTACGAAAGGCTCTATAAACCAGAAATTTATTAAAGAATTGCCTGATGAATGCAAGGCAGTCATTACAGATGACGGGACATTGTGTCAAATTATGCATGCAGAAGTTTCAAAATGGAATAGTATTCAATATGTTTTACAGTACTTAAATCGAGGTGTATCTGAAGTTATTGCCTTTGGCGATGACTACAATGATATGGAAATGATAGAGAATTGTGGGTTTGGTGTAGCGATGAGCAACGCTGTTGAGGAATTAAAGGCAGTCGCTAAATTTATTGCTAAAAGTAACGATGAGGATGGAGTTGCTACATTTCTAGAAAGTAAAAGTTATGTTTATGTTAACTAGTATGAAAAAAATTGTAGTAAGCAGCGAAAAAAGAGATGCTGCATCTGTTTTTTGTAAATAGATATTATGAATGGGATATACGGGAGGAAACAAGCAAGATGAAAACATTATTAAAAATAATAGGTATAATAGCTGGTATGGCGGTAATCGGAGTAGGTGTAACATATGGTATGCTGTATTATTTGAATAATAGTAAACCAGCTGCGAAAAAGGCATCACCAGCTGCTCCAGCGGCAGAAGTACTAGCGGATAGTAATGTAAAAGCTGAAGA
This sequence comes from Bacillus cereus group sp. BfR-BA-01309, assembly GCF_022664315.1. Classification (NCBI taxonomy): domain Bacteria; kingdom Bacillati; phylum Bacillota; class Bacilli; order Caryophanales; family Bacillaceae; genus Bacillus; species Bacillus cereus group sp. BfR-BA-01309. The sequence goes on from NZ_JAKUHE010000001.1 coordinate 87,207, forward strand.
TGCAAAGCTTTTAGAAAATGGCAATCATTCATTACCAAATAGCGGTTTTAATAAAAATTTCAAGTGGACAGATGAGAACATACAGACAGCTTTACATGAAATGGCACATCAAAAAACGAAAGCTGATCAAAAGTGGGGTTATATTTTTATCACACAAGAACGTATTGAAAGTTTACTTGATATTGTAAAGAGTAATGATCTAGTACAAGGAAATACATATGCAGACATTTTAGAGAGATGGAAACAAGGGAAATATGAAAAGATGGACGCGGATCACAATAAGATTTGGAAATTACAAAGCGGCAATTTAGGCGAAGGGAAAGGAGTACTGTCAGAAGCGGAACAAAAAGAATTAATCAATCAATTGTTTATGCAAAAAGGTACATATTCAGGCAGTAAATTAATTGCAGGCGGGGGACAGACTAATAAATAAGATAACATTGGAAGAGAGTAAGTGCTTATTAGGCAGTTACTCTTTTTTGTGTGCACCTTTTAGTCTTTCTCTAGTAAGGAAAGAAACGATTGTAAAACGGGTGAAATCCATCTAGATTTATGATAGATTACGTGGCTTTGAATAACTGCTGGCGTTTCGATGGGCTGAAAACAGAGTTGCTCTTTTTCACAACTTTCTTGTACAACGATGTAAGGAAGAATTGAAATTCCTAACTCACACATGACAGATTGTTTAATGACTTCAACGTTGGAAGTTTCAAATGTTTTAGCTGGAATATTCCCGCTTTGACGTAAAAAACGATCTACCATTTGTCTATAGCCACAGCTTTGCTCTGTAAAGATAAACTGGGTATCCTTTAATAAACAAAATGGATTAGAGTGCGTAGAGTAGTGGGAAGGTAAAATCCATCCAAATGATTCATTACAAAAAGTACGCGTAATAAAATCATTATGCTCCATACTTTCTCCAATTATGAAAATAACATCTGTTTCTCCTTCACGTAGCTTATTCATTGCATGTTCGTTTGTATTTGTTTCCAGTATTATATTTACTTTCGGATTTTCCTGTTTGTAAGTACGTAATAATTGTGGTAATCGGTACACTGCTAATGATTCGTTAGATGTAATACTTAATGTTCCCTCTAAATTATCACTATTTTGAGGGATTTCTTGTGCTTTTTCATAAATAGCAAGTAATTCTAGAGCATAAGGGTGAAATTGATGACCTGCTTTTGTAAGAAGAACTTTTTTCCCTAATCGATCAAAAAGAGGGAGATGTAAATCGTTCTCTAATGCTTTCATATGTGCTGTTACAGTAGATTGCGCATACCTTAACGTTTGAGCAGCTTTAGAAAAACTACCATACTTAACGATGGCACAAAATGTTTTAACATGTCTCATTTCCATAAGCGATCCCTCTTTTATTATCATGATTTGTGAATGATTATATCACGTATTTCAATTTTCCAAATGGTTAAATTCTTTATAAAATGAAATTGTAGAAATATTTATTTAAGTGGTATTGGAGGAGAAAAGATGATTGAAAAGGGCTATCATGTAGCTGTTGTGGGGGCTACAGGTGCAGTTGGACAGAAAATTATTGAACTGTTAGAGAAAGAAACTAAATTTAAAATAGTTGAAGTTACATTGCTTTCGTCAAAACGATCCGCTGGTAAGGTAGTGCAGTTTCAAGGACGAGAGATAATGATACAAGAGGCAAAAACAACTAGTTTTGAAGGGGTAGATATTGCCTTTTTTAGCGCTGGAGGAGAAGTCTCCAAACGATTTGTTAATCATGCAGTCTCTAGTGGTGCAATCGTAATTGACAACACGAGTGAATACCGAATGGCTCACGATGTACCGCTCGTTGTTCCAGAAGTAAATGCGCACACTTTAAAGGAACATAACGGTATCATTGCAGTTCCGAATTGTTCAGCATTACAGATGGTGACAGCTCTTCAGCCAATACGAAAATCATTTGGTATAGAACGAATTATTGTTTCAACATATCAAGCTGTATCAGGCTCAGGAGTTCACGCGATTCATGAATTGACAGAACAGGCTAAGTCAATGCTTGCAGGTGAAGAAGTGGAAAGTACTATACTGCCCGTGAAAAAAGATAAAATACATTATCCAATTGCATTTAATGTACTGCCACAAGTAGATATATTCACAGATAATGATTTCACATTTGAAGAAGTAAAAATGATTCAAGAGACGAAGAAAATTTTAGAAGATCCCAATTTAAAAATGGCAGCTACTTGTGTGCGTGTTCCAGTTGTTTCAGGGCATTCAGAATCGGTTTATATTGAACTTGAAAAAGAAGCAACTGTCGCAGAAATAAGAGCAGTGTTGCTGGATGCATCAGGTGTTATATTACAAGATAACCCTAGTGAACAGTTGTATCCAATGCCATTGAATGCAGAAGGAAAAATAGATACATTTGTCGGGAGAATTAGAAAAGACCCTGATACACCAAATGGTTTCCATCTTTGGATCGTTGCCGATAATTTATTAAAAGGTGCCGCTTGGAACTCTGTTCAAATTGCAGAAACGTTGGTGGAAGAGGGGATAATATAGTATAGGTAAATTAGGAAACTGTTAATGATTACAGTTTCCTAATTTTTATTTTATAATTGTTTTCTTTATTCCAGCCAAATTTGATTTGAAAAACAGTAAAAAACATCAAGAATGAATAAAATCCTTTTAATATGATATGGATATATTCAATGTGAGGGGGAAATGTGATGTATGAAGTAAAGGGGTACTTTTCATCATTAAAAGGAAGTCATTATGATATCGGAAAGCAACAAGGAGAGTTTGTGAAAAGTCATCCGTATCTCATTCCACAATTTATACAACAAGAACATTTAGTATCAGAAAACTATTGGACGGAATCTAGAAATATATTACATCAATATTGTCCTGGGATTAATGAAGAAATTGAAGGTTTTTGTGAAGTGTTGAAAATTCCTTCTAAACATATGATGTATTATTACCAAACACTATTAAAAGCAGGATGTAGTCATTGTGTCGTATTACCTAAAAAGACAGATTCAAAGCACACATATGTATTAAGAAATTATGATTTGTCGCCAAAAATAGATGATATGCGTTTTTGCTCAACACATGTTGAAGGTGCATATGTGCATAGTGGCTTTTCTACTCAATATTTCGGACGAACAGAAGGAGTTAACGAGCATGGGTTAGCTGTTACATTTTCAGCATGTGGTCAACCAGTAGGAAATATTGAAGGCTTACGAAAGCCAGTGTTAAATGGTTTACAATGTTTTGCGGTAATTCGAGTGTTATTGGAGAAATGTAAAAATGTGCAGGAGGCGAAATTACTAATAGTTGAAATGCCAATTGCAAGTAATGTCAATCTAATTGTAGCGGATCCTCTAGACGCAGCGCGTATTGAAATATTTGACGGATATAAATCAATAACCACAATTGAGGAGGAAAGTCATGATTTTATCGTATCAACAAACCATGCGATTAGTGTGCCTATTCAAAAATTGAATAATAGAAGATTAGAACAATCTACAAACAGATATCACACATTGTATGATCATTTAAACCGAAATGAATAAGTGAGTATGGAATCTTTAAAAGGTTTAGTAGAAAAAGAGTATCCTACTGGGCTGACAGTACATAATTATGAAGAATGGTTTGGAACTTTGCATTCTGTCTTATTTGATTTGCATAATCGCACAATGAATATTTGTTTTGGATCTCCACTTTTCAACGACTGGTACTCATTGAAAGTTGGAGAAAGTCTATCTTTTTCTGAGGTGAATGTGAAATTTAAAAATACAACGTATGCTGAATTTTGGAGAGAAGAGCATAATGAATTGATTTCAAAAGATTAAATGGGATAAAATGGTGATAGAAAGGTATATATACTGGAGGGATTGCCATTGCTAAAAGTTATGTTACCGATTGTTCTTATCTTATTTATTGCCGTTTCAATGTATATTACTTATGAAAAAAGAAAAAAAGCAGGGGTAAAAGGATTGAAAAGTGCGTTAACTTCAATTTGTTGCTTTACACTAGCAATCTTAAATTTGCTTGCATATTGGTTTAACTTTGGCGGTATTTTTATTTGGTTAATTTCAATTGTTTTATTACTAGTGGGGGCATATTTTACGAAATATATTCCAATATCTAAAAAGGTACATTGAAATTTATTTGAGTTTAAAAGTTATATTGTATTTTGTTTTGAAAAGAGATTATTCTACTAGAGCGTTGTGAAACGGTTTTATAGGATAATCTCTTTTGTTCGTTTAGCTTTGTAAAGAACGTACTGTTATTTTTAGTTGCTCAATAAATTCTCGAGTTGCAGCACACATATATTTATCTTTTCTATAAATAAGCCCTATTTCTATAGTTGGAGTAGGATTTTCTATTTTAATAGCTTGAATGTTTTTATTTTGTAAAAAGTCTATATACGGTTTTGGTAATACGGTAATTCCCATTCCTTTTGAAACCATTTGGATTAAAGATTCCATCGTACTAATTTCTAAAATTGGTTTTGGTTTAAAGTTGAATTTTTGACAATGAGATGAAATTAATTCGGTTAAAAAGAAATTTTTAGGTAAAAGAATTAAAGGATAGTTCTGTAATTCAGCAATAGATATATGATTACATTCAGCTAATTGATGACCGGTTGGTACGACTAATGTAAGTTCGCTTTTGTATAGCGGGATAGAAATAATTTCTTTATCTTGCACCGGGAGAAATGTAATGCCAATATCTAGTTCGTTTTGTAATAATTTTTCGCGAATATCTCCTGTACGAAGCCCTAATACAGAAAGCTCTATATTTGGATATAAATGATTAAAATTAAAAATAGCTGATGGTAGTAAGTAATTTACGACGGTTAACAAAGCCCCTATTGTTAAGGAGCCTTGCTGTAATCCGTTTAAGTCTTGAATGGCGGAACGAGCTTGTTCAACTTCATGAAAAATGGTTTTACTATGTAATAATAAAATCCTTCCTGCGTCAGTTAAAGATATCTTTTTACCAATGCGATCGAAAAGCGGCATTCCTATTTCATGTTCTAATGCACGTATTTGCTGACTTAGAGAAGGCTGTGAAATATTTAATTTCTCAGCTGCTTTTGTGAAATGTAATTCTTTTGAAACAGCTAAAAAGTATTCAAGTTGTCGTAATTCGATTGGGATCACCTCAAGTTTAATGATAGGCTATACCTATCATTATTATATAAATAATAGGATTGAACAATGATTTTTCGGGTTTTATAATCATCTTTATATAACAGAGATAGTTGCGAAAATAAATTGAGTGAGAAAATTCATGTAACACCTTTAAAGGAGGAAATAGAATGGCTAATGAATATCAATTATTATCTTTAAATATAGGATTACCAAAAGAAGTTACGTACGGGGGAAAGGTAATTCATACAGGTATAAATAAGAAACAAGTAAAGGAAGCAGTGTTTTTATCCTTTGTAAAATTTAATGGGGATGGCCAGGCGGATTTAGTTCATCATGGCGGAGTAGATAAAGCGGTGTGCGTATATTCGGGAGAACATTATGGATATTGGGAAAAAGAATTGAATCAAGACCTTGTGTATGGAGCATTTGGAGAAAATATAACAATTAGTGATATGCGTGAAGAGGATGTTTGTATTGGTGATACATTTCAAATTGGAGAAGCAACTGTACAAGTAACACAGCCAAGGCAACCTTGTTTTAAATTAGCTAAGAAATACAATATTCCAAAGTTACCACTGTATTTTCAAGAAACAGGATATACAGGATTTTATTTTCGCGTATTAAAAGAAGGATGGGTATCACCTGTTGATACGTTAAAGTTACTGAAGTCTGATCCGAAAGGTGTAACAGTGGCATTTGCTAATCGTATCATGCATAAGGAAAAACAAAATATAGAAGGATTAAAAAGGATCTTAGATGTTCATGCACTTTCTACAAGTTGGAGACTAACGTTTGAAAAGCGAATGAGGGGAGAAGAAATTAACACGCAGGAGAGATTAGAAGGAAAAAAATAATAAAAAAATATTTTTTATAAATGGTGCATTTCTATTAGTAAAAACGACTTAGAAAGCACTATTTTTATATAATAAACTTATTAATATTCAAAAATCCTAATATTGTTTTATTCGACTTATATTCGAATAGTCGAAACATAAAATTAATTAGACTTTTTTTTTATATTTTATGATAGTATATTGATTGGTAAGACCTATTACTTTAAGAGCAGGTTCTACAACTATATCTAATTTGATGGAATTAACGTATGGAGGGACAACATGGGGAATGTTGAAAATTTTGAAAAACTTCTTTTAGAAGAACCGAAAAGAGAGCAGTTATTTCCTTTATTTGAAGAAGTGTTTGGGATTACAATTCAAACATTGAATGATTTTTCGGAGAGAGGTTATTGGGATGATACATACAAAGCTTTATCATTTTCACATGACGATAAAGCGATTGCAAATGTTGCGGCATTTTCGTTACCATTGCTAGTAAATGGTGAAAGAATAAATGCAGCGGGAATTCAATCGGTAATGACTCACCCTAATTTTCGTAGACAAGGATTCATGACACAATTAATGAATAAAATGATAGAAGAAATCGATAAGAAATGTGAATGTACATTATTGTTTACAGAAAAACCTGAACTATATGAATCATTTGGGTTTAAAGTTGTGCAGGAGTATTTGATGACTATTCCATATGATAAAAAGAAGAATAAAGATTCCTTACTTAGAAAGTTAGATTATTATATGGAAGAGGATAGAAAGTTAATACATGAAACTATTGATAGTAGTCAAAGACTTTCAAATAATTTTTCAACATTAAACTTCCATCCTTCATTTTATTTGAATATGTATGACTCAGAATGGAATGAGAAATTGTATTATTCAGAGAAGCTAGATGCTCTAATTGTGTATGAAGTAGATAATGAAAAGTTGAAATTATATGGAGTGTTTGCACCAGTAATTCCAGTTTTAGATGAAATTTGCGAGGGAATTTCTGAAAGATTTACAGAAATCGAATTTTATTTCTCTCCAGATCAATTAGGGATTGAGGATGTACAGTTTACAGAATTTCAGTCTAGTAAGTATTTAATGGTGCGAAGTAATAAAGAGTTAGATTTTAAAGGTTATAAATTCCCAGTATTAACAGAGTTCTAATTGTTTATATAGATATTTTTGATGGGGAGTATATAAGTATAAATACTATTTAAATAGGTTTATACTTGTGAAGTCCACCTGAAAAAATGAATTTGAGAATAAATTTTGTAGTTTAACTTATATAGATGAAAACCGTATTTTTTCAATTTAAGAATACGGTTTTTTTAATTGCGTAATATAAAGCACATTTATTGACCGAAAAGTCATTAATACGTATCATTTAATAATGTTAAATATTAATTTACATAATATAATAGGAATAAGAAAGAAATTACAAAATACATCGCTTAAATAGGGAGGGATATGAATTATTCAGTGGTAATTTCATGGGAAAAGGAGATTATGTATGAAATCATTTCGTAAGTTATTACAGTATTTAAAACCATACATGTTCTTCGCTATAATTGGACCGCTATTTATGGTACTTGAGGTTGCGATGGACTTAATACAACCGACTATTATGCAACATATTATTGACGTTGGGATAGCAAATCGGGATTTGAATTATGTAATAAAAATGGGGCTTCTAATGATAGGAGCAGCAGCACTCGGTTTAGTTGGAGGACTTGGGTGTATGATGTATTCTACAAAAGCAGCTGTTAATTTCGCTACTGACATACGAAAAGATGTGTTTGCGAAAATAGAAACATTTTCTAGCGAAAATCGTGATTCGTTCGGAACTGGAAAGTTATTAACGATTGTGACAAATGATATTACTTCTATTCAAACAGCGATGACGATGACATTACGTGTTCTTGTTCGTGGTCCTTTGTTATTTATCGGAAGTATAATAATTGTTTTTGTAACAGCACGCGAGTTATTTCCTATATTACTTGTAGTTGTTCCAATTTTATTACTTGCGATTATATTCATTGCAAGTAAAGCGAGTGGGACGTTCAAAAAAGTGCAAGAAGCATTAGATAAAGTGAATACAAAGTTACAAGAAAATTTATCTGGAGTACGTGTTATTAAAGCGTATGTAAGACAAAAATATGAAATCACTCAGTTTGGCAAAGTGAATACAGATTTAACGAAGATAAATATTCGAGCGGTGCAGCTTATTTCTATAATGATGCCAATCATTATGTTAGTGGTAAGCGGCGGGATTGTCGCAACATTATGGATTGGTGGAGAAAAAGTATTTGATGGAACGCTTCAAGTAGGAGCTATTTTAGCGTTTATAAACTATTTGAATATTATTTTAATGTCACTTATGTCTATAAGTATGGTATTTATGCAAATCGCGCGAGCATTTCCATCTGCGGATCGTGTACAGCAAGTTTTAAATACTGAGGTTGATATTACGACCGAAACAAATGCAGTTGCACCTAAGCAAGTCGAGGGACAAATTGACTTTAAAAATGTTAGTTATAGTTACACGAAAAATAATGAATATGTTTTAAAAGATATTTCATTTAACATATGTAAAGGTGAAAAAGTAGGAATTATCGGTTCTACAGGAAGTGGTAAAACTACTTTAGCAAAACTATTACCGCGTTTATACGATGTTGATCAAGGTGAAATATGCATTGATGGAATCAATGTTAGATCATACGATTTACAAAAACTTCGTGCTTCAATCGGGTTTGTACCTCAAAAGGCATTGTTGTTTTCAGGTAGCATAGAAGAGAACTTACGTTATGGTAAAGAAGATGCAACGAATGACGAACTGGAAGTAGCAGCTGCATCAGCTTGTGCGACTGAGTTTATTAACAAGCTGGAAGATTCATATCAACATCATTTAACACAAGGTGCGACGAATTTATCAGGTGGACAAAAACAACGTGTATCCATTGCAAGGGCACTTGTGAGAAAGCCATCCATTCTTATATTAGATGATTCTACATCAGCAGTTGATGCGAAATCAGAATCTAACATTCAATCGGCGTTAAGAACAGAATATAAAGGAACAACAACATTATTAATCGCATCTAAAATCTCATCTATAATAGATGCTGATAAAATTCTCGTTTTAGATAACGGTGAATTAGTTGGCGATGGTACACATGAAGAACTGTTAGAACAATGTGATGTATATCAAGAAATTTATCTTTCCCAAGGTGGTAATTTACATAAAAAAGGTGGGGAAGAACATGCGTAATTTTCAAGGGCAATTTGCTAATAAAGGTGGGCGTAACGCGCCTAAGATGGGTAAAGCTAAAAATACGAAAGGAACTGTAATGAGAGTATGGAACTATATGGGGTACCAAAAGGCTGCTCTTACGTTCGTTATATTTTTAGTATTTGTTACGACTTTACTTGGATTATTAGGTCCGTATTTAATGGGAGTAATTATAGATCAATATATTGTACCGAAAGATTTAAGCGGTACGGCGAGAATGTGTTTGTTACTTATTGCAATTTACGGTGTAACAGTATTGTTAACATGGTTACAAACATTTGTCATGGTTAACGTTGCATTAAAAACGATACAAAAAATACGACAAGATATTTTCGTGAAAATCCAAACACTTTCTTTACGGTTTTTTGATGTACGTTCGCAAGGGGATTTAATGAGTCGTGTGACAAATGATATAGATAATTTGAATCAAGCGTTGACACAAAGTGTGGTGCAAATTATTTCATCTGCATTAACATTTATAGGTGTGACGATTGCGATGTTCGCATTAGATTGGATATTAGCGATTGTTACTTTAATTACAGTTCCTATTATGTTTTTCGTTACAAAAAAACTGGTTGCTTATAGTGGTAAAAACTTTGCAAAGCGTCAAAAAGATTTAGGAGAATTAAATGGTTTTATCGAGGAAGCTATAACAGGAGCGGATGTTACAACGTTATACGGGAAAGAAAAAGAAACTGTACAAAATTTCAATAAAATTAATGAACAACTAAGAATCTCAGCTACGAAGGCAGATACATTTTCAGCTTTTATTTTTCCAAGTATGAACTTTATTAATAACTTAGGTATGGGACTTGTAATTGGAACTGGATCAATTATGGTTTTAAATGGAATGACAACAGTAGGTGTCATTGCGGCTTTTATTAATTATTCCCGTCAATTCTCAAGACCACTCAGTCAATTCGCAACTTTAATGAACACGATTCAAGCAGCAGTTGCTGGTGGAGAACGTGTCTTTGAAATTATGGATGAAGTACCGGAAATTCAAAATAAAAAAGATGCGTTCGTTGTACAAAATTTACAAGGGCATGTTGCACTTGAGAATGTTTCATTTGGGTATGAGGAAAATAAAACGATTTTAAAAGAAGTAAGTCTAAAGGCGCGGCCAGGGGAGACAATTGCTTTGGTTGGTCCCACTGGATCGGGTAAAACAACAATTATTAATTTGTTAACACGCTTTTATGATATACAGCAAGGGGAAATTCATATCGATGGAAAAAGTATAAAAGATTATGATATGAATTCGTTGCGAAGTAAAATAGGGGTAGTTTTACAAGACACGTATTTATTTGCTGGGACGATTATGGATAATATCCGTTATGGTCGACTAGATGCAAGTGACGAAGAGGTAATCAATGCAGCTAAGGCAGCATCTGCACATTCTTTTATAAAGCATTTACCGAATCAATATGAAACAAAAATCGCTTCAGAAGGATCGAATTTAAGTCAAGGTCAAAAACAACTTCTTGCGATTGCGAGAGCAATTTTAGCGGATGCAGATATATTAATTCTCGATGAAGCAACTTCAAATATTGATACGAGAACAGAATTGCAAATTCAAGAAGGACTAAATAATTTAATGAAAGGTCGAACTAGTTTTGTAATCGCTCATCGACTGAAAACGATTGAAAAAGCAGATCAAATCCTTGTTATAAAAGATGGAAGTATTTTTGAAAGAGGGAATCACGAATCTCTTATGGAAGATAGAGGGTTTTACTTTGATCTGTATACGAGTCAGTTTAAGATCTAATAAAAACGTTAATATGGTGCGGTTTCTCCAGGAAGGAGAGACCGCATTTTTATATTTGTAAACATTATTATCCAAATAGTTGTTCACTAAATATTTTAACTGCGTATTTTTTGCATCCAAGGTAAAACATGCGTAAGGTTATAAAAACACTTTTTTGACCCAAATGTCCACTTGTAATTTTTGGATATACAAATTGTTCCAAAAAGTGTTGCATGAGTATGACATAAACTATGAAATTGAATTTTAAAAATTCGGAGTTAATTAAATAAGCCTTAAAAATATCATGAAGTCCATTACGACAATCCCATGTAGCTTTTTTGATGCTAACAACTAAATCACAGTCAGTAATACGCTTGACCTACTATTGCTTTATCAGTGTGTCTTATAATTTTTATATTATTATAATGCTTCAATTGTTTTTTCATCAATTGAGGCTAATCGTTTGGAAATTGAAGTTTTTGTATTTAATAGTGAAATAATGGAACTTTGATTATACAACGGCAGTGGAACAAATAGAACGCATGGAGACAACCTTAATGAGTGTTTTATGTTATATTTATACGTTTTAATGATTTAATAAATAATACAATTTGAATTTCATTAAAAAAAGACACTGTTTCCAGTGCCACAACTTACTACGAGAGTTTTATGAGGAAACTTAAATAGATGAATTTAAGTTTCTCTATAATATATGAAACTACAATTAGAAAATCACTTATTTTTTAAAGGAGTTAATGGGTAATTGTACGTGCTAAAATCTTTATTAAAAATATCCTGTACTAATTGGATAGTTTCATGATCATAAAAACTATCGTATGTTGGGAGACGTGGGAATAAAGGGTCGGTAATATCAGCATCTGCAAAATCACCCCTAAAAATCGCCCTGTCCTTCTGATGATGCCATGATTTAGTTAGTATGTGTAAAGGAGAAGTTTTTAATTGATATGTTTGTTCTAAGCGCACAATTTCAGTAGAGAAATTTTCAAGGTAGATATATTTTGTGACAAACTCCTCTTCAGCTGGTTCATATTGCTGCATTAAATGTGGATCTACTTGTTCTAAATCTATCATTTGCGCTTTTAAATAGTAGAGAAAGATTTTAAATGAAATAGGCTTATTACAAAATTCATTACCATAATAAAAATGCCGAATAGGATTCCATGCTGGGTTTTCTATGTGAGGGGGGGCAATTAGTGAAAAGAATGAACTTACAGCTCTTGTATAAGGGTTTCTCACTAATTTATAGGAATCCTTTCCATTTATATATAAAGCCGCAGCTAGTTCAATAAAGTAGTCGGAGGAGTTTTTATATATTTCATTTTCATAATTATGGATGAAGGAATCGTATTTTATGGCTTGTTTAAATAAATTTATTTGATAAAAAAACCAATGTGCAAGTGAAGTACATCCACTTTTCTGACTCCAAAATAAAATCAATGGGAAGTTAGAGTTAAAGTGCGGAACGCGTCCGTATTTAATAATATTTGCAAAAGACATAGTTAGCCTCCATTCAGTTATGTCAATTATTTTTAATTTATGAATAAACAACTCGGTATATGAATAAAAGAAGGGAAGTAGAATAGATAATTTAAAACAATATAACTTTGGAATAAAAGCGTTATTTTATAGGGGTGTGAAAAGAGCAATTTTGAAAAGTGATCCTGAATCATTATTTTAGCGTAGGACGGAAAATAGTAATGCTGCTATGAATGGTGTGAAATCAAATAAGATATGTGTGATAGAACTGGCCCATAATGAATTAGCTTTAAATGCAACCCAGTTAAGTGGCAATCTAGCTAAACCAATAACAAAGAAAATTTGAACGAGGTTACCGTTATATGTAGAATAATGTGCCAAACCAAAAAAGAATGCTCCAATAATTGTAACAATAATCATTGATCGTTTCTCATTTACTCTATGTTTTTTCAAAAAGTAAATCGCTAGTATAGATGGAATTAAAACGAAACATTCTTCACCGATTAAACTAAATATAATATCTATAGCGTTATAGATGAATTGTGCAGGTGTGTTGTCTACGAAAATATTAGTCGCTCCGTTAGCAGCAACCGGAAAGTCAAAACCATATGTGATTACTACTGCAACAAGTGAGCTTTGGACTGCATTCCATATATAACCAATTAAAATAAATTTAATTGCTCCTTTTTGGAGGGGACTAAACGCTGACTTAATTCCGTATGTACCATAGTTTAAATATAGGGCAATGACACCAGCAAGGGCTATAAATGTAAAACTGAATGGTAGACTAGCATAAACCAAACCTACGTAAGCAGTAAGAATTAAAAAGATACCAATAATTACAGTTAAAGTGCTAATAGGTCTTCTGTCGTAAAGACTGTTCATTGAGTTTTCCTCCTGCTCTGTTAATCAAATTCGAAAAATATGAAATTCACCTTTTATTATATGACGGAGGTAACAAATTTAAAACAATATATGAATATTGTGAATTTATTCATGAAAATAAAACTCAACAAAATAAACTTTTTTTCATAAACAAGAAGGCGGTTGTTTCCGCAACCACCTTTTTATAAAACAAAGCACTTTTTCAGAAATAAAATATGAATGATTTCTGAAAAGGTTATAGGATTTAATCCTATTTTCATAACTACAGTGACTAGCTTAATTTTTAAGAAAGGAATGACTATATTATATGAAAGCTTGTCTAACAGGGTTACAAATAAAAAAACAGCTAGCAAAAGCTAACTGCTCTCTAAATGGGATGAAGTAAAAGTTCAGCAGAGCAGATCGAACGGAGGGGAGCCGTATAGTATGAATCAATCAATTGTCATTTTTTCGAAGACATCGATAAAAAAAGATACGATGACTTGTGGTGAAAGAGCTGAAAAACTACAAAGCATTGTGCACCCGTATGAAGAATCAAGAAGAACAGGAAGGGCAGGGAAATCAGCGGAAAGAGAGTATTTATAAGCTAGTACGTTTATACTTTGAAAAACTAGTTAAGCAAGGAGAAATAAAGGAAGTAAAAAGAAGCAGAAGAAAAAGATATAGAAATAGATGATTCGGTAAAAAGTAACCATTTGGGTGCTTTTTCTTTTACACAAAACAAATGGAATCAATGAACGAAAAAACAGCGATGTTTGAGATTAGTATACTAGTCAGTTTTAAATTTAATATAGTGCGGTTTCTCTAGGAAGGAGAAACCGCATTTTTATATTTATAAAGTTAATTAGAAATATAGACTTGAAATTTTTAGATATGCGAATGGTTAGCAAAAAATAGCAACTTCAGTGCCAGATGGAAGAAGTAATTTACGTGGTATTGTAATAATCTCAAGAGCCATCTGAGCTGAATAGAGAAGTATTGGAGTTAACTCTAAAACATGAGTTAATAATAATATAAAGCTTGTTAGGATTGCAAAGCTCCCCCAAAAGAAACTTTTTGAAATGTTACGGAAATCTTTTATTAAGGAAAAGAAAGAAAAAAATGCTGTAACAAAGAGAATCAAAAATTTATATTTATCAGCCATTAAACCCCTCCTAAAGAACAGTAGCTTATATTATAACGTATTTTGTATTATAATAAAAAGATTTTGAAATTAACAGTTTAAATGCGTAAAAACCGCAACTTGAAAATTTTAGTTGTGGTTTTTATTTATGAGTCCTTTGTTTTAGAAAATAGATAATCTAGAATTAAAAATTTAAAACTAGATTAGTGTCTAAATTTTGTTTGCTGGAGATGTACAGGATATTTGACCGGACAATAAGACGAGCTTTGAATATAGTAATAAAAAAGGGATGTGGAACAATGGCTAGATATAGTTTACATGCAGGGCACAATAGTATTGTACAGGGTGCGAATTATGGAAATCGGAAAGAACACATTATGGATCGCCAAGTTAAGGATGCGGTTGTTGCTAAATTAAGAGCATTAGGGCATACAGTTTATGATGATACTGATGAAGTAGGGACAACGCAAGCACAAAATTTAAATAACATTGTATCAAAAACAAACTCACATGATGTAGATTTAGTAGTTTCATTTCACTTAAACTCATATGATACGAAAGCTAATGGTGTTGAAGTTCTGTACTATGACCAACAAGCTTTATCAGCAAAGATAGCAGCGCAACTTTCAAAAGATATTGGTTGGTCAAATCGTGGTGCGAAGGAACGAAAAGACCTTTATGTGTTATCGAATACGAAAGCACCTGCAATCTTAATTGAACTTGGATTTATCGATAATGAAGCAGATATGGCAAAATGGGATCCAGATAAGATTGCTAATTCAATTGTATATGCATTAACTGGGCAATCTGGTGGGACAACTCCACCAGCCAAACAAAATATCATTCAATCAGGAGCTTTTTCACCGTATGAAACACCTGATGTTATGGGGGCGCTAACGTCCTTAAAAATGACAGCTAACTTTATCTTACAATCGGATGGTCTAACATATTTTATTTCTGAACCAACTTCAGACGCTCAACTTAAAGGAATGACGGATTACCTTGATCGTAAAGGTTGGTGGTACGAAGTTAAGTAAAGGTATTAGTTTAATAGAACAGCATATTTTTAAAAAATATGCTGTAAAAAGAGGATTACTTATTATGAGTAATCCTCTTTTTATAATATTATTTCGTATAAATATAATTAGATACAGGAGACTCCCGCCTTAAAACTTAATAAGTGCTATATGTTAGTGGGAGGTTCATTAAGATATCAGCTATATTTGTAAAACATACTTTTAAAAAGAAAAGAAGTTTAGAAGTTGAATTTAATTAATTACAATTGAAATAGCACTGAAAACTAATAAAACGGCCATAATGATGTTAAATGATTTCGTATGTTTTAATAAAAGTTTTTGGAACATGGAACCAAATAAGCTCCAACTAAATGTACTCATTAACCCAACTATACCTAGAAATAATGAGAAAAATAGAAAACTTGAATATGAATTATAGTAAGGGAGAATAAAAGTTGACACTACAGTCAGCCCAAATAGTATCCCTTTAGGATTAACAAATTGAAGAAAAATCCCGACTGTAAATAAGTTTTTATTATGTTTTTCATCTGGATCTGCACTAGTTTTACTAGTGAGTATTTTAAAGGCTAAATATAGCATATATATTACACCTAAAATTTTTAAAGGGAATTCGATTATAGGTAGGATATTAATTAGTACAATATTAAAGAAGCTACATAAGGAAGTGAGGATGAAAAATCCGAAAGCTACCCCAAAGCAAAATTGCATACTCCGTTTCAAACCATGTTGATTGGCATATGTCATAGCTAAAAAATTGTTAGGTCCGGGTGTGAAGCTACTTATAAAAACAAATAATAAAAAAGAAAATATAGGCATTTCAAAACCCCCTAATTATTTGGTGTGTGTTATAATGACCGAAAAGAACAATATAACGTGTGCTTTTTATTATACATAACGGTCGTTATATTGTATATAGTGTAGGGGTGTTTCTTATGGAAGAAATTCAACTTATTTTAGCAAAAAATTTAAAAACTATACGTGAAAAAGAGAAAATGAGTTTAGAAAAGGTCTCTCAATTAACAGGTGTGAGTAAAACGATGATTGGACAAATTGAAAGAGGAGAGTCAAGCCCGACATTAACTACGATATGGAAAATTGCTAATGGTTTGAAAGTGTCTTTTACTACTTTAATCAATAATCCGCAACCGGATACAAAAATTGTGTTACGAAATGATGTTCAAATATTATCAGAAGACAGTGGGAGATATAAAGTGTATCCTTCTTTTCCTTTTCAAGGTGATAGGAACTTTGAAATCTATACTGTTGAAATTGAAACAGAAGGAAAATTAATTTCAGAAGGTCATAAAGAAGGTACAGAAGAGTTTATAACGGTGTTTGAAGGGGAATTGACAATGGAAATAAAAGATTGTCAATATACATTAAATAGCGGAGATTCAATTCGCTTTAAGGCAGATAGACAGCACTCTTATCATAATTCTGGACGTACGCTAACTCGGTTAAGTATGACCATTTATTATCCAGCTACATAAACTTGTAATTATATCAAGAATAAAAAGCAATGTGTGTTGATAAACCATCTATAAGAGATGGTTTTATTTTATTAATTCATAAAAAAAGACACTCGTTTGAGTGTCAACATAGTATTGCTCTCGCGTATAGGATTGGAGTATATTTCTCAAAAAACGTATTGAGATGGTTCGCATTTGAGAAACTGTCTTCTTATTCAATGTAACATCTGCAGGTAGAAGTGTAAATTGATAATGTATATACGGAAAATTTAGTATAGATAATTTCTACTATGAATATAGTGTAATGTATTTATTATCCCATATTAACGGGCAGTAAAACTCCCACCTCAAATTTCAGCTGGAGCAAAGATCTTAAGTGGGGTTCGGGCTTCACATAAACGACCGATTGGTTTAAATAATTATTAGTGGGGACGGATAAAATTCCTACTGATTAAACTTTCGCTTTATTACTTAAGTATGTAAGAAAGTGACTTATAAAAAGTATGAATCATTTTTTAATCATTTTGTATAATTGTTAGAGGGAGATCCGGTGAGGTGGATATTGTGGAATAAAAAATAAAGCCGGGAAGTGAGAGTTTTTAGTAGTAGTTATAACAATGGTAAAATGTTTAATAGGTTAGTCATTTGAAAAAAAAAGGATAGTTATTAAGTTATTCTTTAATAATAGATTTTAATGATTTGAATGAATAAAAAAACATGTGGAATGAGGTATTCAAGTGAACCACAATGATAAATTATCCTTGAATAAAGGTATGATAGGACCTGAAAATATTGGACCTACCTTTCCGGTTCTTCCACCAATTTATATTCCAACGGGATCGACCGGATTAACAGGAGCAACAGGTTTAACAGGACCGACCGGATTAACAGGAGCAACAGGTTTAACAGGACCGACCGGATTAACAGGAGCAACAGGCTTAACAGGACCGACGGGTTTAACAGGAGCAACAGGTTTAACAGGACCGACGGGTTTAACAGGAGCAACAGGTTTAACAGGACCGACGGGTTTAACAGGAGCAACAGGTTTAACAGGACCGACTGGTTTAACAGGACCGACTGGTTTAACAGGAGCAACGGGCTTAACAGGAGCAACAGGTTTAACAGGACTGACGGGTTTAACAGGAGCAACAGGCTTAACAGGACCGACGGGTTTAACAGGAGCAACAGGCTTAACAGGACCGACGGGATTAACAGGAGCAACGGGATTAACGGGACCGACTGGTTTAACAGGAACTACCGGAGCAACAGGTCCAACTGGAGTTATTGGTCCCATAACAACAACTAATTTATTATTTTACACTTTTTCAGATGGAGAGAAACTTATATATACAGATGCAGATGGGATCGCTCAATATGGTACAACTCACATATTAGCTGCTGATGAGGTTTCATATATTAACTTGTTTATTAATGGAATACTTCAACCACAACCATTTTATCAGGTTAGTACTGGTCAGTTAACTTTATTGGATGATCAACCACCATCACAAGGTTCATCAATTATTTTGCAATTTATCATTATTAATTAAAAAAGACAGATTCTTAAATAAAAAGAATCTGTCTTTTTGTTTTACTTTAAAGTAGATAACACTAAGTGACGATAAATTCGATTGTAATTGGAATTCCGCCGTCTAATGCATCTCCGCCAGGAATTGTAATAGCACCAGTAGGTCCAGTAGTAACACTGGAGTTCACACTAGGTTGAAGAATGCCATTAACATATAAGTTGTAATACGTAAAAGTCGGAAAAGTGGTTGCAGTAGTACCAGCATCGTTTAAACAAGCTGTAGCAGCAATTGCGAAAGCTGCTCCAGTTCCAGTTCCAGCTCCTAGCGTAGAGGTGAATCTTCTAGATGCCATAAATGGCTGAATAATAGGCAATTAATTCTCACTCCCTAAATTGTTTTTTGGAACGAAGTATACAATAACTTGTCCACTATATTGTATGAGAGCTTTTGATAATAGAAACGGCTTTATGATAATAGAGGGAACACAATTTAAGTAAAGGTATTATTGTTATTTATTTGAAAAGGTGGTGTTATTACTTGTTAGTTATTGGTTATATTCTAATGCTTAGTTTTAATATTTAAACTAAAATGTGCTTTTGGACCTAAGAGATAAACGTGGAAAAATAAAATAAACTCTTCAGTTTAGGTGTTTAATCTAAGCAGTCAATTATTAAAAACATATAATTAATATGTGAGTCATGAACATAATTAAATAACGTTTTAAAGTTTAATTATAATTCATGTTTCCTATTTTAAGTGAATTAAATCTATGCAAAATTTTATAGTTCTTAGAATAGGAAAACACTCAACTATAAGACAAGTCAGGAGGAAATAAATGTCACATAACAATTGTTTTGGTCACAATAACTGCAATCCGATAGTTTTTACACCAGAATGTTGTAACAATCCACAAACAGTTCCCATTACTAGCGAGCAATTAGGTAGATTAATTACTTTACTAAACTCTTTAATTTCGGCTATTGCAGCGTTTTTTGCAAATCCAAGTGATGCAAACAGATTAGCTTTACTCAATTTGTTTACTCAGCTCTTGAACTTACTAAATGAATTAGCACCTTCTCCAGAAGGAAATTATTTAAAACAATTAATTCAAAGTATTATCAATGTACTCCAATCTCCTAATCCAGACATAAGCGAATTGCTTTCTTTATTACAACAATTCTACAGTGCTCTTGCACCATTCTTCTTCTCTTTAATTATTGATCCTGCAAGTTTACAACTTCTATTAAATTTATTAACTCAATTAATTGGCGCTACTCCAGGAGCGGGAGCAACAGGAGCAACAGGAGCAACGGGAGCAACAGGAGCAACAGGAGCGACAGGAGCAACAGGCCCGACAGGAGCAACAGGAGCAGGAGTAACAGGCCCAACGGGAGCAACAGGAGCGACAGGCCCAACAGGTCCAACGGGAGACACAGGAGCAACAGGAGCGACAGGCCCAACAGGAGACACAGGCCCAACAGGAGCAACAGGTCCAACAGGTCCAACAGGTCCAACGGGAGACACAGGTCCAACAGGAGCAACGGGAGCAACAGGATTAACAGGAGCAACAGGAGCAACAGGTGGCGGAGCTATTATTCCATTTGCTTCAGGTACAACACCATCTGCGTTAGTTAACGCGTTAATAGCTAATACAGGAACTCTTCTTGGATTTGGATTTAGTCAGCCTGGTATAGCATTAACAGGTGGAACAAGTATCACATTAGCATTAGGTATAGGTGATTATGCATTTGTAGCACCGCGTGATGGAGTTATTACATCATTAGCAGGTTTCTTTAGTGCAACAGCTGCATTAGCTCCATTATCACCTGTTCAAGTGCAAATACAAATATTAACTGCACCTCCAGCAAGTAATACGTTTACAGTACAGGGAGCACCTTTATTATTAACACCAGCATTTGCCGCAATAGCGATCGGTTCTACATCATCAGGAATCATTGCTGAAGCTATACCAGTAACAGCTGGGGATAAAATATTATTATATGTTTCGTTAACAGCAGCAAGTCCAATAGCTGCAGTAGCTGGATTTGTAAGTGCAGGTATTAATATCGTCTAATTTGTTACAAAGTCTGTTTGAAATTTGAACTGGCGTTTGTATATAGCCCATCCTAATTTTATTAGGGTGGGCTATATTTTATGGGAAGATAGCTCATAAATCAATTGGAAAATTCCTCTTTGTTAAGTTGGGGTAAAAGGAAAATCAAAATGTATGATTTACACTTTATTGTTTATGAAATAAGTTTTATGGTTTGAAAAATTACCTATAAATAAAAAAGATGAATTCTATTAAAAATAGAATTCATCCATTTCATAAACGGTATACAAGTGAAGTAAGATATTTATCGTGAGGGTTGAAATGTTATAGCTCAAATTAGTAATAAACTATTTGTTTTTATTGCAGTTACATCCTTTTTTCTTTACATATCCTTGCTCGGCTAAATCTCTTTGTGATTGGGAATTGGAAGATTGAGAATTCGAAGACTGAGAGGATGTTGATGAACTACTATTTTTATTATGAGAGTAGTTTTTTCGATAGTTATAATTACTCATAGTACTATCACCTCCAATTAAATATATAAATATTATATGTATGTACTCTATTAATTGTTACGATAAAAAATAGCAATGGAGGGTATACAATAAAAAATCTCCTACGTATTTTCCGAGGAGATTATGATGGTCTCTTCATGATATAGATTAATATCCCCAGTAGAGAGGAAAATAATATGAATCTTGGTAATATAAATTTTGTTGTGGACTAGGAGGCTGAGTTGGTGGGTTTATCATTCCACGGTTTTGATTACAGTTTGCTGACGGACCAATTACTGTAGTGGATTGAATAGGGGCTACCGCTTGTTTCCATTGTTGTTCATCGAGACAGTAAGTATGAGCCATTATATTAGCGGGAGTTAATCTTAAAATATCAGAACCAAAAATAACTTCTGGGGTTGGGGCGTCGAAAATAGCTAATAAATGAGTACTATCTGTTGTAGCAATTTCATAATGCCACCACGCTTTTGGAATGTTGGCAACTTGCCCTGGTTTTATCGGTAAGTTTAATATTTGGTTTGTAAAAGGATTCAGTAAAGAAACAACCGCAGATCCTGAAATACAGTAAACAAGTTCAGCTGCATTTTGATGAATATGCGGCTCTATAACATTTCCTGTACTTAAATAAATATCTAATAAAGAAGAATTTTCTAACGTATTTAATTGTTTCACGCCAAGTACGTTTATATAATTTTGGGCATCTTTCTGAAAAAAATTACTTTTACTTAAATCATGGGTGAAATTAGTTGAAGGGGAAGTGTAGTCGATACTAGAAGTCATTTGTATTACCCGCCTTTCTTATATTTTCATGCAATTTGAATTTAGGATATGAGTCTAGTTATTGAAATGTGAAAGCGGTGCTGCTCTTGGTTTATAAAGTGATAAAATTGTTCGTTTGTACGCAATATAATTACAATAGTTTCATTGTGAAAAAAGGTGCTGTTAATTACAATTAATGTAAATAATGGCGCTCTTTAAATTTGAATTACAAGGAGAGTGCAGAAAATGAATCATACTATTTTAAAAGAGTTGGAAGTTGAATTGAAAAATTACTTTCAACCGTTTTTGAATGCACCTGCAACAATAGAAGAAATTCAAGATGTTGAAAATGAAATGGGAATTGCGTTTCCAGATGAATTACGTAATCTTTATCTTGCGCATAACGGAGAGGATAAATCAGGACCAGGGGTGTTTTTTGGTTTGCCATTTCTCTCATTAGATCAAGTTTTGGATGAGTGGAGAATATGGAAAAGAATTGAAGAGGATGATTTTTTAAATTCTGATGCATTTTCAATACCAACAGAATGTATAAAGGAAAGATATGTGAATCACAATTGGATACCTATTAGTAAAGATTATGGCGGTAACAATATAGGAATAGATGTTGATCCAGATGAAAAGGGAAAAGTGGGGCAAGTTATTAATTTTGGACGAGATGAAGAAGTAAAATATGTAATTGCGAATAGAATTTCAGACTTGTTACTATTTATTTTACAAACGCTAAAAAATAAAAATTTCACCATTCACGAAGAAGAAAACTATGTATATTGGAGTTATGGTGCTAACGATAATATACATTTTTTAGACGCTTTATTTAATATTGAATTACCTGTTTTACATCCTCAATTTATGTTTCAATCTGAAAATAACGTTAAGAATTGGTACGATAGTTTAGATGAGAATTGGAGAAATATAGTGGGTGAATCTGAACGAGCAGAAAGGTTTATTAGAGAGAAGAGATTATATCTAAGTGGAAAAGGGTTAGTAGATATTAGTCCATTACAGATGTGTACAGAAGTGAGAGAACTAATTTTATCTGGAAATAAAATTCATGATTTAACAGGATTAGAACGAATGAATGCTTTAAAGAAGTTATATTTAGTTAATAATCCGGTCCAAGATTTAATACCAATCATACATCTACAACACTTACAAGAAATGAATATAAAGAATACGAAGATAAATAATTTATCGGCACTTGTAGAAATGTCATCATTAAAAAAATTAGATATTTCACATACTGGTATTCAAGATTTTTCGTTGCTACCGCAGTTTCAAAAATTAGAATCGCTATCTGTACATATTTCAAATCGTGAGCAACTCGATGCGATTTCGAAAGTAGATAATTTAAAGCAATTATACATTTTAGGTTTAGAGAATGTTAGTGAATTGGATTTACTTGTTTTGCAAAATTTAAATAAGTTAATCACAATTGAATTTGAAAATAGCATCATCGCTAATTTATATTGCTTTCAACACAATGCGTCAATTCAAAATATAAAATTGACAGATACAGAGGTAAAGGATGGAGCGGCATTAGGTAAAATGAAAGGACTAAAGGAATTGGAATTAGATGGCGCGACAATTGATAACCTTGAAACAATTTGTTGTTCTCATTCATTAGAAATATTTACAGGATCGTTTGAACAATTTTATAAGTTAAAAGACTCATTTGATAGGAAAATAGATTTTTCAAAAATAATAGGAGGGATGAGTGAAGAAGAAAGTGAAATTTGGCACCAGCATGTAATGGATTAGAAAATAAATTATGTATCACTGAATGTCACATCCCTCGTTAATCGTTCGTCTTGTATGTAGAACAGATAAGGAGGGATTTTGTTATGAAAAATTTGGATGTAGTAATTGTTGGTGGTGGGCTTGCTGGATTAACAGCATCTATATATTTAGCGAAAGCTGGAAGGAAAGTTATTGTATTAGAAAAGTCCAGTCACTTCGGTGGTCGAGGGATGACTAAAAATAATAATGGCATTTGTATGAATCTTGGTGCACATGCTTTATATAGAGGTGGAGAAGCGTTTATAATTTTTAATGAGCTAGGTGTAAATCTTCCAGGTGGAACCCCATCTACAAAAGCACATGGAATATGGAAAGGGGATATTTTTACCATCCCAACAGATTTTCGCTCAATTTTATCAACACCGTTACTTTCATGGTCTGCAAAAGTACAGTTCTCTCGTCTTATGATTCATTTAGGAAAATTAGATGTAGGAAAAGTTCCGAAAATGAGCCTAACTACATGGGCAGAAAATGAAATTAAAGATCCAATGGTTCGAAATATATTTTATGCATTATGCCGAACAACAACATATACGTATGCTCCTACAATACAATTAGCATCTTCAGTATTAAAACAAATACAGCTTTCAATGAAAGAAGGAGTACTTTATGTAGATGGTGGTTGGGAGACGATAATAACAAATTTAAGGGGTATTGCAAGTACTAGTGGTGTGCAATTTCTAGCTAAAAAGAATGTGTTGAAAATAGAGTATTGTGAAGGGAAACAAAGAATACAATGTTTTGACGATGAAGTATTTGAAGCAGGTGCGGTCATTGTAACAACTCCACCGAAAGAAGCTTGTAAAATTATAAAAGGTGCAGAGGGAACAAGTTTGCAAAAATGGAGTGAACAATCTATACAAGTGACCGCGTCAGCATTAGATATTGGTTTAAAACATTTACCGAATCCTTTACATCATTTTGCATTGGGATTAGATCAGCCTATATTTTTCACAAATCAATCGAGAGCAGCTAAATTAAGTGAAGATGGATCAATTGCAGTGAGTCTAATTAAGTATCACAATCCTGTGCTAGAGCTGAATCATATTCAAGAAGATAAAGAACAGTTAAAAAATACAATGGAATTGTTACATCCGAATTGGAAAAGAGAAGTTGTTGCACAGCAATATTTACCGAAAATATCGGTAGTACATGATTTTCCTCATATTGACCGTGTTGAAAACCCTGGCCCTAATATACCTGAAATGCCAGGTGTTTATGTTGCAGGAGATTGGGTTGGGCATGATGAAATATTAGCTGATGCTGCGGTAGCAAGCGGAAAACGTGCAGCGTTACACATTTTAACGCAATTCGAAAGTGAGGCAGTTCATCATGGAAGCGGAGCAATTATATGAAACGTATCAATCATTATTATTTTCGTTAGCATACAGAATCCTTGGGAGTGTTATGGATGCCGAAGATATCGTCCATGACGTATTTATATCGCTTAATAATATGGAGGACGTTCAAGTTATAGAAAATATGAGAGCCTATTTATGTAAAATGGTAACAAACCGCTCAATTGATAAATTACGTTCGGCAGCACATAAACGTAACGTATATGTCGGAATGTGGTTGCCAGAACCATTTGTGGAAGAGATTAATGATCCATCAGAGTCATTTGTAATGAAAGAATCAATTTCTACAGCATATTTATTACTTTTACAACAACTGACTGAGGTAGAGAGAGTTGTTTTCATATTAAAAGAGGTTTTTAGTTATTCTTACGAAGAAATCGCTTCAATTGTTGATAAGAGTAGTGTGAACTGCCGAAAAATTTTTCAACGTGCACGAAAAAGTATTTCGGAAAAGCCGAAGCAGTCAACATTAAGTACGAAAAAGATAGCTGCTTATGTGGAGAAATTTGTATCATCATTGCAGTGTGGGGATGCGCAAGGCATGTTAGAAGTATTAAAAACAGATGCGATACTAAAAGCTGATGGTGGTGGTAAAGCTACAACTGCAATCCATCCAATCTATTCTGCAGATAGAATTATACGTTTATTCTTTGGAATTGGGAAAAAGTTTCCGGAAGAGTATAATGTTGATTATAAAATAGTAAATGGTGCCCCAGGCGTTATTGTTAAAGTAAATAATAAAGTGACTTATGTGCTTTCATTTACATTTGAGAATGAGAAAATCTCAAACATTTATATGATGGTTAATCCTGAAAAACTTATGCACTTAAATGCAACAGTATAAAAAAAGACGCATTTCTTTAGAAGTGCGTCTTTTTTTTATTTCTCTAACATTTCAAGAGGTACATCTTTTTCGCCGGCTACCTCAAATTTAATTTCCCCATCTTCTTCATAAATACGTGAAATAATCGGTATAGTAATCATTAATTTTTTATGCTGTTTTCGTTTTCGAGCAGCATCTAAGCTAATCACGTTCATTGTAAGCATCCTTTCTTCTAGAAATATATAAACAAAAGAAAATGCGTCCGGAAAGGGCGCTTAATTGAATTTGAAATACCGATTCATTTAATTGGGGTTTATATGATTTAACAACTGCAATTGAATTAAAAATAGTATGAATGGAATAATTGCACGTAGAAATTAACTTTACCAAAAAACGAAACAATATGCTATAAAAAAATTTAAATCTTTATCGTATAACGAGAAAAAGATTTTCGTTTCGCATATAATGAAAGTAGACGGGCAGCAAGAGCTTTTTCATCATATTGCTTTGGAAAGGCGATGAAAAAAATGGATACGTTAGATTCATTATTATTTCAACTTGAACAATATGGAGAAGAGCATGATCGAAATAAAAAAACACGGGAAGAAAAATTACGAAATATTTCTCGTGAAATGGGGCAATTTTTATCAATTTTAGTAAAAGGATGTAGTGCAAAAAACATTTTAGAAATTGGAACTTCTAATGGCTATTCTACATTGTGGTTAGCTAACGCGGTAGAAGAAACAAATGGAAGTGTAACGACTGTAGAGCTTTCTTCGGAACGAGTTGGAGAGGCACTTGTCAATTTTGAAAAGGTAAACCTTTTGCAAAGGATTGATGTTCATAATCAAGAAGCAGGGGCATTTTTAGATTCACAGCTAAATCATTCATTTGATTTTATTTTCCTAGATTCAGAGCGTACGCAATACATGTGGTGGCTTGAGCATATAAAACGAATTTTACAACCAAAGGGCTTTCTTGTTGTTGATAATGCTACTTCTCATGCGAGTGAGTTAGCCGAGTTTATAAACATGATTGAAGAAGATGAAATGTTTGAAACGGTGTTATTAGCATTTCAAAATGGAGCATTCGTAGCGCGCAAGAAGAAATAGGAGTGAGCGCAATTTAATTATCACATTGAAAAAGGGTGTATGTCAAAAGATTGCGTACAGTAGGATAAGAAGAACATAATTTATATACGTAATATATGAAGAATCCGCCTTCAGCATGTTGTTCTCTAGGTCTTAAGTCTGAGGAAAATAATGTTGAGAACAGGTATACTTATAGTAAGAAACAGGGAATGACTGCATATGCAGGTATTTCTTGAAAAATCGGTTTCAAACAAGTGGAATTCGATGAATGAGATGAAATATAGTGCATATAAATTCGCACATATAAATAAAGGAGCGATTTTGTTGACTGAACTCGAGAAAAAAGAACCTGTATCGATTGTGAAAGATAATAATGTAGAAGTAGTGGTTGATACAGTTATAAAAGATGCAGAATTAGAGGAACTGAATAAAGAAGCTGATCTTTATGTACAAAAGTTAAATAGCGAGCAAAATACAGATTTATCAAAAGTATTGTCTCAGCTAGGAGATTTAGGAGATAAAGAGCAACAAGCAGCAGGACAAACGTTGTCAGCATTAAAACGTCCTGTAACAGCGATGATGAATGGAAAGAACGAAGAAATTCCAAATACATTGTTAGAATTACGAAAAGTGGTATCAGAACTTGATCCGAATTCCTTAAAAGCAAGTGGTATGAAGAAAATTATGTTTAAAGTATTCAAGAAAAATCCACTTGAAACATACGTGCATAAATATCAATCTATAGATAAGCAAATTGAGGAGATTATAAGATCCCTTCTAATTGGTCGTGACAACTTACAAGAAGATACAGTTGGTCTTGAAATGCTTAAAGAGCAATCGCACGATAAAATTCACGCTCTAGATAAGCAAGTATACTTAGGTAGAAAACTTGCTGGCATGCTGGAAGCTGAGAAACAAAATCCAGAACGTCAAAGAGATATTCCATTAATTAACGATGCATTAGAAAAGATTCTAGTGCGTACACGTAATATGCAGCAAGCGAAAAGTGTTTTATTACAATCTATCGCATCTGTAGATATTATTAAGAAAAATAATGAAAAGTTAACAGAGGCAATTCGTAATGCCATTACAATGACGCAAAACGTTGTAACAGTTTCAGCTGCTATTCAGCTAGCATTAACAAATCAGCGTAAAACAATTGATGCAGTGAATGCGACAAATGAAGCAATTGAATCTATGGTATTAAGTAACTCACAAGCATTAAAACAAAATACAGAAGAAACAACAAAACTGCTTGAAAATCCTGCAATTAGCATGGATAAATTACGCGAATCATTCCAAAATGTGTTTGCTGCGATTGAAGCTTCTGAGAAATCATCAGAACGCATTATCGAGTCAAGTAAGAAGTTTGTTATTGAACTAGATACATTTAATGATGAAATGAAACAAAAACTCATTCAGCGTCCAAGGAAATAACGGACTTTTAGAGGAGGTGAAAAAATGAGTTTCATTCAAACCGTATTAGTACTATTAGGTACATTGCTTTTAATCGCATTTACTGTCGTTGTTTTAGTTGTATATTTCGGACGTAAACTGTATTTTTCATGGACGAAACCATATAAAAGAGCACATGATTCTTTAGATAAGTTATCGAATAAATCATTACCGTTTCTACAAGAATTTACACAACATCCGCTCTTTTATCGCTGGATTCGTACAGAAGGAAAGAAAGAACAGTATACATTAAACACTCTTTTCTGTGCATCGGGTCAACGTACGAGAGAGCAAGTATTCTCAATGTTACCGAAAGAAAAACAGAAAAAAGTACATGTAATGGCAAAAACAACGAAAAAACTTACAAATGAAGATATTGATGTAGCGGCGATGAAAGTAAAAGATTTTTTAAGACAAGAAACGCAGCAAACAGTAAAACCGACAGACTTATCGTTTTATAAATTGTATTTTTATGATCGATATCCAGATGCATTAAATACAATTCAAGCGTATAAGCGCTCAATAAATCCTTCATTACAACGAACGGTTGATGATATTACAATTTCAGTATTAAATGCCTTGCCGTATTATCAGGAGCAGCGTATGTTTGAGCAACAGCATAAACTTGAAACATTTTTAATGAAAGATTTAACAGCTATGCTATCGTTAGTCGTACAATTACCACCTTCACAACGACCAGAAAAAGAAGAAGAACTAAAAATCTACTTACAAAATTTCCAAAAAGAAATGGAAGTAGTCGAGCGAGATATTCGTGATTCGATTGATCACGATTTGAATGTGAAGATGAGAGCAGCGACTGAGAAGTTTAAGAATAAATAATAAAAGCGCCTTAAAGCTATATTTCGTAGCTTTTAAGGCGCTTTTTTATTAGATGTTATTTTGCTGTAACGGTTGTATGACTAGATGCAATACTTTCATTATGCAATCGATCAACTGCAGTTACTACATACGTGTACGTCTCTCCAGAAATAGCTGTTTTATCTATATAAATTTCTCCAAGCTTTGTTTTTCTTATAGTAGTGAGTAAATGTTTTGGATTTTCTATATCCACTTCATTTTTCCCCTTTACACGGTAAATGGCGTAATAAGCAGAGTCATTCTCTCTATCATCAATGATACCTACAGCAATACCTTCATCTCTTGGAATGGCCCCTTTTAAAGTTGGTTGTTTTGGTGGCTCATGATCAAGCCAAGGCATAGGCGGAATAAGTGCAGGGTGTTTATATATGTCTTTTGCGAGTCTATCTTTAACCCCTAGCGGATTGTTATTAATATCTTTTAAGCTAAAATGCATACTACCTTTTATTTCAGAATATAACCGGTTCAATGCAATTTGTCTTGGATATTCTTCTGGATCATACCAAGCGGGGACAGAGTTGTTATTAATTTTATAAGTCGCCTGACCGATGTATAGGTGAATCGGTTTATTATTTGTTTCTTTTACCCACCAATCTACTAATATGTCATATGCAGCTGGTGTGAAACCAATATTCCAGTAAATTTGCGGTGTAATGTAATCAATGTATCCTTTTTGTATCCACTCACGTGTATCAGCGTAAAGGTCATCATAGTTTCTTTGACCTGCGGTAGTGTTAGAGCCAGTTGGATCATCGGCTATATTTCGCCATACGCCAAACGGACTTATACCAAACTTTACATATGATTTTTCTTGTTTTATAGCAGTATTTAAATCTTTGACAAGTTCATTTACATTGTCACGTCGCCAATCTTCTATATTTGTAAATCTACCGTTATTATAGGTTTCGTACGTTTTTTGATCGGGGAATTCTTCACCTGCTACTTTATATGGATAAAAATAATCATCCATATGTATCGCATCAACATCGTAATTTTGCACGATTTCTAAAGCACCTTCAGTTATAAATTTTTTCACTTCTGGAATACCAGGATTGTAATATAATTTTCCGCCATAAGGTACAACCCAATCCGGATGTTGCCTTGCAGGATGATTATTTGATAATCGATTTATATCAGTGTGATTCATCGTTATTCGGTACGGATTAATCCATGCGTGGAATTCTATATTTCTTTTATGAGCTTCTTCAATCATAAATGCGAGCGGGTCGTATCCAGGATCTCTTCCTTGTGTACCTGTAATGTATTCAGACCAAGGACCGTAATGGGAAGGGTAAAAAGCATCAGCAGTTGGTTTTATTTGTACAACGACTGCATTCATACCGGTGTTTTTTACATCTTCTAATAATCTAATAAATTCTTGTTTTTGATTTTCGATGGGTAAGCCAGTTTTTGAGGGCCAATCAATATTAAGAACAGATGCAATCCATACAGCACGTAATTCATGTTTTTTGTACGTAGCATTTACTTCAGCGTAAGTAGAGTGAGGGGGAATGAAAGAGAAAGGAATAAAAAAGATGGCGATACAACATATCATTAATAAACGTTTAACAATCATTTATACGCCTCCCTATTATATCGTTAACTAATATGATATCCGAGGTGAGGTTGTTCTTACAATTGAGAAAAATACATATTGAAACATTAATTTAATAGGAAAAATATTTTTAGTGAAATTTACTTTCATCATAACTAAATTCTTTCACTTCTTCATATGCTTGTTAGTAAAGTGAAACTTCCTTTCATTCGAAGGGGCTAATTTATAAGTATAGGAGGATTAATAAATGAAGGTTTTATTCGTTTGTTCTGGAGGAATGTCCAGTGCAATTGTTGTAAACGCTTTAAAAAAAGAAGCGGAGAAAAAAGGGGTAAACATGGAAGTGCATGCGATTGGAACAAATGAGGTAGAAGAAGAAGTGAAGAATGGCTGGGATGTTGTAATGGTTGCACCTCAAGTAAGACATCGATTCGATTCAGTTAAAAAATTTGCAGAAGAGGAATCTATTCCGTGTGGTATCATTCCGCCGCAAGCATATACACCGCTTGGCGGACCGACTTTATTAAAAACTGTAAATGAATTAATTAGTTAGGGGGAAGCGTTATGAATAAGTTTGTCACGTTTCTTGATAAAAACTTATCTGGACCGATGGCAAGGCTTTCTGAACAGAGGCATTTACAAGCAATCCGTGATGGAGTTATTTCAGCGTTACCATTTATTATAGTAGGAAGTTTCTTTTTAATCGTAGCATTTCCACCATTACCGAAAGATAGTTTCATATCCGTTTGGGCATTAAAAAATCAAACAAGTATATTAATACCATATCGTTTAACGATGTTTATTATGTCGTTATATATAGCATTTGGAATAGGATATAATTTAGCGAAAAGTTATAAGCTAGATGCTTTATCAGGAGCACAGCTTGCAGTATGTTCCTTGCTATTAACGTTAACACCTGAATTAATTGATAAAAAAGGGTTTATGCTTCCGATGACAAATCTCGGAGGTCATGGATTATTCGTGACGATGATTGTTTCTATTTTATCAGTTGAGATTTTAAGATTTTGTAAGAAGAAAAACGTAACGATCAAAATGCCAGAACAAGTACCACCGTCAGTAGCGCGTTCGTTTGAAGCGCTTATACCTGCGGCTTTCGTTATTATTATTATGAGCATTATTACTGTCGTTTTTAAAGTAGATGTACATTACGTTGTGGATAAATTAGCAGCACCATTAGTTAAAGCTGGTGATAGTTACTTTGGCGTTATTATACCAGTATTTTTAATTACATTTTTCTGGTCTTTCGGGATACACGGTGTATCCGTTGTAGGCACTGTTGCGAGACCACTTTGGGATGTGTATTTAGGGAAGAACGGTGAAGCTGTAGCAAGTGGCGCGAGCCATTTTCCATTCATTGCACCAGAGCCGTTTTATCAATGGTTTATTTGGATTGGTGGTTCGGGCGCAACGCTAGGACTTGTATTAGCCATGATAGTTTTTGGTAGATCAAAATATTCGAAAGCATTATCGAGAAGTTGTATTGTGCCTGGAATTTTTAACATTAATGAACCAGTTATATTTGGTTTACCAATTGTCCTAAATCCAATCTTAATTATTCCTTTCGTTATTACACCACTAGTAACAGCTACTATAGCATATTCTGCAACTGCAATGGGATTTGTAACACCAACACACATTATGCCACCGTGGACACTACCAGCTCCAATTGGTGCATATTTAGCTACAGGAGGAGATTGGCGTGCAGTTGTATTAGTTTTAATAAATATAGCAATATCATTCCTTATTTATCTACCATTCTTTAAAATGTACGACAAAAATATGCTTGAAATTGAAAAGAGTGGAGACGGAGAATCTGTTAATCCGTGATTTTTAAACTGTCTTTATGAGTGATAGGTATTTTGCCTATCACTTCTTTCACATGAAGTCCAGAGAGGATGAAATGGAATGGGTATAAAATTTAGTTATAAAGGTGTATTTTTATTACTATTTGGAGTGATATGTGCAAATTTACTATTTGTACCTTTATTAAGAATGCTAAATTTATCACAAATGCATAGTATATGGCTCGTTACAAGCATTGCAGCAAGTGTTTTGCTTACAGTAGTTGTTTCTTTTATTGATGGATCATTTGCATCAAAGACTCAGTTGTTTTTTAGATTTATAATATTTTCAATTGGTTGTACGTTTGTAACTTACATGATTGTCTTTTAGTAAGGGGGAGGTTATGCATGTTATGTATATTGCAGGGGTAATGTCTGGTACTTCGTTAGACGGAATAGATGTAGCACTCGTTCATATAGAAGGAAGCGGTGTAGGTTCTAAAGTTGAACTAATACATTTTACTACTGTGCCGTTTTGTAATGATATGAAAAATGAGATCCAGCAGGCATTATCAATAGAAAATTCAAATGTACAACTTATATGCAGTTTAAATTTCAAACTCGGTTTATGCTTCGCAGGTGCTGTAAAGGAAGTTTGTAAAGAGGCCAATTTTCCTTTGGGACAATTAGATGTAATTGGTTCTCATGGACAAACGATTTATCATCAGCCAAAGCAAGATGGTACTATGATTCCTTCCACATTACAAATTGGAGAACCAGCAGTAATTGCGTATGAAACGAAAACGACAGTTATTTCTAATTTTCGAACGATGGATATGGCAGCAGGGGGACAAGGTGCACCACTTGTACCATATTCAGAGATTATTTTGTATCGTCACCAAACTAAAAATAGACTACTACAAAATATTGGCGGGATCGGTAATGTTACCGTAATACCAAGTCAACTAAGTGATAAGAGTGTTATAGCTTTTGATACAGGGCCAGGGAATATGATAATGGATGAACTATGTCAAAGGTTATTTCGGTTGCCGTATGATCAAAATGGTAAAATTGCAAAACAAGGAGTAGTTGTGGAAGAAATTTTGACATATTGTATGAATCATCCATTTTTGAAAATGAATCCACCTAAATCAACTGGTAGAGAACAGTTTGGAGAAGAATTTGTCAGTGAGTTATTGAAGCGGTTTGAAAAGCATTGTAAAGAAAATATATTGACGACTGTCACGATGTTTACTGCAAATTCAATTGTATATCATTATAAGGAGTTTATTTTACCGTATTATGAAATTGATGAGGCAATTCTAGGTGGTGGCGGAAGTTATAATGATACACTTGTAGAAATGATACGGCATGGATTGAAAGAAGAAAAATGTGCATTATTCCTTCAAGAGGATATAGGCTTTTCTTCAGAAGCGAAGGAAGCAATCGCCTTTGCCATTTTAGCAAATGAAACATATCATCGTAATCCGAGTAATGTGCCGAGCGCAACAGGTGCAACGCAATCTGTAGTTTTAGGGAATATAACATTCCCTCCAATAAGATGATGAAAATGAGGCGAACATATGAAGTACATGATTGGAATAGACGGCGGGGGAACGAAGACAGAAGCAATTGCATTTGATAAAGACGGAAACGAAATTGTAAGAGCTACAAGTGGTTTTGGAAATATATTAATAGATTTTGAAGAAGCTCTTGTGCATATTATGGAAGTGATTGATCAATGCCAGAAAGGGTTATTAAATGGGCATTGCGTTTGTATTTGTTTAGGGTTAGCCGGTGTAAGTGGAATAAATACGGATGAATTAACAGTACGTTTAAAAAAGAAGTACGGAACACAAATTGAAGTTTTAAATGATGCAATGATTGCACATGCAGCTGCTTTAAAAGGGAAGGATGGAATTTTAACGATTGGTGGTACAGGTGCAATTTGTATTGGAAAGAAAGGAGAAGTGTACAAGTATAGTGGTGGATGGGGACATATTTTAGGAGATGAAGGAAGCGGATATTGGATTGCGTTACAAGGTTTAAAGAGAATGGCAAATCAATTTGATCAAGGAGTTACACTTTGTCCATTAAGCTTAAGGATTCAAGACGAGTTTCAACTATTAACATCGTCTCATATAAAACAACTAGTATATAGTTTTTCAAAAGATAAAGTTGCAGCAATTGCACCGCTAATTATTGAGGAAGCGAGAAATGGGAATGATGATGCACATAAAATTATTCTACAAGCGGCTAAGGAATTAACAAGAATGACGGTGAATATTTACAATAAGATGCAGTTTAATTTATCCGCTTCAATTGCAGTAAGTGGCAGCATATTGCGTTTCGTTCCTGAAATATATGCTGAGTTTAAGAAATGCTGCGAGAAAAGTATAGGAGATGTTATGTTTGTATCACAATCAGAACCAGCAGTGAAAGGAAGCTATTATTTAATGAAGAATATATATTTTAAAAAATAGCTGTATGAGAATTTTTGTATGATTTGTAAATATATGATGTTAAAATGTATAAAGGGATGTGGATAAAAAAGTACAATATACATAGTTCTTGAATATTGTATATGTATTCCCATGTAGAAAGTGAATGATTATATGATTAATAGTATGCAATTTTTGTATTTGGTGGTTTCTTATTTATTTGGAAACATATTGACCGCATATATAGTAACGAAATGGAGACATAACGTCGATATACGGGATGAAGGAAGCGGTAATCCTGGTGCAAGAAATATGGGGCGCGTATATGGAAAAGGATATTTCATCGCTACATTTTTAGGTGATGCAATCAAAGGGGCAATCGTAGTTTCTATTGCAATATACCTTTTTGGAGATTCTACATTTGTAATGTTAGCTTTATTGGCTGTTTTACTTGGACATATTTATCCAATTGTATTTAAAGGCAAGGGCGGAAAAGGCATATCAACATTTATCGGAGGATTAATCGCATTTGATTATTTGATAGCGCTTACCCTTGTTGTTGTTTTCATTATATTTTATTTGATCTTTAAAGGATTTACTAAGCCAGGGTTAATTACAATCGCTTGTTTACCAGTTTGCATGATTTTATATTCTTACTCAATTGTTACCACTATTTTAAGTGCTCTTATCATTGTACTTATTTTATATGTAAATCGAGAATGAAACGAACTTTTCATAAGTGGAGTAAATCTCCACTTATAATTTTTATTAAATACATAAAGGAGATACAACATGGGGTTAATATATAAAGTTGCTGATCAAGCTTGGGAATTTGAATGTATACATAAATTGAATTATAAAACATTTGTAGAAGAAATTCCGCAACACGAAGAAACGAAAGAGCGTGTTCGTATTGATCGTTTTCATGATGAAAATACATATTTAATTTGTTTAGATGACGATAAGTTAGTAGGTATGGTTGCATTGCGAGGAAAACGACCATTCTCATTAGACTATAAAATTACAAATCTAGATTTGTATTTGCAAGAACATGGAGAACATGTATATGAAATTCGTTTACTTTCAGTAGAACGTGAATATCGAAATGGAAGAGCATTATTAGGTTTAATTCGCTTTTTACATCGTTATTTGCTTCTAAATGGATATGAATTGGCACTCATTTCTGCTACAACACGTGAACTACCTTTATACGAACAAATGGGATTCAAATGTTTCCATACGTTAGTTGGAACAGAAGAAGCAGCCTTCCAGCCAATGTATGTTACACCTGCTATGTTTGAAGAGTCGAGTGTTGGTGGGATTATGACGAAGGAATACACATTTTTACCAGGTCCAGTAGATATTGAAGAAAATGTTCGAAAGGCATTTTCTACTAAGCCTATTTCGCATCGTTCTAAGTCATTTCAAGTGACAATGGAAAATGTGAAAAAACGATTACTGCAAATGACAAAAGCAAAACGTGTGCAAATATTGTTAGGAACAGGGACGTTAGCGAATGATACGATTGCTTTACAGTTACGTTCTTTAAAAGGAAAAGGACTAGTATTAACAAATGGGGAATTCGGTAATAGATTAGTTGGACACGCAGCACGCGCGCAATTACATTTTGATACGTATAAAAAAGAAATGGGAGAACCGTTTATTTATACCGAGCTAGAAAAAATAATGGAAACTGGCAATTATGAATGGCTTTGGTTTGTTCACCATGAAACATCAACTGGAATGTTAAATGATTTAGACGAACTAAATGTTTTATGTGAAAAGTATAAAGTGAAACTATGTGTAGATTGTATTAGCTCAATTGGAGCAATACCGATAGATTTGAAAGATGTATATTTTGCAAGCGGTGTTAGTGGAAAGGCAATTAAATCGTTTACTGGATTATCTTTCGTTTTTTATAATCACAATGTGAAAGTAAATGAGGTATTACCGGCCTATATGGATATTGGCATGTACGAAGAAAATGACAGTATTCCATATTCTCATTCATGGAATTTAATGTATGCATTGCAAGAAGCCTTAAAACGATTTGATGATGAAATGGCATTTGAAAAAATAAAAGAGACGTATGCATATATTGAACAAGCTATAACTACTATGGGTTTAAAACTTTTTTCACCTAAAGAACATGCTGCGCCAATCATACTTACCATTCAATTAAAAGAAGGTCAGTCTTCTAAAGATGTAGGCGATGCGTTAGCGTTACAAGGATATATCGTCCATTATGAATCAGCGTATTTACAAAAGAATAACTGGATCCAAATTGCATGCCTGAATCATTATAAAGAACGTGATATGAAGAGGATGTTGAATTGTTTGCAAATGTGTGTAATACAGAGTGAGGTACATATATAAAGACTTTTACTTAATGTACGTGTTTTCGTATAAAGGAGTTGCTACATACGAAAACTGAGGAATAGATCATTGGAAGAGGTGTTAGTATGATAACTAAAAAACTACCGTTACATATAGATGATATTAAAAAAGCTCAAAACATTTTAGACAGAAATGCTCGTAAAACGCCACTAGTAAAATCATTTTATTTGACTAGTAAAACAGGCGGAGAAATTCACTTGAAATTAGAAAATATGCAATTAACGGGTTCTTTTAAATTCCGTGGTGCATTTAATAAAATGTCACAGTTGACAGATCAGGAAAAAGAGAGAGGAGTAATTGCTTGTTCCGCTGGTAATCATGCGCAAGGAGTCGCTTTATCTGCTCATTTACTTGGTATTAAGAGTAAAATTGTGATGCCGATTTCTGCCCCTCAGGCGAAAGTTGAAGCGACTAGAGGATATGGATCAGAAGTGATTTTATATGGTGAAACTTTTGATGATGCGAAGGCAAAATGTGAGGAGATTATTAGGGAAACAGGCGAAACATACTTACATCCATATGATGATGTAGAGGTAATGGCTGGTCAAGGTACAATTGGTTTGGATATTCTTGATGATATGTGGGATGTTGATACTGTCATTGTACCAATTGGCGGTGGTGGAATTATTTCTGGAATTGCTGTAGCATTAAAATCTTTTAATCCATCCATTAATATTATTGGTGTCCAAGCAGATAATGTTCATGGGATGAAGGCTTCTTATGACAAAGGTACGATTGTAGAACATTATGAGGCACCTACTATAGCAGATGGTTGCGCAGTTAAAATACCAGGCGATTTAACTTTTGAAATAGTAAAAGAATTAGTAGATGATATTGTAACTGTATCAGAAGGTGAATTAGAAGTAGCGATGAAAGACTTATTACAACGCGGTAAAGCTGTTGTAGAAGGGGCTGGCGCATTAGCTACTGCTGCTCTACTTGCAGGGAAAGTGGATCCATATATTAAAGGGAAAAAGGTAGTCGCGGTTATATCTGGTGGAAACGTAGACTTGCAGCGCATTTCCAGTGTTTGTGAGCAATTTTTTGTAGCCAATGAAGTGAAATAGTATTTGAAAAACATAAATTTTATGGAGTAAGAGCTAAGACAACTAATCTTAGCTCTTACTTTTTGTCTACCGTGTAGGGCATGTTTATAATACACATGTTTTATTTTCCGTATAGTGAATTATTATATTTTATCGTCTACTTTCATAAATAACTCAAATAATTATATCAATATTGTCGAAACGGAAACAGAAATTTAATATAATGGTTTTAGCGTATGAATGAGCTGTTAGGAGGATAGACCATGAACAAGGAAGAACAGGTCATGAACGGTTTCAGGGAATTATATAATAAGATGGTTTGGCTTAATAAGGATAAAATGGAAGAAGGTCTTAAAGGTTTTAAATCTTCTGAAGTACATTGTATTGAATACATTGAAAACAATGCCGATTCTAACGTGACACAACTTGCAGAGGCTTTTTATGTGACTCGCGGTGCAATAAGTAGAATGACTAAGAAGCTCATAAACAAAGGCCTTATCGAAAGTTACCAGAAATCAGAGAATAAAAAAGAAATTTATTTTAAGCTTACTGAACAAGGGAAAGACATATATAAAATTCACGAAGAGTTGCACAATGAGTTTCAACAACGGGATAAAGCTGTATTTGAGCAAGTAACCGAGGCAGAATTTGACAGTATTATTAACTTCGTGGAAAAGTATAGTAGGCATTTGGATGCAGAAATAAAGAAACAAGGTATACATATTAAGTCGTAAATTTACCTGTTAATGCCAGATGTATTTAAATAATAAAAAGGTAGCCTGTTCACGGGAAGGCTACCTTTTTATTATTTAATTTTTGTTGACTAATCAACAAAGTGGAGTTATCATTTTGTTGACGAAGCAACAAAATGTTTTGAGAGGAGAAATTAAATGTCTATATTTAGATCACAAAATGAAAATGAGACTGAAAAAAACATAGATAAACACGCTTTAATATTTGGCCTTATTTCTGTATTTCTTTGTGGTATAGGTTTCAGTATCATCATGCCAGTAGTGCCATTCTTAGTGCAGCCTTATATAAGTAGTCCGGAAGAACAGGCTCTAGTTGTTACGCTACTGACCTCTGTTTATGCGGTCTGCGTATTTTTCACTGCACCTGTACTCGGAGCTTTGAGCGATAAATATGGCCGCCGTCCATTACTTTTAATATGCCTTTTCGGTTCTGCAATTGGGTACTTAGTTTTTGGTATAGGAGGGGCTTTATGGGTACTATTTGCTGGACGTATAATAGAAGGAATAACAGGCGGGAGCATCAGTACAATTTTTGCATATTTTGCAGATATCATTCCCTCAGAACAGAGAACGAAGTATTTTGGGTGGGTGAGTGCAGTGGTAGGTGCAGGAACCATTATTGGACCAACTCTTGGGGGATTACTTGCAAAGTTTGGTCATTCTGTACCTTTGTATTTTGGAGCGCTTATAACTTTATTAAATGTTCTATATGGGATGAAATATATGCCTGAGAGTCTTGACAAAAATAATAGGTTAAAAGAAATTACTTTTGTAAGGTTAAATCCTTTTGCACAGCTAGCAAACATACTTTCAATGAAAAACTTAAAATGGTTACTTGTCTCAGCGTTTTTACTTTGGATACCTAACGGATCTTTACAAGCAATTTTTACACAATTTACGATGGATACTTTTAGCTGGAAACCTGCACTAATTGGAATTATGTTTTCAATTATGGGCTTTCAAGATATCATTTCACAAGCTTTTATAATGCCAAAGCTTTTGATCAAGCTTAGTGATAAACAAATAGCAATACTTGGGATGGTTTCGGAGGTTATTGGCTACAGTTTTATTGCAGCATCTGCTTTATTTTCCTTATATCCTCTTCTAATCGTTGGGATGTTACTGTTTGGTTTTGGTGACTCAATTTTCGGGCCTTCATTCAATGGGATGCTTTCAAAGTCTGTCGATTCTAGTGAACAAGGAAGGATTCAAGGCGGTAGCCAATCTATTCAAGCTTTGGCAAGAATGATCGGTCCAATGATTGGAGGGCAAATCTATGTATCACTTGGTCATGCTGCACCTGCTTTTATGGGGATGATTCTTATAGTAGTGGCAATAGCAGTTTTGTATAGGGGGACGCATGTAACTGCATAAAAACGAAGGATAGGGTGTCGGAACTTAAGAATAAGTGCTGGCACCCTAATTTGCTAAGGCTAAAGAGTTAAGAGAATTTCTGTTGTTTCTGATACGATTTATCCTGTAAAAGCGCAATTCATGCAGGATAATATTTAGTGGGATACATAGAGTTTACATTAACTAAAGATTGGGTGTAGTTAAAACTAGAAAAGGTAGGGTAAATGACTAATTATTTTAAGTCATGCCTGAGCTGAAGTAAATAATGACTCCATTTTCATTCTACTCTTCTCGCGAATTTCAGCGTCGGCATGGCGCATTACAAATTTATGCGCTATAGCGATTGCTAAAACATCATCTAATAAGCCAATCCCAATAATAGCAGCTATATCTGGAATGAAGTCGATTGTTAGCACGTAATAGGATAAAGCGGCTAATATTATGAATTTCGCTTTAGTAGGTAGCTCTTTTTTTCTCATTGTGTAGTATAAAATAATACTTTCATAAACGCTTGATTTCCCGAGGTTCGCTGAGCTTTTTTTGAATTTTTTCCAAAGTGTCTGTTTCTCCATATAAACACTCCTTTTACAAAAACATAGATTTTTTAAAAGGATAGACAAAAAAGTGAGGAAATAATCAATTTTATTGTTTTGCTTATTGTATATTTCCATAAAAATAAGGAATTACCTGTTCAAAATAATAGAATGTTGGTTATGTAACGACTTACAGTGTATGTGTTCGTTCCAAGTAAAGGTACTACGCAGATAACGTTTGGTGGTAATACGTATTAAAGTTCATTTTTTACATTAATCTCTGCATTCGTACAATGTTGAATTACTTCTAAATAATCTAAGGGTACATCTATTAATTAGAACTTTTATAATTCTTGAATAGCCCCTGTACTCGCTGATGATTCATAAGCTTTTAATGTGACTCTGGTATTAATTGCACGTTTGGCCACTTCGTCTAGCAGTGCAGGTGTTACTTTGTTTTGAACCATTTTTTCCTCACTTTTCTCCCATCTTTTTGAAAGTTGTCGCTTCGTTGATGGCTTTTTTGTTTTCTCAGATAAATCCGACGAGTTTGAGTTTTAGAATTTTATCGTGTTATTATTTATGTAACAAGGGGATGTTGTAAGGAAAAATACAATTTTTTGGGGGAATGAGAATGGGAATCTATAACTATGAAGCGAAAGAGGATTTGCAAGTAGGAGAAGTTTGTTTAGAACGAGATATTTATGAAATTATAAATTTTTACAAGAAAGGGTCAATAGTTTTATGTGATTCAGTATCTCGGTTCAGTGCGAATTCAGACAGAATGTTTAAAGTGATAAATAGGATAGAAACATATATGCATAAAAATGAAGACTATACATATCAGGTTTCGGATAGGCCAAAGTTGATTTATATAGTTGAGCAGGTAAGATAAGGAAGCATCCATAACGGGTGCGTTTTCTTTTTTATATGAAAATTATACATTAAACGTAAAATTGAACAAAATGGACATTTGGATGCAAATTATTTGGTGACATGTATAGTAAAATGTATGTGAATGATTTAGTTATTATGAAACATTTAATAACGGGTATGGGGGAAGAAAAATGAAGATAATAGAACTACCAATTGAATTTGAATTTAATGGGGCAAAACAATGTATTTATCCGAGCTTACTTATAATAAATAATGAATTAACTTTAGTAGATACAGGTTATATCAACTTTTTACCTTTAATTGAAGACGCAACTTTAAAACATGGGTATGAGATGAAAAACTTAAAAAATATAATTATTACCCATTATGATGATGATCATATAGGATCTTTATATGATTTTAAAGTGAAATATCCTCACGTTAATATTATTGCTAGTGAAATTGAATCCCACTACATTAATGGTGATATAAAATCGGAGAGACTAGTTCAAGCTGAAGAAATGTTAGAACGTATGCCAATTGAAGAAAAAGAATTTGGTGAATGGTTTATACAACAATTAAAAAATATAAAACATATTTCTGTCGATGAAAAGGTATGTGATGGTCAAATGATTTTGAATAATGAATGTCAAATAGTAGCGACCCCAGGGCATACTTCGGGGCATATTTCATTATATTTTTCAAATTCAAACTGTGTAATTACAGGGGATGCGGCCGTTCAAGAAAATTGTGAATTAGTAATAGCTAATCCGAATTTTTGCTTAGATATAGAAAAAGCGGAAGAGTCTTTAAAGAGAATTAAAAACCTTAAAGCAGCAATGTATTATTGTTATCATGGAGGAAAACTTACTGTCTAAAAATTAGTATTTGTTTACGAATAATAAAGTTATTTCAAAAATAATACAGATGATTAAAAAATAGTATTGAATTTGTGTCCATTGTTCTCCTATCACTTTTAAAATACAATTAGATAAAAAGGGGAATTATATGCATAAATTGGTGATTATTGTATTTAGTCTTATACTTGGATTTATAACATTCCAAATTCCTGTAGTATCGGAATGGATACAAAACTCAGTCTTTTGGTTAATTGTTATTATTTTATTATCGTATTCATATAAAAATGATAACAGTGATAAGAAAGTTAAAAATGCTGATTAAGAACACTATTGAAAATTTATCCTCATGTGTTAGCCCGTTTTTTGTAGGAAAACTCATTATATAAAATAAGAAAAAACGATCTTTTTGATATAGAAAAGATCGTTTTTTTAATTCATAGATTCTGCAATTTGAATTAAATCCTTTACGTTATATGTTCCTTTTATATAGCGTTTGTTGCCAATTGCAATTGTATATTGAAAACCATTCTGCTGAAAGATAAGCTCATATGCTGAATCAAAATGAGGATTATATAATGCTTTTATATTATTTTTTAAGGTGTAGAACTTAGCTCCCCTAAGTACATAGAAGCCTAATTTGTTTTGAACTGGAGAAACAGTGATTTTAAAAATCCCATTAATATCGTCATTGTAGTATTGGAGGTTTAAGTAATTGTTATAGATATACCCTTGAAATTCGTGAATTTCGAACGGGAATTTTGTAGGAGTAAGTATATGTTCCTTACACTTCATTTCATATTTTTTTACAATAGTAGCTTCTTTCATAAGTGGATTCGTTCCATCATAAATTTGATTAATTCGAGATATTTTATTATTTTTTGTTACTATTTCTAAAATGTAACCAAGAGTAAATCTATCATCAGTGTCTTTGAAATAAGAAATAAGAATTGTAGTATCTTCTTTTGGAGACGCTACTATTTTAATTTCATGAATTTGTTTATTTGTTTGGAAAGTAGGTAGTTCAACTCCATCTGTTACATATGACCTCATTAATTTTTCATCATTTTTGAGTAAAGCATGTTTGAATTCACTTATTACATCTGTTTGAGATTTCGCCATTATAATTGTGTTGGATTGAAAATATAGTAAGAAAAATACGCAAAAAATCTTTATGAATGTATTGGTCAATTTTATCACCCTGTAACTATGTTTCCTTAACATTGAAATATTTATGTATAGGAGGGGAGAAGATGAGTTTATTGCTGGATGTAATAATGGACATAATTTTATTTTATCCTCGGAATGATATGAAATTAAAACATCATATTGCCAAATTAAGCGAATTTGAGTGGTTTCGAAAGCTACACGAAGATATAAAGTATACAAGTTTAATTTGGAGTAATAGAAAAATTAAAAAGTTCATTTTGTCTACGACTAATATGGAAGCGTTAAGAAATTCGGAGAAAAAACAAAAAGAATTTGTCCAACTAG
This sequence comes from Bacillus cereus group sp. BfR-BA-01309, assembly GCF_022664315.1. Classification (NCBI taxonomy): domain Bacteria; kingdom Bacillati; phylum Bacillota; class Bacilli; order Caryophanales; family Bacillaceae; genus Bacillus; species Bacillus cereus group sp. BfR-BA-01309. Next base: position 131,605 of record NZ_JAKUHE010000001.1, read on the forward strand.
TACACGATGAATATAAAAAAAGAAGATAAGAATTTTTTTATTTTTCATATTTGGCGAAACAAATGGTACAATGAAAGCTAATGTGAAAAATAAGGAAAAGAAGTGGTCTATTTGAAAAACTTTTTAGAATTAGGAATTAGTGAAACTTTTAATCATACATTACGTGAAAATGGAATTACAGAAGCAACACCAATTCAAGAGCGGGCAATTCCTGTTATTATGTCAGGTAAAGATATTATTGGGCAGGCGAAAACAGGAACGGGTAAAACGTTAGCATTTGTGTTACCGATTTTAGAAAAAATCGATCCAGAGTCTAGTGATGTTCAAGCTTTAATTGTTGCACCAACAAGGGAACTAGCACTGCAAATTACAACTGAAATTAAAAAAATGCTTGTTCAAAGAGAAGATATTAATGTACTAGCGATTTATGGCGGGCAAGATGTAGCACAGCAATTGAGAAAATTAAAAGGAAATACACATATAGTTGTTGCGACACCAGGACGATTATTAGATCATATACGACGTGAAACAATTGATTTAAGTAATCTTTCAACGATTGTACTAGATGAAGCGGATCAAATGCTTTATTTCGGTTTCTTATATGATATTGAAGATATTTTAGATGAGACACCTGGTAGTAAACAAACGATGTTATTCTCAGCAACGATGCCAAAAGATATTAAAAAATTGGCGAAGCGTTATATGGATGAACCACAAATGATTCAAGTAGAAAGTGAAGAAGTAACGGTAAATACAATTGAGCAGCGTGTCATTGAGACGACAGATCGTGCAAAGCCAGATGCACTTCGTTTTGTTATGGACCGTGATCAGCCATTTTTAGCAGTTATTTTCTGTCGTACAAAAGTTAGAGCAAGTAAGCTTTATGATAATTTAAAAGGACTAGGTTATAATTGTGCTGAACTTCATGGTGATATACCTCAAGCGAAACGTGAAAGAGTCATGAAGAGTTTCCGCGAAGCTAAAATTCAGTACTTAATTGCGACTGATGTAGCAGCTCGTGGACTTGATGTAGATGGTGTAACGCATGTATTTAACTTTGATATTCCTGAAGATGTAGAAAGTTATATTCACCGCATTGGCCGAACAGGACGTGCAGGTGGATCAGGTATAGCAATTACGTTCGTTGCAGCGAAAGATGAAAAACATTTAGAAGAAATTGAAAAAACGCTCGGTGCACCATTGCAAAGAGAAATAATTGAACAACCGAAGATAAAACGTGTAGATGAAAATGGAAAACCGGTACCAAAGCCGGCTCCAAAGAAATCAGATCAATATCGTCAAAGAGATAGCCGCGAAGGTTCAAGAAGTGGTTCAAAAGGTGGCTCCAGAAATAGTTCGAGAAATGATAACAACCGATCATTTAACAAGCCAAGTAATAAAAAAGGCAGTACAAAACAAGGTCAGCAAAGGCGTGGCCGTTAAATAGTTATTATTGAAAAGAGTCGCAGATTATTGCGGCTCTTTTTTGTTTGTATACAACGAAATCGATATAAGTACAAGGATGATTGCATTTAAATATCCTTTAAAATTTCATTCACCGTATTAAAAAAATTAAAATTCATAAAGGAAATAGAAAGTAGGGTGTTGTATATGTACGATAATGGGAAACTTTTTACTAACTAAACATATAATTTAAATAGACCGACAGTCGGTCTGGATGGGAAGGAGAACATGAATGCGAGTTGTAAAGGAGTATGAGGAGCGTAGAAAGGAAATTTTAGAAACTGCTGAACGTTTATTTATTACGAAAGGTTATACGAAAACAACAGTAAATGACATTTTAAAAGAGATAGGAATAGCAAAGGGGACGTTTTATCACTATTTTAAGTCGAAAGAAGAAGTAATGGATGAAATCATTATGAGGATCATTAAAGAAGATGTTGCTAAAGCGAAAGTAATCGTTTCTAATCCAAATATCCCCGTTTTAGAAAAGTTATTTCGAGTCTTGATGGAGCAATCACCAAAATCAGGAGATGTGAAAGATAAAATGATTGAACAATTTCATCAGCCAAATAATGCGGAAATGCATCAAAAAAGCATAGTGCAATCCATTATTCATTTATCTCCTGTTTTAGCAGAGATTTTAGAACAAGGAATCGATGAAGGCGTATTTTCTACACCATACCCACAAGAAACGATTGAATTATTACTCTCTTCAGCACAAGTTATATTTGATGAGGGGTTATTCGAGTGGAAACCAGAAGAAATGATGAGGAGAGTGAAAGCTTATATTAAAATGATGGAAGTATCTGTTGGGGCGAAAGAAGGATCCTTTGATTATATGGTTGAGGTTTTAATTAAACAGAAATAATCATTTTCTGTTTAATTACTACAGACCGACAGTCGGTCTAAATTAAAAGAAGGGTGTGATGAGGATGCCAGCAAGTATAAGATCTTCTATGAAAGATTTTCACTTAATGGTGAGTGGGCAAATTATTACTATTTTAGGATCAACACTTTTACGTTTTGCTCTGTCGTTATATGTGCTAGATATAACAGGGCGTGCAGATATATTCGCAGGATTATATGCGATTACGAGTATTCCGTTTTTGTTCGCCCCACTTGGCGGAGCGATAGCTGATCGTTTCAATCGCCGTAATTTAATGGTCATTTTTGATTTTATAAACACTGCGATTGTATTAAGCTTTTTAGTTTTATTATTTACTGGATCGGTATCTATTACACTGATTGGGACAATTATGTTTTTACTAGCTGTCATTAGTGCAATGTACTCACCAGTTGTAATGGCGAGTATTCCGCAATTAGTTCCAGAGAAAAAGTTAGAACAAGCGAACGGTATCGTAAATGGCGTGCAAGCATTATCTAACATAGTTGCTCCTGTATTAGGAGGAATATTGTACGGCATAATTGGTTTGAAAATGCTCGTAATAATAAGCTGTCTTGCTTTCTTTTTATCTGCGATTTTAGAAATGTTTATTACAATACCTTTTATAAAAAGAGCACAAGAAAGCCATATCATACCGACAATTGTAAAGGATATGAAAGATGGCTTTATATACGTTTTAAAACAACCATTTATTTTGAAATCTATGCTTTTAGCTGCATTACTAAATTTAATACTGACACCGCTATTTGTAGTTGGTGCTCCAATTATTATACGAGTAACAATGAAAAGTAGCGACATGATATACGGAATTGGAATGGGATTGATCGATTTTGCTACTATTTTAGGTGCATTGTCAATAGGTTTTTTTGCGAAAAAGATACAGATGAAAACATTGTATTACTGGATGCTTTTAATAGCTTTATTAGTAATACCAATGTCACTATCAGTTACGCCATTTATTCTTAATTTAGGATACTATCCACCATTTATCCTCTTTATACTTTCTTCTATTCTAATTGCAATGATCATGACAATTGTATCCATCTATGTAATTACTGTAGTCCAAAAGAAAACACCAAATGAAAACCTAGGAAAAGTAATGGCAATTATAACTGCGATATCTCAATGTATGGCGCCAATTGGGCAAGTCATTTATGGTTTTATTTTTGAAGAATTCAATATGAAAATTTATATACCTATATTAGCTATTAGTTTCATAATGATAATAATAGCGATCGTGACGAAGAAAATATTATGGAATGAGGGGAACTAGCTTAATATGATTAGGAGAATGTTAAAAAGAGATTTCTCTCAAAATAAAATGATAATTACCATTTTATTTATGTTTATTATGTTATCAAGTCTATTAATGGCTAGTGCTTCAAGTAACGTTATAAATTTATTGAACTCGATTGATCAATTGTTTAAAGTATCAAACGCACCGCACTTCGTACAAATGCATGCCGGAAAAATAAATCAAAAGTCAATCGATTCATTTGTAGCGAAAACTCCTTTTGTAAAAGAACAGCAAACGGCTGAAATGATTCAAATTGGCGGGTCTAACATTTTTATAAAGAAGAAAAATGAAGCGGAACATAATAGTGTAATGGACATTAGTTTCGTTAAACAAAATAGTAATTTTGACTTTTTATTAGATTTAAATAATGAAGTGATCAATGTAAGGAAAGGGGAAATAGGTGTACCAATTTATTATATGCAAAAATATAAATTGCGTATTGGAGATAAAATATGGGTTGTTAAAAATAATAATGAACTAGAATTGACTATTTCGTCATTTGTTCGTGATGTTCAAATGAACCCATCAATCGTTAGTTCAAAACGATTTGTAATAAATGATGAAGACTTCGAAAGAATAAAGGGGAATTTTGGAGAAAGCGAATATCTTATTGAATTCCAGCTAACAGATGTAAATAAAATAAATGAATTTGAAACGCTATACCAATCATCGAACTTACCTCAAAAAGGTCCCTCTATTACGTATTCACTCTTTAAAACTCTCAATTCATTAACAGATGGAATAATAGCTGCAGTGCTTATTATAATAAGTGCATTATTAATGTTAATCGCAAGTTTATGTATTAGATTTACGATTATGACTTCTATGGAAGAAGATTATCGGGAAATAGGTGTAATGAAGGCTATCGGCATAACAAGTAAAGAGATTCAAAAGCTATATGTAACAAAATATGTTGTTATTGCTGCTAGCGGATGTATATGTGGATATATTCTTTCGTTATTTGTTACAAAAATTTTCACCGCTAATATATCACTTTATATGGGAATAGCAAGTACAAGTATTTTACATTTTGTTGTACCATTAATAGTCACAATTGTGTTATTTCTAACTATTATCCTGTTTTGTCGTATCATTTTGCGGAATTTCAGGAGAATTACAGCAATAGATGCTTTAAGATCAAGAGATAATCTAGGAAAGAGTAAGGGAAAAAGGACTTTTTCTCTCTCTCAAACTAGAATTACAAATGTAAATATATTTATTGGTATGCAAGATGTAGTAAAACGATTTAAGTTATATCGCGTGTTAAGTATCGTTTTAATCATTGCTGTGTTCATGATTGTTGTACCTGTTAACTTTTTGTATACGATTCAGTCACCGAAGTTTGTAAATTATATGGGGACAGGAAAAAGTGATATTCGAATAGATTTACAGCAATCTGAAAATATAGAGAAACGATTTAAGGAAGTAATTTCATATATACGAAACGATGAAGAAGTTGAAAAGTATGCAGCATTTGTAACGAGTACATTTAAAGTGGTGAATACTGATGGGACACATGAAAACTTACATGTAGAAGTAGGAGACTTCTCTAAATTCCCATTAGACTATATTCAAGGTATGGCACCAAAAAATGAAGATGAAATTGCTCTTTCTTATATGAACGCAAATGAATTAAAAAAGAATGTAGGGGATGAAATCGTTTTATTTGTAGAAGGAAAAGAAAGAGTACAAACTATTAGTGGGATATATCAAGATGTAACAAATGGCGGGAAAACAGCTAAAGCGAGCTTCTCTTATAATAGCGAAAATATATTGTGGTATGTAGTAAATGTAGATATAAAGCCTACTATGAATTTACAAGAAAAAGTGAAGGAGTATAAACATAATTTTAGTTCTGCAAAAATAACAGATACAGATGATTATTTAACGCAAACTTTAGGAGAGACAATTAAACAATTAAGATTCGTGACTCAAGTGGCAATGTTAATTGCCATATTGATATCAGTTTTAATTTCTGCGATGTTTTTTAAAATGTTATTAGCTAAAGATTCTTCGCAAATATTAATTATGAAAAATATCGGCTTTTCTTACAAAGATATTCGAATACAGTATATAACCCGTTCTATTGTCATTGTATTAATAGGCATTGTAACAGGGACATTACTAGCTGCTACGTTTGGGGAAATGTTAGTAAGTTGGTTAGGCTCATTTATGGGAGCAGCTCATATAAAGTTTGTTGTAAATCCTATCGTTTCTTATGTAATATGTCCAGCTATTTTATTTATATCTGTTACTGCAACAACACTTTTCAGTAGTTTTACTATGAAACAAACAGACGATTTAAAACGAAATGGGGAGTAGGGGGTGTAACGTGAAGAAAATTTTAGAAGTAAAGCAATTAAACAAAACATATTCATTAGATGGAAATGCAAATTATCATGTGCTAAAAAATATAGATTTAGAGATTTATGAAGGTGAATTTGTATCGGTCATGGGCCCTTCTGGTTCTGGGAAATCAACGTTACTATATAATATTAGTGGAATGGATCAAATGTCATCAGGAAGTGTGAAAATTGATAGTAAAGAAATATCATGTATGAAAGAAGAAGAGCTAGCCAAATTGCGCCTTACTGAAATAGGATTTATTTTTCAACAGAGCAACCTTCTTAGAAATTTGAATCTATTTGATAATATTATCTTGTCAGCATATGTAGCGAAATGTGGGAGTAAGAAAATAGTAAATCGACGTGCTTTGGGGCTAATGGAGAAAATGGGGATAAGTGATATAGCATCTCATTATATAACGGAAGCATCTGGAGGACAATTACAAAGAGTTTCTATTTGTAGAGCGCTCATCAATAATCCAAATGTTATTTTTGCTGATGAGCCAACTGGTGCTCTAAATTTAAAATCAACAGAAGAGGTAATGCAAATATTATTAAACATTAACCGTGATGGAACGACCATTATGTTAGTGACTCATGATGTAAAAGTAGCAGCGAAAACAGAAAGAGTTCTTTTTATGGCGGACGGAGAAATTGTTAGTGAAATACAGTTGGGTAAGCTTAAGAACGATGATTTAAAAGCGCGAGAAGAGAAATTGTTAAACTGGTTAGCTATACTTGGATTTTAGAGAAAAAACTCCTATTGAATGTGGGAGTTTTTTCTTTGTCTGAAAGTTCTAAAAGATATATAATAATTTTCTGACTATTAATATTTGGAGGGGTACAAATGAAAAATGAAACGTTGCACACACAAGAAGATATTATTAAAATGCTTGATTCTCTATTAAGGCCGGCAGAACCATTTTGGAATGAATTTTATGCGGATAGAGAAAAAGATGTTCCGTTTTTTGAAAATGTTCCAGATGAAAATTTAGTTTCATATATAGAAACAGGATGGGTTTCCAAAGGGAAAGTGCTGGAGCTTGGATGTGGTCCAGGAAGAAATGCAATTTACTTGGCGAATGAAGGATTTGAAGTAACAGCAGTGGATTTATCAATAGAAGGTATTAATTGGGCGAAAGAGAGGGCGTTAACACAAGGAATAGAAATTCATTTTATTTGCGATTCGATTTTTAATTTAGAGAGTCAAAATGATTTTGATTTTGTGTACGATTCGGGCTGTTTACATCATATTCCACCACATAGAAGAATAAGTTATGTGAATTTAATTAAAAACTCATTGAAGTCGGATGGTTATTTTGGTTTAACATGTTTTGCAGCAGGCGATTTAGATGAGCGAAATGGATCAGAAATAACAGATTGGGACGTATATAGAGGATGGAGTCTACAGGGGGGGCTTGCATATTCAGAAGAAAAATTAAGAGAGATATTTGATGAGTTTGAAGTGATCGAAATTAGAAAGATGAAGCAAATTGACCAACCAAATACTATGTTTGGAGAATCATTTCTTTGGACAGCATTATTTAAGAAGCAATAAGAAAGTAGATAATTGACAAATGTATCGTTTTTATAGACAATATATTTACAGGAATGTACGTTCGGTTTTTGCTAGCCGATGTATGTTTTACATAAATACATAACAAGGGGCTGTCTCAATATGAGTTCTACAAATCAAAAAATTACGACGTTTCTAATGTTTGAAGGTAAAGCTGAAGAGGCGATGAATTTTTACACATCGCTATTCGATCAATCAGAAATTGTAAGTATCTCTCGTTACGATGAAAATGGACCTGGTAAAGAGGGTTCTGTTATTCATGCAACGTTTACGTTAAATGGTCAAGAATTCATGTGCATTGATAGTTATGTAAAGCATGGTTTTACATTTACACCATCTATGTCTCTTTATGTAACTTGTGAGACAGAAGAAGAAATTGAAACGGTCTTTCATGAGCTAGCGCAGGATGGATCTGTATTAATGCCTTTAGGTTCTTATCCATTTAGCAAAAAGTTTGGCTGGTTAAATGATAAGTATGGTGTGTCTTGGCAGTTAACGCTTGCGGAATAAAAAATGTAATTTATTTGTTTAATGAGTTTAATTAAGAAGTTGAAAATTTAAATAATACATAAAAGGTATTCCAATCATCAACAGGTTTGGAATGCCTTTTTATATGTAAAGTGATTTGTTTAATATTCATCAATTCTATGATGGATTTAAATGAATGTATAATTTTGTTTCTATTTAGAATATTTTATTTTTCTTGCTACTTTTTATCTGTTAATATAAATATAGAAAAATATGTATTAATTATTGGTTAGGTTAATAAAAAAAGAAAGCATACATAGTAAATGATCTTATACTTAAAATGTAACAAGATAGCTGGGAGGAATAGTTATAATGGATACAATCCAACAAAACAGTAATGCATGGGATAAAAAAGTTGAAGAAGGTTCTAGATATACGCAACCAGTGAGTAGCGAGGTTATTGAAAAAAGCAAATTAGGTGAATGGGAAATCACAGTCACCACAGAAAAATCTGTTCCTAGAGATTGGTTTCCAAAGTCATTAGAGGGATTAAAAATACTGTGCTTAGCATCAGGTGGAGGGCAACAAGCACCAGTACTAGCTGCTGCTGGAGCAGATGTAACAGTTACGGATATATCAAAAAAGCAGTTGGAACAAGATAAAAAGGTAGCGGAACGGGATGGTTTAACTTTAAATACAGTGCAAGGAGATATGTCAGACCTTAGTGATTTTGAAGATGAATATTTTGATATTGTCGTAAATCCTGTTTCTAATTTGTTTGTAAAAGATGTTCATCTAGTATGGAATGAGGTATCAAGGGTACTAAAGGATAGAGGTATTCTTATTTCAGGATTTACCAATCCATTACTATGGATTTTTGATGACAATCAAGAGCAACAAGGTATACTTGATGTTAAACATTCAATACCATCATCAACACTAGATTATTTACCAGAGGATGAAGTTCAAGATTATGTAAATTCTAATCAAACAATAGAATATGCACATACTCTTGAAGACCAAATTCAAGGTCAAATTGAAGCTGGTTTAGTTATAACTGGTTTTTATGAGGATGATTTTGGTGGAACTAGAATATTAGATAATCATATTAAAACTTTTATCGCTACAAAAGCTATAAAGATAGATTAAAAACTTTTTCCTGTTAAACTGGGGTTAATTGAAGAATGGCCTTAAAAATAGGGGAAGTTTAATGTATGTCAAAAAGGATGGCACTTGCCATCCTTTTTCTTGTGTATTTTGAGTATATAAACAAGTTTGATATCTTTTAGTTGAACTTGTTATTATTTATGGTTACGCTTTTCTTATTAAGAATTTTGCTTGCCGAATCTTTCACCGAGTTTAGCTAACAATTCAGGCTGATCTCCTTGACTCATTACAACTTCAATAAAGATAAGTTGATTCTTATTTAAAGTTATATTCGTTAAGACTTCTGCTAACTCTATTTCATTTTCCACTTTACAAGGTAGACTTTTTTCTTCTGATCCGAATACGTTTGCGAGTTTTGTGTAATCCCACATTTGTATGTCATTATACGGTTCGTTTTGGCCGTGAATTGCACGTTCAACGGTGTATCCATTGTTATTAATTAAAAATATAATCGGTTTTAAATTTTGACGAAGTATAGTCGATAACTCTTGAACAGTTACTTGGAAAGAACCATCACCAATAATTAAAATGTTACGCCGTGATAAATCAGCGAGCTGTGTACCGAGTAGAGCAGGTAATGTATAACCAATCGACCCCCATAAAGGTTGCGCTACATATGTAGTGTTGCTTGGTAAAGGGATAGTAGCACTACCGAAGAAAGGTGTTCCTTGCTCTGCAATTAAAACATCGTTTTCTTGTAAGAAATGGTATATTTGTTGCCAAAAACGTTTTTGTGTAACCATTTGTGCTTTTGGATTAAACTCTTCAGTAATCGATAGTGATTCTGAAATAAATGACTTAATTTCAAGTGTTTCCTCTCTGCGATATTCGATTAAATCACTTAACTGTTCTAAAACATCTTTCATTACAACGGGCCCATATGTTTTATCTATAATTTTCACAGTATAGGGATGGATTTCTATTACTTGCTCTTTCGTAAAGCCTTGTGTAAAGCCGCCAGTAATAGTATCAGTTAATTTCACGCCAATACTAATAATACAGTCAGATTCATCAATTCTTTTTCGTAAGTATGGAGAACTAACATCACCAGTATAAACTCCTATAAATTGAGGGTGTTTTTCAGGGAAGACTCCTTTCCCCATACTTAACGTTGCGATAGGAAATCCAGTTTTTTCTACGAATTGATGCAAATATTCTTCCGTATGAAAACGAGCTACTTCAAAATCAGCTAAAATAACAGGTTTTTTGGCACTGTTTATTTTTGAAGTTGCATGTAGAAGCATTTTATCTAGCGCATCTTTATTACTTACAACTGGTTTATGTAAAATTGGTTCCGTAGGTTTATTGATTGGTTTATTATACACATCAATCGGTAATTGAATATGAACAGGGCGTTTCTCAATCCAACATGCACGTAACACACGGTCAATTTCTTCAACAGCATGCTCAGGTGTTAATTTTGCTTGTGCCACCGTGATTTCTCGATACATATTGGAAAAATGATCGAACTTTCCATCACCTAACGTATGATGAACGAGTGCTCCATTTTCCATTACTTTAGTTATTGGCGTACCAGTTATTTTTATAACTGGTACGTTTTCTGCGTATGACCCAGCAACGCCGTTAAGTGCGCTTAATTCTCCAACACCGAAAGTGGTAATAAGAGCGGCGATTCCTTTTATACGAGCGTATCCATCTGCAGCATATGCCGCATTCAATTCATTACAATTACCAATCCATTTTAGCTTTTCATGTGCTAGTACATCATCTAAAAAAGCCAAATTATAATCACCAGGGACACCAAAAATATGTTCAATTCCTAATTCGCTTAGTCGGTCTAGTAAATATGTACTTACAGTATATTGCGTTTTCAAGTGAATCATCTCCTAATTTTGCAATGAATATTTCAATAGACTAAGTTCCAATGCGTTCATTAAAATATTGATTACTGGATTGTGGTATAATTTACATACAGGGGGAAAGTAGATGACACAACATAAAGAAGAACAGATGAATGAAGCATTAGCATTATTTTACTTTGCATATAAAACATTTACTGAAAAGCCAGATGAAATTATAAAAGAGTATGGCATACAACGAGTACATCACCGAATTTTATTTTTTATCGCACGATTTCCAGGGATAAGTGTAAATGAGTTATTATCACTGCTAGAAATAAGTAAACAAGCTCTTCACGGACCATTACGACAACTTGTGGAAAAGGGTTTAATTGAGAGCAATGAAGCTACACATGACCGTCGTGTGAAACAGTTATCTTTAACAGAAATAGGTGTAGATTTAGAGAAAAAACTGAGCGATGTTCAAAGAGAACAAATGAGTGCTATTTTTTCAAAATTTGGTGAATCGTGTGAAGAGAATTGGCATCAAGTTATGAATGAAATGGCAAATAGTCGATCAGGTTTTGATGCTTGGATATCAAAACGAGAAGTTGTAATCGATCAAAAATAATAAGAAATATATCTGTTTTTATAGTTTGAAAAAGAACAAATTTTATCCATACATTTGGCAACTATGGTTTGATCATAGAGTGAATGGATAAAAAGATACATTACTAGATACTTTATACGTGTACGCAATGGAACAATAAAATTCACATTTCCGAGAGGGGAATTATTATGATAAAACTTGTACTTATTCGTCACGGACAAAGTTTATGGAATCTTGAAAATCGATTTACAGGATGGACAGATGTAGATTTATCAGAAAATGGGTTAAGTGAAGCGAGAGAAGCAGGAGCGATATTAAAGAAAAATGGATATACTTTTGACGTTGCTTATACATCGGTATTAAAACGAGCAATTCGGACGCTGTGGATAGTTCTACATGAGATGGATCTTACTTGGGTGCCTATACATAAATCGTGGAAATTAAACGAAAGACATTACGGAGCACTACAAGGATTGAATAAAGATGAAACTGCGAAAAAATATGGTGAGGAACAAGTTCATATTTGGAGAAGAAGTATTGATGTAAGACCACCTGCTCTTACTGAAGATGATTCTAGATATGAAATGAATGATCCAAGATATAAAGCACTTAAAAAAGGTGAGTTTCCATTAACAGAATGTTTAGTGGATACGGAGAAAAGAGTACTTGATTATTGGCATTCAGAAATTGCGCCTTCATTAAAAAATGGGGAAAAGGTAATTATTTCATCGCATGGTAATACGATTCGTTCGCTAGTGAAGTTCTTAGATAACCTTTCAAGTGATGGTGTTGTTTCATTAAATATTCCAACGAGCATTCCGCTTGTTTATGAATTAGACGAAGACTTACGTCCAATTCGCCATTATTACTTAAGTATGAATGGAGAAGTGCCTGAAGGGGAAATTCCGAAACATATTTCTTTTTAACATGAAAATTTGAAACGCATGCTTGTCTACATATACAATGTAGATTCATGATAAAAGACGTGGTACCTTCTAATGTATATGCGATATTGCTAAATTTAGAAGCTTGTCCACGTCTTTTGTCATAAAGAGAGCTGCTTGTGCATGTAATGATATCGTGAGTAGTTTTTGAATGGAGGGTGATGTCATTGGTGATCTCTAACATTCGAATCGGCTTATTTATTTTAGCAATTGTTTTTCTCGTTCTTGTTTTCTTTTACTGGAGAAACGAAGAATTGTATGAGGAGAAAAAGCAACGTATTAGAAAGACTTGGTATGGGTTGTTTGTAATATCAGTCACCGTGTATTTCATGATAAAAGGAATTGATTTAACCCTCTGGAAAAATCTTTTAATGTTCACTGCAATGGTTATTTTCGTTGATATCGCATTTATTTTAACACCTAATATTTCAGAAATATGGGGAGCGAAATTTAGCGATATCGGCAAAACTGTTCAATCGATAAAACGGTCATTAATTGCTTCTAAAGCAAGAGGAGAAATATATACAACAATAATTCAAAATGTCAATCCAGCAGTGTTCGGTACGATGGAATGGCATACGGAAGAAGAATATACAAAAAGCTTAAATGCATTTTTAGATTCATATGGGGAAAAGATTGGAGCGAAGATTGTTGTATTTGAAGCGGCCAAGGAATTAAATACAAACTTTCGCGGTATCCGTTCTCAATTTAGTATTATCGTTCCGTTTGAACACATTGAGCAATTGAATGAGCAGAAAGCAGTGCAAGTAGAAAATGTCGGAATTATACCAGCAAAAATTGTAAGTGATGTTTTCATTGTTATTGATGGGAAGAAAAATAACCTTCAAGATCGAGATTTTGAAAATGTATATAATTTAACAATACATCATAGTTATTTTAGTAAATAAGGACAGGATTTTTTTTCTGTCCTTTTCACCTATACATAAAGGTAAAGCAAATTTAGACAAACTTGTATAAAATCGGACAATCATTCCTACACTAGCACGTAGAGGTGATTGTAGTGATAAAAGATTATGACAATGATTTTTTTAAAGAAGATAACGAAGATACAACAGATTTCTCTTTAATAAAAGGAGATACATTGCAGCAAGTAGAAGAATTAGAAGAAGAATTAAAAAGAAAATGATACGTGTACACGCTGTCTACATTTGCGATATAATATAAATAGAAAATTGTATCTTTTTGAATAGGGGGAGAAGAGATGGCTGAAATAAATGTACAAAAGTCTTCATTTTTTAAAGAAAAAAAAGTAGAACCAAATACAGATTTCTCTCTTGTGAAAGGTGCATTAACGGAAAATATAAATCGTTTAGAAAAGCTTATGAATAGTAATAGTTCGAAATATATACGAGTAAAAAAAACAAAAGAAAATGCATAGTGCATTTTCTTTTGTTTTTTATTTAGCATTTAACTTTTCTTTTACTTTTGCGGGTAAGTCAGCTTCCTGAACCTCTTCATATGACTTCACTTCAATTGATGATATTTCATTTTTGCTCTTATCATCTTGATCTACATAAAGACATAAAAATGCCTTTTCATTTAATTTATGTTCGTTTGCTGCTTTCTTACTTCTAAATGTAATTTGTTTTTTTACTCCGTCTTCGTCATAAGCAGGCAACGTGTAGTTTCGTAAGTTTCTTCCTTCTACTTTTTCGATAGTCCCTTCGCCTTTTATCTGCACGTAATATACATCTTTTCCAATTCGATTTAGTGATGCTCTCTCACAGCCAATAGTAAAACTAGAAAATAATAAACATAGTGTAATAATTGATAAAAATTTTTTCATTTTCTTTATCTCCTTCAATTTGTTTCCTTACACAGTATACGACTATCATAAAATGAGAAAAATCGATATAGATTACAATACCCTTACAATGTTGTAAGAGTATTGTCCATAAAATGAACAATATATATAATATTAAAAAAGTTAAAAGAAAGGTAAAATAATGAATCATGGTATAATGATAAAAGACTTACATATTATTTTGTCATTTTGAGAGGAGCTTAAAAATGTATTCTACTTTAGAACAATTAACAAAGCACCCTGTATTTTATCATTTTGCAGAAATTTCAAAGATTCCTAGAGGATCGGGTAATGAAAAGGCTATTAGTGATTATTTAGTTGGTTTTGCAAAAGAGCGTAACTTAGAAGTGATTCAAGATGAAGCATTGAATGTCATTATAAAAAAAGAAGCAACTGTTGGTTATGAAAATGTACCAGCAATAATCATTCAAGGTCATATGGATATGGTATGTGAAAAAAATCAAGCAACTGTACATGATTTTGAAAAAGATCCAATTGAATTACGAATCATTGGGGACATGTTATATGCAAATCAAACGACTTTAGGTGCTGATAATGGTATTGCAGTTGCGTATGCAATGGCTTTATTAGATTCAAAAGACATTCCGCATCCAGCACTTGAAGTAGTTATTACTACTGAAGAAGAAACAACAATGGGTGGGGCTTTTGCTGTTGATGCAAATCACTTTGAGGGTAAGGTTTTTATTAATATTGATTCTGAAGAAGATCATAAATTACTTGTAAGTAGCGCAGGTGGTGCGAAAGCTGTTGAAACAATTCCAGTAATTTGGGAAGAGGCGTCAGCGAATACAGATGCATACCGTCTATATGTTGGTGGTTTAAAAGGCGGACATTCTGGTATGGAAATTGATAAACAGCGTGGTAACGCGAACAAAGTATTAGGACGAGTATTACGAGATTTATCAGCACATGTTCAATTTGATATTAGTGAAGTTCACGGCGGATTAAAAACGAACGCAATTCCGCGTGAAAGTGTAGCTACAATTGTATTACGTACAGAAGATGTCGAGAAAGTAGAAGGAAAACTAGTATCTTGGACTAGAGTATTACAAGAAGAAATGCGTGCTGTTGATCCAGATGTTCACGTTACACTTACAAAATTGGATGAGAAAGTAGAAAAAGTATTTGCTAAAGAGACACAAAAACAACTTATTTCATCATTATTCTTAATTCCAAATGGCATTCAAAGTATGAGCTTGGATATTAAAGGTCTAGTAGAAAGTTCAACAAATTTAGGTGTTATTGAAACGTTGCAAGATGAAATTAAATTACGTAACGAAGTGAGAAGTTCTGTGAGGAGTTTAAAACAACATGTTGCAGATGAAATTAAATGTATTGCCGAGTTACTTGGTGCAACATTTGAAATAGAGTCAGAGTATCCAGAATGGCCATACAATCCGAATTCACAAATTCGTAATTTGTTTGAAAAAGTGCATCAAGAAAAATACAATAAAGAGATTGAAATCTTTGCAGTGCATGCAGGTATTGAATGTAGTGCATTCGTTCAAAAAATGCCTGAATTAGATGCAATATCATTCGGTCCAGATATATTTAATGTTCACACTCCAGATGAGCATATTAGTATTTCTTCTGTTGTGAATAACTGGGGATTCTTCGTTGATGTAATGAAGGGTACGAAAGAATTAGCTAAATAATATTCATAAAATGAAGAGTAGCCTATAAAATTTTATAGGCTACTCTTTTGTATAGAGTTTTATTAGAAATTTATTTTTGCGTTAGTATTTCATTTTTGGTTTTATTTCTAGAGGAGATTTTACCAAAGACGGCTCCAGATATTGCTCCGATTAAAGTCATAAAAATTGCACTCCATGCTGCAAATGACATTTTTACACCTCCAAATAATAAATTATTGTTTCTTAGCCTTTTGAATAGAAATGATAATTGCAACAACTATTAAGAAAATAAGAGGAGACCAAGAATAGAAAGACATTTAATATTCTCCTTTCAATATTATTTTTAAATATTTCTATAAATAAATTATCGCATTTTTAAAGAGTGAACATATAAAATATGCAATATTGCATATTGAATTGTGGTACTAAAAGAGGTGGAAATAATTATTGAATAAAAATTATAATTTATAAAGAAAGTAAGGGTTTTTTAAATTTTAAAAAGGGGGGGAAATCAAAAAAGCTTCTCTAACTTATATAAGATAGAGAGGCTTTTAAAATAGTTTTTGTTTAATGGTGAGATAAATATATATTATTTTGAGATTTTAAAGCTGCCCCCATAATAATAATTTTCTCCAAGTTTCATAACAGCTACATATGTTCCTGGAGTATAAACCTTAGTAATAGGTGTTACAAATCTACCATAATCATGTTTTAGACCTGAGTCATAAATAGTTTTATATCTATGCAAGTTTATTTTGTCATTTTCATTTCCACTCAATTGATATATTTTTACAATACCAGTATCTTTACCACCAGTATATATAGTAACATCGAATGTATCTCCATGCTTTAAGTCACCAACTGCTAACTCTTCTATAAAATCTGCATTATGATGTAATAAAAAATAGCTTTGCCACTGCCAATTATCTAAAAATCCTGATTCTTTTTGTGCAAATTTTGATTCAGCAGACACGGGTGGGGGTGTAGCGATTGTATTCGAAAATAAAAATCCTCCAACAGCCAATGCGCCAATAATTGTTGATTGCTTTAAAAGTTTCATGTTCTAAACCTCCTGTTTACTTAAGGATTCAGAAATCATTTTTGTGAAAACTAGCTGTGAAATCAAATGGATGATAATATCTTCTATAATCATATTAACATTTATTGATTTATCAGACAAATTGATGGATAATAAAATTATATCGAGGGAGTTAAGGCTAATATAAGAAAGAAGTTAGATGTATTGCTAAGAAATCTTTATTATATGTAATTGGGATTTGTTATTTGAAAACTCGTTTGTTTTAAATTTTAAGTTTTAGTACATAATTTTACAATTTGACTTATGTAATTTATCACGTTATGATTTTTTTATTATAAAAGAAAGGCTTGAATATAATGATTCGTCGTTTGAGAAAGCTAAAAAATGTAGCAGTTGTATTAAGCTTCTAAGTGAATTACAAAGATCTACAATACTTAGAAGCGAGGAATAAAGGTATGAAACATCCATTATATAATCA
The DNA here is from genome assembly GCF_022664315.1 of Bacillus cereus group sp. BfR-BA-01309. Taxonomy (NCBI): domain Bacteria; kingdom Bacillati; phylum Bacillota; class Bacilli; order Caryophanales; family Bacillaceae; genus Bacillus; species Bacillus cereus group sp. BfR-BA-01309. Next base: position 149,176 of record NZ_JAKUHE010000001.1, read on the forward strand.
TTGGTCAGAAACGAAGTATTTAAAAGATATAGTAACAAATCCACTCATTGAGGTAGGAGAGTACTCCTATTATTCAGGTTACTATGGTCATCAAAATTTTGAAGATGGCTGTGTAAGGTATTTGTGGGGGGATGCTAAGTCCCGAGCACTTTTCAATCCAATTGAACAGATGGGATGGCATCTTGATAAACTCATTATTGGGAATTATGTTTGTATTGCCAGTGGGGTAGTCATTTTAATGGGTGGTAATCATAATCATCACTCAGAATGGATTACAGTATATCCATTCGCTGAGCAAATTGAACATTCATATGAACCGAAGGGTGATACAGTCATTAAAAGTGATGCTTGGATTGGAATGAATGCTATAATAATGCCTGGCGTTACAATTGGTGAAGGTGCAATCGTTGCAGCAGGATCTGTCGTAAGTAAAGATGTTCCGCCGTATACAATAGTTGGTGGAAACCCTGCTAAGGAAATAAAGAAGCGGTTCACTGATACAGAAATGAATATGCTAATGGAGATGCGTTGGTTTGATTGGGATAGAGGATTAGTTGAGAAGGCAATTCCTCTGTTATCTAGTCCATCCATTGAATCATTATTTGCTTTTTATAAAAATGAAGTGAAAAATAAATAGATCAGTTAGAAAAACTACATCCTAAATAGGGTGTAGTTTTTTATTATTTGTACTAGAAATAATCTCCCCGCTATGGTCTAGTTTTTATAAATTATCTTAAGAAAAATTAAGAAATATAACCAGTGGTTCTTAATTTGTTTTATTTATAATTCAAATGATTGAACAAAAGCGAAAAGGGATTTTTTTATGCAATTCATTTTGTTTTTTTAACAAAATACCTAGTGCTTTCTTATCTAAATAGGAACAAATTTATTACTTAGATTGTCTATTACGTGTATTCCTAAAAATGGATGTCCAAATTGAATACAATTTATTCGATTTGATATCTATTTTTATGTATTGCAAAAATATGAAAGGACTTATTATTTTTAAAAATAAAAAGATATATATTGGTGGGGTACAAGTTTAATACTTTTACAGCAGAAGCATTGCAAGTGGAAACGAAAAAGAAACAACTCAAACGGTAGATTATCAATCATAGAAACGTAGGAGGATATATATGATAAAACCAGTCGTAGACGTAAAAAACATTCGAAAAGTGTACGGTAAAAAAGGTGAGAATGAATCACACGCATTAAAAGGTGCTTCATTTTCGATTCAAGAGGGGGAGTTTGTAGGAATTATGGGGCCATCTGGTTCTGGCAAAACAACATTATTAAATGTAATTTCGACTCTTGATAAAGCGACAGATGGCGTTATTGAAATTGCAGGAACGGATATTACGAAAATGAAGCAAGGTGAGCTTTCTGATTTCCGTTCGCAAAAATTAGGATTCATTTTCCAAGACTTTAACTTATTAGAGAATTTATCTATTTACGAAAACATTGCACTTCCATTATCTCTTCAAGGTGTCCCATCACGCAAAATTGGGCCGAAAGTAGAGAAGGTAGCTGATATGTTAGGAATCTCAGCAATACTTCAAAAGTATCCGTCTGAAGTATCTGGTGGACAAAAGCAACGTTCCGCAGCAGCACGTGCTTTAGTGCATGAGCCTGCAATTATTTTAGGGGACGAGCCAACAGGAGCTCTTGATTCTAAAAATGCAACGAGTTTACTTAATGCGATGACAAACTTAAATAAAGAACAAGGCGTATCAATTATGATGGTTACGCATGATCCATACAGTGCAAGTTACTGTCAGCGTATTTTATTCATTCAAGATGGTGAGTTATATAAAGAAATTCATCGTGGTGGTAAACGTGAAGAGTTTTATAAAGAAATTTTAGACGTGCTTGCAGATTTAGGCGCACAAAAAGCGTAAGAAAGGAGGTTTGGACATGTTATTCAAACTTTCCATGTCAGGGTTAAAAAGTAAGTTGCAAGATTATATTGTATTACTTATTGGTCTTATTGTATCTATTTCAACTTTTTATATGTTTCAAACGCTATCACTAAATAAAGCGTTCCTTGAATCCAATGCAAACGTTGGTCCTATTGTATTAATATTTCAAATAGGTTCCTCTTTATTAGCGATTGTAACATTTTTTTACATTATGTATGCAAACTCTTTCTTATTATCTCTTCGCCAAAAAGAGTTTGGTATGTATATGATGTTAGGAGCAAAAAAATATAAAGTTACATTACTAATGTTCCTTGAAACAATCATATTAGGTGCGGCGTCACTTGTGATTGGGATTACAAGTGGTGTAGCACTTGCAGAAGGTATCGGGCAGTTATTAATGAAACAATTGGAGTTAACTGGAGAAGGTTACCAAGCTTTCTACATTCCGTCTATGGTCGTTACTTGCATCTTCTTCTTTGCATTATTTGTACTATCAGCAAGTATGAATAGTATTAAATTGTCACGTATTTCTGTATTACAGCTTGTACATGCAGATGAACAAACAGAGCGTGTCGCGGTAAAAGGAAAAATGACAATTGTAGTTGCCTTACTTGGTCTGATTTTGTTAAGTATTGGTTATGCCTCATTGCTCTATATACCACAGGCAAAAAATCTAGGAACCGTTCCTACATTAATGGCCCTTGGATTAATCTCAGCAACTGTTAGTACTTACATGTTATTTGGATCACTTCTCCCAGTTATGATAAAAAAAATAAAAAGTAATAAAAAGCGTAGTGAAAAAGGACTTAATGCTTTTACCTTTGCTCAATTAAACTTCCGCATTAATGGCCTAACAAATGTGCTTGCGACGGTAGCAATCTTAGTAGCCCTTGGAGCAGGTGGAATTGCGTGTGGTATGGCATTTAAAAACGACGTTTTAAAGCAGACTGATAAAGGAACAATTTACGATTCGGTAGTTCATAATCCAACAGCAGAAGAAAAGAACATTTTGAGTAGTATTTTATTTCAAGAGAAACTTGAATATCGTTACAAAGTAGATGAAAAATATGTTTATTATATAAAAGAAGAGCTAGAGAATAATCGTCCTTTAGTAAAAGATAGAAAAAATGAGAAGATAATAAAAGTTTCAGAGGATATCCCCATGGATGCATTTGTATTGTCAAGACAATGGGTTAAAAATGATGGGAAACCAAAACAATGGAGCGACGCTTTCGAAATAATTCAGCCCAAGTATATATATCCTGATCATAAAATAAAAATTGTAGAACAAAACATATACGATAGTATGAAAGTTAAAGAAAATATTGTTTTTATTGGGAAAGCAGATATTTTTGGAGCATACGTAAAAGAATGGAAAAAAATTGATGAATTGCAGGTAGTTAAATATAAAAATGTGAAAGTGGAAGAACTGGATAGTAAGTATCAAACCTATAAGGCGAATCAAAGTTTTTCCAGCGGACTAATGTTTATGGGGTTCTTCGTTGGGATTGCGTTTTTAGCAATGATGGCCAGCTGCTTAATGTTTAAAATTCTATCTGGTGCATCTAAAGATAGTATACGTTATCAAATGCTTCGTAAAATTGGTGTTCGCCAGGAATTATTAACACGATCGATTTATAAGGAGTTATTCTTCATATTCCTAGTCCCAGCAATTATCGGTATTGCTCACATATTAGTTGGTATGAACATGTTTGGGCCTCTATTAATTGATCCGTATTTTCGAATTTGGTTACCAATTGTTATTTTCATAGTCATTTACTCGATTTACTACTGGATTACAGTTCTATTATATAAAAGAATTGTACTTCCGAAAGAAGGTTAATGTAATCATGTTATGTATACTAACTATCAACATAATTCGCCCTCGTTATGATGTAATGAAAAAATACCATGTAAGTAAAATAGAGAGTGAATTTGAGATGCAAATATGCAGCAATGAGCGGCAGAAAGCGTTAGAAAGAATTAAATACAAGTAGGGGGCGTATTTCATGTATAACTTACAAGAAGATATGAATAAGCAATTAAAAGAGAAAAATACTATTCTTTCTATATCATAATTATGAATAGGCCAGATAGCATCGTTCCTACATTGAGTACTACTTTAACCTCATTTGTAGGAATGCTTGTACTATCCCCTTACAATAAAATTAAATAATCATCCGATATTAATTGATAACTATAATCGGAATTTTAATAGGATGGAACAATTATCAAAATAATATCTTGTATTCATTGTATTTATTATCGTTATTATATAAAACTTGTTCTGCACTAAAAGAGTGTTAATAAACATAAAACTTGTACACCTTATTCATCATAAGGATTATCGTTTTGGAAAAGGAGTGTATGTTGAAAAGATTTTTAAAGGTAATTTTAATTTTATTAGTAATATTTATAGGAAGTATGTTGGGAAGCATAATTTTAAATAAAACATATCATACTGAGTTTAAGTCTTTAGATAACACAGATCAAAACATGTTAAAAGAATTATCTACTATTTATAAGAGCTTCGAAGAATCGAGTGATAAACTTTGGAATGAAGATTATCACTTCGAAAAAATGCCATTGGTTCTGATACGTAGTAATAAAGACGGGGGATTCTTTAGACAAGAAGCTTATGCAGTTAATGTAACGGGATTAGAAAATAGTATTTTTGCAAAAGAGATAAAGGTCTCAAATTCTCTGCATTTACCTAAAGTCTATCGCTTAACTCGTTTTGATTTTAGAACAATTTCTACATGGATTCCTTGGAACTTTGGGACAATAAATATGAACGATATGGATGTATTTTATTTAAAATATTATCCTAAAATGTTTAGTAATCCAGATTTATATTTTGATTTTTCGTCTTTCTTATTACATGAAGCTTTTCATACTTATAAACAAAAAGATTGGACATATGATGCAAATGGTGGAGAGTTTATTCATGAATATCCGATTAATAAAGAAAATTACGCGCTAATGGGATTAGAATTTAAGCTATTAGATAAAGCGATGATTGATACGAACCCAGAAAGTATTAATCAGGTATTATATGATTGGACAATTGTACGTAGCTATCGCTTGAAAAAATGGCCTCAATTAATTGGAGAAACAAAAATGGAAGCGATAGAAGGTTCAGCACGATACTTAGAGTATCGATATAGTAAGTTAACTGGTGGAAATCTTATGGTACTTGCAAAGAAACAGAAGCCATATCATGTTACTTTTATGGAGGCGTTCAACTTTATTGCTAATGGACAGGCAGAATCTCCAAAGTTTTTAGAACGGAATATGAAATATGAGACTGGTTCAGCGCTTGAATTAAGCATGGATAAAGCGAATATACCATGGAAAGAAGCTATTGAAGATAGTGCAATTAAGCAAGGAAAGACACCATATGAAGTATTAAATACATACTTTAATATAAATAATACACTCACAATTGAAAATAAAATTAAAGAAATTAAAGAGAATAATGACTATGAAACACTTTTAGAACAAGGAGAAAAATTGGTGAAAATAAGTAACGAGTAAAAAATGAGATTTGAAAAAGAATATCCTTTAACATTGTATTGAAGAGGATATTTTTTCTTTTTATAGGTTATATAAAATAATAGTGTAATAAAAAGATTAATGAAAATAAGGAGCCATAAAACAATTATTTTTTATACTGATTATATTATTTTGTTCTTTCAATTACAGGTTTATAAAAAGGCGTATAAAAATGTAACACTTGCTTATGCTTTTAGTTGTTCAATACGAGAAAATTGTGGAGGAATTATATGGAGTCAAAAATTCTTATTGTTGATGATGATAAAGAGATTAGAAATCTTATCTCTGTATATTTGGAAAATGAAGGTCTGAAAACTCAAAAGGCAGAAGATGCTATTGAAGCGTTAGAACTGTTAGAAGAAAAGCGATTCGATCTTATTATTTTGGATGTTATGATGCCAAATATGGATGGCATTGAAGCGTGTATGAAGATTAGAGAAGAAAAAAATATGCCTATTATCATGCTTTCTGCAAAATCAGAGGATATAGACAAAATTCAGGGTTTAGCCTCTGGTGCCGATGATTATTTATCAAAACCGTTTAATCCGTTGGAGTTAATCGCTAGAGTAAAATCCCAATTAAGAAGGTTTAAAAAGTATAATACAAATACAGATAATGATAAAAGTATACTAGAAATTGGTGATTTGACCGTAAATACAGATACACGTCAAGTATGGATAAGAGGTACGGAAGTAAGGCTAACTCCAAAAGAGTTTGATATACTCGAACTACTTGCTCGTAACAAAGGGATTGTTCTGAGTGTTGCAAAAATATATGAAGCAGTTTGGAAAGAGGTTTTTTATAGATCGGATAATACCGTCATGGTACATATTACAAAAATAAGAGACAAAATTGAAGAAGATTCTAAACATCCAATTTATATTAAAACTGTTTGGGGGATTGGGTACAAAATATGAAGAAGGTTAGGTTTAGAAATAAGATAATTATAAAACTTCTTGGTGCTGTTGCAGTTAGTTTTTTTGTTTCGTTTGGTTTAACAATCCTCACTTTTATATATATCATAATCCCATTAACTCTAAATCACTATCTTGATAATCTTAGTGCATTTGAAAATAATATGCTTACATTTCTTATATTCGCGTTAGCGATCTTTACTTTTATAATCATTTTTTTAATATTGGTTCGAAAGAAAATAGTATATTTGAAGCTTATTTCTGATAATGTGAATGATATTGCCAATGGAAAACTGGGTTTGACAATTGAGATCGAGGGAAAAGACGAATTGACTCAACTTGCTCAAAATATTAATTACATGTCCAAGGAATTGGAGAATACATTTGAACAGGAAAGACGATTGGAACGTACAAAAAATGAACTCATAACCAACGTATCTCATGACTTACGCACACCATTGACATCTATTATCGGTTATGTAGATTTATTAAAAAGAGGGCAATACGACAGTAAAGCACAATTACAGGAATATCTCGAAACCACTTATTTAAAATCACAGAGATTGAAATATCTAATTGATGAATTATTTGAGTACACCCGTTTATCAGACAACGATGCTAAGTTAAATTTTAATGAAGTTGATTTATCGGGTTTGTTGGAGCAAATAGTTGGGGAATACACTCCTATATTTGAAAAGGAAAGTTTAATTGTTCAAAAATCAATAACGGAAGAATCAATACCTATTTTTATGGATGTAGAAAAAATGGTACGTGTTTATGAAAATCTGTTTATGAATGCGATAAAGTACAGTATGAAGCCATCCAAATTATTAATATGTCTTGAAGTAATTGATAATAAGGCAATTTTGAAAGTATCAAATAAAGCTGAGAAACCACCTGTTAGCGATCCAAATAAATTATTCGAGAGATTTTTCAGGGGCGATAAGGCAAGAAAAGATAATCAAGGAAATGGACTGGGACTCGCTATCTCAAAAAGAATTGTTGAACTTCATAATGGTAATATATATGCAGAATATAAAGAAGGTTGGATATCTTTTATTGTTGAACATCCGATCATATAGAATGGCTTATGGAATGAAAGGTTCCATAAGCTTTTTTTAAAACTTAAGAAACTTTTTAAGTTAATAATTCAAATAGGTCATTCATAGAAGACATGATACTGACAAGTTAATTTATTATTTTCATATAGTAATTAATTGAATGAGGGGGGAGGTTCAGTAATATGAATAATGGAAGAGACGATAGTAAGTTTAGCAACCGGTGTGCCTCGAAATTTAATCGGGACACACTGGTTTTATTTTTTATAAATGTGGAACAAGTGTATTACTTATATTGTCTATTAAGTGTAATCCTAAAAAATATGAAAGTACGAATCATTTTGAAAAATACAAAGGTATTAAAAAGAGGGATATATGTGGGAATACTAAGTGTCAGTGTGTCTAAAAGGGTGGGATGAGATGTTTTATATGAAAGTCGTCCTAATGTCTTATATGTATATAGAATTTGATATCGCTGTCTATTTTTTGAAGGATTATGTTAGAATAAGGCTTTTTTTGAGTACAAAGATATTGGAGGTAACAGAAGTGAAAGATATGTTGTGCAAGAGATTTATTGCAATAGTAACAGTGCTTACACTATTTTGTAGCATAGTTGTTACATCTGGAAGAGCAACAGCGGAAACAGTTTCTGCTATAGATGTAGAAGCAGGATCGGCAATTTTAGTAGAAGCAAATTCCGGGAAAATTTTATATGAAAAAAATGCAGATGAATCATTAGCAATTGCTAGTATGACAAAAATGATGAGTGAATATTTAGTCCATGAAGCGGTGGATAAAGGAAAACTTAAATGGGATCAAAAAGTTAAAATCTCTGAATATGCATATAAGATTTCGCAAGATCGCTCATTATCAAACGTTCCATTAGAAAATGGTGGCTCTTATACAGTAAAAGAGTTATATGAGGCAATGGCAATTTACTCTGCGAACGGTGCGACAATTGCTTTAGTTGAAGAAATTGCTGGAAAAGAAGCCGATTTCGTGAAAATGATGAATGATAAGTCAAAAGAGTTTGGAATGAAAAATTATAAATTTGTAAACTCTACAGGCTTAACGAACTATGATTTAAAAGGACATCACCCAGAAGGGACAACTCCAGACGAGAAAAATAAAATGTCCGCAAGAGATTGTGCGATTTTAGCACAACGTCTGATTCAAGATTTTCCGAAAATGTTAGATACTGCAAAAATCCCTAAAAAAACATTCCAACAGGGTGGTAAGTATCCAATTGATATGACGAACTTTAACTGGATGTTAAAAGGTTTAATTAAGCAATACGAAGGTGTAGATGGGTTAAAAACAGGAACTACCCCAGAAGCTGGTGATTGTTTCACTGGTACAGTAGAAAGAAACGGTATGCGTCTAATATCTGTAGTGATAAAAGCAAACTCTCATGCAGCACGTTTTGATGAAACGAAGAAATTATATGATTACGGATTTGCAAATTTCGAAGTGAAGAAGGTCTATGGAAAAGACTCAGTAGTAAAAGGGCATGAAACAGTGAGAGTAGCAAATGCAAAAGACAAAGATGTAGTAGTTCAAACGAAGCAAGCTGTTTCACTTCCGATACCAAAGAACAACAAAGACGTATATAAAAAAGAATTTAAAGTATTGAATGAAGAACAAGAAGCACCTATTAAAAAAGGTGTAACAATTAGTAAAATGATTATCTCACCTAAAGATAGTACAGATCCTGGGTTCTTATTAGGTAAATCATTACAAGTAGACCTTGTAACAAAATCTGATATAGAACAAGCAAATTGGTTTACACGTTTTATGCGTAACATCGGATCTTTTTTTAGCGTTATGTGGGATAGTGCGGTTGATATAGTAAAAAGCTAAGTTTATAGGATGAAACTAAATATTAATCTAAAAAAAAGAGTTTCGAAGTTTTATAAATTTTTATGTAGATAGTTTGGAATGGAAGATGGTATTAATTTCTAAATTGGGTCCTTCGGAATTTTTCTTATTGTAATCAAGTTAAGATAAATTTATATCTATAAAAACAAAAAACGCTATTCTTTTTGTAGAAATATACAGAAAGGATGGCGTTTATTATGTATTTTTTGATTCAAAGCATTCTAGTACAAAGTTAGTTTAATAAAGTTACATGAAGAAAAAACATTCATTTTTTCATCAAATGACAATAAAAAATGAATATCCGGTACTTATTTCTGTAATTAGATTTTATAAAAATTTAATAAAATCTTTTCTTTGTATTAAATATTTTGTTTTAAATTATTTATATAAGGAAATGGAGACCAGAAAACAGATGCATAGATTGACTTTGAACTGTTTATATCTGGGATCTAGATAGACATTATGTACAATTCTCCCACTACACTAGTATAGTGGCCTTTATGAACAGCAAAATCTACAATTTACAAGGAGAACATTTTATGAGTAAGAGAATAAAAGAATTAGATTCTATACGAGGGTTAGCGGCACTTACTGTGGTATTTGGACATTTTTGTTTAATGCTACCATCGTTGCCTAATTCTATTAAATTTTCCCCGCTTAGGTTTTTATGGGCGGGTGGGGAAGCTGTTATCGTTTTTTATGTACTAAGTGGTTTTGTGTTATCTATGGCACTTTATCATTCAAAAACAAATTATTGGGGATATTTAATTAAGAGATTTGTAAGAATCTATATTCCTTATTATTTTTGGATAATCGTTACCTTTGTTTTATTTATTTTATTTTCGTCGTATGAAGTGGTAGGACTACGGGATTGGTTCTATGATAGGTGGCAAGGGTCTATAACAAAATTAGATATTCTAAACCACTTTGTGCTTGTTAATAATTTTTTTACGGAAAATTATAATCCAGTTATTTGGTCATTAGCTCAAGAAATGCGTATATCTATTGTGTTTCCTTTATTATTCCTTCTTTTTTATAAACTGAATTGGAAGAAAACGATACTATTTGCTTTGAGCTTTTCTTTCATTAGTGTTTTTCTTAATATGTTGCATATTGGGAAAGCTGAAGGATTTTATAATGGTTATGCTGATACACTGCATTTTACATCTATGTTTATGGTTGGAATGTTACTTTTTAAGTATCAGGAAAAACTTATCTACTCATATAGGAATATGAAAAAATTTAAAAAAGGATTTCTAATTGCATTAGGGATTATTTTATATTTATATTCCATTTTAATTTATGGTATTTCCCGTAATGATACTACTTTCTTATTAAAAGATTGGGGTGTCGTAATGGGGGTTAGTATATTTATTATAATGGCTATGAGTAACCTAAAAGTAAAAGCATTTTTAAATAAGAGTGTATTTGTATATTTAGGAGAAATTTCATACAGTATCTATTTGTGTCATTTTCCAATCATGATGGTACTATCTAAACTTTTGTATACAAAGATACCTATCTTTTTCCTTCTTACTTTGTGCATTGCAATGACACTACTTTTTTCTATAATTTCGTATCATTTAATCGAAAAGAAATGTATAAACTGGGCAAAACAAAAAACAACCAATTTTTTGAAAAAAGTATGATTCATAGAGAGACTTTATTTCTTTAGTAAATATACGAATATGACCGATTCTTAAGTATACTTAGGAATCGGTCAATTTTGGATTCTAAATGTAAATATAATAAAGTGGAATATAATTGAAATCGAAAACCACTTAGAAATAACAATTACGGTGTGAGCTATTGTATAGTATAGATATGGTTAATAATAAAGGGGGACTACATATGTGGAAGCGATTTGTATCGATTGGTGATAGTTTTACAGAGGGTATAGGGGATGAAGTTGAGGGAATAGCATTAAAAAGCTGGGTAGATCATTTTGTTCAACTTTGTGTAAACGATATAGAATATGCTAATTTTGCAAAGCGTGGGTTAGTAACGAAAGAAATTCGCTCACAGCAATTGGAAAAGGCATTAACGTTTAATCCAGATTTGGTTAGTCTAATTGCAGGTGCAAACGATGTTTTAAAAGGACGTTGGAATCATCAAGAATATAAGAACGATATGGAATTTATGATAGATACATTAAGTAAAACAGATGCTGATATTATTATAGCAAACCTTCCAGATTTTACTGTTCGGCTTCCATTTTCTTCTGAAAAAAAACAAATGTTAAAAAAGCAATTATTAGAGGCAAACGAAGTTATACTTTCACTGAGTACAGAGTATAAGCTTCATCATGTTGACTTTTGGAAGCATCCATTAGTTAATGATAATTCGCTTTGGTCTACGGATTTAATTCATCCAAACTCAAAAGGATATGTAAAAGTTGCTGAATTAATTCATAGTAGTTTACCTGTACATGATTCTTCTAAATAAGATTTAGAGTGAATGAATCCCCAGTCGCATACAGCACAGGGGTTTTGATCCGAAATAGAAGGATATACAGCGTCTATAAATTAAACTTTAATTAATTTTTTTATATTGTATACACTTTGTTATTTTTTGTTGAAGGACCCTTAGAATAAGGGTCCTTTTTTGTATTAAATATCTACAAAAAGGATAAGAGCGGGGAACCTAAACAAAAAGATATTTTAAATAATAGTGTTAAATAGATCCGCTACTTTTGTTTGTAAGAATCTTAAAATCTTCTCCTTGGAATGTAACTTGATCATAAATCAATTTTTTTTGTAAATGTGGAACAATTTCATTACTTACACTGTCTATTAAGCGTTACAACATTTTTTATTTAATAGATCAAGAAAGGAATAAACATTTTTAACTAAGGGAGAAGATTGAATTGAAAAAATTATGGATGCTGCTTTTCTTTTGTTTTGCAGTTATATTGGTAGGATGTAATAAAAACGAATCGCCAAAACAAGCATTTGAAGAATATGTGAATTTATGGAATGATAGAAAATTTGCAAATATGTATGATCATTTATCAGAACATGCCCAAAAAACAATTTCTAAAAAGGAATTCACAGAGAAATATCAAAAAATTTATGAAGGTATTGGCGTTAAGAATTTAAAAGTTAATACGAAAGCAGAAAATGCTAAAGATAAAGAAGTTTTTCTTTTTGAAGTTAAGATGGATACGGATGGAGGAAAAGCTTCATTTATCCATGAAGCAAAACTTGTGAAAGAAAAAGAATCTTGGAAAATAGATTGGACACCAGACTTCATTTTTCCAGCTATGAAAAAAGATTACAAAGTACGTATGCAAATAGAACAAGGAAAACGTGGAGAAATATATGATCGAAATGGGAAAGCTCTTGCAACGAATGGTAAAGCGACTGAGGTTGGAATTATTCCAGAGAAACTAGGCGAAACGGCAGTGCAAACAAAAGAAATAGTAGCACAATTACTTGATATGTCTATAGAAGAGGTCGATCAGAAGCTTACAGCGAAATGGATAAAACCAGACTCCTTTGTACCAATTGGTATTTTAAAAGAAGGAACTAGACAGAATGATTATATTGAATTAGAAGGAGTATCATCTCGCCCAGTAAATATTCGGACGTATCCATTAGGAGAAGCGGCCGCACACTTAACTGGTTATATAGGAAAGGTGAATGCAGAGGAGTTAAAATCGCTTCAAAAAAAAGGGTATCAAGCAGATGATTTAGTAGGTAAGACAGGTTTAGAGAAAGTATTAGAGAATAAATTGCGTGGTGAAAAAGGTGGACGCGTATTTATAGAAGATGAGAATGGAAAAGAGATTAAAAATGTAGCGAAAAAAGAAGCAAAAGAAGGGGAAAACGTTACGTTAACAATTGATGCTGCAATTCAAGAAAAAATCTTTAATGAGATGAAAAATGAGGCAGGATCTAGTGCAGCGGTCAATCCTAAAACGGGTGAAACTATTGCACTTGTAAGTAGCCCTGCTTATAATCCAAATACATTGGTTAGAGGCGCGTCAAAAGCCCAACGAGAAGCATGGAATAACGACTCGAAACTACCAATGATGAATCGTTTCACACAAGCATTTGTACCAGGTTCCGTATTTAAAACGATTACTGGTGCAATTGGTTTGGAAACAAACACTATAAACCCTAAGGAAGAATTTAAAATTCAAGGATTAAAGTGGGCAAAAGATTCATCTTGGGGAAATTATTATGTAACACGTGTGAAGGAAGCTAGTCCAATTGATTTTGATAAGGCAATGAAGTACTCTGATAATATTTATTTTGCTCAACAAGCTTTGAAAATGGGAAAAGATCAGTATGTAAATGAATTTAAGAAATACGGATTTCATGAAAAATTACCAATCGAATACGAATTTCCTATTTCAATCATTGCAAGAGATGGGATAAAAAATGATATTCAACTAGCAGACACGGGATATGGACAAGGACAAGTATTAATGACACCACTTCATTTAGCATTAACGTATGCACCGATTGTAAATGAAGGGAATATTCCGTCTCCTCATCTTTTAAAAGAAGCAAAAGTAGCGGGGAATTGGAAAGAAAATGTGGTTTCTAAAAAGAATCAAGAGATATTAAAGAGCGCATTAATAAAAGTCATTAATGACCCTGATGGCGCGGGGAGAATTGCTAAGGTTGATGGTATAACTCTTGCTGGTAAAACCGGTACAGCAGAACTGAAAGAGTCGAAAGAAGCAGACGGAAAAGAACTTGGATGGTTTGCAGCTTTTGATGCAAATGAGCCAGACATGATTGTTACCATGATGATCGAAGATGTAAAAGGAAGAGGGGGGAGTAACGTACCAGGCGAAAAAGTAAAACATGTTTTTCAGAAAAAATAAGTAACTATAAGGTGAAATCTTTTACTCTATTCATTGTTTGCTTAACACGAAGGTATAAATTGGGCAATACAAAGAACAATTAAGTTTCGAAAAAGCATTCTCCTTAATTGAGAATGCTTTTTTGTTGTGGCTGAATAAAGATAATAACTCATCTTTGTTTTCATTTTTGAAAGGTTGGTATTGCTAATAGTAAATAGAAGAGTAAAACAAATTGAAAGGGACAAGTGATGGGAATTTTAAACTTTAACAAAACAGTCATTTAGTAAAACATAAATAGAGCACACAAATAAGTATGCTCTAAGAAAAAAGGTGATACAAGTGGAGTGTTGCGTGAAATGCACAAATAATAATCAGATTTTTTTTTGAGTGTATTTTTAACATTGTATGCTTTACTTGTTGTTAGGAGCCTGTCATGTAAAAGAATATATAGATGATTATTTTATGAAAGTAATTGCACACCTTTACATTTTTAGGAGGATTTTTTTATCAAAAAAAGATGAAGAACGGAACAAATGAAACTTGTATCTTGTCTATATATTGAAACCATAATAAAAGTGAGGGCAGTTTTATCTTTATTCAAATAAGTTCGAGGTGTGGAAATGGAAGAGACGTTTATTGAAAAGTGTATTCATGATGAGCTTGACTATGTTATAAAAGACTATTGGCAAGATGTATGGAATTATTCATTTATTATTACGAAAGATCCACACTTATCAGATGATATCACGCAAGATGTATTTATAAAGGTATTTAAAAATTGGAATTCATTTCGAAAGGAGTCATCTATTAAAACGTGGATATTAAAAATTACAAGAAATACGGCAATAAACTATTTGAAATCCTCTTATTTTAAAAGGATATCTTTAATAGGATTTTTTAGTGACGATAAGCAATCTCCATCGGCAGAACGTGAATTTTTTAAGCAAGAGGAAATGAATGAAGTGTGGGAGGTTGTATTAAAATTACCTAAAAAACACCGTGAAATAATAATTTTAGACGCGAAATATGAATTATCTTATGAAGAAATGGCCGAAACACTAGGAGTATCCATTGGAACTGTAAAATCTAGATTAAGCCGAGCAAGAAGTAAGGTTTCAAAATTAATAGGGGAGGGTAGTAGTGATGAAGAATAAACAAAACCCTGACTGGTATAGTAAATTAAAACAAGGTCCAATGGAGAATCGTAAAGATGAAGAAGAATTTATTTATAAAATAAAGCAGTCTATATATGAAAATAATGAAGTGGATTTTGTAAAACATAAAAGATCGTTTCGTAAAAAAGCATTGCCTATTGTAGTTGTTTTAGTTTGTACAATGTTATTTTTTATTGTTCAACAACCTTGGCTTGATGATAATAAATCACCTGTTCAAAGTAGTACACAAATTAAGCCTAAAACTAAAGATGAATCTGCTCAAGATCCAACATTAAAACAATTTATGAATGAATTATATCAAAGTACAAATTCAAAAAATGAAAATGACTTGTATAGAGCGTTAAATGATGAAGTTCTATTTAAAGGGAAGAGTTATAAGAAGGATGAATTGAAATTTGATGAAGATATTTTTCATGAGTTGCAAGTTGCTCTTACCATGGGGGGAGAATTTACAAATGATACAAAGCAAGCATACAAAGTACCAAGTGGATTGACAGAAAGTAACGAACCAAAGCAAGCGCATTATATATATGCAACTGTTACTGGAAATAAAACGAAAATTTTAGCTGAACCAAAGCGAGAATCACAAGTTTTATACGAAGTATCTAATGAAATGGTAAAAGCTTGGATTCCAGAAAAAGTGCAGAATAATGGATATATAAAAGTATCGACAATTAGCGGTAATACTGGATATGTACAAAAAGAGTATGTTTTAACTGATATTAAATATTCTTTCATGTTCGAAAAGGATCATGAAGGTAAATGGAAAATAACGAATATAGATTCTATATGGTAAAGAGGAAGGTTCACTTTAATGAACCTTCCTCTATGTTTTTATTCTCTTATTGAAGAGTATTCCAGTACTCTAAAATTTCTGAGGTAACGAGAGCAGCAATATTTTTTTCTGAATTACTACCAGGAATAACGACAGAAACGGCAATTTGTGGATCTTCGGTAGGAGCATATGCAATGAAAAGAGAATGGTTTATCATTCTTTCTTGCTCATTCGGAGCACCTGTTATGCCTGTTTTACCTGCGACATGAAAGGGTAAGTTTTTAATTTCCTCTATATTTTGGCTCATCCCACCTTGCACGACACTCCAAAATTTCACCGGGTAACGATTTGAACTTTCTAAAATTGGTTTAAACTTTTTGGTTTCCTTACCATTTTGATCAATAATAGCACTTACGATTTGAGGTTTATATTTATCACCTTTACTTGCTAAAGTTGCTGCATATTGAGCAAGTTGAAGAGGAGTGTGTACTTCATTTCCTCCCCAAGAGGCATTTAATAAGGCGGAGATACCATTTTCAAACTTGTTTGTTGGATGAAATTCATATTGTCCGTCTTCTTCAAAAGGTAAATCAATCCCAGTTTTAGAACGAAGGCCGAATTGCTTTAAATACTCTGTCCATATATGTGCAACTTTTTCTATATTCCCATTATTTTGGTTGAATAAGGGTAGCGCTACTTTTGCTGTCATAAATGTGTTAGATGAATTAATGATGGCCTGCCTCGGTGTAATCTCACCTGTTGGCGTTCCAGGTGCATTCGTAATGTTATTTTGATTATCATATTGAAAAGTACCTTTATCTAAATAAGTATCTTCAGGTTGAAAAAGCTTTTCGTTTAATCCAATTAAAATAGTAAGTGGCTTTATAGTTGAGGCCATATTTACATAAGATTCACCATACTTTAATTTTTGAATTGCTTTATTTTGCGAAAGTGATTTGATGTTTTCTTTTTTAGTTGATACTTGTTCATATAATGTATTTGGATCAAACACTGCTGAATTGGCCATAGTTAAAATTGCGCCAGTTTTCACATCGGTTACCACAACATAACCAGTATTAACATCAGTTATTTTCTTGATTTGAGATCTTAATGCTTCCTCTGTTTTTTGCTGCAACTTAGAGTCTAAAGCTAGCCGGATATCTTTTCCTTTTTGTACTTTTTGCATGTTCCATAAGAACTTTTTATTATTCATTTTAAAAATAAGAGTTTTTCCGGGTTTTCCTTTTAAATCATTTTCATATTGCAGCTCAATCCCGCTTTTTCCAACGGGTACATTAAGGTCATTTTCTACATACCCAATTACCTGTGAACCAATTTCACGTTTAGGATAATATCGAATCACTTCATCTTTGATTATTACATTATTGGGTTTGTTTTTGTTTATGAATGCAAGTTCATTCTCAGTTATATCAGAGTATAACGGTATATCATTCATAGTCTTCTTTTTACAAGATTGTTGTAATTGAGATTTTATGTCCTCTGTAGAAATGTCATGTTGAAACTCGCTTGAAAATTGATTGGAAAAAACTAATGTGTTTGCTGTATCTTGTTTTGATAGCTTCTCATCATTAAAAGTACAATATAGAGACTTAACTTTCTTATTTGTAGCTAGTATTACACCATTTCGATCAAGTATTTGTCCTCTTTCGGCCGTAGAAGTTTCGATAGTAATGGAAACGAAATTACTGTTAAACAAGATTATTAAAATCACACTCACAATAGAAATAACCGCTATATATCTCCATCTTTTTATTTTTATATGTAACATAAAACCCTCCCTTTATAGCTTATTCCATATTATAGTTAATTATTTTTTTTGTAAATGTGGAACAACTTTCTTATTTAGGTTGTCTATTAAGTATTACAGCATGAAGAAAGGAATAATCAGTATGAAAATTTACTAGTAAGCCTATGTATTAGTTTAATTTGAGTCATTATACAGTGTAGCATTTCAAATACGAGTGACAAAAAATAGAGAGAAAACAAAAAAGGAGAGTTATGAATATACGTAGCTAAACAAAAAGGAATAGATTCTTACCGAGATTTAGAAAAAAGTTTAATCGGCCGTCGGTATGTAATATAGAAGGAATTAAATGGAGGATTTATGGAAAAACAAAAAGGAAATAAGAAGACATATATATCTATTCGATTAAATATAATGTTCCTTTGCATATTTTTATTATTTTCAGCTATTATTATGCAGCTAGGAAAAGTACAAATCGTAGAAGGAGAGGCTTATAAGAACCAAGTGGAAAACAGTCAAAATGCAACAACTAGCATTCCAGTTCCACGTGGACAAATACTAGATCGAGAAGGGAATACAGTTGTTAATAATAAATCTCTTCGCACAATTACGTATACAAGGGTAAAGGGAATTACTAGTGAAGATATTTTAAAAATAGCAAAAGACTTAGCACAAGTACTTGAAATGCCTGAACAAGATATAAATAAATTAACAGATATTGATAAAAAAGATTTTTGGATGCAGTTGAATACGAAACGTGCGGAGACAATGATTACGAAAAAAGATATAGAAACGTTTAAAGAAAAGGGAGTAGAGGGAAAAGAGTTAGATAAAAAAATAGAAGACTTAAGACGAAGTCGCGTTACAGAAGTAGAATTGGCAGAATTAACAGCACAAGATTTAAAGGTGTTAGCTATTAAAAGTAAAATGAGTTCTGGTTATCAACTAACACCACAAATTATAAAAAAAGATGTAACAGAACAAGAGTATGCACGAATAAGTGAAAACCTTACTGAGTTTCCAGGAGTAGATGCAACGGTTGATTGGGAGCGCAATTATGTAAATGGTAATTTATTTCGTTCTGTGTTAGGTAATATTACGAGTAGCGAAGAAGGTCTGCCAAAAGAAAATTTAGATTCTTATTTAGTACGCGGATATAACCGTAATGAGCGTGTAGGGAAAAGTTATATTGAACAACGATATGAAGATGTTTTACACGGTACGAAAGAAGAAGTGAAAAACATTACAGATAAATCAGGAAATATTATAAATACAGAAATAATTTCTAAAGGAAAAAGCGGTAATAGTTTAACATTAACGATTGATATGGAATTACAAAAGAAAGTGGAAGAAAGTATAGAGAAAAATTTGAGAGCTTTTAAGAGTTCAGAGCCACTACTGGACCGAGCTTTTGTTGTTATGACGAATCCGAATAACGGACAGATTTTATCTATGGCAGGCAAAAGGATTGTAGAAAAAGAAGGAAAAACGGAAATCGAGGATTTGGCATTAGGTAACATGACAACTTCCTATGAGCTAGGGTCAGCTGTAAAAGGTGCAACTTTATTAACTGGATATGAGACAGGAGCAATACAGCCAGGAGATCAATTTTATGATGCACCGATGAAATTTAAAGGCACACAAGCTAAGAAGTCGTGGAATGTATCCGGATTTGGTAATATTAATGATTTACGAGCGCTACAAGTATCTTCGAATGTATACATGTTCCAGACAGCTTTAAAAATTGCAGGAGTTAATTATGTACCAAATGGTTCATTGGATATAAAACAAGAAGCATTTAATACGATGCGCTATTATTTTAAACAATTTGGATTAGGCGTGCCAACAGGAATTGATTTACCGAATGAAATAATAGGGCAAACGAGAAAAGTAGATAGTCAGCCTGGATTTTTACTAGATTTTTCTATCGGGCAGTATGATACGTATACACCGTTGCAATTAGCGCAATATATTTCAACGATTGCTAATGGCGGTTATAGAATGCAACCTCAAATTGTACAAGAAATACGAGAGCAATCAATAAAAGAAGAGGTTGGCAAAGTTATTCGTTCTATAGAGCCTGTCGTATTAAATCGGATTGATATGAAGACAGAACATATAGATCGAATAAAAGAAGGCTTTAGGTGGGTATTCCAAGAAGGTGATGGAACTGGTGTGAAGTATTTCAAAAACGCTCCATACAAGCCAGCAGGAAAGACGGGGACTGCTCAAACTGTATATGGTGGAGATGATCCAATTGGTAGAAATGCAAAAGGAGAACGTATGGAATGTTACAACTTAACGTTAGTTGGATATGCTCCATATGATAATCCAGAAGTAGCATTCTCAGTAGTAGTCCCATGGCTTCATGATGATAAAAATGGTATTAATTCTATAATTGGAAAGGAAGTTTTAGATGTATACTTTGATTTGAAAAAGCAACGTATACAAGGTGAAGCTGCAAGTACAGAGAGTTCGAATCAAAATCATTAATAATTGTGTACTTTTCTCAGGGGAAGAGATCCTGTTTATATAAAAGCCTTTATAAGTTAAAGAAAAAGTAAGATTTGAAATAAGAGATAGTAGCTATCATAGTTGTTATCTCTTATTTTTGTTAATATCTTGGTTACAGTTAAAAAGGTTTTAAATTTATGGAACAAACTTGTTTCTTAGATGGTCTATTATGTGTACGTATAAAAATAGGTATTCAAATAGATACATTGTATTGAATTTACTACTTGTTTTCAGTATTGAAAATTTGAAAGGAATGATGATTTTGAAAAACAAGAGGATGCTAAAGATAGGAATATGCGTTGGTATATTAGGTTTAAGTATTTCAAGTCTACAAGCTTTTACAGGAGGGGCATCGCAAGTTGAAGCGAAAGAAAAGACAGAACCAGTTAAACATAATAATCATGCGACGTATAAAGACTTTTCTCAACTTGAGAAAAAATTCGATGCTCGATTAGGTGTGTATGCCATTGATACTGGTACAAATCAAACAATCTCTTATCGACCTAACGAAAGGTTTGCTTTTGCATCGACCTACAAGGCGATAGCGGCAGGGGTATTACTACAGAAAAACTCTACTGAAAAATTAAATGAAGTTATTACTTATACGAAAGAAGACTTAGTGGATTATTCACCTGTTACAGAAAAACATGTAGGTACTGGAATGACACTAGGAGAAATTGCTGAGGCTGCTGTTCGTTACAGTGATAATACTGCAGGGAACATTTTATTTCATAAAATAGGAGGACCGAAAGGATATGAAAAAGCGCTTAGACAGATCGGGGATCGTGTTACTTTGTCTGATCGCTTTGAAACAGAATTAAACGAGGCTATTCCAGGAGACAATCGTGACACTAGTACGGCGAAAGCAATTGCTACGAACCTTAAGAATTTTACAATCGGAAATGCGCTTCCAGATCATAAGCGTAACATTCTTACCGAGTGGATGAAAGGAAATGCTACAGGAGACAAACTGATTCGTGCAGGTGTACCGACCGACTGGATAGTTGGGGATAAATCAGGAGCTGGAAGTTATGGGACTCGGAATGACATTGCTATCGTTTGGCCGCCAAATAGAGCACCAATTATTATCGCAATTTTATCTAGTAAAGATGAGAAAGAAGCTACCTATGATAATCAACTTATTGCAGAGGCAACTGAAGTTATAGTTAATGCTATTAGGTAATAGTATCTCAATCCTTTATGTAATGTAATTGAAAATAAGAAATTGGAAAGCGATTCTTTTTCATGTGAAAAGAGTCGCTTTTTTGTATTTTTAAATAGTACATATATAAGTGGAAATTATTATTTCATGGACTATTTATTCCAATATAGAAAATGAGGGGGGATTTAAGCGAAATACTTCTATATAGATATGTAATTTAAAATAGTTTTCACATGATGAAAACCTTTGGGAATAGGCTATATATAACTTACTTATTTTCACAAAAAACTTAAATAATCGTACATTATGAGTATGAATTACATAGAAAGAAATAATATTAACGAATGGAATATTTTTTTAGTTTTAGGTATATTATAATTGACTAAATGAGTATATCGGTCAATTAGTGCTATTTTTAAACTTGTAAATCTATACTCATCATGTTTATCCCGCTTTAATGGGTAGTAGGCCCCCACTGATTAAAGTTTCACTTTATGGAATTGATTTCATGAACTATGGCTTTGAAATTCTGTGAAAGAGAAGTAATTTAAACTCTATGGATTTGAAAGGGATTGACTACTAATAATGATTTGGAACCTATAAACAGGTGGAGGTGAAATATCTAGTAGTTTCTGTGTGCGGTCTATTAACAATGATTTCATAGTGTTTAAATGGGAAAGAGGATAACGGATTAGGAGGAAATATTTTTGTAGTAGATTTTGAAATTTAATGATTACGTGTTAGGGGATCGATCGAAAATTGATATTTCGATAAACGTCTTTACATTAGCAGTAGATTTAAAAAGAAGAGTAAACCTTTATACTGGGTGGCAGAAAATATGAATTTAACCAATTATTTTTATAGGATTTGTTATGTTTGTGGTTTGTAAAGAAGAATTTAATAGGATAACTCATGATTAGATTTTAGTTATAACAATCTATACACATACCGTTTAGCGTATTCGTACACTTTAATTAAGTATAGGAAGTTATAGCATGAGAGAAATTACATAGTAGGTGCGACACTAAGTATAAAGAAGCTGATGTAATAATGAAATGACGAGAAAAATGTGTGAAGTGAGGAATTGAGATGGAAAGTACAAAAAAGAAAAATGTTAATACATTTAAAAAAATTTCGCAAGCAATTTTGATTATTATTGGAGCATTAATAACGGCATATGGATTAGAGGCTGTACTAATTCCTAATAATGTCTCAGATGGTGGTGTAACAGGTATTAGTATTGTTAGCTCTCAGCTATTTGGGTTACCATTAGGTATTTTAATTGGATTAATTAATATACCATTTGTTTGGTTAGGTTATAAACAAATTGGTAGAGGATTTGCAATGTATTCAGTTATTGGTATTGTATCACTTGCAATAGGTACTGTGGTCATGCATAATGTGCCTACAATTATTGAAGGAGATACATTGTTAGTTACTGTTGTTGGTGGTGTTATTATCGGATTTGGTATGGGATTGGCTCTTCGTAATGGCGGAGCGTTAGATGGAATTGATATGCTAGCGGTATTGTTGTCTAGAAAAGTACCGTTTGGAACAAGTGATCTAATCTTGTTTTTAAATATGTTCGTATTTATTTTTGTGTCAACAATATTTGGTCTTCAAGGTGGAATTTTATCTGCGATAGCTTACTTTATTGCTTCTAAAGTAATTCATATCATTGAAGTGGGATTAAGTGGATCTAAAACGTTTAAAATCGTTACAAAAGAACCTAAATTTATGATAGACGCAATATGGGAACGTCTCGGAAGAAGTGCAATCTATAGTGAAATTTATGGAGGCTCTTCAAAAGATGCTTATAAAGAAGTTAGCTGTGTTATCAGTCGTTTAGAAGAAAATAAAATGAAGGAACTTATTCATGAAATTGATGAAAATGCCTTTGTTACTGTATATGATGTTGCGGAAGTAAAAGGCGGAAACTTTAAAAAGCAAGATATTCATTAGGAGTAATCACCGAGATAAATATTTTATACAAAGTTGATTATGGAAAGAGATGAAACCAACCACGACATATAGAAAGAAATTTGGTATGCATTAAGTGGTACAACTGCAAGATATAAATGTAGTTTTTTGTAATATTTGAGTATTATTATGGGGTTTTTATGTATATCATGTGATATTTGATCATTAAACGATAGATTTATGCACAAATATGTTAATGTGTTTCTAATTAATCAAGGTAAGTAGTACTAAAACTTAGATATTTATTTGAACTCAAAAAGCCGAAATTCCATTACATAGGAATTTCGGCTTTGATGTTATATCATAAAGTTACGATTAAAATGGAACCTGGCATGTTTACTTCATCAGAATTATATAAGTTTTTCAGTTCCTTAATTAGAAAATTGTCCGTAACTACCAAAGCTAAATTGTTACCCCTTTAAAAAAGAAAAATCTATTGGATTGTTTAGTGAGAATTGTAGTACTAATTAAGATCTTAGGAGGAAATATGAACAAAAAGATTAAAAGAATCATATTACTTATTGTTACTTTAATTGGTATGATTATTTTTTTATATGTACAGAACAATGTAATAAGTATAACTAAAGTTAATATAAAATCTACTCAAATTCCTTCTACCTTTAAGGGGTTTAAAATTCTACAAATTTCATATTTACATAATAAAAAATTTGGCGACAATCAAGAAACTTTAATTCAAAAAGTAAAAGGTGAAAAACCGGATATTATTGTTATTACAGGTAATCTCATTGACAGTAAATCATATGATGCAGAAGTAAGTATGGAATTAATACGAGAACTTGTAAAGGAGTATCCAATATATTTTGTAACAGGAAACCATGAAAAATGGTCAGGAAAATATAATGATTTGGAGAAAGAGTTGAAGAAACACCATGTTACTGTTTTAAGAAATGAACATATAACCATTCAAATAGAGGAACAAAAAATAAATTTACTTGGTATTGATGATCCGGAATTTGTAACTGGAAACCGTGATGAAGGAAATGTTATCAAAGATGAAATTTCAAAAGCAAAATTTGAAATGAAGCCAGATACATATAATGTATTACTATCCCATAGGCCTGAATTTTTGACAGAGTATGCTGATGAACAAATAGATTTAGTGTTATCGGGGCATGCTCATGGAGGACAAGTTAGATTGCCATTTATCGGAGGATTAGTTGCTCCGAATCAAGGGATTTTCCCTACATATACAGCCGGTTTATATGAAATACAAAATACGTCTATGGTAGTAAGTAGAGGTTTAGGCAATAGTATCATTCCGCAAAGAATTTTTAATAGGCCGGAACTTGTGGTCGTACAGTTAAATTGAACTGTACGATTTTTTGTACAGAAAAAATAAGCCAAATGTAATTTATCCAAGTTTACATTACAATTTTGTTAAAAATTTTCTACGTTACATAAAGTAACAAAATTTGACCCGAAGAGTTTGTTATAGTGTAAATAATCAAAAAACTTAAAATTTGTCGAGTGAAAATTGTGATAAGTAATTCACGTAAAAAACTTAAAGGGGTGTACACATGCATAAAGAATATGAGATTGAAGAATATACGGCGATTGAGGAACAAATACATTATTATTGTAAATGTTTATTAGTTAGTCATCCTGATCAAATTATAAAGTATTTAGAAAAAAGGTTAGAAAAATATGCAGAAACATTACAATATGCACATTTATATCCTGACACAGTTATTTTACCGTTACAGCAGTTAGTTATCGAATATTCTTTAGATGTTGCTAGAATTAGAAAGTATATGAATTTAAAAACGTAAAGTAAAATATATAATTTAAATGGAACAGAGTCGACTTTAAGAAATGATATTCTAATGTCGACTCTGTTTCATTGTTTAAGATTGAAAATACATACTAATCAATGAAGTTTGACATATAATTACGCAAGAGTAAAATAAAAGTGAGTACTCACTCATTTTTAAAAAGGGGGAATAAAACGTGCAGCAACCTTCCATTATTTTGCGGACTGTGTCAAAAAGTTTTGGGAAAAAAGAAGTGTTACACAATCTTTCATTGCAAGTTGAAAAAGCAGAGATATTTGGTTTAGTTGGGCCTTCTGGTTCAGGGAAAACGACTCTTATTAAAATGATTGCAGGTATTAATGAGGCAACTAAAGGTGAAGTGTTTGTTTACAACACGAACATGCCTAATTTAAATGAAATGAAAAAAATTGGTTATATGGCTCAGGCTGATGCGTTATATGAAGAACTATCAGCATATGAAAATGCAGATTTTATTGCAACGATGTATGGATTAAAGGGAAAGCATAAAAAAGAAAGAATTGAAGAGGTTTTTGACCTTGTTCAATTATCACAACATATGAGAAAGCAAGTACAGCATTTTTCAGGTGGGATGAAGAAGCGTTTATCATTAGCGATAGCACTCCTTCATGAACCTGAAATATTAATTTTAGATGAGCCAACAGTGGGGATAGATCCGCTTCTTAGAAAAACGATTTGGGAAAAATTTTATGATCTTAAAAAGAAAGGCACTACCATTATTGTAACAACGCATATTATGGATGAAGCTGAATTTTGTGAGCGTCTAGGCTTGATTAGAGAAGGAAAGCTAGTTGCGACTGGAACGCCTGAAGAATTGAAAAAGCGGGTATCATCAGGACGGATTGAAGATGTCTTTTTGTTGGAAGAGGTGGCCCTTTCATGAGAGTTACTGGTGTAATCATTCGTATTATTCGCCAATTTTTTCGAGATAAGCGTTCGTTAGCCATGATGTTTGGAGCACCTATGTTATTACTTTGGTTATTGTCGCTAGTGTTTACACAAAAAGACTATATACCGCATATTGCTGTTGTTGATATACCTGCTCAGGTAGTAAAAGTAATGGGAAATCAGGAAGCGACAATTTATGAATATAGTAAAGAAAAGGCAATCTCTGTGTTGGAGAAACAAAAGGTAGATGCGGTAATTTATTTAGAGAATGGGAAAATGCATCTTTTATTAGAAGGAAGTGATTCATCAAAAAATCGTGCTGTACTTCAAGTTTTACAAAAGAGTACAGAAAAGAATGATGTATCGATTATGAAACCTGAAGTGAATTATTTACATGGCACTAAAGATCTTACAATGTTTGATGGGTTAGGACCCGTGTTGATTGGTTTTTTTACATTTTTCTTTGTGTTTATATTATCTGGAGTTTCTTTTGTAAGAGAACGTTTAAGTGGTACATTAGAGAGGTTATTGTCCACTCCAGTGAGAAGATGGGAAATAGTTGTAGGATATATTATCGGTTTTGGAATCTTTGCATTTATACAATCCGTTATAATCGTAAGTTTTTCAGTTTATATTTTAGACTTATATGTAGCTGGCTCTATATGGCTAACGCTACTTATTACATGTATGCTTTCTTTAACTGCATTAACTTTAGGGACGTTTTTATCGGCATACGCAAATAATGAATTTCAAATGATCCAGTTTATACCGCTTGTTATTGTGCCACAAATTTTCTTTTCTGGTTTGTTTCCAATTGAATCTATGAATAAGTGGCTCCAAATGTTGGGAAAATTATTTCCGCTCACATATGGCGCTGACGCAATGAGACAAGTGATGATTCGAAATCAAGGATTTACAGAAATTGCATTAAATCTTACTGTATTACTACTTTTTTCTTTGTTATTTGCAATAGGAAATGTATTTGCATTAAAGAAACATCGAAAAATATAATGATGATACAAAGGAGCATAATAAATGAAGAAGGATTGGCTAGAAGAATTAATAGCCGCAACAAATACGGATAAACGAAATGAACGTCAAATGCGTATATTAGAGGCGGCTGTTGATATGTTTGGTGAAAAAGGATATGCTGCTACTTCAACAAGTGAAATTGCAAAGCGTGCTGGTGTAGCGGAAGGAACAATCTTCCGCTACTATAAAACGAAAAAGGATTTATTGTTAGCGGTCGTCATGCCGACATTAACAAAGTTTGCTGCACCATTTTTCGTACAAGCCTTCGCAAAGGAAATATTTAAATCGGAATATGAATCGTATGAAGGGCTACTAAGAGTTGTTATTCATAATCGTTTTGAATTTGCAAAAAAGCACTTTCCAATGATAAAAATATTAATTCAAGAAGTGCCATTTCAACCGGAACTGAAAAATGAAATACAACATTTAGTAGAAACAGAGTTACTTTCACATTTTAAAAAGTTGATTGTAAAGTTTCAAGAAGAAGGGGAAATTATTGAAATGCCTCCATCTTCTGTATTACGTCTTACTTTATCAGCTGTATTAGGATTACTATTAACACGTTTTTTATTATTGCCTGAAGAAAAATGGGATGATGAATTGGAAATTGAAAATACGATTCAATTTATATTGTACGGATTAACGCCACGGAGGTAATGTGATGCGCCAATTTGTAAAACCGAATATTGTTGTTAGTAAATGTTTAGAATTTGATGCATGTCGTTATAATGCAGAGATGATTCCAGATGTAACAATACGAAATTTGCAGCCATTTGTTACATTTATCCCAGTTTGTCCAGAAGTAGAAATTGGTTTAGGAATTCCTCGAGAAACGATACGAATGATAGAAGAAAATGGTGTGAATAGACTTGTACAACCGTCGACGCGGGAAGATGTAACTGGAGAAATGGAGCAATTTTCAAATGTCTTTTTACAAACGATATCTGATGTAGATGGCTTTATATTAAAGAATCGTTCGCCAAGTTGTGGCACGCGTGATGTGAAAATTTATTCTGGTTTTGAAAAAGCGCCAGCAAAAGGAAAGGGATCTGGCTTATTTGGCGGAGCAGTAATAAAAAAATTTCCACATCTTCCAATTGAAGAAGAAGGTAGATTGTCGAATTTTATTATTAGAGAACATTTCTTTACAAGGTTATTTACAATCGCATATTACAAAATGATTAAATATAATAAAAATATGAAAGACCTTGTATCGTTTCAGTCGGACAATAAATATTTATTTATGGCATATAATCAGGTAAAACAAAAGGAATTAGGGCGCATTATTGCAAATCAAAAAAATGAAACGATTGAAGTTGTATTTGAAAACTATGAGAAGACTTTATATGAATTATTGAAGCGTACACCCCGCTATACATCGAATATAAATGTATGTGAGCATATTTTTGGATATTTTAAAACAAAGTTAAAAAAACAAGAAAAAGATCATTTTTTCGATTTGATACAAAAGTATATAGAAAAGAAAATCCCGCTTAGTAACCTACTTGCAATTTTAAAATCATGGGCCCTCCGATTTGATGAAAAGTATTTATTAAGACAGACATATTTCGAACCATACCCTGATGCTTTAGTAGAGATTTCAGATTCGGGAAAAGGTAGAGATTATTAAACAATAAATTACATAATTCGACAAGAAAACTCCTATGTTGTTGTAGAACAATGTAGGAATTTTTTTGTGCATTAGTACAGAATCTGTTTTAAAATTAAGTTATGACAGAATTATAGCAATTATCTAACTAATATTCTTGTCTTTAAGTAGTAACGATTGTAGTAGAAACTCGCACGCTGTCGAAACTCAATATTCGATAAGGGGTGTGTAGCGGAATGGAATTTACTCTAACTCGCGAAAAACAAATGATTAAAGAAATGGTACGTGACTTTGCTGAAAAGGAAATCGCACCGAAAGCTGTGTATTATGACAAAACTGCGGAATTTCCATATGAAACATTTCAAAAAATGGGCGAACTAGGATTATTAGGTATCCCATTCCCTGAAGAGTATGGAGGTTCAGGTGGCGATACTGTATCGTACGCGTTAGCAGTTGAAGAAATTGGTCGTGCTTGTGGTGGGACGGGATTAAGTTATGCTGCAACAATTTCATTAGGTGCTTCTCCAATTTATTATTTCGGTACAGAAGAACAAAAACAGAAATATTTAGTTCCAATGGCGTCAGGTAAAACGTTAGGTGCTTTCGGATTAACTGAGCCGAACGCTGGATCTGATGCAGGTGGTACACAAACGAAAGCTGTATTAGATGGTGATGAATATGTAATTAGTGGTGAAAAGTGTTGGATTACAAATGCAGAGTATGCAAATACAATTATTGTAACCGCTGTCAACGGCGTTGAAGACAATGGTAGAAAACGTATTTCGGCATTTATTGTACCGACTACAAGTGAAGGATTAACGATCACAAGTCCTTACGATAAAATGGGTGTTCGTGCTTCTAATACATGTGAAATCGTACTTGATGGTGTACGTGTACCGAAAGAAAATATTCTTGGTGATGTAAATAAAGGATTTAAACAATTCTTATATACACTTGATGGAGGACGTATTTCAATCGCAGCATTAGCAGTAGGTATTGCACAATCTGCATTTGAACGTGCACTGCAATATGCGAAAGAACGTCAACAATTCGGAAAGTCAATCTCTAATTTCCAAGCGATTCAATTTAAATTAGCTGATATGGCGACTGAAGTAGAGCTAGCGCGTAATTTAGTACATAAAGCAGCTTGGTTAAAAGATAACGATAAACCTTTCGGTAAAGAAGCGGCTATGGCAAAACTTTTCGCATCTGAAGCAGCAAGCCGTATTGCAAATCATGCAGTGCAAATTCACGGTGGATATGGCTATATGCGTGAATATGAAGTGGAACGACATATTCGTGATGCAAAACTATTAGAAATTGGTGAAGGAACTTCTGAAATTCAACGTCTCGTAATTGCTAGACATTTAGGATGTAGATAAAAGGGAGGAATCACTATGTTTCAAAAAATATTAATTGCTAATCGCGGGGAAATCGCAGTTCGTATTATGAAAACTTGTCAAAAACTTGGCATTCGCACTGTTGCTATTTATTCTGAGGCAGATGAAAATGCCCTTCATGTGAAAATGGCAAATGAAGCTTACTTAGTAGGTGGACCGCGTGTCCAAGAAAGCTATTTAAACCTTGAAAAAATTATTGAAATAGCTAAGAAGACAAATGCTGAAGCAATCCATCCGGGATATGGATTATTATCAGAGAATCCGTCTTTTCCGGTTCGCTGTAGAGAAGAAGGGATTGTATTTATTGGTCCATCAGAAGAAATCATTACGAAGATGGGAAGTAAAATCGAATCTCGTATTGCAATGCAAGCTGCAGATGTCCCAGTAGTTCCAGGTATTACTACAAATATTGAAACTGCTGAAGAAGCAATTGAAATTGCAAAACAAATTGGTTATCCATTAATGCTGAAGGCATCCGCAGGCGGCGGAGGCATTGGAATGCAGTTGATGGAAACTGAGCAAACGCTCACCAAAGCATTTGAAAGTAACAAAACAAGAGCGCAAAACTTCTTCGGTAACGGAGAAATGTATTTAGAGCGCTATATTGCAGATGCACACCATATTGAAATTCAGCTTTTAGCAGATACACATGGTAACACAGTGTATTTATGGGAGCGTGAATGTTCAGTACAACGCCGAAATCAGAAAGTGATTGAAGAAGCACCTTCACCATTTTTAGATGAAGGTACACGAAAAGCGATGGGGGAAGTCGCTGTACAAGCTGCCAAAGCTCTTGGATATACAAATGCTGGTACAGTTGAGTTTCTAGTTGATGATCAGAAAAATTTCTATTTCTTAGAGATGAATACGAGATTACAAGTAGAGCATCCAGTTACAGAAGAAATTACTGGTTTAGATCTTGTAGAACAACAACTTCTAATTGCATGTGGTGAGAAGTTATCGTTTACACAAGATGATGTAAAACGTAGTGGTCATGCCATCGAGGCGCGTATTTATGCAGAAGATCCGAAAACTTTCTTCCCATCACCTGGGAAAATTACAAATTTAACGCTTCCAACAAATGTTCGTATTGATCACTTTTTAGAGAATCAAGTAACGATTACACCTTTCTATGATCCAATGATTGCGAAAGTCATTGCTCATGGTGAAACTCGTGAAGAAGCAATTTCAAAATTACATGATGCTTTAGGAGAATTAAAAGTAGAAGGTATTAAAACGAACACGCCAATGCTAATTCAAGTACTGGAAGATGATGTGTTCAAAAGTGGTATTTATACAACTGGTTTTGTAACGAAACAGCTTGTTAAAAAATAAGGTTTAACAATATTAAGGGGGAAAAAATGATGACGAAAGTATATGCATCGATGGCAGGAAATGTATGGAAGATTGTTGTAGGAGTAGGAGATACAGTAGAGGAAGAGCAGGATGTCGTCATTTTGGAATCTATGAAAATGGAAATTCCAATCATTTCAGAAGAAGCTGGCACAGTTATGAAAATTAATGTGCAAGAAGGCGACTTTGTAAATGAAGGAGATGTATTACTAGAAATTGAATAGGGAGATATAGGGGGAAGCGAATTGAAACTACCTAATTTTGCTGTCATTAAAGAAGTAGGGCCACGTGATGGCTTACAAAATGAAAAAAAGATTGTTGGCACAAAAGATAAAGTAAAATGGATTCAACTACTTACAGAGGCGGGATTATCGTACGTTGAAGTTTCCTCATTCGTTCACCCTAAATGGGTTCCTGCATTAGCAGATGCAAATGATGTGTTTTCTGAGCTGAAAAGGGATCCGAATGTTACATATGCAGCGCTTGTTCCAAATCAAAATGGTTTGGAACGAGCTTTTTTGCAAAATGTAGATGAGGTGAATGTTTTTTTATCGGCAAGTGAATCTCATAATAAAAGTAATATTAATAAATCAATTAAAGAAGCATTAGTTGTCATTGAAGATATAACAAAGCAGGCAACGTTCGAAGGTAAAAAGGTAAGAGGCTATGTTTCTACTGTATTTGGTTGTCCTTATGAAGGGGACATAAGTGTCGAAGCGGTTGACGAATTATGTAATCAACTATTCTCATATGGCATTTATGAAGTCTCTCTTGGTGACACGATCGGTGTAGCGAATCCGTTACAAGTAGAGCGCGTATTAGAACATTTATTAAAGAAATATGATGCTTCTCAGTTTGCAATGCACTTCCATAATACGTATGGAATGGCTTTGGCAAATGTAGTTAAGTCATTAGAATATGGTATTACAACATTTGATAGTTCTTGTGGCGGTCTTGGGGGATGTCCATATGCACCAGGAGCATCAGGCAATGTTGCAACCGATGACTTAGTACATATGCTCCATAAGTTAGGTGTCCAAACGAATATTGATGAAGAGAAGTTATTGAGAGCAAGTCAATTTATTCAAAGTAAATTAAATATCCAATTACCGAGTCATGTGTATAGAGCGCTTCAACATAAAACGATAAGTAGGTGAGAAGATGCTACAATTACAAAATATTTCAGTTGATTATGTAACACCACACGTTGTAAAGATTTCATTATATCGTGAAAGACAAGCAAACTCATTATCTTTAGCGTTATTAGAAGAGTTACAAAACATATTAACTCAAATAAATGAAGAGTCAAATACTCGTGTAGTTATTCTAACAGGTGCTGGTGAAAAAGCATTTTGTGCTGGAGCTGATTTAAAAGAACGTGCCGGCATGAATGAGGAACAAGTTCGTCATGCTGTTAGTATGATTCGTTCTACTATGGAAATGGTTGAACAATTACCACAGCCAGTTATTGCTGCTATAAATGGGATCGCACTTGGTGGTGGTACAGAATTAAGTTTAGCTTGTGATTTTAGAATTGCTTCAGACACTGCAAGTCTTGGTCTCACTGAAACTACACTTGCAATTATACCTGGAGCAGGTGGTACGCAGCGTTTGCCAAGATTAATTGGTGTTGGTAGAGCGAAAGAATTAATTTATACAGGCAGACGCATTTCGGCGCAAGAAGCGGAAGAATATGGTCTAGTAGAATTCGTTGTACCAGCTCATTTACTTGAAGAGAAAGCGATTGAAATGGCAGAAAGAATTGCTAGTAATGGTCCAATTGCTGTTCGATTAGCAAAAGAAGCAATTTCAAACGGTATTCAAGTTGATTTACATACCGGATTACAAATGGAAAAACAAGCGTATGAGGGTGTAATCCATACGAAAGATAGAATAGAAGGATTACAGGCATTCAAGGAAAAACGCACACCAATGTATAAGGGGGAGTAAATATGTTAGATCAAAAACAAGAATCGAATACATTTGAAGGACGAGTTGAAACGATTAAACAAGGCGGCGCACCAAAATATCATGAACAAAATAAAGAAAAAGGAAAACTATTCGTTCGAGATCGTTTAGCTCTTTTATTTGATAATGGTGAATATGTAGAAGATGCATTATTTGCAAATTGTGAGCAAACGGGATTACCTGCTGATGGTGTTATTACGGCAACAGGTAAAATACATGGTCGCACTGCATGCGTAATGGCAAATGATTCAACAGTAAAGGCTGGTTCATGGGGCGCACGTACAGTTGAAAAGATTTTACGTATTCAAGAAACAGCAGAAAAATTACGTGTTCCGTTATTCTATTTAGTTGATTCTGCTGGAGCGCGTATCACTGATCAAGTAGAAATGTTCCCTGGGCGCCGTGGTGCAGGAAGAATCTTCTATAATCAAGTGAAATTATCAGGTAAAGTTCCGCAAGTGTGTTTATTATTTGGACCTTCGGCAGCTGGTGGCGCATATATTCCAGCCTTTTGTGACGTTGTAATGATGGTAGAAGGAAATGCATCTATGTATTTAGGATCTCCTCGTATGGCTGAGATGGTTATTGGTGAGAAAGTAACTTTAGAAGAGATGGGCGGAGCTCGTATGCATTGCTCAGTATCAGGATGCGGAGATGTTTTATGTAAGACCGAAGAAGATGCGATTACACAAGCAAGACAATACATTTCATATTTCCCAAACAACTACTTAGAGAAGACTCCATTGGTTACACCTCAAGAACCGAAACAATTCGAAAAAACGTTAGAACAAATCATTCCAGAAAATCAAAATGCTCCTTTCAATATGAAAGATCTCATTAACAGAATTATTGATGAAGGTTCTTTCTATGAAGTAAAAAAATTATTTGCTCAAGAACTAATTACAGGCTTAGCACGTATTGATGGTAAGCCAGTTGGTATTATTGCAAATCAACCGCGTATGAAAGGCGGCGTATTATTCCACGATTCAGCTGATAAAGCAGCGAAGTTTATTAATTTATGCGATGCATATCATATTCCATTATTATTCCTTGCAGATGTACCTGGATTTATGATTGGTACAAAAGTAGAGCGTGCTGGTATTATTCGCCACGGTGCAAAAATGATTTCTGCAATGAGTGAAGCAACTGTACCGAAAATTTCTATCGTTGTTCGTAAAGCATATGGTGCTGGTTTATATGCAATGGCAGGTCCAGCTTTTGAACCAGATTGTTGTCTTGCATTACCGACAGCTTCTATTGCGGTAATGGGCCCAGAAGCTGCGGTCAATGCTGTATATGCAAATAAGATTGCAGCTTTACCAGAAGAAGAGCGTGCTAGCTTCATTGCTGAAAAACGTGAAGAGTATAAGAAGGATATTGATATTTACCATTTAGCATCAGAGATGGTCATCGATGGTATTGTTCATCCAAACAATTTAAGAGAAGAGTTAAAAGGACGATTCGAAATGTATATGAGTAAATATCAAGTATTTACGGATCGTAAACACCCTGTTTATCCAGTTTAAAAGCCCTATTTAGGGCTTTCTTGCTCAAAAAGTCAAGGAGGGGAAAACATTGAAACAAGCAGTTTGGTTTCCAACAGAAGAGTATAAAGAAAAAACGCGTTTATATGGTTGGATGAAATCATTGGGATATGAAGATTACGAAACGTTTTATAATAAGTCAATCGAAGAAACAGCTTGGTTTTGGGGAGAAGCTGAGAAAGCGGTAGGCTATCAATGGATGAAACCTTATACAGACGTGCTAGACCTAGAGAATGGTACGCCGTTTGCACAGTGGTATAATGGCGGAACATGTAACGTTGTAGAATCAGTTTTATCCCGCTGGCTTGCAGATGATGAAACAAGAAAACAACCAGCACTTCAGTACGAGGGAGAAAATGGAACCTCAAAATCATTTACATATGAAGAACTTGACAACTGGGTAAGCCGCGTTGCAAACGGTTTGAAACATGCAGGTATTGAAAAAGGCGACCGTGTAACAATTTATATGCCGATGATTCCAGAAACAGTTGTTGCTATGCTAGCTGTTATGAAAATCGGTGCAATTATTTCACCAATATTCTCAGGCTTTGCGTCTGATGCAGTCATGACACGTGTGCAAGCTGCAGGGTCAAAAATGATCATTACTGCAGATGGTTTTTCACGCCGAGGTAAAGTTGTTTCATTAAAAGACGAAGTAGATAAAGCTTGTGAACACTGTCCAACGGTTGAAAAAGTCGTTATCGTGCGTCATGCAGGAAATGATTTTACGCCGCATAATTATGATTTTTCATGGAGTACGTTAGAAAAAGAAAAACCGTTTGTACATGCTGAAGAAATGCATAGTGATGATCCATTAATGCTTATATATACTTCTGGAACAACTGGGAAACCGAAAGGAACAGTACATACACATGCTGGTTTTCCTTTAAAAGCCGCTTTTGATGCAGGATTTGGAATGAACATCAAACAAGGTGACCGTGTATTATGGGTAACTGATATGGGCTGGATGATGGGACCATTTTTACTATTCGGTTCTCTTATAAATGGGGCAACGATGGTTATGTACGAAGGTGTTCCAGATTTCCCGGAAGCAGATCGGTTATGGGAGACAGTTGATAAATATGAAATTACACATCTTGGTATATCACCAACATTAATTCGTGCGTTAATGGCAAAAGGTGATGAATATGTGAATAAACATTCGCTCAAGAGTTTAGAAGTATTTGCATCAACAGGTGAACCTTGGAATCCAGATCCTTGGATGTGGCTATTTGAAACAGTTGGAAAAAGTAATGTACCAATTTGTAACTATTCAGGAGGCACTGAAATTTCTGGTGGGATTTTCGGAAACGTCCTTATTAAACCAATTGCACCGATTAGTTTTAATGCATCTTTACCAGGAATGGCAGCGGTTGTGCTCGATGATCAAGGTAATCCAATTCGTGATGAAGTTGGAGAATTATGTTTAGAGAAGCCTTGGGTTGGTATGACGAAAAGCTTCTGGGAAGACGATGAGCGTTATGTGAACACATATTGGTCACGTTTTGAAAATAAATGGGTTCATGGTGACTGGGTGATTTATGATGGTGAGCAATATATTATTACAGGACGCTCAGATGATACGTTAAACATTGCTGGAAAACGTATTGGACCTGCTGAATATGAATCTATTCTTGTGAAGCATAATGATGTCATAGAAGCTGCCGCAATTGGTGTACCTGACGAAGTAAAAGGTGAAGTTTGTCATTGTTTTGTAGTACTAAGGGACAATGTAACATTCACAGGAGAGTTAAAGAAAGAATTAATGAGTTTAGTAAACTCTCATATTGGAAAAGCATTATGTCCAAAAGATATTCACGTTGTAGAAGATTTACCGAAAACACGTAATTCAAAAGTAATGCGACGCGTTATTAAAGCTGCTTACTTAGGAAAAGAATTAGGTGATTTATCATCACTTGTAAATCCTGAAGTAGTTCCGTTTATTCAGGGGTTACAGTCTAGTAAATTATAAAATTAGGAATGAGCTCTATTTAAATAGAGCTCATTTTTATTTTTATAAAAAGAAAAGAGGGAAGAAGTATATTTGGAGTAGAAAAATGATACTAGTATTATTACGTATGTCTATTCAATGGAGTAATTGAATTTTGTTAAGAATAATAATTTAGTGGAGCGAAAAGTAAAAAAATTGGAGATATCCCTTGGGAAACAGGGATTCGGATAGTGAATATGTTAATAATGTGTACGGGTTAAATATAAAAGTGTTATTTAAAATAGGAAAAGGGAAAAATTACGGTTACTTATTCTTAAGTTTTTCCCTTTAAAATTTACTAATTGTTCGTTGTTTTAAATACATCTGAAATTGGTAAATCCTCAACATGTAAAGATTCAGTACTGTCCTTTTTGTTTGAAACCTGTGCTTGCTGAGATGCTTCTTGCATTTGCTCTTGGTCCTTACTAGGAGTATTCAACGCATCCGATGACACATGATCAAGTTGTTGACTTAATAGATCTTTTTTATCCATGTTATGTAGCTCCTTTTTGAACTTAGATATAAAACGAAGTGTTTTTAAATAGTTACGTGGGTATTATGTATCTTTGAATGGAATTATATACATAAACTATATTTAGAATTTAACTAATAATAAAAATTACTTGTGATGACAAGTTTAAGAAATATAAAGATCATTAGTTTTTAATAAAAGCGTTATTTTAGTAGGTTGTTACGAAATCTCATTTGAAAGTGACATCCCAATGATAAAAAAGAGCACTGTAAATCAGTGCTCATCTTATTAGAAATTGCGTAGTCCTTAAAAATAAAACCATTACGGACAATTCACAATGGTAATCGTGACGCTAGCCATTGTTCCAGGAGAGTCAAGAAGTGAAGCAGTAACGGTTACTGTTCCAGGTCCATTAGCGGCTAGAAATACAGCGGTAAAGTTACCTGAAGCATTGGTAATGACAGCAAGAGGAACCATGAAAGCAAGAGAAGGGTTACTAAATGAAAAACTGACCACTACTCCAGGAGTAGGACTACCGTTTACTAATACTTGACCCGAAAAAAATAAAGTATTGTTTCCTTGAGTGGATACACATGCTGTGGTTTCGTTAGAAGTCAAGGTAATAGATGCAGGTCCAGCAGGAAGATTAAATCCGGTTGGTCCGGTTGGTCCGGTTGGTCCGGTTGGCCCAGTTGGTCCGGTTGGTCCGGTTGGTCCGGTTGGTCCGGTTGGTCCGGTTGGTCCGGTTGATCCAGTTGGTCCAGTAGAACCGGTGGGACCAGTTGGGAATTGAAAGGGTTGAGCAGGTGGAAGTGTAGGTCCGATAGAACCCGGATTAGGTACAGCAAAGGATAAAAACTCGTCCATTATTTATCACCTCTAAAAATCGTATTACTTATAGTAAATGTAATGACAGATCAAAGTGAAATGGACAAGCGGTAGTATTTTAACAAATTAAATAAAATAGTTATATGATAGAAAGAGAGATTAGTATGATTCCTTTAAAAATATAAAATTAAAAGGCGAGTATCATCAAATCGCCTTTTGGGTAATCAACGGTTACTCATAGTTAATGTATTAAGTAACTGAAAAGATAAATTGTTATGAGGCTAGGAATACCAATGGGTTTAGCGTTAGGTTTAGTTACACCAAATAAAAAATATAGGTAATTTATAGGCGGCTGGTTGAATCTTGGCGAAGAGCAATAGATTAAATATGATTCTTTTATGTGAAGTTCGATTAAAATGTACAGTAGATTCATCTATTGTAGGAAAACGTGGTGTTTCTAAAAGGAATAATTTACGTTTCTATGATTCACAAACTTGGCAGGATAAAGACGAATGTTTAGTACAATTGTTTGTTTTTTTCTTTCTATGTTTTTGCCTCATACACTTCGAAGCTAGTGGACATACTATATTAATAGAAATGATTAGGGGGTGAGGTATTGGGTTCTCGATTTAATAATTGTAAAAAGAAGTGTAATTGTAAACAGGATGATTGTTGGGATGTTTTCGAAGAGTGTAAAAAAGAACAGAATGAGAAATGTGATGACTCTTGTGTACAAGGAATTAGAGATGAGCTTAAGAAATTAGTTAATCAAACGGTACAAATTAACACAGAGGGACGTACTTATGTAGGTACAATTTCGTCTGTAAGTTGTGACGTCGTTAAGCTTGCAGCTATTCCTGGAGCAGTTGGGGTAATTATCTCGATTTGCAAAATTGAAGCAATTTTTCCTCCTGTTACAACTGTAACTGCTGGGTTTGATTTTAACGGTGTTGATGTAGCAAACAAAGCATAAGTATATTATTTTTCTGTAAAGCCATTCTTATGAATGGTTTTATTTTAATTGTGTATAAAAGGAGATTATATCCCTTTTATAGAAATAAATTTGAGGTTATAAAAATAGAAAACGTAAGGAGAATGGTAGTGGTCAAACTAGAGCCCTTTAAAAAAACTGATTTTAAGCAATTAATGAATTGGATAAACTCTGAACAATTTTTAATACAATGGTCGGGAAATGCATTTGCATATCCCCTAAATGAACAACAATTAGAAAATTATATAGAAAGCTCAAATACCCTTGCATTTAAAGTAATAGATGAAGATTCTAAGAAAGTAGTTGGTCATATTTCACTGGGGCAAATAGACAATATAAATAAATCTGCAAGGATTGGAAAAGTGCTAGTTGGTGATACGAAAATGAGAGGACGTTCTATAGGGAAACATATGATGAAAGCAGCACTACAAATTGCATTTGAAGAATTAAAACTACATAGAGTAACTCTCGGTGTTTATGATTTTAATACGTCGGCTATCTCATGTTATGAAAAAATAGGATTTGTAAAAGAAGGTTTATTAAGAGAGTCAAAAAAAGTAGGAGAAACATACTGGAATTTATGGGAAATGAGTATGCTAGAATATGAATGGAGCGATAAAAAATAATAGTAATCTGTAATTATATTATGTTAATTAAATGGGGTATGGTGGGGAATTATGAATAATAAAACGAAAATCATTACAATTGGAGCTGTTTCAGGAGGAGGTAAAACTACTGTTACAGAAAAATTAACTCAAAAGCTAACAAATTCAAAAGCACTTTATTTTGATAGCTATCACTTTAAAAACTGTCCTAGTGATATTTGTAAATGGATTGATGATGGAGCAAATTATGATGAATGGGTACTTACACCATTAATTCATGATATTCAGCATCTTATACGAGAGGGGAATGTAGATTATATTATTGTAGATTATCCTTTTGCATACTTAAATAGTGAAATGCGACAATTCATTGATGTAACAATATTTATCGACACACCTTTAGATATTGCGATGGCTAGAAGAATCTTGCGAGATTTTAAAGAAGGTACAATAGATGAAATACATAATGATTTGAATCATTACATGACATTTGCGAGAAAAGCTTATTTAGAGGCAATTCATGCTGTTAAGTCGAATTCGGATATTGTATTGGATGGATCTTTATCTGTAAGTGAAATAATGAATCAGGCTATAGAGGAACTTGGTCTAAGAGAAGTGATTGTCAATGGTTAAATGTATAGAGGAGTATTACGACTATCAAGCAATAATAAATTTGTAATTGCAGAACAAAGTGGTCACTATATTCAAAAAGATGAGCCATATTACGTGATAGATGCTATTAAGTGGATTATAGGGTAGGGGGAGAGATAAATTTGTACACTTTAT
This sequence comes from Bacillus cereus group sp. BfR-BA-01309, assembly GCF_022664315.1. Lineage (NCBI taxonomy): Bacteria > Bacillati > Bacillota > Bacilli > Caryophanales > Bacillaceae > Bacillus > Bacillus cereus group sp. BfR-BA-01309. Next base: position 189,964 of record NZ_JAKUHE010000001.1, read on the forward strand.
TTCAATACAATTGGCAATTAAGGGACGACTGGTTTAAGTGGTGTGAACAACTTTCAGAGGAAGAATTACTCCGCAAGCGTGTAGGGGGTGTTGGGAGTATTTTAGAAACATTATTCCATATTGTCGATGTTGAGTACAGCTGGATTAGCGCACTTCAAGGAAAAGAAGATAATGAACCGAAATTTAAAGATTATCAATCCATCCAAAAAGTGAAAGCATTATCTTATTTATATAAACGAGAATTAGAAGTTTTTTTGCAGTTGTGGTCATCTAGCCTAGAATGTAAGATATTAAAAGCTTCATGGACAGATAAAACATATACATATGGTGAAGTTTTAAGACATGTAATTGTACACGAAATTCATCACATTGGTCAGCTATCTATATGGGCGAGAGAGTTAAATCTTCAGCCTGTTTCAGCGAATTTAATTGGAAGAGGACTATAGATGTATAAAGCGGCTTGCACTATAAGTGTAAGCCGCTTTATATATCTATAAGAAGATTTCCTAGTTGAAATCCTCGGATTTTTTCTGACGTATATGTAAAAACATTAAAAATGTAATAATGAAGAAAATCAATAATGTCTGTATGATTAAATTTTGAAACTGAAGCAAAACTGTCCAAGATGTAACAGCGTCTTTAAAAGCTTGGAACGCAGAGTATGAGGAAGGATCAAAGCCGTACTGTAGTAACTTTTTTGTTTCAATAAAAGTACTGTTTTCATCATCGGCCTCTAAAATTACTGAAATAAGTCTAGTATCTCCTCGTTTTGCTGTACTGACAAAACTATAATTACCATTGGTTGGAAAACTAGTTTGTAAGCCGTCAACACCTTGGAGTTTAATGTTTTTATTAAGGGAATAAATCATTTTATTTGTGTTGAAAACTTTGGAATCCTTGAAGGTAAATTGGTAAGAGGTTAGCTTTGTAATATTCAATACATCGGGAAAATCTTTTACTAATTGTGTTGCTAGTTTAACAACGTCTATTGCTGTTGTAGTTGATTGTTTATTCGTATCGTTATTCATTCCAGTAGCATTTAGAAATGGGGATGGTTGTGATAACTTTAGTTGTGTTGCTTTTTCATTCATTAGAAGTGTAAAGTTATCTTCATTTCCAGCAATGTGTTCTGCAAGGGCAAGTGCGGAACGATTATTCCCTGTCAAAAACAATGCATGCAGTAAATCACGAACTGTCGTTTGATCTTTAGAAGTTACTTGTATAGGGCTCGTTTCTGCTCGGAAAACTTCGTTACTTATTTTTACTAACTCATCTAACTGTATATTGCCTTCATTCAGTTGTTCCATTGCGATATATTCAGTCATTAATTTAGATAAAGTAGCTGATTGTATAGGAATTTCCTCATTTTTTTTATAAATAACTTCACCTGAATGTGCATCTATTAATATAGCTGATTTAGCTTGAATAATTGGACCATTTACATAAAGATAAAAATATAAAACAATAAGTGCTGTAATAACAAAAGATAATAATAAAATTGTGAACTTTTTCAGGAATTGCATAAGCGATCCTCCTACTATGACATCAATAATACTATTGTAAAAAGGAATGCTTAATTAGGAAGAAAGAAAAGGTAAAGAATTTCTAAAGAATTATAAAGGATTATTAAATTTTGGATTTTAATGGGAAATAAAAGGTCCAATTTCTTATATGGTAAGAAATTGGACCTAAAATTAAGCTTTATTAACATTTATGTGGTTGTAGTTTTACAGTGAAAGTTGTTTTTTTATCATCACTATATACTTCAATTGATCCTTTATGCAATTCGACAATACTTTTTGCAATTGCTAATCCGAGCCCAGATCCACCGGTGTTTGTAGATCGAGATTTTTCAACGCGATAAAAACGTTCAAATATATGAGGTAAATCTGTACTAGGAATAGGTTGGCCGTAATTTGTTATATCTATAGTAATCATATTATTGCTTTCATAGGCAGCAAGGTCGATATATCCACCCTCGTTTCCATAAGCGATAGCGTTTATAATAAGATTTTCAAACACACGCACTAATTTGTCTCCATCAGCTAATACCATGAGTTTTTGAGATGGGAAAGAAGGTCGACATTCTATATTAGCTTCTTGAACTTGTATGCGGAATTGAACAGTTAATTGTCCAAGTAGCTCTACAATATCAATGGGAACAGAATATAAACTTAACTCTTTATTTTGAACACGTGTATATTCAAACAAGTCATTCATTAATGCATTAAGACGGGTTACTTTATCATAAATGACTTGTATATAATGGCGTAATTCCACTTCATCTCTATAGTTATCATGATGGATTAAATTTACGTATCCAACTATAGAGGTAAGAGGAGTACGTAAATCATGCGATACATTTGTAATAAGTTCACTTTTTGCTTGTTCCGCCTGTCTCTCTTCATCAATTGAGACTTTTAATTGTTCAACAATCTGATTTACTCCGGTTGCTAACTCTTCCAGATAATTATGATTTACGATAGACACTTTATGATTGAAGTTTCCATCTGCAATATAACGAATTTCTTCTATCATTTTTTTAATACAAGTTTTATAGTAAATCTTTCTTTCATGACGATAAAAAATGTATAGGTAGGATGAGAAAATAGAAAATAAAAACAAATAAGATACAATCATCATCCATAGAGATTCCTTTATTCCTTTATATTTTTCATATCCAAAAATTCTAATGAATTCTTTTCCGAGCTCGCTTAACGTGAGTGAACTTTCAATTACACTTGTAACAAGGCGATATATAATTAATTCAGTAATAGGAGTAAGTGTAATGGCTAACATAAACCAAAAAATCAACTTCCATTTTGGGATATCTTTTAATATATCAAATGCTTCATTTCTCAATTTTATAGCCTACTCCCCAAACAGTATGGATAAACTTCTCTCCATTCATTCCTGTTTCAAGTTTATCTCGTAAATTACTAATGTGGACCATTACAGTTTTATTTGAGCCATAACCATCTTCATTCCAAACGCGTTCAAAAATTTCTTCGGAACTAAATACTCTTCCGGTATTACTCGCAAGTAAATATAAAATATCAAATTCAATAGATGTAAGTTTAATATATTCTCCATTTACTTTAACAGTATGATTATGTTTGTGTATTTCAGCAGAACGAATACGAATAATACCATCTTCATTCTTGGGGGAAGTGGCATTTTGGAAAGACGATCTTCGTAATAAAGCTTTCACTCTAGCTACTAATTCTAATGGATTAAATGGTTTAATCATATAATCATCTGCACCTGTCATAAGACCTAATATTTTATCCATATCTTCTGCTTTTGCACTAAGCATAAGAATAGGTACAGTATTATTTTCACGCACTTCTTGGCAAACTTCTAATCCGTTTCGTTTTGGCATCATTATATCCAGAACCATAAGGTCAACTTCATATGTAGAAATCATTTGTAATGCCTCATCGCCATCATATGCTTTATAAATGTTATAGCCTTCATTTCGCAAATAAACAGCAAGTAATTCAACAATTTCTTTATCATCATCAATAATTAATATATTTTTATTCATTATGTAGTTCCTTTCTTAACAAATCATTAACATTACTATAATATCAAACATTTATGTATTTTGTAGCAATGATTCCACATAAAATTTCATGTAACGTATAAAAAGGGATTAAAACATTTATAACGAATACAAAGAAGAAAGATATATAAATAATATATTATACTGAAAGTGAAGAATAAGGGGGACTTACTATAGTATATAAAGAGATTTATTCATTTACTCCAACTGGAAAAATTGAAAATGATATAAAAGCTTTTTTATTAAAATACAACAAAGAACTTACATATAAACATTCAATTCGGGTGGCAAATGAAGCTCGAAAAATTGCGATTAAGTATCATGAAAACGAGGAAAAGGTAGCGATTGCAGCATATTTACATGATATTAGTGCAATCTTTCCGAATGAAGAGCGGATTGCAGTTGCTGAACAATTTAGAATAGAGATATTACAAGAAGAACGAGACTTCCCGATGATTATTCATCAAAAACTGTCGAGAATTATTGCAAAAGAGATATTTAAAGTGGAAGATGAAGAAATTTTAAATGCAATTAGTTGTCATACTACACTGCGTAAATATGCAACGAAGATGGATTTAGTGTTATTTGTTGCTGATAAAATAGAATGGGATCATAAGGGGACACCACCTTATTTAGTAGAAGTAAAAAAAGGATTAGAAAAATCTTTAGAACATGCTGCTTTCGTATATATTTCATATTTGTGGGATAGAAAAGAAACATTGAAAGTTGTACACCCGTGGCTAGAAGAAGCATATTGGCAGTTAAAAGAAATTGTAGAGTAGAAAGGGTATCGGAATGCAATTAAAAGAATATATGAATCAAACATTTCCTGGAGTTACATTAGTACCACATATATACTTTCAGTGGAAAAATCATTTACATTTTCATTTTGGGAAAGGGAAATGTCCAAATGTCGAAAGAACTGACGATGTAAATATGGAATACTTCACTCAACTTTATACATATAATAAATACTTGTTTGAAGATATATTTTCAAAAGAAGATGAAGTGTTTTTAGTAACAAATGTTTATCGATTTAAAAAGGAAAATGTGAAAAATCCGGAGAAAATAAATGTATACAATCGTTTTATTAAAAAGAAGGATTTAAATTTCAAGTTAAGACAAGAAACATTACCTTTTTCATTTGAAGATGAAGAAGCTGATTTATATTGTACATATCAATTTTCGTTAAAATGTTTTGCTAGCGATATAAAGTATAAACAGCTTATTCAAGCTGCAAATCATGAAGATTTTCCAGGTCTTTATCCTCGTTTTGGATGCAAAAAAGAAATTTCTTATCCAGATGTATTTCTCATAAATACAACAAAAGATATTATCATGTATATTTACGATGATAGAGGATGTGAAGTGATTGCGAAGAATAAAGAAACAATACGAAATTTATATGAGAAATATAAAAAGTGGATTCCAGATTATGAACGAGAAAGCATAGATAACTTATTTAAATGACAACAATGGGGGAAGTGAAGCGTGTAATGAAACGTATTGCAATTGTATCAGCATGGGAACCAGAACTTACGTATTTGCATCAATATTATCCAAGTGAACGCATTGAAAAAAGAGCAGCTTGGGAATTTCATTTTCATTATATGAATAATTTGGAAGTTATCTCCGTTATAACTGGAGTTGGCAAAGTAAGTTGTGCAAGTTGTGTACAATTATTAATTAGTGAATTTCAGCCAGAAGAGTTGTTTATGACAGGGATATGCGGAAGTTTATCAAATAAGGTGAAAAATGGTCATATTGTAGTAGCCCTTAATGCAATACAACACGATGTTACCGCTGCTGGTTCGGGAGAAGATGTTTTTAATTTATATAATGGTAGAACAGCACCTATTGAAACAACAAAGTCGATTGTAAGAAGAATAAAAAAGATTCGATCATATGAACCGATTCATTTCGGTACATTTTTATCTGGAGATCAACGTATCCGTAGTTCAGAAATGAGATATTTACTCCATACTGTATATGGAGCATTAGCGGTTGATCAAGAAGTAGCAGCATTCGCTTATGTATGCCAAATCAATAACAAGCCTTTTCTATGTTTAAAAGCTGCTTCAGATCAAGCGAATGATAAAACGAAAGAGGAACAAAAAATCTTTAAAATGTTAGCATGTGAACGAGCGTGCGAGCATTTAATTGCTTTTTTACGAGTGTATGAGATTAATGTAGTAAACAATAGATAAATACATTCTATGTGTTTGTATGCAACATATAATAAGCCAATGCGGAGGATTATACTTATATGATTCAATACAAAAGATGCAGTGAAGTAAGTATCGATTTAGTGTATGAAGCTTTTAAAGATGGATTTTCAGATTACATTATTAAAATGGAAGTTTCAAAAGAAGATTTTATAAAAAGATTTTTTGGACCAGAAGGGAATTCACTAAAACATTCCTTTCTTGCTTTAGATTTAGACGATAATAAATCTGTTGGTGTAATACTTGGCGGGATAAAGGATTATGAAAACATAAAAACAATGCGCTGTGGAACATTAGCGGTTCATCCTAATTACCGCGGTATTGGTGTGAGTCAAAAGTTATTTGAACTGCATAAAGAAGAGGCGCTTCAAAATGAGTGTAAGCAACTTTTTCTTGAAGTTATTGTAGGCAATGACCGAGCGATTCATTTTTATACGAAATTAGGCTATGAAAAAGTGTACGATCTATCTTATTATAATTTAAAAGATATGACTAAAATAATAAATAAAGATTGCAAGGGAATTGAAGTAAAACACTTAGATTTTCGATCTTTTAAACTTGAAGTTCAGAAATGGTTACACTTCCATATAAATTGGCAAAATGATATGGATTATATCGAAAAAACAAATAATACATTTTACGGTGCATATGTCGATAATGATTTAAAGGGTGCTATATGTGTGAATGAACAAGGTAAAATCAGTTTTCTTTTCGTAGACAAAGACTATAGAAATCGTAATATTGGATCAAAATTATTACAAATAGCAAGAGATGAGTTGAATGTAACAAGTTTATCAATTGGGTTTCCAAACAACAATTTAGTAGAAGGATTTTTAAAGAAAACTGGATTTGAAAAGAATTCTTTAGCACAATATGAAATGTATGTTTTGATATAAAAAGCGGAAGGAATTATTCTTACGCTTTTTATTTTTGTACTATATTGATATTTTACTTTGTATAATATTCTTTTTTTATGTAGAATAGATAGGATGGGAGGGGATGAAATGAATAATGGATTAAAGTTTAAGATTTTTGAATTACATTGTTTCGTTCAAAAAACTTATTCTGATATTAAAACAGCATGTGATATTGCTATTTATCAAGAAAACACTTCTAAATATTTAATTTCATTAGGATTTTTAAATAAATCATATATGACTTATATAGAATCAAAAAGATTTTATCGTGAAAATGAAGAACTTGTAAGTGTAGAATTTGATAATTTCTTTGATACATATGATAAATTAGAAGAGGAATTAAAAAAAGTTATTTCAACTGAAGATAAGAATCCGTCATTGCTACATAGCAGATTTGATCAGTTTCAGCAGAAAGTTGAAAATATAAATGACCTAATAAAAGTAATGCAAAATGCTCGTTAATGAATGTTTTTTTCTTTTCAAATAAAAATTATGCCTTAAAAATATATTAGGGATATTACATATCGAAGGGATGACTTTTGTTTGCTACAGAAGTCATCTTTTTATAATATGGTTTTGTGTAATGTGTTGTAATTTTTATTTTTCTATTTTTAATAGGAATACATTTATGCAGTTTCATATTTTAGGAAATTATACGAGGAAAATAACATGAAAAATAAAAAAGAAATAGCTATAGTTGCATTAACAACAGGATTAGCCTTAACAACTGTAATACCGTATGGAGTAAGTTATGCAGAGGAAAAGGGTCAAATGCAAGTTGAAATTCAAGAAGATTCGTTCCGTATAGGTGAACTTACACAACCATCACAAAAGACACCTGAGAATGTAGTAAAAGATGCACTTAAGGAAAAGACGGAGCATGCTTTGTCTCCAAAACAAGTTAGTGGAGACGAAGGGGTAGATTACAAGGTTCTTCAAAAACGTGGGGCTTATGATGGGACTACACTTGTTCGTATGCAACAAATATATGAAGGAAAAGAAGTATATGGACACCAATTGACTGCTCATGTAGATAAAAAGGGTATTATTAAAAGTGTTTCAGGAGAAAGTGCGCAAAATTTAACACAAGAAGATTTAAATAATCCCATTAACTTGTCAAAATAAGAGGCAAAACAATTTATTTATACGAAATACGGGAACGATATTACATTTATTTCTGAGCCAGAAGTCAAGGAAGTTATTTTTGTAAATGAAAATAATGGACAGGCTAGAAATGCATATCAAGTTACATTTACAGCTACAACACCAAACTATGTATCTGGAACTTATTTAGTGAATGCTAATAATGGAGATATGTTGAAAAATATGGTGCAAGAGTCAGATTTAAAAATAAGTGAAGAGCATGTTAAATCTATTGAGGAGAGTAAAAAAAGCAATGTCAAATCATTAACCGGAACAGGTAAAGATGATTTAGGTATAATTCGCACATTTGGTATTTCTGAACAAAGTAATGGGAAATATGCACTTGCTGATTACACAAGAGGGCAAGGAATTGAGACATATGATGTAAATTATAGAGATATTACTTTTGAAAACAGATATTATCCTGGTATATTAGCAACTAGCACTTCAACAATATTTAATGATCCAAAGGCGGTAAGTGCTCATTTCTTAGCAACAAAGGTATATGATTTTTATAAAGATAAATATAAACGTAATAGTTTTGATAATAAGGGGAAAAAAGTAGTATCAGTTGTACATGCATGGGATTCTGGAGAAACAGATGATCCTAAAAATTGGGGGAATGCATTTAGTGCTAATATTAGCAATGTTAGTATGCTAATATATGGTGATCCAATGGTGAAAGCGTTTGACATAGCGGGCCATGAATTTACACATGCGGTTACACCTAGCGAATCTAATCTTGAATTTTTCGGAGAATCTGGGGCAATTAACGAGGCGTTATCTGATATTATGGGAACGGCTATTGAGAAATACATAAATAATGGGGAATTTAATTGGACAATAGGAGAGCAAACTGGATCAGTTCTTCGTAATATGAAGAATCCATCTGCAGTCAAATTTATTAATGGATTACCGTATCCAGATGATTATAGCAAATACAGTGATTTAAACGGAGAAGATAATGAGGGCGTTCATTTCAACTCAAGTATTATTAATAAAGTCGCGTATTTAATTGCACAAGGTGGAACTCAAAACGGTGTAACTGTAAATGGTATTGGTGAAGATAAAATGTTTGATATTTTCTATTATGCAAATACAGATGAATTGAACATGACTTCTAATTTCTCTGAATTAAGAATAGCGTGTCTGAAAGTTGCAACAAACAAATATGGTGCGAACTCAATTGAGGTTGAAGCGGTGCAAAAAGCTTTTGATGCAGCAAAAATTAAAGGAACAGTGAAAGAAAACGAAAAAACTGCAGAAAATCAAGTCCCTGAATTAACTGTACCTCTTACAATTACACTGCGTGTTGGTGATACGTTTGACCCGATGAGTAATGTAAAAGCTGTTGATAAAGAAGATGGTGATTTAACAAATAAAGTAAAACATAAAGGTGATGTAGATACTTCTAGACCAGGTACATACATTGTGGACTACTCGGTCGTTGACTCTCAAGGTGGGAATACAACGGCTACACAGACGGTAATTGTAGAGAGAAATGGAGAAACATCAGATTTAAACCCCACATTAACAGTGCCTACTGCAACGACAATTCATGTAGGAGATTCATTCGATCCTATGGCAAAAGTATTAGCTATTGATAAAGAAGACGGCGATCTTACTTCTAAAGTAAAAGTTAATGGTGAAGTAAATACCTTTAAATCCGGTACTTACGTAATAACATACACAGTGACAGATTCTAAAGGTCATGAAGTAGCTGCGAAACAAACTGTAACGGTCAAAGTTAGAGATGAAGTTAAAAATGAAATACCAATCCTTAAAGTACCTGCTACAATTACAATTACTGAGGGAGATCAATTTGATCCAATGGTAGGAGTATTAGCTACTGATAAAGAGGACGGTGACGTTACTTCTAACGTAACGTATGAAGGAACTGTAGATACCTCTAAAGCTGGTACTTTTGAAATCATATTTAGTGTCAAAGATTCCGTAGGTAATGAGGTTCATACAATGCAAAAAGTATTGGTGAAAGATAAAGACATTAGCAAAGTTAATGGCCTTACTAATAACAGTAATATCCCGAACAACAGTAATTCCGATAAAAAAGAATCTACATATAAAGAACTTCCAAACACGGGTGCTAGTACAACTAACAGTGCAACAATGGGCATATGGATGGTTATTGCAGGTACAGTACTCACTTTCCTTCGTAAATTTAGAAAGATACAAAAATAATAGTAGGATTTATTTCTCACACAATAATTATTAGATGAATTTTTTACTTAATAAGATTTTAGTATTTAAGTGGTGTATTTTGCTTCTATAAAACTTTGCGTTTGGACGCTATGTTGCCTACAGACCTACATTACATATAAAGCACGTTACTATTCTCATTCAAATAAAAGAATAGTAACGTGTTTTTTGATTTAAAAATAGCCTAAATTCAAAAGGTCATGAATGTGGAAGTAATTTTAATCTGCCATTGAAAAGTTACTAAAAACACTTTGTTTTAATGAAAGTTTAACTCTATATGACAACATGAGATTTTCGGTATTTACCAGGTGTTTCGTTAGTGAATTTTTTAAAAATTTTAGTAAAATAGCTTTGATCACTAAAGTTGAGCGAAGCACATATGTCTGATAAGGGATAGGTTGTGAAAGTTAATAATTTTTTTGCTTCTTCGATTCGTTCACGTTGAATGTACTCAATTAATGAAATACCGACTTCTTTTTTGAATAATATAGATAAATAATCTGAATTTACATTTGCAAATTTAGCAAGTTGTTTAACAGATATTTGATTGTAAATATTTTCAAAAATATAGTTTTTGCAAATAACGATAGTCTTTGAGTATTTCTGTACTTTTTGTGCTTTTACACGGTCTGCAAAAGTACAGAAAACATTTCTTAATAAATCCCAAACAGATTCTTTGTCTTTTAAACCCTCTGTCTTTTGGATGTGTAGATCGTAAATCTTGTAAGCAATCCCGGAAGGAAGCCCTCCTTTTATAGCATATCTAGTAGCAAGTGTGATGGATGAAATACAAATGTTTTTATGACGTCTTAATTGATGGAACGAAGATAAGGATGAAAAAGTCTCTTGTTGGAATTCGTAATAATATTTGAGTACACTTTCTTTATCCCCGTTTTCTATAGCTCCAAGTAGTTGGTTCTCTATATACAAATTATGACAGATAGATTCGTTTTTTTGCATTGAAATATATACATCCTCGTTTAAGATACTGCTATGACTTACATGAAATGAGTCACTGTTATTTGAAAAGGTACTTACATCTGAATTTTTTTTATAGAGAATGTTATAGAACAATATTGCTATATTTACAAAGAAATTTTGATCTTTGACTGACAATGAAAAATAATGATCTCTTGTTCTTTTATAATTCGAAATAAAATTAAGGTTACTATCCGCTTTACTTGTAGAAAAATTTACATGTGTCAAGGGCCCAATAATAACAGTACCGTTCACCATATAATGGCTCTTTATGTGAATTAAAATGAAGTGCCCTAAATATTGGTGAGTTCTGAAGATAGGTGAATTATTTGAATCATTTTTTTGAAAAAGCACATGTAACTGTTCTATTTTTGATTTATAGAACGAATGTGAATCATCTTTTGATGTAAATTCTAAAAGAATATTTTTGTTACAATCTAAAAAACAAACTGGAATTTCGAAAGATTGGAAAAACATATTACAAATGTACTCTATCTCAACTAGACTGAGCTTTTTAGTCATATTATTCCTCCTTACAGTTGTGTGTAATAGTTGAATGTTTACATATTCCCTTTTTTCATAAGTAGAAACGGAAAAATTTTATCTATAAAAATTATAAACTTCTAAGAATAATACCATAATTTAACATGAATAGCACATATTATTTGAATATACAGGTAATAGTTTTAGGGAGTAACGTAAAATATGAATTGTCACACTTATTCGTTGTTCATTGCTTATATGTATCAAAAATGATTAAGATTGGATTTTAAATAGGGATAGGAAGGGAGCGATTAATGAATTGAAGTTAAGTAATTAATGGAAATTTGCGATAGAAGTTAATATGTAATGATTTTTGAAGTAGAGATATAAGTGTAATTCAGGGGGAAAACTACATATATCGTACGGAGAGACAACGTAATAATAGAAAATAAGAAGAGTGAATAAGTGATTGTAAACAATGGATTGTTGGACGACTATGTTTTAGGTTACTCGTTTAAATCTGGTACTTGGCACACTATTACTTTTAAGAGGGTAATAGTAATAAAGAGATTTTTAAAATGATAGAAGTAGTAAAGGGGATAAGAGAAATGAAAAAAATATTTAGTGTGCTTTTAGTATTTTTCTTAACATTTTCTACATGGTCTAGTGTATTAGTAAAGGCAGCTTCACCATCCAAAGGTACTTTAACGATCCATAAATATGAACAAGAAAAAGATGGCGCACAGGGAATAGAAGGAGATGGCTCTGCAAATCAAGAGGTACCAACAAATGCGAAGCCGTTAAAAGGTGTAACGTTTGAAGTGAAAAGGGTTGCGTCGTTTGAAAAAATTTCAAACGATGGGAAAATCGTGAAAGAAGATGTGAAGCCTGTAATGGGAGCAACTCCAACTCAAGTAGTAACAGATAATAACGGACAAGCTGTATTAAAAGATCTTCCGCTAGGACGTTATGAAGTGAAAGAAGTGGCAGGACCTCCGCATGTTAACCTGAATCCAAATACGTATACAGTGGATATTCCATTAACGAATAAAGAGGGTAAGGTGCTAAACTATGATGTTCATATGTATCCGAAAAATGAGATTAAACGTGGTGCAGTTGATTTAGTAAAGAGTGGTGCAAATGAAAAAGCATTAGCAGGTGCAGTATTCTCTTTATTTAAAAAAGATGGTACAGAAGTGAAAAAAGAGTTAGCAACAGATGGTAATGGGCATATTCGCGTGCAAGGATTAGAGTATGGGGAATACTATTTCCAAGAGACAAAAGCGCCGAAAGGGTATGTACTAGATCCGACTAAACACGAGTTTTTTATAAAGACCTCCGGAACTATTAACGAAGATGGAACAATTACTTCTGGTACAGTAGTTAAAGTAGAAGTGCAAAACTATGAAGAACCAAATATTGATAAAAAGATTAACGGTAATTTGGAAGCGTTACCAATTAATCCGTTAACTAATTACAATTATGATATCAAAACATTAATTCCAGAAGACATTAAAGAATACAAAAAATATGTAGTAACAGATACATTAGACAATCGTTTAATGATTCAAGGAAAACCAATCGTGAAAATTGATGGAGCAGAAGTAAATGCAAGCATTGTAGAGGTAGCTGTAGAAGGCCAAAAAGTAACAGCTACAGTAAAAGATTTCACAAAATTAGATGGTAAAAAAGAATTTCATTTACAAATTAAATCACAAGTAAAAGAAGGAGTACTATCTGGTTCAGAAATTTTAAATACAGCAAAAATTGATTTTATAAATAAAAATGATGTAATTGGAGAAAAGGAATCTAAACCTGTAGTTGTTGTTCCGACAACTGGAATTATCGAGTTAACAAAAGTTGATGGTGCTGATAAGAAGAAATTAAAAGGTGCGGAGTTTGTACTTAAAGATAAAAATGGAAAAATAGTTGTTGTGGCAGGTAAAGAAGTCACAGGTGTATCAGATGAAAATGGTGTTATTAAATGGACTAACATTCCGTATGGAGACTATCAAATTTTTGAAACGAAAGCACCAACTTATACAAAAGAAGATGGTACAACAGCTTCATATCAATTATTAAAGGATCCTATTGATGTAAAGATTAGCGAAAATAATCAAACGGTTAAATTATCGATTGAAAATAATAAAAGTGGATGGATTCTTCCTGTAACGGGTGGTATCGGAACGACTCTATTTACTGTACTAGGCCTTGCGTTAATGGCTACAGCGGTATTTGTTTTCTTTAGAAAAAAGTTTGCTAATAATTAAGGCTTTAGGACAATGTAACCAAGTGATGTAAAAAGGGGAGAAGCAAAATGCTTCCCTCTTTTCGATATTTTAGTATATGCAGAGGTGAAAATATGAAACGAAATCTTGTTTTAGGAGGTATTTTTTTATTTGGATTAGGTATTTTTTTATATCCTACTATTAGTAATTGGTTGGCGACTCGTGCACATTATTCTGAGATTAGCTCCTACGATAAGAAGATTAAAGCACTACAAAAGAAAGAAGTTGAACGTAGGGAAAAAGAAGCAACCGAATATAATAAACAAGTTCAAACTTCCATGAAAACATTTGCAGATCCATTTTCTGAAGAAAAAAATAATCATCAAGCGTATGCCGATGCGTTAAATTTAGGTGATGTAATGGGGTATATTGAAATATCGAAAATTAATATAAAACTACCAATCTATCAAGGGACCTCTGAGGAAGTATTGAGTCGCGGGGTAGGTCATTTAGATTATTCTTCACTTCCGGTAGGTGGAGAAAATACGCACACTATTTTAACAGGACATCGTGGTTTACCATCAGCAAAATTATTTACAGATTTAGATAAGTTGAGTGAAGGAGATATTTTTTATATTCATTCTTTAGACAAAATTCTTGCTTATAAAGTAGATCAAATTAAAATAGTGTTACCACACGAAACGGACGATTTAAAAATTGTGGAAAATAAAGATTATATAACATTAATTACATGTACGCCTTATGGAGTAAACACAAATAGATTATTGGTTCGAGGTGAGCGTGTGGAGTTTAACGAGAAAGAAAAACAAAAAATGCATAAAGAGATATTTATGTTTAATAAGTGGACCGTAGTAGTCCTAATTCTATTGTTATGTGTGTTTCTAGTCGTAATTTATAAGAAAAAATTAACTCGATAGAATGTATTTATTTATCTTTTATTAATGGGCAATGGAATCGAAAATCCAGAGATAAGCAAAGAAGGTATATAGGGGATGAAGTAAATCCTCACTGGAAAAAGTTTGACTTTATTCGACTGTAGAAAAAATACGGTAAAGGTGGGAACAAAGAAATTGAGGTTACGATTAAAGTTGGTAAGTATTCATTTTATGGTCTTGTTAATGTTATGTGTAAGTTTTGTCATATATGCACCAAAAGAAGCATATGGATCCACGACTAACTTAGAAGGTCTAGGGGATATATCGCGTTATAATGCTGTTGTCTTTGGTAACCATAAAGCAGTAGGTGGCGACATTGAAGGAGCAATTGCAGTTCAAGGTGATATGGATGCATCTGGTTATACGATTGTAGGTGCAGCAGCGGGAACATCTAATATAGTTGGGGAAAAATGGGGTGATGAAGGATATCCATCCTTGTTATTGTCTGGAAAATTAAAAAAATCAAGAGAGGAATCCTTTATCATTCAAAACGGAATAGTCGTAATGACAAAAGAGAGTGATCCAGATCGTATCATACAATCTTCTTATGATCGTATCGTTTATAAAGAAAAACTAGAAATTGACGCGAAATTTAATGAATTTCACAACATAGTGAACCAAGTCAGTAAAAATGCAGGTCAATATAAAACGAATACCCCAATTCCAAATATGAGTTATGGAATCGGAAAAGATATAAACAATCCTAATATTTATGTTTCATCAGAATTGGTAGGGAAAATCAATTTAGATATAAGAGATGTCTTTTTACCTAATGCGAAAGGAAAAGATTTTATCGTTATGTATTCAGATGCAATAGAGGTTACATTTAAAAATGGTGCTATCTTATATGACACGAACAATATTGGTAGGGCTACAGATATAATTCCTACATCACAACCCTATTCTCCTAATTCACCGTTTACTGAGTTATACGGGAAAGTGATATGGGTTTTTCCTAATGCAAAAAAAATTACAACAGAGGGGTATGGTGTTGTTGGGAGTGTGTTTGCTCCAAATGCTGTATTAGAAACAAAAGGTGGTTCAATTAATGGACAAGCATTTGTCGGTGCGGTACAACAAACTGGTGGATTTGAATTTCACAATTTCAAATTTAACTGGCAACATTGGAACAAGCCTAGTACAGGAAAAGTAAAGATAAAAAAAGTAGATAGTAATAATGATAATAAAGAATTAATGGGGGCAAAGTTTCATATTGAAGATTCAAATAAAAAAATAGTTGGCGAGTTAATAACAGATGAAAAAGGAGAAGCGATATCAAAAGAATTACCGATAGGTAACTATACTCTTGTGGAAACAGAAGCGCCTAAAGGTTACGAATTATTAAAAGATAAAATAGCTGTAAAAGTAGAAAAAGATGCAGTAGTAGAAATTAAAATAGAGAATAAGAAATTACCAGATCCAATGGGGAAAATGAAGTTAGTAAAAATAGATACGAGCGATAAAAATAAAAAGCTAGCAGGAGCAAAGTTTCATATTGAAGATTCAAATAAAAAAGTAGTTGATGAGTTAGTAACAGATGGACAAGGAGAAGCGATATCAAAGGAGTTACCAATTGGTAACTATACTCTAGTGGAAATAGAAGCGCCTAAAGGTTATGAATTATTAAAAGATAAAATAGCTGTAAAAATAGAAAAAGATGTAGTAATAGAAATTAAAATAGGGAATAAGAAATTACCAGATCCAATGGGGAAAATGAAGTTAGTAAAAGTAGATACGAGCGATAAAAATAAAAAGCTAGCAGGAGCAAAGTTTCATATTGAAGATTCAAATAAAAAAGTAGTTGGTGAGTTAGTAACAGATGGACAAGGAGAAGCGATATCAAAAGAATTGCCAATAGGTAACTATACTCTAGTGGAAGTAGAAGCACCTAAAGGTTATGAATTATTAAAAGATACAATAGCTGTAAAAATAGAAAAAGATACAGTAGTAGAAATTAAAATAGGAAATAAGAAATTACCAGATCCGACTGGGCAAATTGAAATTGAGAAAGTTGATGATAAGGATATTAATCTAAAACTAAAAGGTGCTGTATTTCAAGTCTTAGATAAAGAAGGTAAAGAAGTTACTAGATTAACAACGGATGAAAAAGGAAAGGGGATTTCCAATCAGTTAGTATTTGGAAAGTATACGATTAAAGAAATAAAAGCGCCAAATGGATATATGTTACTTAGAGATCCAATAGAAATAGAAATTACAGATGCGGTAAGGACACAAAAACTAACAGTGAAAAATGTGAAAAATAATTGGGTAATTCCTAATACTGGTGGCAGCGGAACAACAAGTTTTTACGTGACTGGTTTTGTGCTAATGTTTGGTGTGTTATGTTTATGTAAGAAAAATTTCCAGCATGAGTTTGGTATTGTACTGGACTTATGCTATTAAATTTGTCGAAGAAGGAAGGATAATAGTAAACATAGAATATACTAATAAATTAAAATGTCTATGAGGTGAAACTGATGGTAATAAAACAAGACGAAATTAAAGTAGTAGTCGGAGCTGGAATGTTTAATAATAATCCAGGTTGGATTCAAACGCAAGAAGATGAACTTAATTTACTAGATAAAGCTACTTGGGAAGAAAGATTTGAATACAATTCTATTTCAGCTATTTTAGCTGAGCATGTATGGGAACACCTTACATTTGAAGAAGGTGTAAGGGCAGCAGAAATTTGTTATGGATTTTTAAAGCCGGCAGGGCACATTCGGTGTGGTGTTCCTGATGCGTTTTTCCAAGATGAAGCGTACCAAAATATAGTTCAAATAGGCGGACCAGGTCCGAAAGATCATCCAGCAGCAAGTCATAAAATCGTTCATAATTATAAAACCTTAACGAAAATGTTTGAAACTGCGGGGGTTGAGGTAGTTTTACTTGAATATTGTGATGAAAATGGTCAGTTTTATTACAACGAATGGGATGCAAACGATGGTGTTATTTTCCGTTCTAAAAAGTATGATTCTAGAAATAAAGGCGATAAACTTGGTTTTCCATCGCTAATTGTCGATGCGATTAAGCGGTAAGTCATTCAATAAAAGCAAGAGTTAATACTATAATTTTATGAGTCGCAATTGCGGCTTTTTTTATTGGTATGTAATATGGAAGAGGCTATTTATGATAATTTAAAGATTTATTTTATATATAAAATCGGGTAAAATAAAAGGAGAACATATATTCTATTTGAAGGTAGGAGGCAATATATATGATAGCTGAAATTGAAAAAGTAACTGATGGGTATATTGTAAAATTTGAACGCGAATTTCCATATACAATAGAGGACGTTTGGTCTGTATTAACAGAAAACAGTAAGCTTAAAAAATGGATGTCTAATTTACAGATTGAAAGCCTTAAAACAGGTGGCATAATCAAGTTTGACATGATGGACGGTTCATTTATAAATATTGATATTTTAGAGTGTCAAGTAAACGCAGTGCTTGAATTTACTTGGGATAAAGATCGTATCCGATTTGAAATACATAAAGAGGAAAATGGTACTCTTTTACTTTTTAAAGAATACATTCATGATTTAACGGATCATACACCGAAAGACATAGCTGGTTGGCATATTTGTTTAGATCTTTTTTCTTTCGTTCTTGAAGGAGAAGAAAAAGAATTTTCTAAAGATGAATGGCAACAATGGTTTGCAATATATAAGGACAAGGTTCTTGAAGTGAGAGGATAATTACATAAGAGGTTATATTCATTATGTAATTATTATATTGTAAAAATGGTTTTGATGAAAAATAAGAATAGAGGTTAATATGAAAGTAAATCAATTAATTGCTAATAACATAAATAAATTAGATACAGCTATTCCATTTAATAAGTCGTTTGGAATCGCAGGTTTATCAGGATCGGGTAAAACAACTTTTTGTCAAACGATTGGCGAAGAATCAAAAAAACGATTAGTTTCTTTATTGCCAAAGGCTGAATATCAGTATTTATTTCCTAATATCATGGAAACAAATTTTAGTGCTACTAAGATGGAGAATATGCCTTTAGTACTTTTTCTAGGAAAGTCATCGATTTCTTCCAACCCACGTTCAACGATAGGTACTCATACTGGTGTATTTACTGAAGTTCGCGAAAAACTTGCTGAAGTATTTCATCTTTCCCCTGAGGTTTTTTCGTTTAATAATCAGTTAGGTTGGTGTACTGGTTGTAAAGGCCGAGGCACTACTAAAAATATTGAGTGTAAAAAATGTAAGGGAAAACGTTATAGTGAAGAAATCGAACAACATACTATAGATTTATTTGCTAAACCACATACAATTTCAAATATTAATGATTTAAGTGTTGAATCTATTCTTTCGTTAGCGGAAGTGTTAAATATTAGTGAAGCAAAACAACATATACTGCAAAATATAATTAATATGAACATTGGTTATTTAACATTAAATCGAATTATGGGTACGTTGTCAGGTGGAGAGTTAACACGACTTTATTTGGCTGAATTCATGGCAGTAAGTGAAAATGCTGTAATTATTATTGATGAGATTTCAGTTGGACTTGATCATGAAACATTATTACAAATATTAGAAGAGATCAAGCAGTTAGGGTGTAAAAATCAAATTTGGCTCATTGATCATTCAGATACAGTGCTGGATACAACAGATGAGCAATTGTACTTTGGACCTGGTAGTGGAAAATATGGTGGACAAATTGTGAAAGAATCACCAAGGCCAAAACCAATACTGTCGGATCTAAATAAAGAAGTACCAGCAGAATATTATTCATTCCGAGAATTATATTGCCGTAATATCCAAATGACGGAGTTTCAAATTCCTAAAAATAGGCTTGTGACGGTTACAGGAGAATCTGGATGTGGGAAATCTACACTTGTTAACGAATGTTTAGCTACAGATTTCTTGAAGCGATATCCAAAAGATAAACTAGTTATGGTCGGACAAGATCGAAATCAATCCATTACAAGTCGATCAACTGTAGCCACTTTCCTAGATATTAAAAAGAAACTAACAAAGTATAGCGAAGAAATTGATGATATTTTTGAACGTTCGATTGAGGATATTATAGATGAACTTCCAAATGAAGATATTGCGTATAAACGCTTGAGTCTACTCATTAAATTAGGACTTGGTTATTTAACGTTAGAACGAAAAACACAAACATTATCAACGGGTGAATTTCAATGTGTTCATTTAGTTTCGGAGTTATTTGCGAACACAAGAAATCCACATACATTATTTATCTTTGATGAGCCTTCAAAAGGTTTATCCCAAAATATTTTAAATCAATTTATAGATAGTGTTAGAGGGATATTGCAAGATGAATTAGTCTCTATCATTATGATTGAACATAATAGTTACATGTTAGAAAGCTCTGATTATATTGTAGATTTCGGGAAAAGACAGCCTGAATCTATAAAGCATCTTGATGTAGTAAGTCATGAAGATTATTATCGTCAAAAAAGCAGTGTGAATAATGCTGAGCAAATACATATTTCTTCAGCACTTAAGCATAAAGAAGGCGTTCACTATTTAGAAGAAAATCATATTAACTATTTTAAAAATGCAGAAAACATTTATAAGGGTGGTATTTTAAAAAGTTTATCATCAATGGCCCGTTTAATTTATGGTGAATATGAATCTGATACAATTGCGCCTGTTGTTGCTATAGATCTTGAAAGACATTTATATAGTCAATATAGTTTCTTATATGAAATTGGTGGATTAATTAATCATATTGTAGCTGCTCATCCAACTAATAAAGATACGGGAAGTTTTGATTTCTATTCACAGGACAATCATTGTCCATCTTGTTCTGGACGTCTTCAAATTGAAGTTTTCGATAAAGAGATTACAATTCAAGATAAAAATGTTCTATTTTGGGACGGTTTATTTGATCCCGAAATCATGAAAGTATTAAAATTTTATCAATATGAAAAAATAGAATTTCTATTTGAAGAAATAAAAAATGAGCTTGGTCACGATTTATCAAAGAGCTATAGTGATATGTCAGAAGAAGAAAAGCATACGTTTTGGTACGGATATTTTGAAAAATCATTTTATGATAAAAAAGGAAAGACACGCAGAACATGGGTAGGATTTAATACGATTATTGGTGGATATATTGTTATTTCAAAAGCAGCTATTAAAGAAGAAATTAAGTCTTCTAAAGAAATGATGACATGTCCAATTTGTGAGGGGACGGTTTTAAAGCATCATAAACCCCTTAAATTTGGTAACTTTGATATTCGTGAAATGATCAATCAACCAGTTGATGAAGTGTTGAAAATAGTCGGTGATTTACCTGCACTTCATAAATTAAAGTCTATAGTTGGTGGCGATATGAGATTGACAGAAGATGTTTCTTTATTGCCAAGAAAAGCACAAGTTGCACTGAAAATGTTTGAATTAGAACAGGCAAGCTTTTCAAACTATGAAATGGTGTTACAAAATGTTTTACCATTCTGGGATGAAATAAAAGGAAATATCGAATCCATTAGTGTTAATAATCAAGTAACTGTATGTGATTTCCCTAATGTTTATGAAACGAGAGAAAACATTATAGATAAGTATTTCACAAATGGTAAATATAAAAAACTTACGTATGTATACGAAGCGTTTGGATACAAAAAGTTAGTTACCCAAATCAATAAAATTAGAAAAAGTAATCCATGTCCATTTTGTAAAGGCAAGAAAGTTATAACTGAAGATAATTTACATGATGGTGTCTTTAAATTAACAATCCCATGTGTAACTTGTAATGCAACTGGTATTAATGACGAAGGGTTAAAAGAAGTTGTTGAAGGCGTGGATGTACAAATATGGTTAACTGGAAAAGTTAGTGATGTTGTGGATGAGAGCTTATTAACAGAAGCTGTTGAGCAAATACCAATTTTTAATCGCATTCGCGAATTGGATAAACGAGAAATGATGGCGGTTTATGAATGTCTTGAGAGTAATCAATAAAATTTTATTAGTTAAGGTGTTATTAACATAACTTATATAAAACGTATATTCTTTATAATGTTAATAATAACGCAGTATGAGTATTACAAGGTAATGAAAGAAGATCCAATTTCTTAATGTGAAAATTAAGGAATTGGATTTTTTAGTATTTTTATGTCCCGTATACTACATTTCCAACTAAGTATATGGAGGAGAGATAGAAAAATAAAAGGGACAAACAGTTGATATATTATGTAATTATTATATTATAAAAGTGATTGTTAGGGGTAAAAACAGTTCGCAAGTAATATCTTTTGCTTATAATATCTTCGTTCTGTTGTCTGATTTTTTGGATTTAACAGAAATATATACTTGAATGAAGTATATATTTCTGTTAAATTTATCCTATGGATAGAACAAGTTTAATTAAAGGTCATTTAGAAATGTGTGTATTATCTATTTTGTCGAAAAAGAAAAGTTATGGTTATGAGATTATGAAAGAACTTGAAGTAAACAATTTAAAATTGAAAGGAGTAGGAAGTATTTACCCTATTCTAACTAAGTTGAAAAATCAAGAGTGGGTTAATACTTATCAAGAAGTAACAGACAGTGGTAAAGTTAGGATTTATTATGAAATTAATGAAAACGGGAAAATACGTCTTGAGAAAAAAATTAATGAGTGGTTAGAATTGCAATCGGATATTCAAACATTATTAAAAAACGGCTCGAAAGGAGACCTTCTGAAATGAGGAATAGATTAATAGGTAAAGAAAAGCAATTTTTAACAGACGTACTTAAGGAATTACAGCAATACGATATTAGTTTAGAAGAAATGGAAAATGTTAAGCGACAAATATTAGAACATATTCAAGAATGTCGTGAACATGGTGAAGATAGTATAGATGATTTAGGTACACCTCAATTATTTGTTCAAGATTATTTAGAAATAAATGAAATTGATTTACAAGTTAAAATGAAACAACCTAAAAATGAAAAGGGTAAATTAAACAAAACTTTCTTACGCGGCATATTCATCGCGGTTATTACTTACCTCATCTCGCAAACTACATTTACAATATTTTTAACTAGATCATTAAATCCAACTAATAGTAAAAATACATTTCAGTATAATCTTCTATATCGTATTTCAGAAAATCAATGGTGGAATTCATTATTAATAATGATTAGTTTTATGCTCTCTATAGTAGTATTCATTAGTTTAGTAAGTTATAAAAAAAGAAAGCTCTCTAAAGCATAATGAAGAATGCAATCTATAAAATATCTCTAATTTATATTCTTTGTAATGTATTAATGTTATGTATTACAGATCCAAAAGTTTACGCTCAGCAAAATATTAAAATTGCATTGGATAAGTATATTGAAAAATTTATAAAAGAGCAGAATATTCCAGGAGCTTCTGTTGCAATTGTACATAAAAAAGATGTATTTTTCACACAAACGATAGGAATTACTGGAGAATCTGAAAAAAAGGTAACTAGTAAAACACCATTCGCAATTGGCTCAATAAGTAAATCTTTAACAGCTTTAGCTATATTGAAATTAATTGAAGATAAAAAAATAAAATTAGAGGATTCAGTTCAACAACACCTTCCTTGGTTTAAATTAAAAGACAATCAATTAACCGCCACTATAACAATCCGAAACCTACTAACTCATACAAGCGGAATAAACACATACGAAGGTTTGGCATTATCAGATATACAATCCAAAAGTTCTTCAGCTTTAAAAGAAAATGTAAAGAAACTTTTAAATGTAAAATTAAATGCCTCACCAGGAGAAAAATATCAATATAGTAATGCGAATTATATTGTTTTAGGTGCTCTTATTGAAGAGGTCACAAATGAAACGTATTCATCATATATGGAAAAGCATGTTTTTCAGCCGTTAAATATGAATGGTGCAGCAGCAAGTAAAGAAACTGCATATGAAAAGGATTATTTAACAGGTTATCAGTCTTGGTTTGGCTTACCAAGAAAAAGTGTAGTGTCCTATGATAATTCTGGCGCATCGTATGGCTATATTACTGCAAATTTAGAAGATATGATTCAATATATTATGTTTTTGAATCGGCCTGAGGATGTTCAATTTTTAAAGCAAGAAAACATGGATCTTTATCTTTCACCACTTTATAAAATAAATTCAGAAAAAAGTTATGGTTTTGGATTAAGAACAACAAATATAAATGAAAGCGAAACGATGATTTGGCATTCAGGATCCACGCCCGATGCTCGTGCAGAAATATTTATTTTAAATAAAAGTGGCTGGGGTGGTGTTATTTTAACAAATAAAAATCATGTATTAGAAGAGCCAGCGTTATCAGTGTTGAAAAATGGGATTATTAGTATTTTGAATGGAAAAGAACCAATTGATCCACCTAGAAACATACCATTTACACAAATTGTTATGTCGATAGTTATACTCGTGCTTTTCATTTCGCCAATTATGTTTGTTAAAAAGTATAGGCATAAGAAAAATGTTAAAAAACTAACTTGGTTATTTGTAGGAAATCTATTTCTACTATTATCTATTATTTTCATCCCGCTTCTTACTTATAGTACGAGCTCACCATGGAAAACAATTAAAATATTTGCGGCAGATGTAGCCTTTCTTACAAATATTATAGTAACTTTATTAGTTGTGAACGGATTAATATCAATCTTTATAGCCTTAAGACGGAAGAGAGTATAAGGGGAAATAATTAAAGAAATATAATTCAAGTGTTATAAACAGTTGACTCTCACACGATGTCATTGTTTAAGATGAAGTTGAGCTTCGAAGTAGATGTAATTTATGGGAGGAAAATATGTTTAAAATAGGGGACTTTTCAAAACTATCTTCCATTAGTATTCGTATGTTGAGACACTACGATAAAGTGGAATTATTACAACCAGTAAAAGTTGATGAACAAAGTGGATATCGATATTATTCAGCAGCTCAATTAAAGAAAGTAAATCAAATTCAAACATTAAAAGATATGGGATTTAATATTGCTACTATTAAAGAAATAGTAGCAAGCGATAATATGGAAGTAATAAAATCACAATTTGAAAATCGTAGTGCTCAAATAAAGGATGATATGGATGACCTCCAAAAACAATTACGTCTTCTCGAAGCCTCAATGAAAACGATGAGAGAGGATGTTGTTGAGATGAACTATCATGTTTCAATAAAAGAGATTCCAGATAGAAATGTAGCTAGTGTTAGAAAGATTATTCCATCATATAATTGTGAAGGGGATTTATGGGGTATATTAATGCAAGAAATTCAAATGAAAAATATTAGTATTGCCCATCCGAGTTATAGTATTGCGGTTTTCCATGATCGTGAATACAAAGAAAATGATGTAGATGTAGAAATACAGCTAAGTATTTTAGGTAAGCATGAAAATACAAAAGACGTTACATTTAAAAAAATCGAATCCACTAATGTAGCTTCCATAACGGTTAATGGAAGTTATGAACAGATGACAGCTGTAAATGAGGCTGCAGCAAAATGGATTGAGACAGAAGGTTACGAATTAGTAGGCCCGATGTTTAATATTTATCATGTGAGCCCAGCGATGCAATCGGATCCTAATAAGTGGGTTACAGAAGTTTGTTATCCAGTTAAATGATGATAAAGAAAAAAGGCATATAATTAATGCCTTTTTTCTTTTTGGGGTATCGTCACATGCCCATCAACTTAAGAATTTAGAACTCCCCAAAAAAATTATGAGTTTTTTGTTACAAGTTATCACAAAATTTTCGTTTTTTGGGTAGTTTTATTTTCTTAGCTTGATTGCGATGAGCGGTACCCCATAAAGGCTCCTGATACATAATTGATGTTCTGCCATTTGTAGAAAACAATCCACTTATCCCATTTTAACAAGGAGAAATATCTCGTCCATGTTGTAATATTGGCTTACGTTAAGCTTGTGAAAAAAACATATTCATGTATAATACAATTGATGTATGATACATTAGTTGTAGGAGGGTGACCTATTTGAAAAGAGAAGATGCCTTAAAACTAAGAACAGATATTAAGAAAATGATTATAATAACTGGGGTTTTTGAATCTCAAAATTTGCCCAAAGGACCATTTGAAAAACCTTTACCAACTTCTCAAATGATGGCGTTAGAGGAACTAGAGGTGGAAAAATTAACTGTTTGGCAACTATCCAATAAACTTAGATTAGAGACTTCAACTGTAAGTAGATTGGTAGATAAGTTAGTAAAAAAGGGGCTTATTTATCGTGAAGTAAATGAAAAAAATAGAAGAGAACTTTTTCTGCACCTCACGGAAAAAGGTCACATAACTGTTAATTGCTTAAGAGAGCAATCTATTGCATTTTATCAAAGTATTCTCAATAATTTATCAGAATCAGAACAAAAAATAGTTGTGGATGGTTTTGAATTATTTATTGATTCTATTTCTAAGCCTTTTGATTAGAGTGAGGTAAGTCATAACATTTGGAGGATAAAATGAGTTTGCATTTTGAACGTCCTATTATTGAATTAAAAGAGAAATTTGATGAATTAAAGAAAATTATGAAAGAAAATAATGTAGATTTATCGTCAAAAATTCATGAATTAGAAAAACGTTTAAATAAAATGCAAGATAAAATTTATTCTAATATTACACCTTTTCAACGAGTTCAAATTGCAAGGCTACGTAACCGCCCCACGACATTGGGCTATATACCTTTATTGTTTACAAACTTTCTCGAACTTCATGGTGATCGATTATATGGTGATGATAAAGCAATGATAGGTGGTATTGCAAAATTTAAAGGAATGCCCGTTACGGTTATTGGTCATCAAAGAGGTAGAAATACAAAGGAAAGTATAGAAAGAAATTTTGGAATGGCACATCCAGAAGGTTATAGAAAAGCGCTAAGACTTATGAAACAAGCTGATAAATTTAATCGCCCTATTATTACATTTATTGATACAATAGGCGCCTATCCAGGGATAGGGTCTGAAGAACGTGGAATTTCTGAAGCGATAGCTCGAAATCTATTTGAAATGATTACACTTAAAGTGCCAATTGTTTGTATTGTAATTGGAGAGGCATCAAGTGGTGGAGCTCTTGGCATTAGTGTCGGTAACCATATCCATATGTTAGAGTATTCATGGTACTCGGTAATTTCGCCAGAAGGAGCAGCATCTATCCTATGGAAGGACGCTAAGTATGCTCCAGAAGCTGCTGAACATATGAAAATTTCAGCAAAAGATTTAAAACATTTAGGGATTATTGATGAAATCATTCCTGAAATTAAAGGTGGAGCACAAAATGATATAAAATCACAGGCAAAAGTGATTGAATCTGTAATCGAATCATCTCTAAAAAAATTGATACTATTATCCTCGGAAGAGCTTATACAACAGCGGTATGAAAAGTATAGAAAAATAGAGAATTATAAATGAAAATATTTAACATATTATCCGAAAGAAGTCTCCTTCCTCAGGCGTGTGAAAGACGATAGTCTAGCGGCAGGTGGGAGATGAATTTCGGTTTGGTGTAGTCAAATATTTGATTTTCCTATTTATTTCGCCTCTGATATAATCAGTCTTATAAGAGGGGAATTTTGGTATAACAATGAAAGTAGATAAAAATCTTGTAGTGTTCAGGTTGTGTGATCACCGTCATAGCTTATGGAAAATGAGGTGAATAGATATGTCAAAGCAGAATAAGGCGTATAAATTTCGTCTGTATCCAACAGAAAAACAAGCACATCTCATACGAAAAACATTCGGGTGTGTACGTTTTGTGTATAAAAAAATGCTGGCTGAACGAATAGAAGTATATGAAAAATATAAAGAGGGCAAGGAAGAACTAAAGAAAGAAAAATTCCCTACTCCTGCAAAATATAAGACAGAGTATGAATGGTTGAAAGAAGTTGATTCATTGGCATTGGCCAACGCGCAATTAAACTTGCAAACTGCGTATAAGAATTTTTTTAGTGGTCAAAGTGATTTTCCTACATTCAAAAGTAAAAAGAGTAGAAAATCCTATACAACGAATGGAGTAAACGGAAATATTATGTTATTTCATGGTTATATCAAATTACCAAAGTTGAAAATGGTGAAACTGAAGCAACATAGGGAAATCCCGCCAAAACATATCATCAAATCGTGTACGATTTCGATGACACCTACTGGTAAATACTATGTGTCCATCTTGACTGAATATGAAAAAGAGATTGTACAAAAAGAAGTACAAACTGTAGTTGGATTAGACTTCGCAATGGCTGAATTGTATGTGAGTAGCGAAGATGAGAAAGACAATTATCCTCGCTTTTATCGTCAGATGTTAGAAAAATTAGCGAAGGCACAACGAGTATTAGCAAGACGTGTTAAAGGTTCAGAACGCTGGAATAAGCAACGCATTCGTGTAGCGAAATTGCATGAAAAGGTCGCCAATCAACGTAAAAATTTTCTTCATCATAAGTCTAAAGAATTAGCTACGAGTTTTGACGTTGTAGCAATCGAAGACTTACATATGAAAGGAATGTCACGAGCACTTAGATTTGGTAAGAGTGTAGCGGACAACGGTTGGAGGATGTTCACGACATTTTTAGCATATAAGCTACAAGAACAAGGAAAACAGCTTGTGAAAATAGATAAATGGTTTCCTTCTACAAAGATGTGTAGTCGTTGTGGGAACAAAAAAGAAATGTCACTATCTGAACGTACGTATGCGTGTTCGTGTGGACTAACAATCAGTCGTGACTATAACGCAGCTATCAATATCAAAAAAGAAGTCATGCGGTTATTCGCATTGATATAAACCGTAAGAAATAACCTTTGGAACAAGGGAGTTAGCTCGGCTGTCTTAAGACAAATTCGTTAGCTATCAAAAGTAGCGATGAACCGAGAAGCCCCCACTCGGGATCAGCTCGTAAGAGATACTAAGTGGTGGGTAGTTCACAGTCCGTATTACATTTCGGATGATTCTCGCAAAAAAAATTTTGAATATTTTGTAAGTAACCTCTTAAAATGGGATATGCTGATACTATTACTCTACAAAAGGTGTGTGATCGGTATGGAAAAGGAAAATTTGTTCAAATGGAAGCATTATCATATACTCACCAACTTAAGAAATTGAATGTTCCCCAAAACGAAAAAATGAGCTGAATTCTTATAAATAACTGTAAAAAGGTGAAAATTTCGTTATGGGGGGTATCTCAAAAGCTTAGGTTGATGGGAATGTGACGCGCCCCCTTTATCAATTTATCCGTAAATATCAAGAGAAATTACTTCTTGATTCGATTCGTCAACTACTAGTACAATTTTATTTGCAAATGTACAAAATGAGCGGAGTGTAATGGAATCCTTTAATGACTCTTTTAAAAACCAACCTGTTGGTACTAAAGAAATGCAATTCTCTTTTTGAAAGAATGAATGTTTGAGGAAATATGCTATTTCTTGAGTTTCTTTTAAGAACATCGGAGCAATGCAATCGAATAGTACAGAATAATATTTTAATGTTCTTCTACCGACAATTCTATTAAAAGAACGGCTGCGGTATAAATCAGGCACTACGGGATATATATCGTTAGTTAGAAGTGCTTTTAAAGTTTGTTTTGGTTCTTCCTTTAAACCTATCATGAAAATTTCATGTAATTCATTATTAATAAAAACTTGTTTCACATCTTTATAATGAGGGATTAATTCATTTTTAACTATATTTAAAGTAATGTCATTTGAAATGGGAAAGGACGTATAAACGTCCTCTTCAAGGATGACCTCCATGCCACTGAAAAGTTGGCAGATTGACTGAGAGAATTATTTGAAGATACAGGAGGTGCCTTTTCTATATAAAAATCATCATTTATTGTAGGTTCTGGATATTTTTGCTCTTCGATTTCAATTAACCAATCATACATAATTATCGTTCCTTCCATCATAGTTTTCGTATCGGACTATATAGTGCAATAAAAACCTCAAGTAGCTTCGTGAAAGCAGCTAAAGCAAATACAAGTACTGGATTATAGGCTGAAATAATACCTCCTACTAATGCCCCGAGTGGCATAGCTAATCGTGTAAGTACACGTGAAAATCCTAAAACCCTTCCTTGCATATTTGATGGAACGGTTTCCTGGCGAACTGTGGCTACAATTATATTCCATGCAATATTGCAAGTCATTGCAATACCGAAAGCAATGCCAGGAGCAAACCAATATGTACTCCAAAGCGCGAAAGTTAAGCCAATTGCTCTAGCGAATAGGAGTAAAAGAATTAGAAGGCCGCGCGCAATCTCTTTTCTAAAGGAACTGCAATCAAGCTTCCTAAAATCCCACCTATGCCAATTAATGAATAATTAAAGCCACTTTGTTCCGGGGTAAGTTGCAATGTGGATAGTAAATAATACATGAATACACCTAAAACCGCACTTGCTCCAAAGTTTCCAATCATAGCTTGAAAAGATAAAGCTATATTTAAGCAATCATTTTTGAGCCATTTAAACCCATTAAACAAATCCGATAGAATATTTTGAAGTGTATTTTTATCATTATTTTGGCTGTTTACAGTTTTAATTGATGGTAATAACATCACAGCAACTAATGTTGCAATAAATGAAAGAACATTAATCCAAAGCACTTGAAAGTCTCCAATAAAAGATATGAAAATCCCAGCTATCATTGGCCCAAACAAACTAGCCAATTGATTAATCATTTGATAGAAAGAATTAGCCTTCGTTAATGATGCTCCTGCGATGTGTGGAATGACTGTAACAGTTGTTACATCAAAAAGCATAGACATAACTGCTAAGATAAAAGTAATTATGTATAAATGCCAGATTTCTAATAGATGTAATGTATGTAGAATGGGAACAAGACTTACTAAAATAATATTGGTAATATCCACTATCCAAAGTAACTTTTTTCGATCGTATCGATCAATTATTATACCAACTAAAGGGCCAAATAAAACAATTGGCAATACATTAATAGCAAATAAAGAACTCATAATTACAGCTGAACCGGTTAATTGATAGGCAATCCAAGGAAGCGCAAAAGTATACAGTGAATCCCCGATTCGTGAAATGAGTAAACCAAAAATAAATATCTTGTATTCTTTCGAAAAAGTTGTCTTTACGGTAACCTTGCGTTCTAGTATAAATTTCACAACTGTTTGAACCACCTTTATTATAGAGGAATTTGAAAATCATCCGTCCAATATTTGTTATGTATAGAATTCTGTAATTTTTAGATGAATCCTACTTTTTAGAGGTATTTTAAAATCTAAAGGAGGAAATGAAAATGAAGGCAGTATTTTTAGATAGAGATGGGACAATTGGAGGGACAGGTAGGGGGATTCACCCGAATGAATTTATATTATTTGATTTTGCACCTAAAGCAATTCAAAAGTTAAATAACTTAGGATTAAAAGTGTTTTTATATACAAATCAAACTAGAATTGGAAGGGGATATTTTACCGAAAAAGAACTGCTTAAAGGATTTTAAAAGATGCAACAAATTTTAAAATATGTAGATATATATATATATGGAATGTACTATTGTCCACATAAAATGAATAATAGTTGCGACTGCCAAAAACCGAATATAGGTTTACTTTTGAAAGCAGCGGAAGAACATGGTCTATGCTTAAGAGAATGTTTTCTTATTGGAGATACAGGGAGTGCAGATATGATTGCAGCTGAAAGGGCTAATATGAAAAAGCTTTTAGTAGGAACAGGATGGGGAGAAAGCTCATTAACAAAGCATAGAAATTCGTGGAAAGAAACAGTACCTGATTATATAGCGCAAAACCTACTTGATGCTGCGTGTTGGATTGAAGATAATTTAAATACATAATAAAATTATAGTAAACTATTTTGTTCAAAGGTCGTTAGGAGGGAAAATGTTGATACAAATAGATAAGAATGTGCGAACAGCTGGTGCGTATGTAGTGTATAAAAATTTATTTGTTTTTCAAGTTGGTCCAACGAGTAAAGGGGATACATTAGGTGTAATAAGGCTGGGGGGACATAAAGAAGCCAATGAAACGGCAGTAGAAACTGCTAAAAGAGAAGTGAAAGAAGAAGCTGCTATCGATATTACCATTTTGAGTTCACCAAGTACATATTATAAAGAGAATTGGAATGCACAATCAAAGAAAATAAGAGTAGAAAATGAAATCAATCCAATATTAATTATTGATAGCCCAGATGAAACTTTATCTATTATGTATATGGCACATTCAGAAAATGAACCAACTCCATACTCTGAAACGAGCGGGTTATTATTGCTTTCAGTAAGTGATATTAGGCTAGTTTGTAGTAAGGAAATAACACTAAACGATTATATTAAACAAGGTGGAATGGCTATACTGAAAGAAAAAATGAATAAAGATTTAATCTTACAACCTTTTCCGCAACTTATGTTTTTAGCAGAACTTTTAAAAGAGGACCCTGTATTGCTTCAGCAGATTCTAAATTAGTAACAAAAGCCACCTTTATAAGTGGCTTTTGTTTTACATAATTTAAAGGTAAGTGTATCCTCCATCAGGAAACAATACATTACCTGTAGAAAAACTATTTTGCATTAAATATAGTACAGTATGCGCAATTTCATCATTATGCCCAGGTCGTTTTACAAGAGAAAGAGATTTATAAGTTTCATAAGCAGCTAGTCTATTTTCATTTTGTTCATTCTCTCTTTGTATTGTTCCGGGAGAAACAACATTAACTCTAATTGGAGCTAGTTCAACAGCTAAAGCTTTCCCTAAACTTTCAATAGCGCCATTACATGCTCCGTAAGCAGGCGCTCCTTTAAGTGGTCTTTGACTAAATGCACCGGACATTAATACGATAGATCCAGAGTTTACAAGAAAAGGAATTGCATATTTTACGGCATAATATTGTGGCCAAAACTTTCCGATAAAGCTACTTTCGGCAATATCATCTGTAGTGGTTATTGGTCCAAGTGTGTAAGAAGCTCCTGGTGTGAACAAATGATTAAAATCCCCAATGTTCTTGAAAAACGCTTGTAATTGGTTTTTATCTTGGTTATCCAATACATAAGTCTGAAGATGATTGTTATTAATTACTTCTTGAGCAATCATTAATTTTTCTTTGGATTTTCCTGCAATAATAACATGTGCGCCTTGTTCAATTGCTTGTTGTGCTGTTGCAAACCCAATACCAGAACTTCCACCAATGATAATGATTCGGCTACCTTTTAATGTAGTAATAGACATATTTAAGCCACTCCTTTAATAAAAACTTTAAAATAAAGCTGTTATGCCTTTATTATTCGCTAAAAGATAGCAAGTGAAAAGTACGCACTTTTTATGTACATAGTCGCATATTTCGTACTAATCACTATTCATGCGGATATGCAATGTGAAAAAAGATTTGTGATGTCAGAGGAGAGGTGTGAAAAATGGATTTACAAGAACCGAAGTTAAAAGGAGTAATAGCAACACTACAAATAATCGGCGGAAAATGGAAACCACTCATTTTGTTTATATTATTAACAGATGGAACAAAACGGTTTGGTGAAATAAAGCGATTAATACCAGATATATCTCAAGGGACGTTAGCAAAGCAATTGCGGGAATTAGAGCAAGATCAACTAATAGAACGCAATATTTACCAAGAAATACCACCTAAAGTGGAATATAGTTTATCAGAGCATGGAAAAACAGTAAGTACAGTGTTAGATAGCATGTGTGGTTGGGGAAGAAGACATTTAGATTATATAAATAGAAATAAACTATAAAATTATTATGTAAATTAAATGCGCACATGGAATGAATTTTCCTTATAATTTGTATTTTATAATATATAATAGAAAGTAAGAATATTTTGGTAGTTATTGAATGAAATTAAGGGCTTTTATTTGAAAGGAGTGATGTTTTATGAACAAACAAAAGAAAACAAAGTATGAGGTAAAAATAATTTGAGTATGCGTATCATGCCTCTATAAACTACGTTCGCTCAAAGCTAGGAGCAGCGCATGATAAATATTACAATAGGAAAAAATCAATACCCAAAAACATTAGCTGAGGAACATAATTTTGATTGGTTAAAGGGTGTTGAAGTATTTACTGTTTTTGATCAGCAAGATTCAGGAAATATTAGCTTTGGTATTATTGAAAATGGAAATCGCTACTTTTTGAAGTATGCCGGTTCTCGTAATTTAGAGTACAAAGGTAATGTAGAGGACGCAATTCAACGATTAATGAAAGCAAAGAAAGTATATGAACAAATTCAACATCCTTTACTAGTTCCATATATTAATTCGATTCAAATGAAAAATGGATTTTGTTTAAGGTTTCATTGGATTGATGGGGAATGCATGCACAATCATTGGGACTTTACACCGTTTGAAAAGCACCATGCACCAAATTCGCCTTTTGTGAAGTTAAGAAAATTATGTGTGTCGAATAGACTTAACATATTGACACAAATTTTTGAGTTTGCAGCATATGTGGAGTCGCTAGGCTATGTCATGGTTGATTTTTATGACGGTAGTATTTTATATAATTTTGAACAATCAAAACTAACGATTTGTGATATTGATTTCTTTCAAAAAACACCTGTATTCAATGAAATTGGGGAGAATTTTTGGGGAACAGCTCGATTTAAAGCACCGGAGGAATATGAACTGCATGCACAAATTACAAGCGAAACGAATGTGTATGTGTTAGCCGGAATTGCTTTTTCCTTTATCGGCGGGAAAAATGATAAAAGCTATGAAAAATGGGAAAGTACACAAGAATTATATAATATATGTAAAAAGGCGCTGCATAAAGAAAAAAGTAACAGGTACAGTACTGTTCAAGCGTTTTATGAAGCTTGGCTTGCGTATATAGAATAAATAATTGATGGCTCATTTTAATTAAGAAGCTATGGAATATATAAGTATCAACAAAGGGGAAAGCATAAAATGAACGAATTAGAGTACAAAAACTTTTATGATAAAGTAGGAAGATTAAATGGATGGGATTTTAGTAAAATAAAATGTGAAACTGTAGGAGATTCATGGGACTTTTATAGAGAGGTAAAAGAAAGATGCAAACCATCATATATTTTACTTGATGTTGGTACAGGTGGAGGAGAAAATGTACTTAATATATCTTCTTCAGCTAAATTGTTAATCGGAATAGATAATTCTAATGGCATGATTGAAACAGCACATTCTAACTTAAAAAAATCAGATGTACAAAATGTTGAGTTTCTTCAAATGGATTCTGAAGCTTTAACGTTTCCACATGCGCATTTTGATATTGCTTCTAGTTGTCACGCGCCATTTATAGCATCCGAATTAGCAAAAGTAATGAAAAAAGTGCTTTGTTTTTAACGCAACAAGTCAGCGAACATGATAAATTGAACCTGAAAGAGGCATTTGGAAGAGGACAATGCTTAGGCGAAAGAGATGGATCTTTAAAAGAAAAGTATATGGCTGAACTTATAAATGCAGGATTTGAACTCGTGCAAGTACGTGAATATGATGTTACTGATTATTACAGTACGCCGGAAGATCTTATTTTCTTGTTAAAACATACACCTATTATTCCTAGATTTGGAGAAAAGGAAGAGGATTTTACTATTTTACAAAACTTCATCGATGCAAATAGTTCTGAAAAGGGGATTCGTACGAATTCAAAAAGATTTATGATTATTGCTGTTAAATTATAATGTGTTATAGAGTAAAAGCTGCTTTCCTTTAAAAAAAGCAGCTTTTTGTGTGGAAAAGAAGGTTATACAAGATGGTCTTCAATACTAGAGGTGGGAGTTAAGGACCTGGGTATAGAAATAAATTATAAAGTATGTTGGTATGTAATATAGAAATAACGTATAGAGTAAGTAAGATTTTTACTTACAGTTTTATTTTTTAGCAGGTGTATTTCCCATCGCGATAGAAATTCTATTCCAACTATTAATTTGATTAATAATCAAGACAAGGTCAATATATTGTTTTTCATCATAATGTTCACATACTCGTTTGTATAGGGAATCAGGAACTCTTTTAGTAGGAATTAGTGTAATATGTTCAGCTAGTTCAATAGCGACTTTTTCTTCTCCTGTATAAAAAGTACATTCATCCCAAGTACTTAAGCAATAAATCCTTTGTTCAGTTTCTCCCATTTTTCGCGCATCAGATGTATGTAAATCTAAGCAGTAAGCACAGCCATTGATCTGAGAAACTCGAATTTTAATAAGCTCTCTAGTCATTCGATTAATCGTTGATTGCTTTGTGTACTTTTCCATGTCCATCATAATTTTCATAGCATCCGGTGCAGCTTCATAGTAGGAAATTCTTTGAGACACAATACAACACTCCTTTTTGCTTAAGATATATTGCATTAGCTGAAAATGTTAACTTAACTGTTCTAATACAAAAGTATTAGTTTGTTAATTAAAGTTTCAATCTCCAGGTGGATTTTTCCTGTTAGTTTTTGAAATACAATACTAATAGATATAATGAATTTGGAGGTTAATTATAATGATTACACATATATCAGACATAAAACTACAAACGGTTTCCATAGAAGGGGTAAAGCAAGTATATAAGGACATATTATCTTTTCCAATAAAAAAAGAAACGGCATCATTTATTCAATTTGAAGTAACACCTTATACAACCATTAGTTTTCAAGAAGTATACGAACCAATCGCACCTGCACATTTCGCTTTTGAGATTCCATATTCAAAATTTCATGAAACAGTAAGATGGCTAAAGGATTCTGGATTACTCATTGTGAAATGGCAAAATGGAAATGTAATTGGTGAAGAGAATGGTCTATTCAATGTATACTTTAAAGATGGGGATGGAAATCTACTCGAAATTATCGCACATAGTTATATTAAAGAGGGTATATTAGTCCCGCAGTCACCTTTAAATGTTTTATACGTAAGGGAAATCGGACTTCCCGTTAAAAGTGTACCTGTATTTACAGAATGGCTAAAATCAAATCTAAATATGAAAACGATGGAAGATGGGGATATTTTCAACTTTGTTATAGGGGGCACAGCATATATTGTTGCAACATGGTGGCAACGACCTTGGATTCCGATTGCGATGAAAGCTTTACCACCGAAAGTGCATGTTTCTTTCGGAACACCAGATCTTGCATTTTTACAGCAAATCCAAATTAACTTTAAGAGAAATAGTGTCCCATTTCAATGTAAACATAATGAAGTATCATTTATTGAGCAAGGATTTGCATTTTCAATTGTGCATACACCACATTTTCCTTCCAATGTTCCTAGTAAATTAAACTTACCACTTTCTATTTAAGGATAGAAAGTGGTAAGTTTTTTATATTTTCTTAGAGAAGGGTTTCCGCATAATTACACTGAATTTATATAGGAGTATAAAGTGTCAGCTTAATTTACAATAAGGAGAGAAATGAATTGAATTTAGGAAATCCGATAGCTAAAGGGAATACAGCGGAAATCTATCTCTATGATAGTAAGGTTGTAAAATTATTTAAAGAATATCTTCCAGATACAGAGTCTATAAATGAAGCCAAAAAACAAAAATATGCTTATTCATGCGGGCTACCAGTTCCAAACGTATTTGAAGTGACAAAGATACAAAATAGACAGGCAATTATTATGGAATACATAAAAGGAAATAGTATTGGTGATCTCCTGCTAAATAATCCAAATGAGGCAGATCATTACATAAATATTTGTGTGAATGAACAAAAGAAGATTCATTCTATTCGTGTGAACACAGATGAAATAGAATCAATGAGAGAAAGGTTAGAGCGACAAATTAAATCTGTTTATAAATTGGATGAAAAACAAAAGGAAAATATATTGAATAAGTTACATTCAATCATGTTTGAGCCTAGATTATGTCATGGGGATTTTCATCCATTTAATCTAATTTTGAGTAATAAGAGTGTGAATAGTATAGATTGGGTTGATGCTAGTTCAGGTGACATTCGCGCAGATGTGTTTCGAACATACTTGTTGTACTCACAATCTTCGGTAGAATTAGCTGAAATGTATTTGCATATTTATTGCAGAAATACTGGATTATTGAGAGATGAAATTTTTCAATGGGCACCTATCATTATTGCGGCTAGAATATCTGAAAATGTAACTGCTACTAACAATGAATATTTAAATGATTTGGTAGCTCAGTATTGTAATTAAAGAAAAGCTCTTCCTAAATTCATTTTTTATTATAACCGTTCTAACAATGCAAATGGATGAGTAAGGTTATTGAGATTTGTAATCGGGTATTACATTTGTAAAGAAGGAGTCCATTTTATGAAAACTGGTGAACCAATTTCAATGCATACTGAATTTGAGCAAGTTGCTCCGGCACTACAGCTTTCGAAACTACATAAGCGTTTCGGAGAATTTATAGCAGTTAATCATATTGATTTAATTGTGCCAAGAGGATCATTTTACGGAGTTGTTGGGCCTAATGGAGCAGGGAAAACTACATCATTATCGATGGCCGTTGGTTTGTTACGACCAGATAGTGGGAGCGCAAAAGTTTTTGGAATTGATGTTTGGAGTAATCCAAAACAAGCTAAAACGCTGATTGGGGTATTACCAGATGGGTTAGCTTTACCGGAAAGACTTACTGGTCGTGAATTATTAACATATATGGGATTGCTAAGAGGAATGAATGCCAAGGAAGTTGCTCAGCGGACAGAAGAATTGCTTACAATATTAGAGTTAAATAATACCGAAGGGACTCTAGTGATTAATTACTCTACTGGTATGCGTAAGAAAATCGGTCTTGCACTTGCACTTCTTCATGCGCCAAAATTACTCGTTCTCGACGAACCATTTGAGGCGGTAGATCCTATTTCTGCAGCTACTATCAAAAAGATTTTACAAAAATTTGTTAGTTCGGGTGGTTCTGTAGTATTTTCAAGTCACGTCATGGCGTTAGTTGAACAACTTTGTGATCACGTTGCAATTATTTCAAAAGGAAGAGTGGTTTCTTCAGGAACAATGGAAGATGTTTGCGGTGAAGAAACCCTCGAAGACATTTTCGTTCAGTTAGTAGGGATTCCTGCTGTTAAAGGAGAGGAACTGTCTTGGTTAGTGTTTTGATTCGAATGAAGTTATCAATCTTTAAAAATTCAATGAATAGTGGTAAAGCGGTTCTTTTCATTATTACAGGAATAGTTGGTTTATTGATTGCAATTGGAACCATTCTACTTTTTTCTTTTTATCCTACGGAACATAACGTTTCACATAGTATTCTTTACATTGCATTTGCTCTGTGGACAGTAGGGTGGGTTTTGGGTCCAATTATCGCTGGAGGAGATGGAATATTACGTCCTGAATATTTCGCGTTGCTTCCATTTACTTCTTATAAACCTGCTAGGGCGTTACTTGTTGTGGCTTTTATAGGATTAGGACCAATCGTTAGTTTAATAGCTTTCATAGGACTATTCATTTACGCAGCTAGGGTTAGCTTAACTGCAACTATAGTTGCAGTTCCAGCAATTATTTTACAGTTAATATTTGTAGTATTGTTATCAAAAATAGTAGTTAGTATTATTGGTGAGACGTTGAAATCAAGGATTGGCATGGAAGTGGGAGCAATGCTCTTTGGTTTCATTATAGCGTTTCTAAATGTGGGATGGTATGTACTTCCTGCTATTAATAAGATGACACTTAGTGATTCAACTTTACTTTACATGTTTCCGTCTAGTTGGGCGATACTCGCTGTAGAGTATGCGATTCAATCCAATTGGTTATTAGCTTTTGTTTTTTTAATACTGCTAACAATATTATGTGGATTGCTTTTTTTTATATGGACAACATTATTGATGAAAAGTACAGTGATTAAGAAAAGCGAAGGAAGGATTATTACTAATAAACATAGAAAAGCTTTATGTTTCTTTTCAGAAACGAAAATTGGAGCAACAATTATAAAAGAATTAAAAAGTTGGGGAAGAGATCCACAACGAGGCCGTTTCCTCCGGATGGGTATTTGGATAGGGGTATTTTATGGTATTTTAGTTACAAGCGCTAATATATTGCACTTAATGCCTTGGGCAGGGATAATTATGATTGTATTTACAAGTATGTTTTCCTGTAATATGTATGGTTTCGATGGGAGTGCATTATGGTTAACTTTGACGACACCTGATGCAGAACGAATTGATGTGCGTGGCCGTCAATTTGCATGGTTGCTAGCGGTTGGTCCAATTGCGATTATAACAACAATTATTTTCACAATCTCTAGCGGACTTACTTTCATTTATCCTTGGGTATTTGCAGTAATACCAGCATTACTTGGTGGAGCTGCAGGTCTTATTATGTTATTTTCTGTATGTAACTTAGTACCAATAACTGATCCTCATCGCCGCGGGAGAGGGAGTGTTATCTCAGGTGATGATATGAATGCGAGTAAAATGTTTATAGCAACGTGGTTAATGATGGTGATGGTACTAGCAACAACTATACCCGCTTTGTTAGTTGTATGGCTTGGGACATTACTACATGTACAGCTCTTACAATGGCTAGGTGTATTGACTGGTATTTGTACAGGAATGTTTTTTGCTTGGTGGTTTGGGCGAATTGCTTACTTGAAACTTGAAAAAAATGGATCTGAATTGCTATTTGAAATGAAGAATGGCATGAAAATATTGCGTGGGGATAACAAAAAGAAAGATAACGGAAAAGCGGTTGAATTACCTAAGAAAAAACTAGCTATTGTTGTTCTTTTAGTATTTATGGGTATCTTTTTTTTGATACATCAAAGTGTAGTCCCGTTAATTTTTGAGATGTTTAGTGTAGATGAAAAAGTTCGTCTTTTCTTTCTACCGCGCTATGTTCCACATATTGTTCGTATTCCTATAATCATCTTATTTGCTATACTAGGTACAGCATCTTTGTATAAAGCAATTGTAATTAAGAAAAAACATGGGAAGAAACATCAATTTATAAAAGATGAAATGTAGAATACCATTTAAAATAATCTAGTAATTATAGGATGTTGTTCAACTATCATTACCATGTAGTTGAACAACATTTCTGTTAAATATTAACGAGAGAACGATTATTTTCGATCTTCATCCTATAAAGGTTCATTATCCGTACTTGTTCCTCAGTTAATTCTTCTTTATCCCAATACATGTGCATTAAGCTATATTCAAAAATCTCCTTTAATTTAATAAACATAGGCAGCTTGTCTATCATTTCTTTAGGTAGTTCATTTTCCCCTTGATATCCGTCAAATATTGCTTTTGTAATAGAATGCTCATAGTCTGCTATATTCCCATTTCCAGCAAATGAATATTCTATCGCACTATAAATAGGAACTGCTAAATCGAATATGTAAAAATGTTTTTCACAGTCTTGAAAATCAATCATTGTTAAGTTTGAATTGTTTTCAACTAAAATGTTTTCTAGCCATAAATCACCGTGAATTAAGCCGTAATTCGAAGTAGATTTCTCTAGCCCCTTTATAGAAGTTAAAACGTCAGAGGCAATTTCTCTTATAGTAGTTTCATCTTTAGGGATATACTTAAGAAAATTATATTCTTCATTTTCATACCAATCGTTTATATGTTTAACCGGTTTAGTCTTTTCAAAGCTTTTAGAAATACGATGTAATTTTCCAATTTGTTTACCAAGCTTTCTAAATACATTAGAATTCCATTCGCACCTTGGTAAATGTATACCAGACGCAGCTTTATATAATACGGCAAAAATCTCCTTGTCTAATGTTAACCTTTCTACTAAATTCCCATTAAGAGAAGGTATTATTGGAGGAACTGCTAAACCATTTTCATATAAAAAGTTCGTATATGTAACTTCTTCTAACTGTTCTTCATATGTTTTGTAGTTTGTAATTCTAATGAAGTATGTACCTAGTAAAACATTGATACATTTCATTCGTTATGGGCTTAATGTTAATAAAATTTAACGAATATTGTTCATTTATTAATTGAAGTATTTCTTTTTCTCGCTCGTTCATTGTAACATCCTTTCCAAATTTTACTTTTTTACTAGAGAACGAAAGGGGTCTAAATTTATAAAATTCGTGTTTTATTTTTAATTTCCTTTAAAATGAAGCATGAAGTAATGGATGGTCCATGTTATCAAACACAAGAAATATCAAAAGAAAGTAATGAACATCTTTTATAATGCTTAATAAGGGGGGGGAGTAAATGAATGAACATATACAGAAGATGATTGATTGGATTGAGAGCAATTTAAAAGAAGAATTTTCATTAAATGAATTATCCCGTTATATAGGGTACTCTCCTTTTTATTGTTCCTTTAAATTTCACCAAGTAACAGGCATTAGTATTAGACGTTATATTCTTTTGAGGAGATTATATTTATCTACGCGGGATTTGACGATTGATAGAAAGATAATCGATGTCGCTTTTGATTATGGGTATTCTTCCCAAGAAGCATATAGCCGGGCTTTCAAGAATGTTTTTGGAATGAATCCAAGAGAATTCCAGCTTAACAAAATGCCTATTCAGTCATTTATTAAACTAAAAATAGAAGGGGAGTTTAAAATGAATGTTTCTAGAAAATTAGAGGTTGAGCAGTTACGAAATGCGAAAAGAGAGCTGTTTGATAAAGATGTACTAAACATATTAAATGGCCAAATGATGTATGAAGAATTTAAAAATGAAAAGCTAATGGGTGATTCTGAATATGCACCATTTAATGAGGCAATGTGTGTGAACCTGGCTACTACACAAGTTTTTAATGAAGAGTTTATTAAAACAAGAGCAGAAGGTCATAACAATTCAATAGAAAGTTATACAAAAAAGGTTATAGACCCATTAAAAAACCTGTTTACGAAAAATTATAAATGTATTGTTTTATGGTTCGGTGAAGATATGTTTTGTCAAATGAATCTACTTACTTTACTTTCTTACCTTGAACAGTCTTCTTATGAAGGGAAGGTATACTTAAATAGTTTCAGAGAGGATGAATTTAAAGTAGATCAAATTGAACTTGAATTGGGGAATTATTCTTCTATATACAATGAAGTATTAGTAAACCATAAAAAAATTTCCCGTAAGGTACCACCTGTAATGTATCAGGCTATAGACTTATATTTAGAAATGCTAAAAGAAGATAATATCGTAATGAAATTCATCTCTAAAAATCAAGGCTTATCAAATCATGAATTATTAATAAAGTTGTTTCAACTTTTTCCAACAATCGGTTACGGTGATTCTCAGTACATAAAATTGATAAATAAAATAAAGAAGAAAGCTGAACCTAAAATATAGGAACAGCTTTCTTCTTACAATTGTTCAAGTGACTCTAATTCGCCCTCTACAAATAACATTAGTTCTTTAATCGTTTCTCCAGAAAAATCAAAACGAATACCAGCTGCTTCATATACCTCAGTTAAAGATTTAGAGCTACCTAATGATAAAGCTTTTTTATAATTTTCTAGTGCTTGTTTAGGATTTTCTTTATATTGTTTATACATTTGCAATGCACCAAGTTGTGCGATAGCATATTCGATGTAATAGAATGGTATTTCGAATATGTGTAGTACAGGTAACCAGCCAGTTGCTACCCAATTTTCATAGCCTTCGATATTTACGACGCTCGATTGGTAAGTGTTATGTAATTCTAAATATTTTTCGTTTCTTTCCTTAGCAGTATGATTAGGATTTTCATACATCCAATGCTGGAATTGATCAACGATAAGCATTTGTGGTAAGTACTTAACAATATCTATAAAGAAATCTAATTTTGCTTTTATAAATTCTTCTGTATTCTCATAAAATGTATCCCAATACTCCATCGAAAATAACTCCATTGTCATGCTAGCAAGCTCAGCTGATTCTGAAGGGATTTCTAAATATTTTTGTAGCTCTAGTTGCTTCATACATTCATTATGAATACTATGGCCCATTTCATGGAGGAAAGTAGTAACGTCATAATGTGTATGATTGAGATTCATGAAGATAAAAGATAATTGAGAAGCAGGTAAATATTCGCAAAATCCTCCTGGTC
The DNA here is from genome assembly GCF_022664315.1 of Bacillus cereus group sp. BfR-BA-01309. NCBI lineage: Bacteria > Bacillati > Bacillota > Bacilli > Caryophanales > Bacillaceae > Bacillus > Bacillus cereus group sp. BfR-BA-01309. The sequence goes on from NZ_JAKUHE010000001.1 coordinate 233,544, forward strand.
CTTTTCCTTTACGACTTTCTAAATCCAAGTAATTATTTTTATGCATACGGTCCAGTAATGTTGAAAATTCAGGGTCTAGTTTGTGTAAAACATGAGAACTTTTTTCGATTAAATCGCTCGCGTCTTCGATAGGTTTTAATGCTTTTTGATTTGGTGCGGTTGCTTTTACATCCCACAGACGAAGGAAATCTACTTGAAGTTCAGATTTTTTCTCATTCAATATTTTATCGATAAGTGGTACAACGTATTTACGAATAGATTCAGCAAGCTCATAGCAGTCATCAGGCGTATAATCAAATCGTTCATATTTTTTAAACATATAATCACGATAATTATCTAATTGAATGTTTTTGGCCTTTTGGTGACGGATTGCGATTAATTCATTTAATATATGTTGTAATGTATCTTCAACAGATAAGAATGTTTCAGAAATGAGCGTTTTTGCTTTTTTTCTTATATGACGATCCGGATCTTGTAAGTAAGACTGTAGTTCAGTAATTGTTTTCTCTTCACCGTCCCATAGTGCAGTTAAACCACCTGTAATTTCGAAGTACTGTGTTACTAGTTTGTCTTCAGTTATCTCTAAATCAATGTTCTTTTCACAAAATAATGTTTCCGCGTTCTTAATTTTTTTATCTAGTAAGCTATACGTTTTTGGATCAAGTTCCATTCGAAAAGGGGACTCTAAATATTTATTATCAAATGAATTTTGATAACGTTTCAAAAGAGGCCTTACAAATTGTTGATCATATTCAAAAGTATCTTTTATTTCTTTATTATCCGTATTACATTGAAAGGCGATATAGTGTGATCTTAATTGTTCTTCGATTTCCCAAATGACTGTAGATTGTTTTTTTAACCAGTTTTCAAGCTCTGATTTTGAAGAAATCGCTTCATTTAATAAAGTAGAAAGAGCATTTTCTAATTCTAATACATTACTAATATCAATCGTATTTACACGTTGCAATATTTATCCCTCACTTTTTATTTACTTAAGGAAGTATTCTTCTTCTTTACTACAATCCCTTTTTTTCCTAGGAAGTTTGTGCCCACAACTCCAAGAACAATCAAAATTGTTCCGATGATGTGATAGTATGCGATTTGTTCATGTAAGAATACAACACCCGCGATAATTGTAATAAGTGTAGATAAGTTGCTGAAAACACTTATTTTAGCTGCTTCAATATAAGATAACGAATAGTTTAATAACAATGCGGTTAGTAAAGAAGATAGCAAACCTAAATATAAAATGGAAATAAGAAATGTTCCGTTCATAAATGGTTTAAAGTATATAGTTAATGTCCCTTTGTTTATATGGCTGACGATAGCAATTAAATTAAAACTAATAAAACCAATCGCTGTCATTGTATAAGTTAAATCCATTAGCTTGAAATTATTTGCCATTTTCCGTGCTAATACATTATAGCAAGCAGATGATAATGCCGATAACAAAATGAGAATAACGCCGATGATACTAGTTTCATAAGCCCCTAGACCATTCATTATAAATATATAAATGACACCGATGACGGAGATGAGTACAGAGATTTTTTGTGATGTATTCGTATACTCTTTCAAAAAATAGGAAGCTAAGATCATCGTAAATATTGGGATCACCGCTTGTATAATTCCTGCTTCAGATGAACTTGTATACACTAATCCAAAAGCTTGAAAAGCAAAAAAAAGTGCTGGATAAAAAATCGCAATTGGTAAAAGAGAAATTATATTTTTAAATGATATATTTAACTTTATGAATCCAAAAATAACCGGAATATTTGCTGCTATGAAAGCAACTGTAAAACGATGAGCCAGAGTATCAAGAGGGCTTGTTATGGTTAGTGTTAGTTTCACGAATAAAAAGGAAAATCCAATAATAAATGAATAGAGTAAAGCTGATATATATGCTTTTGTTGTATTTTTCATAATTTCACCTCATAGTAGTTGATTTCTTACTGGCCAGTATACGTACATAGTAAACTTTCTGATCTAGTGCTACAATGTGAACAAATACAAACTGTACCGGTACAAATTAAATGATGAGGTGGTAATGATGTATAAGTATTTACATGTTTTCAACGACTTAGAAAGTATGATTCAAAATGGGGAGATAAAAGAAGGTAAGAAACTACCGTCTATTCGGACACTAGTTACGCAATATGAGTGTAATAAGGCAACGGTTATACGGGCGCTACATGAATTAGAAAAGCGTCATATTATTTATTCTGTGCCTCAAAGTGGATACTACGTTGTTAAAAAATCTGGGAATACCATAGAAAATAACGAGATAATTGATTTTGCTTCCTCAGCACCAGATCCAGATGTTTTCCCATATTTAGATTTTCAGCATTGTATTAATAAGGCCATTGATACGTATAAAAATGACTTGTTCGTATATGGAACACCGAAAGGTTTACCGTCTTTAATTCCGGTCATTCAAAAACAATTAGCAAATTATCAAGTCTTCACTAAAGAAGAAAATATTTTTATAACGTCAGGTGTACAACAAGCGCTAGCTATACTAACTTCTATACCATTTCCAAATGAGAATAAAACGATATTAATTGAACAGCCAACATATCATCTATATATTGAATACCTAGAAATAAACAAAATTCCTGTAATCGGTATTAAACGTACGAATGAAGGTATCGACTTAATGGAATTGGAACGTATTTTTCGAACAGGTAAAATAAAATTCTTTTATACGATACCGAGATATCATCATCCGCTTGGAACTTCTTATTCTAAAGACGAGAAAGAAAAGATCGTGTTATTGGCTAAGAAATATAATGTATTTATAGTGGAAGATGATTATTTAGCAGATTTAGAAACAGATTCAAAAGCAGATCCGTTATATAGCTTGGATAATTGTAATCACGTAATATATTTAAAAAGTTATTCAAAGATTATTTTTCCAGGTTTACGGGTTGGAGTTGCGGTCATTCCGCCATCCATCGCAAATGATTTCCATACATATAAAAAGATATTAGATATTGATAGTCCGATGATTTCTCAGGCGGCTTTAGAAATTTATATAAAGAGCGGTATGTTTGAACGTCATAAAAATAAAATTAAATCTTCCTACTACAATAGATCAATAAAATTAGCGGAAACATTAAAAAAAGTGCAAAATGAAAATCCATCATTATTTGCATATAATAGACAAAACACATTGGGAATACACACTTGTTTAGAATTAGAAAAAAACATATCTATAGAAACAATCATAAAAAATTTAAGTGAAAATCAAATTAGTATCGATTCGGTTGATAGAAATTATTTAAATGATTTTCATAAAGAAAAGTTGTTAAAGTTAAACGTATCGAATGTAAAAGAAGATAAAATTGAAGAAGGTATTCGTAAGGTGATTGAGGAAACCAAACAAGTGAGACGTATAACCTTTCAATTTAAAAAATAAATAAGGAGGTTTGTTGTGAGGCGCAAAATAATTCTCTTGTTTGTGTGTATCGTTATAATAATTGGAGCTATCGTTGTGACTAAATATTATAAAAAAGATGATCAATGCATTGCGGTTGGCAAGTATTCAAGAGGTATTATCGTAGATCAAAATAACGAGCCTATATCAAATGTGAAAATTTATGAAGATACAATCGAAAGTAAGGAACGTAGTATTTCAAATGCAGAAGGTAAATTTTAAATACCACATGGTGTTTGTGGTGAAATTACATTACAGTTAGTTACTCCAGATGGTGAAATCTATACGAGAAAATATGATAGTAATCATATACCGGAAGTGATAGAACTTAGTGATAAAAAGTAGAAGAAAAGTGTTACGTTAATACTTTTTAGAGCACTCAATTGTTGAGTGCTCTTTTTTTTAGGACATAATTGTTTTAAATGGAAATAAAATACCAATAAATGATATCCTTAAAGTATAGCACTTATTTTGAATAGGAAGGTGATCGAGTCTATGGGAGTACGTATAGTCGATGATTTACAGCAATTATCGTTATTACTAATGTTTTTAAGTACATTTATATTTTACAGATACTTAAAGAAAGTGAAACGAGAGAGAAAATTGACGGGTTTTGAATGGACAATGTATTTTGTCACTCAATTTGCGACATTAATTTGGGCATTTACTTATTTCATTAAACACTTAGCTGAATCGTAATCCCTATTCTTTTAATCTAATGTATTGTTATCTATTAGGGATATAAATATAGTCCGTATCTAAGTCAATGACAACATCGCTCATGATGTCTTCTCGTAGTAATTTTGGGATTTTTTCATAATGGTAATGTACACAAAATAAGCTTAGAAGCTCTTCATTAGATATCTCTTCATTTTTCACATTTAAATACATTGTTCTTAATTCGTTTAGAGAACAGTTATGGCCTATAACATACTCATTAATTCCATATCCATCAAATTCAATTATCATATTATCACTGTTGGGTGCTAGCCAACTCTTAAATTTTAGATGAATCCATTATACATTATTTAAAGTTTAGTGAGAATATATTTTATAAAATGTGAGGGTCATAGATGAAACAAAATAAATTAGTTTTAGAAGGACCAAAACGTCTTAAGTGGGAAACATGTAAAATTAAGTCCATACAGGATGATGAAATTATCGTTAAAACAATTGCAGGTGCAATAAGTATTGGAGCAGAGTTACCACAGTATAAAGAATCGGATGTTTCAGATACCAATCCTATGTATCCTAGAAAAACTGGATATGAAAGTTATGGTGAAGTTACTCAAGTTGGTAATAAAGTAACAAACTTAAACGTAGGTGATAAAGTAGTCTCTTTTTATGGGCATAATACGATAGGAATAGTTAAGGGAGATAAAGTAATCCGAGTGCCTAATTATATAAAATCTAAAGTTGCTTTATTATCTATTCTTTCGTGTGATGCTGCTAAAGGGGTATTGAAGCTAGACCCGCGACAGGATGAAAAAGTACTTATTACTGGAATGGGAGTTATCGGTTTACTCGCTTGTTATTTCTTAAAATACTATGTAGGTGTGGAACATGTGGATGTTGTTGAGCCTAATAAAAATAGAAAAGAATTTGCAAAGAAGTTTGGTGCGAAAAACCTCTTTGATTCAGAAAAGCAAATAATAGAAACATATAATTACGGTTTGGAATGTTCTGCTACAAATAGAGGGTTTCACACATTGCAAAAGGCTATTAAAAGTAATGGGGCTATATGCATTCTTTCTGATGATAATATAGAAGACTTAACATTAACCGCCGACTTTTATCGAAAAGAATTGCAGATCATTGGTTCAAGTGACGGATATGATTATCAAAAACATGCAAATTGGTTTTTTAATCAGATAGAAAGAACACCATGGATAGAAGAGATTTTTCAACATGAGATTCATTATACTGCTCTTGAAAAATGTTTTGAAGAATTGAGTGAAGGGATAATTACCCCCTTAAAAGTATTTGTCTCATATGAATAAAATGATCAGGTACATGTCACATAGCTCACGTATGTTTCGTCATGAATATGATAATAAAACGAGGGATAACAACTATAGGGATTTTTTACAGGTGCAACGTTTTGTGTAAACAAAGAAGTTTTTTTGCTCTTTCATTATGAACAAATAGTATATTATCTTTCTCAATGTACATATTAAGTAAAGTGTTTAATATCATGTACATAAAAGGCGGGCTAATATGGATGAGAAAAAGAAAAGTGAAGCATTGAGTAAATTTAAGAAACAATGGTTTAATGAAGATAATCAACCAGTAGCTGGTATAGAGTTAGCTTTACCACCTGATATAGGCAGCATGTTAGACTTGAAATCAGTTGATGATAAAAGTGGAGAAAGTAATAATGAATTAGTTTAATCTATACGCATCCATTCGGGTGCTTTTTATTTTGGGGGCAATGGAAGATTGATCAAAATAGATTCTTTTCAGAATATGTAAGTATGATTTTCACAAAAAAGTTTAATTAAAATTCATTTAGAATGCTATATGAAATGGGAATGCTATTAACATTCACTATTAAAGGATTGGGCCATAATGAATATTATTTTGGAGAGTATTATTTTAATTTTCACCGGAATGATTGCATTAAAAATGACTGGTAGTACATCTGTTAGCCAAATGACAAGAGCTGAAATCATTATAGTAGTATCAATTGGACGTATTATTGTAGAGCCTGTATTAAGTAGGAAAGTAGTCCCATCTATATTTGCGGCTGTAATATTCGCAAGCATACTTCTTATCATTCATTTCTTTGAATTGAAATCAAGGAAGGTGGAACAATTCCTTAATGGCAGTAGCATTATAATCGTTGAAAACGGTGAGATTATTAAAGCGAACTTGATAAAGGCAAAAATGTCAGAACAACAACTATATATGCAATTAAGAGAAAAAGGGATTCATGATTTAAAGAGTTTACAACAAGTTATGGCCGAACCGAATGGCCGTATTGGCTACCAATTAATACAGAAAGCGCAACCGATAACTTTAGAAATGCTAGAAAAGGTATTAGATCAGTACAATATAAAAAGATAATTTCTTATGTGAAAATGCCAATATACAATAGAAGTATTGGCATTTTTTATTTTTTCTAAATGTAAAAGTTAATATTTAGAATACATATTCAACCAATCTTTAAAATAGATATAGGCTTATTAATATGCTATATTCAATGGACCTATAGTGACTGTGGTGAAAAAAGCAGCGTTAAAATTAATAGGTCTTTCATGTGATGCTAAACATGAGATAAGAATAAGGAGATAGAAATAAAATGGAATTTTGGGAATCAAGTTTTATTGAGAAGCAAACGATGTGGGGATTGGAACCTACTGAATCTGCAATTTTGACAAAAGCTTTTTTTGTGGAAAACAATGTTAAAGACATATTAGTTCCGGGTATTGGATACGGAAGAAACGCAAAGGTGTTTATCGAAAATAGTATAAATGTAACAGGTATTGAAATTTCAAAAACAGCCATCGATTTAGCAAGAGAAAACGGGCTAGAAGATGTTAGTATGTATCACGGTTCGGTAAACGAAATGCCTTTTGATGATAAACTTTATGATGGGATATTTAGTCATGCACTTCTCCATTTGTTGAATGGGGAGGAGCGAGAGAAATTTATTAAAGATTGTTATCATCAGTTAAAACCAGGCGGGTATTTGGTTTTTACAACAGTTTCTAAAAAAGCGCCAATGTATGGAAAAGGAAAACAGTTGGATATAGACTATTATGAGGTAATGGAAGGCGTAAAAATGTTCTTCTATGATTCTGAATCTGTAAAACAAGATTTTACTAAATATGGACTAGTACAAGTTTTGGAAATTGACGAACCAAATAAAAACATGGTAAATAAACCTTCAATTAATTTCTTAATGATAAAATGTAAAAAAGAACTATAATTAATAGTTATTAAATATTATTAAAGATGTTTATATATTGATAATGCACAAATAAAAAGGACAAGCATATAATATAAATACCTTTTAACTTTAAGTAACCTTAACTTTCGTTAATAGGGTATCTCAAAATCCCCAAAAAGAGCACTTGCGGAAACAAGTGCTCTTTTATTTATGTATATTGAAGATAATTAAAATTCGTTCGACTGATATGGAATTTTAAACCATTATTTTATATGAAGTGGTAAAATAAGTAGGGTAAATGTGTAAGGGGGCGAGGGATTTGAAACTAAAAGAGCTGGCGGATTTGTTATTGATTAAAGATACCATTGGGAATATGAATGTAGAAATTACGGGATTAGAAATGGATTCTAGAAAGATTACAAGTGGAAATCTGTTTATATGTGTATCAGGTATTGATGGTTTTCTTGAAGATCGTCACCAATTTGTTGAAGATGCAGTGAAAAATGGCGCCGTGGCATTAATTGTAGAAAGAGATATAACTATTGAAATACCTAAAATAATTGTTAAAGATGCAAGGTATGCTATGGCAGTTATTGCGTCACATTTCTATGGTTACCCATCTAATAAAATGAAGCTCATTGGAATTACAGGAACAAATGGTAAAACCACTACATCCTATTTACTTGAAAAAATTTTGACTGATCATGGATTTCAAACAGGGCTTATGGGGAATAACGGAGTGAAAGTTGGTCCGAAATGGTATCCTACTGATATTAATACGCAAGAGCCACCGATACTTCAGCGGAATTTGCAAATGATGAAAAATCATAATACAGATTATTGTGTTATGGAAGTTACCTCACAGGGTTTACATATGGAAAGAGTTAAAGGGTGTAACTTAAAAACCGCTGTTTTTACAAATTTAACGCAAGATCATTTGGATTACCATGGAACATTTGAGGAATATAAGCAAGTAAAAGGCCTTCTATTTTCTAGATTAGGAAATGATTTTTCTACTACAGATAAAAAAATTGCTATTTTGAATGCAGATGATCCATCAGTAGAATACTTTAAAAAAGTTACTTCTGCTGAAGTGATTACGTATGGGATACATAATGGAGCGGATGTTCAAGCGAAGAACATAACTTTAAGCCCAAAAGGAATTCAGTTTTTAGTTTCTACATTTAATGGGGAAAAAGAAATCAATCTAAATCTAGTAGGCCGCTTTAATGTTTATAATGCATTAGCAGCAATAACAGTTGCATTGGTTGAAGATATTCCGCTTACAAACATCAGTGACAGTTTATCTCATGTAAAGAGCATTGAAGGTAGAATGGAAATCATAGACGAAAATCAAGATTTCCTTGTAATTGTGGACTATGCTCATACACCCGATGCGTTAGAAAATGTCCTCTCTACAATTAGTGAGTTTTCAAAAGGTAAAATTATTACTGTTTTCGGTTGCGGTGGAGATAGAGATACAAAAAAACGATCTATAATGGGTGAAATTGCTGGAAGTTATAGCGATTTTGTTTATGTTACTTCTGACAATTCACGTTCGGAAGACCCGCAGGCAATCATTAAAGATATTGAAATAGGATTTTTACAGAATAATAATTTGAATTATAAAGTAGAAGTAGATCGTGAACTAGCTATAAATTATGCGATAAAAATGGCATCTTCTAATGATATCGTTTTAATTGCTGGGAAGGGACATGAAACGTATCAAATTTTAAAAGATACAACAATTCATTTTGACGATAAAGAAAAAGCTCGACAAGCAATTAAAAATAATAGATAGATTATTTTTTAGAAATTACGGGATTATATTAAATTGTGAATGGAGTGTGTTATTGAATGCAAACTAGAAAAGCTTATTTATATGTATTTCATACGATGTCCGATTGGGAATACGGGCATGTAACTGCTGAACTAAATGCAGGGAGATACTTTAAAAAAGGTTTAGCACCTATTAAAGTAGTTACAGTCGGAATAAATAAAGAAATGGTTATTTCAATGGGGGGCTTGAATATAAAGCCAGATATTTCCCTAGATGAATGTATCCTCGAGAGTAACGACTTATTAATTTTACCTGGAGGGAATACTTGGAGTGAACATATACATAAACCTATTTTGCAAAAAGTTGATGAAGCTTTAGAGAGCGGTGTAATTGTGGCGGCAATTTGTGGTGCCACTATAGGGCTTGCAAATTATGGATACTTAGATAATAGAAAGCATACAAGTAATAGTTTAGATTATATGAAAATGGTTTGCCCTACTTATAAAGGAGAAGATTTATATGAAATGGGACCTGTCGCGTCTGGTGAAAATCTTATTACTGCATCTGGAGTAGCTCCTTTGGAATTTGCGATGGAAGTTCTGAAAAAATTAGATGTCTTGGCGCCAGATACACTCCATTCATGGTATGAATTAAATAAGACACATGAACCGGAACATTTCTTCCACTTAATGAATTCATTAAATAGTTAAGTCGTTTTGTATGTGATCTCTAATAAAAACCATGATTCTAATGATGTCGAAGCATGGTTTTTATATTTCTGTTTAATTAATAGTAAATGATACAAATCTCATAAAATGAAAATGTTATAAGATTATTTCTGAACGACATACGTTATAGCATTTGTTTTTAATTGAATATGCCTTCCATCACGAACAATATCATAGACTAATTCTTTTACTTCAACTTTAATTTCTTTCCATTCCTTATAAATGCTTTTTAATAGATATATCATATCTTCAGTAGGAAGGTTAATTTCAATTAAAGCATCTAATTTTTCATTCGTATGTAAGTCTATTTCTTGTATGTTCGAGTTAATAATGAAACAATTGATACCACCAGTTTTTGTACCTTTTTTCATAGAATGGAGCACGTTTTTTAAATCTTCTTCTGATTTGACATGCTCTAAACTTGATACTGCAACGATATAATCATAAGTATCAGGTTGGATGTAGTAGTTTTCAATTGCTGCTTGTTCTGTTTGTATGACTTCAAATACATCATGTTCTTTGCTGTAAGTTTGTAATTTTGTTAAAGCGGAATCCAGTAAGTCCACACAAGTAACAGTACCACTACCATTTTGTATCTTTTGTGCAATTGGAATACTATTTCTTCCAACGCCAGAGCCGAGATCAAGTACTTGTAAGTTATTTTGTCCTTCAAAGTACTCCATTAAGTCCATAACTGTTTTAACCGGTTTGTAAAGCCAAGAGCCAGTTTCAAATAGTTTATATTGTTCATAGCAAAGGTCATGATATTTCTTTTCTTCGTGTCTTATGTAATCGATACGGTTCATATAGTTTCAGCTCCAATATTATTATTGCGAAATGAATGGGTAGGACAACCTTTTATATTCGTTTGAATTCGAAAAATACCACCAGCATGTGGATATTCTTTTAATTCGTTATTTGTCATTCTTGTTCTGGCTGTTGTAACATATAAATCTGTTAAATTAGGCCCTCCAAATGTACAGGAGGTTACATATAACGCTGGGATTGGGATACTTAATATTTGCTCTCCAGTTAAAGGGTTCCACCTAGTAATCTTTGAACCGCCCCAATGTGCAATCCATAAACAACCTTCTTCGTCTATTGTCATACCATCAGGTAGACCGTCATTTTCGGGGAAAATGATTACATCATTTGGATTGCGAATTTCTCCAGTACAAATATTATAATGAAATCGAACTACTTTTTTAGTAGGTGTATCAATAAAGTAAAGGTATGTGTAATCAGGTGACCAAGCAATGCCATTTGATGTATTTACATGTGCAATTTTTTTCTCGACACTTAAATTATTATTTAAACAATACAAGGAACCTGCAGCATTAATACCGTATGTATCTGTAGTGCCTGCCCAAAAACGTCCTGCTGGATCGCATTTTCCATCGTTAAAACGATTTTCAAATAAATGTGGTTCAGGGTCAAAAATATGTGTCAGTTTTTCTGTTTTTACATGAATAGAATAAAAGCCATTTTCCATAGCTAGGAGTAGTACGTCTTCTAAATATGGAACAACACAGCCGATTTGTTGATTAAGAGCGATTACTCGGTTTGTATTAGTAGTAGGATTAAATATGCATAATTGTTTCTCCATAATATCAACCCAGTATAAAAGTTGTTTATTTTCATTCCAACATGGCCCTTCAGCTAAACTTGCTTTAGCATCTAAAACTAATTCTATATTACTGATCAAGATGTTCACCTCGCTTTATAAGATATTTATATAATTCGATAAGAATAGAGGTAAACCTTTAGTCAGAAGATATTAAGATTTGTACTTTGGAAAACTGATTTCTCAAGTGATTAAAAAATGTATAAACATGGAGAGGAAAATGCATATGATGTATTATGAAATTGTTTGTTTTTCTTGTAAAAATATATTCCGTGTTTACGAGGGAAGTGAAAAATATAAACGATTTAAAGAGAAATCAAAAGGGACATATTGTTGTGATGAATGTAGCCACAAAATTCAATTAGAAGCGATAAAGCATTTATTTAGATAGCTTTTTTGTCCGGAAAAGTTTGACAATAAAAGTATTATAAATTATCATATGAAAAACTAATATTTAAAATGGCATGGAAGAGAAGAGTAGTTAAGAAAGAATGCATACAGAGAGCTCTGGTAGCTGAGAAAGAGCGGTATACATCTTAATGAAAAAAGACTTGGAGCTGCGCAAGGAACTAATTTGTTTAGGGATGGTGCGACGGGTTCTCCCGTTATAGAGATAGGGTATAAGCATATTTTGCCGTACCTGAAAAGGTTAATATGGTGACGTATTAACAAACTGAGGTGGTACCGCGAAGCTAACAACTCTCGTCCTCAAGATGAATAATCTTGGGGGTGGGAGTTTTTTTATTGCATAAATTTGAAAATGTGAAAACAAAAAATAATTGAGGTGAGTAATATATGCATTGGGCGTATGAAGTAGCACATGAGTTAATTAGAAAACATCCAAACAAAGAAACGTTTGTTTGCGCATCTGGAATCAGTCCATCTGGTTCTGTTCATATCGGGAACTTTCGCGAAATAATAACGACTTATTTCGTTGTAAGGGCACTTCAAGATTTAGGGAAAAAGACTCGTTTTATATTCTCATGGGATGATTATGACCGGTTTAGAAAAGTCCCTAAAAATATTGATCCATCTTTTGCGAAATATATTGGTATGCCATACTGTGATATTCCAGATCCATATGGCTGTCATAATTCGTATGCAGAGCATTTTGAAAAAGAATTTGAGAAATCGCTTCAAGCATTTGGGATTGAAGTGGAATTCATATATCAACACGCTGAATATAGAAGCGGAAGGTATAACAAAAACATATTAGAGGCTTTATATAGAAGAAAAGAAATATATGATATTTTAATGAGTTTTAAAACTGGGGAGTGTAGTGCAGAAGAGCGAGAGAGCTTTTATCCGGTTACATTATATTGTGAGAAATGCGGTAAAGATGCAACAACGATTACGCATTTTGATGAAGTATTAAAAACGGTTCGGTATGAATGTGTGTGTGGAAATCAAAATGCATTATCGGTATTAAATACAAATAAAATGAAACTGAATTGGAAAATCGATTGGCCGATGAGGTGGGTGATAGAGGATGTTATTTTTGAACCGGGCGGAAGAGATCATTCATCGGAAACGGGTAGTTATAATGTATCAAAGGAAATTACAAGGAAAATATTCAATCGTGAAGCGCCGCATTATATTGCTTATGATTTCATCGGCATTAAAGGGCATCATGAAAAAATGTCAAGTTCTTCAGGGAATAGTATTACACCTAGTGAGTTGTTAAACGTGTATTTACAGGAAGTGATTCTGTTTATGTTTGCTAAATATAGACCAAACGCAGCTTTTCATATCGGTCTTGATGAAGATGTGATTCGCAATTATACAGAATATGAACGATTGAAAGTTAATTATGAGAATAAAACGCTCAAAAATGAAGATTTATTTGATGTAATTAAACTCTCTAAAGTTGATAGCGGGTTTAAAGAATATCCAAAATTTAATCAAGTAGCTGGAACGTTACCGCTGCTAAATTTTGATCCATCTATTTTACAAAGTATTTTAGAAAAAATAGATAGGAGTTATGCATTAGATGATATGATAGCGATAAGTAACCGTGCAGAGTATTGGATAAAAAACTTTCAATCTGAAAAATTAATTGCGGTAAATCAAGAGAGAAATACAGAGTTTTACAACACATTAGATGAAAGACAGAAAGAATGGCTAGTAGAAGTTTGTAAAATACTTCGTTCTAATATAGATTACTCAAACTTCATGGAACAATTGTATTTGATTTGTCATCATGAAAATAAAAAAATAATGAAAGAAAATCAAAAACAATTATTTATTATTATTTATAGGCTCATTATGAATCAGTCTAGTGGCCCGCGTATACCGTTATTAATACATGTAGTAGGCCTTGAAAAATTCATCACATTATTAGATTTCTAAAAAATAAAGGAAACGCAAGTACTCAGTGGTCTAAGTACTTGCGTTTCAAATTTTGCTATCGTGAATACATTTTCGGACATTCATCACCACGAGGTTCATAAAAACAATGACTTTTAAATTGCCCTGCAAACGGCTGGTTATACCATTCAGGTGGACAAGATCCAGTTGGACGAAAATACCAAAGAGCCCATCGTGCTGGCCAGCGCCATTCGCCTTGTAAAACTTTTCTTGCGATATCTTTTTCTGATTCGCGAGCACGCTGATAAAAATATCCGTATTGTACTGCTTCAAATCCACCTGGGCTTTGATACACTGCATCACGCACAGATCGAAGTTGTTTAAAGTCTAAACAATCACAAAATACACGATTTACGACAACACATCCAACAAGTTGTTCGCCTTGTCGACCTTCGCCTTCAGCTTCAGCGCGTATTAATCGAGCGAGTAAGTCAACATCGCTTTCGTTATATGGAATAAGGGGCATAGTGCTACCACCTTTCTTTACCTGTTATAGTAAAGAGTGTATGTATGAAAATAAGCTAGGTGCTTTTCTATATGTAAATTTATTAATTTTTAACAGGAGCTTGTACGAAAAAAGCTAATTAGTAATTGTAGACCAATATAAAAGGGGAGAAATAAAATGTATCGCATTCATAAAGAACATATTGTTTATGCAATGTCACCAGATAATCAGCCTTGTATGGAAGTAGAAGTAGGGAGTCGTCTTGTATTTGAAACATATGATTGCTTTGAAAATCAAATTGACTCTGAAGATGTTGCGTTTCAAGAATTAGATTGGAACCGAATTAATCCAGCGACTGGTCCAGTATTTATTAATGGTGCAGAACCCGGTGATATTTTAGTCGTATCGATTGAACAGATTAAAATCGCAGAGCAAGGTGTTTTAACTACAGGAACGAATCTTGGCGTAATGGGTGAAGATTTAAACGAAAATACAGTGAAAATTGTCCCGATACATAATGAACATGTTTTGTTTTCAAATGAACTACAAATTCCGATTAATCCAATGATTGGTGTTATTGGTACTGCGCCGAAAGAAGAGAGTATTTCATGTGGCACTCCGCATGATCACGGCGGTAATATGGACTGTAAAGAAATAAAAGAAGGGACAATATTACTATTACCTGTAAATGTTCCTGGCGCTCTATTAGCATTAGGTGATTTACACGCGGCGATGGGTGATGGTGAAATTGGTGTTAGTGGAGTAGAGGTTGCTGGTGAGGTTACTGTAACAGTTCAAATTATAAAAGGAAAGAAATGGCCACTACCAATGGCTATTCAAAAAGAAAAAGTAATGACGATTGCTTCAGAGAAATTGTTAGATGATGCAGCGAATCGTGCTGTACGTAATATGGTGACATTTTTACATGAAGAATTAGAAATGTCTAAAGCTGATGCAACGCTTTTATTATCAGCTGCAGGTAATTTGAAAATTTGCCAAGTTGTGGATCCATTGAAGACCGCTCGGATGGAATTAGGTATGAATTATGTGGAGAAACTAGGGTTTACTTTGAGTGAATTTCATATTAGATAAGAATAATAGAAGAAGGATGCTGTTGTATAAAAGTATCCTTTTTTGGATTTACGGATTATATAAAAAAAGGTAGTATTTATTTTATCCCGCTTTAATGGGCAGTAAGACCCCCACCACAAAATTCAGCGAAAGCAAAGAAGTTAGGTGGGGGATCAACTGCCCATAAAAGTCCGATTGGTGAGGGCTGATAATCAGTGGGGGATGAAGAAAACCCCCACTGATTAAAGTTTCACTTTATATAATTGAATATAAGATTGTGGATCGAAAAAGGAGTAATCACATGGTTAAAATTATGATTGTAGAAGACGATATGAAAATTGCAGAACTATTATCAACACATGTCGCGAAATACGGGTATGAAGGAATTATTGTATCGGATTTTCAAAATGTATTAAACATTTTTTTAGAAGAACAACCAGAGTTAGTTTTATTAGATATTAATTTACCAAGTTTTGATGGATACTATTGGTGTCGTCAAATTCGCGGAGTTTCTACATGTCCGATATTATTTATTTCGGCTCGTGAAGGCACAATGGATCAAGTTATGGCGCTTGAAAATGGTGGCGATGATTTTATTTCAAAGCCATTCCATTACGAAGTTGTAATGGCTAAAATTCGTAGTCATTTAAGACGTGCTTACGGAGATTATGCACCGAAAGTAGAAGAACGGATGGTTGAGCAACAAGGTCTTTGTTTATATCCCGAAAGGCTTGTATTGAAGCTTAAGAATCAAGAGATTGATATAACAAGAAATGAAGCTATTTTATTAGAGATGTTAATGAAAAATTATCCGCGTGTTGTGGGTAGAGAAGTGCTATTAAATAAATTATGGGATAGCGAATCTTATGTTGATGATAATACTTTAAGCGTAAATACAACTCGTGTGCGTAAAAAGTTAAAAACATTACAGATTGAAGATGCAATTGAAACGATTCGCAGTGTCGGTTATAGATTACATATAACTTGGGATAATGGTATAGAGAAATGATAAAATTATTTATTCGTGATCATATACCACTTATTTGTTTTACAGTAATCCAGCTACTAGCCATATTTCTTGTATATTGGTTTGATGGGCATAACCATATTGCAACGGCATTATATGCAATGTTTTTAGGTGCATTTTTTATGTTGAGTTATTTAGTATTTCGTTACTTTACACATCGCTCTTTTTATGAACGATTAGCAAATCCGCTTGAATCTTTGGATGAATCTGTTCAAAAATCTGATTTTTCAGCTGTATCTACTGCGCTTCAAGACCTACTTGAGGTGCAATATCGCCATTATCAAAATCAGCTGCAAATACAAGAGAGAAAAAATAGTGATCATTTAACCTTTATGAACCAGTGGATACATCAAATGAAAACACCTTTATCTGTAATAGAATTAATTACACAGGATGAAGTAGACCCACGTTTTGAAAGTATAAATGAGGAAACAGATAGGTTGAAAAAGGGGTTAGAGATGGCTTTGTATGTCGCACGTTTAGAAGCATTTACACAAGATTTTTATGTAGAAAAAGTACAGCTACATAAAATAGTGAATGATTCCGTGCATGAGCATAAACGCTTCTTTATCCGGAATTTTGTATATCCAGAGCTTAAAATTGATAAGGATATTACTGTGGAAAGTGATGCAAAATGGTTACAATTTTTAATTGGACAAATACTATCGAATGCGATTAAATATTCGTCAGGTAGTAGAGAGAAGATTAAAGTAAATGCTTGTAAGGAAGGTAATAACGTTAAACTTGAAATTATCGATAGTGGTGTAGGAATTCCGAAGCAAGATTTACCAAGAGTGTTTAAACCTTTCTTTACAGGAGAAAATGGTAGAGATTTTAAAGAATCAACTGGAATGGGGCTATATCTTGTATATGAAATTACGAAACAATTAGGACATAGTGTAGAAATCCATTCAGAAGTTGGTAAAGGTACCGTTGTACGTATTATATTTTTTAATGTGTAAATAAGTGATCTAGGCTAAAGAACTTTGGAGATAAGTTTTTTAGCCTTATTTTATCCCGCTTTAATGGGCAGTCTGATTGGTTCAACTAATAATTAGTGGGGGATGAAGAAAACTTCCATTGATTAAAGTTTCACTTTATAGCGATTATATGAAATGGTAAAAGGTCATCTTAGTATGTATGATGACACGCTATTAAATACGATTGTTAAATTAGAAGTATTTAATAAAAAGCTGATAAATAGTTTTTGTAAGAAAAAAGCCACCCCTTTGAAAGAGATAGCTTCATGAATCCATCCTATGAATAAGTGTATCAACATTAATAAGTATAATGTTCGAATTCGTGATATGTTTTGTAGATTATAATAGAATTTGTCTTTTGTTTTTTCATGATACAGTATTGTAATTAAGTAAACAAACTTAATAGTTTATATCCAATTAATCCTAAAATAGTGATAGGGACCATCATTAAGAAAGAAGAAATTCGATTAGCATTAGAGCGTTCTAATACAAGAATCAAGATAATCCCGACTATCACTTCCGTATATCCAACAGGTAACATGTGACTATAGTCTTCAAAATTTAAAAGAATGTGAAGTCCATCCGTTACAAAAACTCCACTAATAAGTGCGCTTCCGAATTTATGAAGTGGATTTGTAGTATCTTTCCATAGAAAACCTGCAATTCCAAAGATAGTTCCTCCTATAAATGCACATACAATCCATACAGATATAAAATAAATAGAGTGAGCTACATATGTAATAACGATTGCATAACCATAATAGCCTAATACCATACCGAGTAGTGCAAGGATACCATAAAGTATAGCTGTACGCTTAGAATAACTAAAGCTAGCCACAAAAAAGGATGGAATTAACCAAACGCTTCCTAGATTAGCTAATGAATTCCAATGTCCTGGAAGTATACCTTGCCCCAATTTAGTTAGTATACCAACAATAATCCCTACTATAATCGGGATGAGAAAAATCCTTAAAAACATATTTAACTTTGTGATTTTTAATGTCCTGTCCATAAATTCAATCCTTACATTAAAAATTTCTACAAACATATAATAGCTTATTGTAAGGGTATAATCAATAAAAATTTATCGAAAAACAATAATTGATTATTGGATAACGAATAACATTTTGTTTTTATAATTAGATGAATAAAATTTCAAGTACTCGTTACTCAACAAAATGGTAAATCAAATAATATATGAAAGTAATGAAATTGCCCAAAACATGTAATTCAATTTAGTATAAATCTCTTGTATTTTTACGAAATGATTTATGATAAAAAAGAAACGAAAAGGAATTGATATAGTTTCCTCCTATTTTTATTTATAATTTATTAGAAGGAGGGCTTTTTTGCTAGTTGTGAATGTTAGGGGGATTGTAATGGATATTCGTAAAATGAAATATTTCATAACAGTGGCAGAAGAATTAAACTTTAGTCGTGCGGCAGAACGTCTTATGATGGCACAACCGCCTTTAAGTCAAGAAATTCGAAAGTTGGAAGAAGAATTAGGTGTTCAACTTCTTCACAGGACAAAAAGGATGGTTGAACTTACCGATGCGGGGAAAATCTTTTTAGAAGGTGCGCGACAAACGTTACTTCAAGTAGATAGAACCATTAAAGAAACACAGCTCGCGGATGAAGGGAAGATCGGGCATTTAATCATTGGCTTTGTCGATTCTACAGAAACGGTTATAGACATATTAAAAACCTTTCGAGAGCGGTTTCCTAAAATTCAGCTTATATTACGCGAGATGACAACAGATCAGCAGATAAAAGCACTCTATGAAAAACAAATTCATATTGGATTTATTCGTTCTAAGCAGAATAATGAAATATTGTATTCCGAAGTTTGTTCCAAAGAACGTTTAAAATTGGTTTTATATGAAGATCACCCATTAGTTTCGCTACCTAATATTTCTATTAAAGAACTAGTAGATGAACCATTTGTTTTATTTCCTCGTCATTTCGGTAGTAACTTTTATGATTTAATTATTAGTTACTTTTGGGAACATGGAGTGAGTTTAAATATTGTTCAAGAAGCAATTCAAATGCAGACGATTGTTAATTTAGTCGCAGCAGGAATGGGGATTTCTGTCGTTCCATCTTCGGTGGAAAGTTATAAAAAATCGGGAGTCATGTATAAAGACATTCAGGAACATACACCGGAGATAAACTTATACGCTGGATGGAGACAAGATGAAAAGTCTGTCGTGCTCGAGAATTTCTTAGCAGTTGTTAGAGAGATTTATAAGAGTTCGCAATTTGAATTTGAAAAGTAAAGGCCCATCTTGAATGGATGGGCAGTAGTGAATTTGGAAAGGTACTATATTTATTGTTCAATCACTTATGATTTAACCTGTTTTACTTGGATCATACTCAATGAAACCTTTTAGCACACTATCAATTTGACCCATAATTTCAGGTGACAATGTAACACTAGAAGCAATTACATTTTCTCTTATTTGCTCCGGATTGGAAGCGCCAATAATAGCAGAGGAAACAGCTGGATTTTGTAGTACCCATGCAACTGCGAGTTGAGGTAGGGTGAGATGATTTTCTTGTGCAATAGGATTAAGTTTTTGTATAGCAGTAAGTACATTATCACTCATCCAACGTTGTACGAGTTTGTTGAAAAATGGTTTTCCTGCATCTGAATTAGCACGTGATTGGGCGGGGAGTGGTTTACCTGGTTGGTATTTTCCAGTGAGAATACCTTGTGCGAGAGGAGACCAAACAATTTGACCGAGTCCTTCACGTTGGCATGTAGGTATTACATCCGTTTCGATAACTCGCCACAACATCGAATATTGAGGCTGGCTAGCGATAAGCGGAATGTTCAATTCTCGGGCCAGTGCTGCACCGCGTGTGATTTGCTCCGATGTCCATTCACTTACACCTAAATAAAGAATTTTACCTTGTCTTACAAGATCTGAGAAAGCTACCATCGTTTCTTCAAGAGGTGTTGTTGTATCGAATCGATGTGCATAATAGACATCAATGTAGTCTGTATGTAGCCGTTGTAACGATGCATTACAATTTTCTATAATATGTTTTCGTGATAATCCACGATCATTTTTTCCAGGTCCGGTCGGATGGCATACTTTTGTACAAAGTTCTAAACTTTCTCGGCGTATTCCTTTCAAAGAGCGACCAAGTACTTCCTCAGCAATAGTGTCCGAATAAACATCTGCAGTATCGAACGTTGTAATTCCAACATCTAATGCGGCTTTTACACATTCATTTGCAGTATCTTCATTTACTTTTCCACCATGGTTTATCCAGTTACCGTATGCAATCTTACTTACTGTTAATCCACTGTTTCCAAGTTTGCTAAATTCCATTGTAGAATCCCTCCTTTAAAATGATAACTTTATTATAAAAACTGAAATGTAGTATGTATAATATAAAATTAATCATACAGTTATATAAAAATTATATAAGAGGGCGTGCTTAGAAAGTTATTATTAGGGGAATCTAAAAATAAAGTAAGCTTGTTCAATTTGGAGCTAAGAAATGATAAATAGACCTAGAAGAAAGCAATCATAATAATAGCACATATAATTGCATTTACTCATACAGTACTATCATGGTACAATATGGTTACTAACGACGGAAAGGAATGATGGGTGGACGATGATTAACTAATCTTATTTTTAAATGTTGAAATTAAATAAATTTCAATTTCTAAAAAATAGGATTAGTCTGCCCAATTTCCATACAACGGTATTGCTATTTATGTTGCGCAATAGCTTATTTGGGTATAAATATTTTAACGACTAATCCTGCCAAATTTATTTGGGAGGATTTTTTTATTCTCCCTTAATGAAAGGGATCGGTATTATGAAAGAACTATTAAAATTAAATGATGTTTATGTTGAAATAAAGGAAAACACTTTGTTAGAGAAAATGAATGTGACAGTAAGACAAGGGGATGTTATCGGATTAATTGGTAAAAACGGTGCTGGTAAATCAACTTTACTTCAATTAATTAATGGAAAGATTGAACCTTCAAAAGGTACTGTTGAATGGATGCAAATGAATATGACAACAGCATATGTTGAACAAGAAAAAGAATCTTTCGTTAGTAAGGATATGATTGCAAAAGAAGCCGAACTTCTTGCAAAATGGGGCGTGCCAACGAACGATTTTCTAACTTTAAGTGGTGGTGAAAAGCTAAAAGTTCGATTAGCAAAAGGATTTGCCGAAAATCCTAATGTCTTAATATTAGACGAACCGACAAATCATTTAGATGAGATGAGTACGGAATTTCTCATTAAACAAATCAAAAATATGAAAGGTACAGTTATCGTCGTATCGCACGATCGATACTTTTTAGATGTTGTCGCAACAAGAATATGGTCAATTGAGGATAAGAAATTAATTGACCATAGCGGGAATTATACGAGTTATATGAAAGCACGTGAGCATAAAAGAATGACGCAGCAGCGTGAATATGAAAAACAACAAAAAAAGATAGAACAAGTAGAAACACATATAAAAGAACTAAGTTCATGGTCACAAAAGGCACATGCACAGTCTACAAAACAAGAAGGAGTGAAAGAATTTTATCGTGTAAAGGCGAAGCGAATGGACGCGCAAGTTAAATCGAAACGAAAACGTCTCGAAAAAGAGCTGGAGAAAACGAAAGTAGAACGTGTGAAAGAAGAGTATTCAGTTGAATTTTCCATTCAAGCGAGTAAAAAAGTAGGAAAACGTTTCTTAGAAGTAAAACAATTGAGGAAAGAATTTAATAAACGTATATTATTTGAAAACGTTAATTTTACTATCCAGCACGGTGAGAAGGTTGCGATTATTGGACCAAACGGTAGCGGGAAAACAACTTTACTGAAGATGATTATGGGAACAGAAACCACCGAAGGAGAAGTATGGATTTCACCATCAGCAAACATTGGATATTTAACACAAGAAGTATTTGATTTACCGCTTGATAAAACACCAGAAGATTTATTTTATAAAGAGACATTTGAAGAAAGAGGAAAAGTCCAAAATTTAATGAAACATTTAGGGTTCCAAGCTTCTCAATGGAAAGAGCCAATAGAGTATATGAGTATGGGGGAAAGAGTGAAATGTAAGCTCATGGCTTATATTTTAGATGAAAAAGATGTACTTATATTGGATGAACCAACGAATCACCTTGATCTCCCTTCACGTGAACAGCTTGAAAATACGTTAGCTGAGTATAATGGAACACTCGTTATCGTTTCTCACGATCGATATTTTTTGGAGAAGACAACCAACACAAAACTCGTGTTTGTAAACAATACGATACAAAAGCAGCTCGAAGAACCGACGAAAACTAGAGATGAAATTGAAGAACTGCGTTTAACGTTAGAAACAGAAAGACAAGAAGTGTTAGGGAAATTAAGCTTTTTAACTTCTAAAGACAAAGAATATAAAGAACTAGATGAACGGTTTATGGAACTTACGAAGCAGATTAAGGCGCTTTAACGTAAGTAAGGGGGATTAACATGGGAGAAGAGAGTTTGACTAAGTTATTTAAAATAGATTGCGGAGATATATACCTACAAGAGTTTACGGTCAAAGATGCAGAAAGTATTTATAAAATAGCAAATCAACCGGAAATAGAAAAGTTTTTACCAGACTGGAAATCAACGAAAGAACAACGAGTTAATTGGGTTACAAATTACGAAATACCAGAAAACAAAGCATTTCTTCATGCAGTGAGAACTACGACTAACATAGATGATCACATATTAAGACTAGGAATATTTAAGAAAATCACAAATGAATTTATTGGATGGTGCTGCACAAGTCTGAAAGATGAGCTTCCTGCACCGAATAGAGAAATTATGTATGCTGTTTCAAGTGAATATCATAATAATGGATATGCAACGAAAGCGACAAAAGGCTTGATCGGCTATTTGTTTGAAAATACAAATGTGGATGTCCTTAACGCAATTGCATTAATTAATAACGTACCGTCAAATAAAGTGATTGAAAAATGCGGGTTCGTTTATTTGAGTCAACAGAAGATAGAAAACCAAATTTATAATCATTATGTATTGAGTAAATCCGAATGGGTAAAAAATAGTGCTCTTTAAAGGGAATCATACAATGCAAAAAGCTTAGAGTTAAAATTCTAAGCTTTTTTGCATTTTAAAGTACTAGTTGGGGTCCTGCCAACAAAACGCGGAAATTATACGCTAAGCAACTTCTAGCAAAAAAAAAACCGATTTCCTGTACGCTAAGGAAATCGGTTTTTAGCTTAGTAATGAATTTATAGTTGTTTTCTTAACCTGGGGCCAAACAGCTACTTTGGTATAAATTGTGGTTTCAAAATATGGATGCACTTATAGAGTATATAGCTAGTAGTAGAGCGAAATTATGCTATTATCTTTTTAGTCATTCGATAAGTAGTTAATTTAATGCCCTTACGTTCTATAATTTGTGAACAGATTACTTGGTACCCTTTGTGTTTAAAGAATGACTTGGCAGTAATACTGGCCTCTGTGATAATCTCTAAAAAGTTTAATCTTTTTGCCTCTAACTCAAGCATATCAACAAGAGCTGAAGCTATACCTTTCCCTTGATAATCTTTATGAACATAAAGCCTATCAGGGGTTCAGCCGAGATACGTGTAAAAATGGGTCATAAGTTGTAATATATTTCCATCGTTGGTTTTTTAGTTAAAAATATCTACCTCATGATTAACAAAAAGCTGATTACCTATGCGCTATAAATGAACTGCCCCCAATTGTTAAACAAAACCTAGCAATTGGGGGCAGTTCATAGTTATCATTTGACTATTCTAGTGACTTTCTCAAGTAAAGCACCCTTTGGTTGAATAAGATTTATTTATTCATTCCCTTGCTTTGTCTCCAAGTTCTAAAGAAATTCGCCACTTTAGATATTCACTTTCAGTTAAATCTCTTTTTTCAAACGAGATAACTTGATGAACAAACTCCATCGCTGCAATATGTGATAAGAGAGAACTAATAGTGTTTGAACTACCGTTTGGTAAGAAATCTAAATCACTTTGGTTTAAATTGGAGATTTCGCTCAATGTAACATCTCTTGTATGTTCGAGCATTGTTACAAGCTCTCCAATCTTATTTGAATAGTTTTCTCTTGAAATTATTCTATAATCTATCATATATATCCCTCCAATTCATGCTAAGCATAAGTTTACCAATAAAATAAAAAAGACAAAGTCTGGAAATTCAATTAAAATAATGATATATTTTAATTGAATATAAAGAAAAAGGAAACCTGTTTTTATCAGTGTTACCTTTTTCTAATTACACCACGGGGCCACCAACTAAATGTCATAAAAAACACGATAAGACAATATCTCTCAAATATAAAGCCGATTAGATCCGTAAAAAAGTTTAGACTTTTCGCCTAAGTAAAGTTGTTCCATGTAAAATCAACACTCAAGATACCGACAGGATATGAGCTGGCCATATAATTTCTTCTAGAAGCTAAAGCTAATTTCGGATTACGAAAACAAAGGAGATTATTATAATAACCAAATGCTCGACAAATTGATGGACGTACTGAATGTATACCGCACCGATCGTTTATTTCGTCATAGAAATTACATTTGTAGTAAAGGTTCTCCAGAAAGTGTTGCTTACATTCTGTTTGCTGGTGAACGAGTTGATATCTAGATCGTGTTAAACGTTGAAGGACAACGAAGATAAAAACTATTTAATTTTCAAGGAACAGTTATTAACTTAAAACTTATTATACGAGGAGGGTGTATCATGAAAAAAATATGCTTTGTATTAATTGTCGACGCTGGTATAAATTATGGTTCAATATTTTCTCTACCATTTTTAAGGAATCAGGATAATTTGAAGGAATATTTTTCTGAGTATTATGATGTTTCAATTAATTATATTAGGGATAAAAACTCAGTTGACTATTTGGTAGTTCCCAAACCGTGTCCACCTTTTGATAATGAAAATAATCTTCCAATAATTGAAGTACCAGCAATCTTATTTATGGAAAAGGATTTTGAAAAAATAAAGACTTATATAGACAATTATTTTTCTAATAACTCATAAAGAAAATAAAAGTACAGTAAAAAGAAGTCCGATAAAAAACGAGTGGCGTAGAATATTTCTATTAATCATTCGTTTTTTATTATATTTACATATATTTTTTAAAAGAGGATTAAAATCCTCCATTTTTTATTATATTTTCCTAAAAAGAGTGTATATTTCTTACAACAATCTACTACTAAGTTTTCGTTAATCACCTCCCTATAATAGGTGTAACGGCATAGAAACATGCTTCCGGAATCAAAAAACGACAAAAAAAGACCACAAGAAGAAAGAGAGCAAGGAAAAGATCCATATGCAGCCTTAGAATCTATAATGCCTTGGGAAGATGTTGTAAACTCCATTGAGGAGGCCAAACAATTATCTAGACCTATGGATTATGACTACTTGGATTTACTCAAGAATCGTTTTACTTATCTACGCAAATATACACCAACCTTATTAGATGTCTTAGAATTTACTTCAACTAAATCAGGGGAGCTGTTGCTACAAGCAATTGATACCATTAAAGAGATGAATAGACACAGGAAACGAAAAATTCCAGAAGATGCACCGTTAAATTTTGTTCCTAATCGATGGAAGTATAGATAGACATTATTATGAAATGGCCGTCCTCACAGAACTTAGAAACCTTGTTCGTTCAGGTAATGTTTCTATCACAGGGAGCCGACAACATCAAGATTTTGAAGAGTATTTGATATCAAAAGATCAGTGGGAAAAAGAGAAGTATAATAATAGACTAGTTGTACCTCCATCGGTTGAAGATTACTTATCTGAACGAATGGAATCGCTACAAAAACGATTAACTTGGATTACAGCGAACATTTCAGACATAGAAGGTTTGTATATGTACTTCAAATCATTATTTTTCTAATACCGTATTATTTTGGAGAAAGTTTCACTCATATTAATATATTTTATCTCATTATTTTAGGGAGTTTAGTCTTCATCATTCATGAATGTCTACACATTATTGTTATAAATAAAATGGGGGATATAGCGATTAGTGAAGTATCTTGGTCACAGTTTAGAACGTTGCTAGAATACAAGGAAAAATGGTATGGAAAACAAGTCATTCCGGTATCCAAAACATTTGCTTCAAGCCAATTATGTTCTTGTTGTGGGTATCAAAATAAAGACGTTAAGAATCTAAATCTTCGTGAATGGGATTGTCCTGAGTGCAATAGTCATCACGACAGAGATATTAACGCAAGTATCAATCTTAAAAATGAAGCTTTAAGGCTTCTAACCGTAGGAACTACGGGGATAGCCTAATGAATTAGAAGCCACTAGGCTTCTGTACTTAGGAATCTCCCACTTCAAACAGTCCGTAAGGACGTTAAGTGGTGAGTAGTTCAAGAGTTTACCTATTATTGTATTATCGGTCGTTCCGGCCATTATATCATCTTTTGTATCAGGAAATATTAAATCAATCTTATTATTTGTATGTTGGATAAACGCAATCATTTCTGCTTCAGATATATATAATTCATTATTAATTGCGATTAAACTGAAGAACTCAATTTTTTGTAGAGGTTATTATCATGTGAAATAGTATAAAAAGTTTTACCAAATATGTTTCCGTTTAAGAAAGTAGTTAAAAACATAATATTCGAAAGGGAAAAGACCGATCGCTCGGTCTTTTCCCTTTTATTTAATAAATATATGATATACATTGTATTTCCTGCCACTATACAATTATTATAAGATAGTTATGCGTTAATTTTAATTTGTAAATAGTTCTATTATCAGTTTTTTTAGAAATCTTACAAGCGTGTAAGATAAATGAAAGATGAATCAATATGAGCTATAAGACAATTCATTTACACTCTATTGTGAGAAGTGCAAATGAAGGGAGAATAGAAATGGAAATTTTACATGCGAAAAATATTAGTAAAGTATATAAAGGGAAAATCCCTTTTAAAGCATTAGTGGATATTGATTTATCAATTCAAGAAGGTGAATTTATAGGGATCATGGGGCCATCAGGTAGTGGAAAAACAACGTTATTAAATATGGTATCTACTATCGACTCTCCGTCCTCAGGAGAAATAGTAATAAATGGTACAAATCCTTTTCAATTATCATCGGAAGATTTAGCTTTATTCCGTAGAAAGCAATTAGGATTTGTATTCCAATCATTTAATTTACTTAGCACGCTTACAGTGAAGGAAAATATCGTATTGCCGATGACATTAGATGGTGTTTCTGTGCAAGAAATGAACAAACGAGTGGAAGAAATTGCAGTGAAATTAAATATTACAGATATATTGAATAAAAGAACGTTTGAAATATCAGGGGGACAAGCTCAAAGAACAGCAATCGCTCGTGCAATCGTTCATAAACCGCAATTATTACTTGCAGATGAACCAACCGGGAATTTAGACTCTAAATCTTCAAATGATGTAATGGAGATGCTCGATACGCTTAATAAGGAAGAAAAGGCAACGATGATGTTAGTTACACATGATCCGTATGCAGCTAGTTTTTGCAGCCGGGTAATTTTCATTAAAGATGGTCAACTATATAACGAAATTTATCGTGGTGATAGTCGGCAAACTTTTTATCAAAAGATTATGGATGTCCTTTCTTTGTTAGGAGGGAAAAGGCATGACTTTTCGTCAGTTCGCATTTAATAATATTTTTCGAAATAAGCGTACATATGCAGCCCATTTTTTAAGTAGTGCATTTTCGATTATGATTTTCTTTACGTATGCACTTTTATTATTCCATCCGGATTTACAGGGGGAGTTGAAATCGACAAGTAAAACAATAAGTACATTTGGTACATTAGGATTTCAAATATCCCAAGGTTTGATTTTTGTATTTTCTTTTTTCTTTATTCTATATTCAGTGAGCTCGTTTTTAAAAACGCGTAAGAAAGAATTTGGCATTTTAATGATGCAAGGTATGTCAATGAAACAGCTTAAGAAGTTATTGTTAATTGAAAATATGTTAATTGGACTTGGCTCGATTTGTATTGGGATCCTCATCGGTCTCATATTTTCTAAACTAGTTTTACTAATCAGTGCCAGTGTATTAATGATTAGTAATGGCTTACCTTTTTATATACCAGTTCAGGCTGTATTATTAACAGTTTTTACGTTTCTTGTCTTATTTTTAATTGTTTCGTTAGTTACATTTAAAACGGTTAAAGTAACCGAACTTGTGGAACTTATTCAAGCTGGAGAAAAGCCAAAGCCTGAACCGAAAGCTTCAATAATATTATCGTTACTTTCTTTAATTAGTATAGGGTGTGGATATATTTCAGTATTTCGCTTTATTCAAAATCATAGTTTTATCATACTCGTAATGGGTGTACTCTTAGTAATTATAGGAACGTACTTTTTATATACACAATGTAGCGTTTATATATTGCATCTTGCGAAAAGAAGTGAATCTTTCTTTTTAAAGAGAACCAATATACTAACGTTTTCAGAATTAATTTACCGTATGAAAGATAATGCAACGATGTTTTTTATAGTGTCTATTATTTCAGCGGTTGCTTTTACAGCGATTGGAACTACAGCTGCTGTTGGGAATAAAGAATTGGTAAGGATGACAAACCCATATACGTTTCTATATGTTGGACCTGAAAAAGACAAAGTGGTGGATAAACATCTCTCTATTATAAAAAAACATCTTGCTGATGCGAATATTCCATATCGAACGGCTTCATCTTCTTATAAATATACAGAAAGTAATGTATATGTAATGAAGTTAAGTGAATATAACGAACTTGCGAGAGCACTAGGATATCAACAAGAAACAATTGAAAAAGAAGATGAAATATTACTAATCCCTGGAATGGTATCGCAAAAACAAGAATTTAAAAATGGTGATTATAAAAAGAATATTGAAGTCATTGAAGGAGATTGGATAAAGATATTTCGTGTGAAAAAAGCTGTGGAAAATTTAGTTTTACCACATGATACTAGCGGTATTTTTATCGCAGTTCAAGATCGTGTATATGACGGTATTCCTTTTAATATCAATCAAGAAGATGAAGTTATTCAACATCGTACATACGGATTTGTTGTAGA
Source organism: Bacillus cereus group sp. BfR-BA-01309 (assembly GCF_022664315.1). NCBI lineage: Bacteria > Bacillati > Bacillota > Bacilli > Caryophanales > Bacillaceae > Bacillus > Bacillus cereus group sp. BfR-BA-01309. Next base: position 262,985 of record NZ_JAKUHE010000001.1, read on the forward strand.
TGACTGGATAAAGACGAAAGAAATTTCAAATCAATTAAATAGTATATTCGATGAAGATGCAAGGGAAGGTAACTTCTATTTTCAAGCTTTGACTTTAAGTTTGTTAGAGGCAAAACAAACGAATGGATTATTACTTATGGCAAGTGTTTTAGTTGGAATCGTCTTCTTCACGTTTGCCGCTAGTTTTATTTACTTCCGGTTATATACTGATTTGGATCGCGATCAACAACAATATAAAATGATTTCGAAAATGGGATTAAGTAAACGAGAGTTGAAAAAAGTTGTAACGAGACAGTTATTATTAATGTTCTTTTTACCGATTATCATTGCAGTAATACACACAGTGGTTGCTTATATGGCATTGCAACAATTAGTCGATTTTTCTATTTTAAATAGTTCCATTGTAATTTTAATTACATTTATCTGTATACAAGTTTTATATTTCTATATAACTCGTTGGCGTTATTTACAAAAGCTTTATAAAACTATGGAACAGTAGGGAATATGAGTAAGTAAGACTGCATAAAAGCATGTAAAAATAATTTGAGTTATGAAAGGAACTGTGATGAAGAAAATATTATCTATTTTCATTTTAAGTATATTAATGTTAATAAGTTTAAGTGCATGCTCTAAAAATGAAAACAGATTTCCAGCTAACGGTGTATTAATCATTGGAGATGAAAATAATACTTTATCAATTATGAATCGTTATCAGGAAATTACGAAAGAAAATGAAGTGTTTTCTGTGAAAACAGCTACATTTGGAAAAGGACAAGTATTAATTTTAAATGAATATACAGCACAAGCATTGATTAAAACTAAGGTTTTTCGTCATAGAGAGAATGGATCCCAATTTAGACCTATAGATACGTTACCCAAGTTACCAAAAGAAGGCTCGCTTTTGTTGGCACAAGAAGATGAAAAAGATTTAAAAAGTATTGAATTAGAGGGACAGGAGATTGCTGTTAAATACGATAGTGATGCTTGGATAGGTAACACTCGTAAATATCCAACCCAATATTATGTAATTGTAGCAAAAGATAGTGTGTATAAAGAAATAAAAGCAAATGAAACGAAAATGCACCTTCTCCACTTGAAAAAGTCTTTAGGTGATGAAAAACCAAAAATGTCGACAGATAATACATTGATAAATGAAAAGGTAAAAGTAGACAAGTTAATTGAAGGTTATAAAGGGGAAGTATCATTTCAGTTTATAACGATTGGAGAAAAGTCTTAAAAAAAGAGTTCGAGATTGATAGAAACTTTATCAACCTCGAACTCTTTTTAATACCATGTAAATAACTTACATTACTTCATTTAATCGTGTCTCGTTCGTTTCTTCAATACCATTTGCATATTGAACCGAACTATCTTGAGCTTCCTTTTCTTTACGGGCCTTTTGTAGCATTTCAAGTATAATCCATAAAGGAACACCTTTATCTTTTAACATCTTCCATAAATCTAATTCGTTAAATTTATGCGCAGGTTGTTTCATCTCTTTTTCAGATGAACGAATATCAAACTTGATTGGATCATTTGATTTTTTATCTTCCAGTTTAGTAGAAGTGGTGTTATTATGCTCAAGGTTAGATGGAGTTATTTTAGTAGGTTGAGATAATCTATGAATATTTGAGCCAATTTGCATGCTTTTTCCTCCTTTTCAGGCGATGAAATTAGTTTACTTATGGTATTAAATTTTTTTAACATGAGGAAGTTATTTTTAATTATAAATTCAAATAAACAGATTTACAAGTTGTATTGTAAAAAGTAAATATTTATATAGGTTGTATATATACAACCTATATAAATATTTACATTTTGTTTCAGTTATTATAGCATGCTGTGAAACATGGATATAATCGTTTTAGAACAAGACTCCATCTGATTTGTGTTACGGGTGAAACCCAACAATTCACGTGGAGATGAATTGCCGTCAGAAGGTAGGTTGAACTCTTTTGTTTCGCTCATAGTAATTTTTTGAGTGCGAATGTTTGTTTCTTTTTGTCTTACGATATAATGTAGATGAGGAGGGAATAGATTGTAAGGCAACGAAATTGGATAATGATTATCATTCCGCTACTTGATCTAAAAGGAATTACGATGAAGAACATGTTCTTGTTCCATTCCTTTCTAAATATTAATTTATCAAAAATAATTTTAATGAACGCTCTAAGAAAGGTGGTGAAAACAATGGCTAAAAAGAAAGCGGTGAAAGTATTACGTAAACAAAAGAAAAGAGAAACAATACAACGATTCACACAGAAACAGAATATTGGACGAGCTTGTCTCACTGCAAAAGAATTTCGCTTACTTCAGCGCATGTCACATACTTCAAAAGCATTGCGAAATGTTGGATTGTACACGATAAAACAAAGTTATTTGAACCATCATAAAATGGCTACTGTAAAAGAAGTGGATACTGCCATGCAGGCTGATATGAATTACTCGGGCATGCAATCAAACTCTGTTCAAGCGATTCGTAGAGCCTTATATGCAGAAGTGAAGAGCTTTTTTAAAGCAATGGAACTGTGGAAGAAAAAACCAGAAACATTCACAGGGCGTCCTAAGTTTCCGAATTATTCTCGTTCCACTGACAAACGAATTATTGAAATTTATCAAGTTCCAAAAGTGGATGATAACGGGTATTGGGTGATTCCGATGAGTGTTGCGTTCAGGCAAAAATTCGGTTCCATTAAAATACGTATGCCGAAAAACTTAAGAAATAAAAAAATCTCCTACATTGAGATTGTACCGAAGCAAAAAGGTCGGTTCTTTGAGGTGCATTACACATATGAACTGCACGTTTCTCAAATGAAGAAACCATCCACGACTACGAGTAACGCTTTGAGTTGCGATTTAGGTGTAGATAGATTAGTAAGTTGCGTGACAAATACAGGCGATGCATTTTTAATTGATGGAAAAAAACTAAAATCTATTAACCAGTACTTCAACAAAATGATACGTAATCTAGGGCTGAAAAATATGGAAAACGGACTTTCTAAGCGAGTTGTAACGAATCAAATGGCTGCACTTTGGCATAAACGAGAAAGAAAAATAAATGGTTACATTTCACAAACTGTAGGCCTGTTGTTCAAAAAAGTGAAAGAATGTAGCGTAGATACGGTTGTCGTAGGGTATAACGCTGGCTGGAAACAAAAATCTGATATGGGAAAAAAGAATAATCAAACATTTGTTCAAATCCCATTTCATAAACTGATTGCAGCAATTGAGAATAAATGTGTAAAAGAAGGCATCCGATTTTTGAAACAAGAAGAAAGCTATACTTCAAAAGCCAGTTTCCTAGACAAAGATCCGGTTCCAGTTTGGTTTAAGGAAGGTAAGGCGCATTATCGCTTTAGTGGAAAACGAATCACTCGTGGTCTGTACCAAAGTAAAGCAGGAACATGTATCCATGCTGATATTAATGGTGCGCTGAATACATTGGGAAAATCAAGAGTGGTACAATTAGATGAAAATCTTAAAGTAAAAACGCCGATTCTATTAGAAGTGCAAAAACGTAAGGCGGTTGCTTCGCGCATAGCTTAGTGGGTGTGTCAACCATCCATGTGTACTCGACTTGTCGGGGCTTGTAGTACACGCCGGATTCATCTGAGTGGTGGCTTCTTCCATAAGGAAGAATTGCTCTTTTTCGAAAGGGTGGTGCAAGTGGGAAAACAATCGTTCGTTGCCAGTACCAACCAAAAACATACTTGGGGTGTTACCATAAGGTGACATGAATGCTAGAGCGTCAAACTGTCTAGCGATGGACGAAAAGACCTAGCGTTTGAACTCAAGCCCCCACTGAAACGATTCATTTCAGTGGGGGTAGTTGACATTATATTGAAAGAGGGATTTGGTAGAAAAATATGGGGAGATATTATGAAAATTCAAGTTGTATTATCAGGATTTGGAACAGTTGGCAGAGAGTTTGTAAAATTATTAAACGAAAAATATTCATATATATATGAAACATACGGGATTCAATTAATTGTAAGTGGCGTATTAGGTAGAAATGTTGCAATACATAATGAGGATGGCTTATCTATTCATCACTTATTAAGGTATGGTGGTGGTAGCTCTGCAATTGAAGAATATATTGAACATCATCCGAAGGAACGAGCAACAGATAACATAAGTGGTACTGTACTGGTGGAATCGACTGTTACAAATCTTAAAGATGGAAATCCAGGAAAACAATATATAAAACAAGCGATTGAGAAACATATGGATATAGTAGCAATTTCAAAAGGTGCACTCGTTACAAACTGGAGAGAAATAAATGAAGCAGCAAAAATCGCAAATGTACGAATTCGATATAGTGGTGCAACCGCGGCCGCATTACCGACACTTGATATTGGTCAATTTAGTTTAGCTGGTTGTCATATTGAAAAAATAGAAGGAATATTAAACGGGACTACAAATTATATTCTTTCGAAAATGAATGAGGAAGATATTACGTTTGAAGAAGCACTGAAAGATGCGCAACATAAAGGAATTGCTGAAACGAACTCAATATTAGATGTAAGTGGTTCTGATAGTGCGTGTAAATTGTTACTTTTGATAAACAGTTTAATGGGAACAGAAAATACGCTTGCAGATATACATATAAAAGGAATCGAACATGTTACACAACAACAAATTCGAAATGCTAAGGAACATAATAAATATATTAAATTAATAGCTTCAGCATATAAGGATCAAGAGGGTAAAATGGTTCTTAAAGTAGAACCGTACGAAATAGATAAGGATCATCCGCTAGCAAATGTAAATGGGACAGAAAAAGGGATTACGTTCTTTACAGATACGATGGGACAAATTACTACAATTGGTGGTGCTTCTAATCCACGCGGAGCCGCAGCAGCAGCTTTAAAAGATATTATTAACTTATACCGTAAAGATTTGTACCGTATTAGTGAGGAGTAACATCCACCATTGATTATTAGCCTTTATTTTTAAAATACCGTACCGCCCTTTATAAAAAATACATATGTAGTGGACCTTTTGAGAATGAAATAATTATGCAAAAATGATTGCAGGGGGTAAGGAATTGTTTAAAGATTTTAAAGTTGTCAAAGATCGTCCCGTTTATATTCAATTGAAAGATTATTTGAAAAAGATGATTATGAAAGGGCATTTGCTTGGGGATCAAAAAATTCCTTCAACAAGGGAGCTAAGCGAATTACTAAGTGTGAGCAGAAATACTGTACTCGCTGCTTATGCCGATTTAGAGCAAGAAGGACTCATTTATGCAGTTAAAGGAAAAGGAAATTTTGTTGCGAAGGTTGATATATCGAACACTTCGTCAGTTGAAATAGATTGGAAAAATAAACTTAATACAGTTACCTTATTAGCGGATGAATTAGATTTAATGAAACATGGTGTTCGCTGGGAAAAAGGAATGATTGTTTTTAACAGTATTGCTCCGGACGAAAAGCTATTTGATGTGGAAAATTTCAAAAGAGCTTTTCTTACTCGCATGTCCATTGAAGGAGATGTCGTATTAAATTACGGATACGCAAAAGGTTATAGACCGTTAATGAATTATCTACTTCATTATATGGAAATGAAAGGTGTAGATATTTCAAACAAAGATATTTTAATTACAAATGGGTTTACTGAAGGATTGGATATTGTACTTTCCTCGTTATCCAAAAAATCGGGGCGGGTTATTTGTGAGAACCCGACTCATCATGCTGCACTGAAGCTTTTCCGTTTACATGGACTTGAAGTGCATGGAATTAATATGAATGAAGATGGCATCGATACGAACGAAGTAGAAAAAAGTTTGCGTGAAAAGGATTTTGATTTCGCGTATTTAATTCCTTCTTATCATAATCCAACTGGTATTGTTACGAGTTCGGAGAAAAGAACGGAACTGATGAGATTATTTTCAAAATATAAAATTCCTATTATAGAAGATGGATTTAATGAAGAACTACGTTATTCAGGTTCACATTTAGCACCATTATTAACCTTTGCTGGCGCTGGTAATAATGTGATTTATATTAGTAGCTTTTCGAAGGTACTTTTCCCTGGTTTACGTGTAGGATGGATTATTGCAGATAAAGAGCTGATTCATCATTTAGAAAGTGTAAAAAGAGCAAGAACGATTCACACATCTACGTTAGATCAAGCTGTTCTATTTCAATATTTACATGAAGGATATTTTGAAAAATATTTAAAAAAGGCAAGATCAGTTTATAAGAAAAAATATGAATTAGCTGTTGGGGCGTGTAACGAGTACATTCCGTTTCAAAGAATGACCGGTGATGGTGGCCTCCATTTATTTATAGAGTTAGAAGAAAAAATTCATGCCCGTACGCTTTTGCAAAAGTGTTATGAGCAAGGCGTTACATTCTCTCCAGGAGATGTTTTTTATTCTGATGGAGGAGGAGCGAACACTTTTCGATTAGGATTTTCACGTCTGAAAGAAGAAGATATAGTTCGGGGAATCAAAATAATTGGTGATACAATAAAAAATGAAATTTGGAGTTGAGGAAATGAGAATTGGCGTTATTATGGGTGGAGTATCTTCTGAAAAACAAGTATCAATTATGACTGGAAATGAAATGATTGCACATTTAGATAAAAGTAAGTATGAAATAGTTCCAATTACGTTAGATGAAAAAATGGATTTAATCGAAAAAGCGAAGGACATTGATTTTGCGCTGCTCGCATTACACGGAAAATACGGAGAAGATGGGACGGTTCAAGGAACGCTTGAAAGTTTAGGTATTCCTTATAGTGGGAGCAATATGTTATCTAGTGGTATATGTATGGACAAAAATATTTCGAAAAAGATTTTACGTTATGAAGGAATAGAAACACCAGATTGGATTGAACTTACAAAAATGAAGGATCTAAATCTTGATGAATTAGATAAGTTAGGGTTTCCATTAGTGGTAAAACCAAACTCTGGTGGCTCAAGTGTCGGGGTAAAGATTGTCTATGATAAAGAGGAATTAATTTCTATGCTGGAAACTGTGTTCGAATGGGATTCTGAAGTAGTAATAGAGAAGTATATAAAAGGTGACGAGATTACATGTTCAATTTTTGATGGAAAACAGTTACCTATCATTTCAATTCGACATGCAGCTGAATTCTTTGATTACAATGCGAAATATGATGATGCTGGTACAATTGAAGAAGTTATCGAACTTCCAGCTGAATTGAAGGAACGTGTAAACAAAGCGTCACTGGCTTGTTATAAAGCTTTGAAATGCAGCGTTTATGCGAGAGTTGATATGATGGTGAAGGACGGTATTCCATATGTAATGGAGATTAATACTTTACCAGGGATGACAAAAGCAAGTTTACTACCAAAAAGTGCAGACGCGGCTGGAATTCATTATAGTAAACTATTAGATATGATTATTGAAACTTCAGTAAGAGTAAGACAAGAAGAAGGATTTTAAGTAGCAGTAGCATGAATACTTTTGACAGTAACATGAAGTATGTTATGATGAATACAATACGAAAATTAAATATTTATCCACTAGGGGGGCCTATTATAGGCTGAGATTAAATGCAAATTTGAGACTCTTAGTACCTGATCTGGTTAATACTAGCGTAGGGAAGTGGGAAGACATTACTATTTTATGAATAAATACTGTCAATTTCACTTTCTTTACGCCTGTAAAGAAAGTTTTTTTGTTTTACAGATTTAATAATTGTGGGTAAATACTTAAATTTTATACATAATTGGAGGGATTTAAATGACTTTTTCACAATCATTACGTAAAGAAGTAGATTCAATTTGGGAAGCTAGTTTTCAACACCCTTTTGTAAAAAAACTTGGTGAAGGAACGTTAGATTTAGCTAGTTTTCGCTATTACGTGCTTCAAGATTCATATTATTTGAGTCATTTCGCTAGAGTACAAACGTTAGGAGCTACAAAGGCTCTAGAATTAGAAACGACAGCTCGTATGGCACACCATGCTCAAAATACATATGAAGCAGAATTATCTTTACATGAGAATTTTGCGAAGAAACTAGGGATAACTCAAGAAGAAAAAGAGAATTTTATCCCTGCTCCAACTGCATATGCATATACTTCACATATGTATCGTGCTGCGTATGAAGGACATTTAGGTGATATCATTGCAGCAATATTACCTTGCTATTGGTTGTATTATGAAATTGGTGAACGTTTAAAAGAGTGTCAGCCAGAAGAGCCAATTTATAACGAATGGATTTCTGCTTATGGATCTGATTGGTTCCGTACATTAGTTGAAGAGCAAATTACGCGATTAGACACTATCGCTGAAAAAGTAACAGAGTCTGATCGAAATCGAATGAAACAGCACTTTATTATTAGCAGTCAATATGAATATTCATTTTGGGAAATGGCCTATACTTTAGAAAAGTGGCCAGTGAATACAGAAATAAAAGATGTAATTGGATAATGAGTAGAGGTATTGCTATTCACAGGTATGAATAATACTTATGAATAGGATTTCACCAAAGAAGTATCGCAAAAAGACGCATTAATCTAAGTGCGTCTTTTTTCAATTTATAAAAATGAACCCATGGAAAAAATAACCTAAAAATAGGTGTATGAACAAGGTGCATCATATAGTGTTAGGTCATATTTTGTAGGGGTACGTATTGAACTTAGTTTATCTCGCTTTAATGGGCAGTAAGACCCCCGCCTCAAAATTCAGCGAAAGCAAAGAAGTTAGGTGGGGGATCAACTGCCCATAAAAGTCCGATTGGTTCAACTAATAATCAGTGGGGGATGAAGAAAACCCTCACTGATTAAAGTTTCACTTTATAGCGCTATTTTTACTTAGATTTAACGAACAGAAATATAAGAAAGCATTGAAAAAGTTGAAGTTTATAAACGGAGGTCATGAAAATGAATAATTTTCAACAAGAACTACAAGCGTTAAGCCTTAATGATTACCAGCCTGGAAATATCGTATATTGGGACCAACAAAACCAAAATCCATATTACTATATTGAAGATGTTGCTCGTCGCTGCGGAGGCTGTGGCGGTCGTTGTGGCGGTTGTGCAGGTCGCTGTGGTGGATTTCGTTGTGGTGGATTCCGTTGTATTGGTTGCTTCGGTTGTTTTGGTTGTGGCGGCTGCGGAGGTTGTGGTAGCTGTGGTAGTTGTTCAAATTGTTTTAATGGTTTTAGTGGTACTACTGATACAACTGGTACTATTGTAACATATGAATATTGATAAAAGAAAAAAGGAATCCATTAGTGAAGCATTATATAATTTTTATTAAAGAATTTAATTAATACACATGTAGCATTCAAGTTAAAGAAAGATATTTAGATTTTTAGTTGTAAATCAATATAAGATCGAAAAAGCAATGACTAGATTTAAAACCTAATCATTGCTTTTTTGTATTTTTTACCATAAAATAAGAAATCTGTTGCTTCTAGTTAGTAGGTAGCAAAAGAAATTATTACAAGTATGTAAGGTTAATGTAATGTTAATCGATAGTAAAAGAAGATACTTGAGTGTATTTTAAATAAGATTTAAAAGTACTGTTTATTTTTAAAATATTAGGGTAAGTAAAATTTTATTAGGAAGTGTATTAAAATGATTGAAATTAAATCTATGATCCATTCGTACAAACTAAAGAGAAAAATAGCAAGGGATTTATACGGAAACAGAGATGAATTGACACTGTTATTAAATGAATGTAATAAAATGAAACACACAGTAACATGTGAAAAAAAGAAAAATAATATATTATCTCGTTTACAATTAATTTATCAAAATATGAAATTAGATAAACGGTATCCTCTTCCAATTACTTTTAATAGTAAATTATTGGATCGATTAGAAAAAGAATCTTTTCATTCTATTGAGGAAGGTATAGCATGTCTACAATTAATGTTAGATATAAATTATGAGAAAATAAAACAATATGGATCGAGTACAAGTAGGTCATTTGTTCCATTATCGCAGTCTTCCATTTGTCTTGCTGATTGTGTTTGTATAACTGGATTTGTATTAGGATTACTAGGTGCAGTTACATTTGGAGGATTTATGTTATCAGTATGTTCAATTACATAGAGGTTGATGTTTGCAAGAAGGGCACTGACTTAAGGTGTTCTTTTTTATTTATATTGTAGAGGTTAAATACATTACATCATTCCAATCGCAACAAAGGAGTAACGGTGCGTGTCAAGGGGCTGAAATTTGGGGACTCTTCTTTAAAAGATAAATATGATTATCAATTTCCCGCATTATACTAGGTTAATTAAATGCGTAATTTAATATTTATATGTAGTGATACATGTGAGGATGTGAACAACTCTGAATGGATTATTGCGATTCTAGAGATTGTAAAGCCATACATGGATGAAAAAGATTTTGAGCAAGTAATGTTTAAAACTGTAGTTCTTATGCAAGAGGAAATGGATAGTAAATAAAATTGTTATTTCATTGTAAGTAAAAAGAGCACACATATAAGTATGCTCTTCGATAAGAAAGGTAGATCCCTATGAGCGGAGAGACTACATACAATATCGTATGTTTGTTTCTTTTAAACGTGAAGAAAAAATCAACAAAAGGTCAACGTAAAGTCAATGAAAATTCAACAAAAATACTATTTAAAATAAAAGAACAGCTAGTGAAATCTAACTGCGCAGTTCTTTGAAAAATAAGAATTAGAATTTGTATTTAAAATGGTTTACATTTATTAACGAAATTGCTGTAGAGAGATTAATAAATCTTTATGAACACGTAATAATGTTTGAATATCATCTTCTTGAAGTTGTTGTAGTGCTAGTTCCATTGCTTTGTAGGAAGTAGAGTTTTCAATGGATCTTTTCGATACTTCTTGTCCTTGGTTTGTTACTTTTAATTTTATTTCTCTACGATCTTCATCTGATTGTTTTCGCTCGATGAACTGTAGATTAACTAATTCATCTACATTCACACTTACTGTACTTTTAGGAACTGAAAGACGTTCTGAAATCTCTTTAAGAGTAACATTAGGAAGTGCATAAATTGTATTTAAGATACCCATTTGTTGTACTGTTAATCCTAAACTGGAGGCGTTTTGATGTGTGAACTTTATAATTTCTTTGTTTATTGTTACAAATGACTGGACAACTTCTCCTGCTTGTTTGAAACTATGATTTTTTAAACTCATAATACTCGTCCCTTTTCTTTTTTTAATTAGTTTAACATAGAATAGTTCGTCAATGAACTATTCATCTCTAAATTAATTTAGAAAAGAAATCAATATACGTAATTAATAGAAAACTTAATAAAATTTCATTTTGTAGAAAATGGGAATGGATACGTGTTCTTATTGGGAAAACACAGTTAAGGAATTCTTTGAGAAACAAGAGCAGGAATGAAATAAAAGAGCAGCTACAAAATCTAACTGCTCATGTAAGAAAATCGGAGAAAGATAACCATGTGTCTGAATTATTAGCAGAATTTTTGGTTTTATTTAGGGGGGAGATATTCATAACTTTTTAATAAACGATAATATATACGTAATACACGGAATATTTAAAGTTTATAAGAGCGAAAGGAGGTATAGGTGGTATGGATAAAAAGAATACAAGGGTTGTTAGGGTATTTATAGCAAGTCCATTTTTTAATGATGAACAACTTAACAGGGTAAAGAGACTAGAAAATGCGCTTAGTAACAATCCTTTTGTTGCAGATATTTTTTCAGCCAGGTTTTATCAACATGAACATTTAATTTTTGGATCTATGGAGTGGAGAACTGCAGTTTTTCATAATGATTTAAAATATTTAAGAAGAGCGGATGTAGTAGTGGTAATTCATGACTTTGTGAATGGATGTGTAGATAGTGGTACGGCTTTTGAAATTGGTTACGCATATGCATTCCAAAAGCCTATTATTTTGATAAAAGAAAAAGACAGTATACCTAATCTTATGTTAGTTGAAAGCTTACATGCCTATTTGACAAACATAGAAAATATTGTGACGTATGATTTTATTAATATGCCACGTATTCCATATAAAGGGCCGCTGGAGTGAATTTTTCCAGTCTCTTAGATGTATTAGGAGACTGGTTTATTTAATAAAAACTCAACAATGAATACAAATATTATTGGATAAAGAATAGAGGTATGTACAATGCCTATTTTTATATAGTTTTTTGTAAAATTTTCGTAAATTTCAAATACAATGCAAGTATTTATATTGTATAATTTGAATGTTAAGTATTAAAAGCGTGAGGGATGTGATGCATATGCTACGTTTAATCATATACAGAAAATAAATATTACTTTCATTAGTGGGTTAATTATATTTCATAATTAAAATAAATAGATTTTTAAAAATGAATTGATTAAATTATGTAACTGTTTTTCTAGTTTTTGATGATCAAGTAAATGTAGAAAGGAAGTAATCATCTGATGGGAAAATTAAAGTTATTAATATTTGAAAATATAGTAGTACCTCTTTTAAACGAAAGTGTATCATTTATATATTTTCCTATTGATTGGCTTGATATTGTAGAGATACATTATAAGACATTTTTATTAACAAGTAAGTTGAAACGATTGAATGAAAGATTATATGATATGTTTTCTGATATATTATTTATTCAGCATAATCCGTATGTATTAAATGAAAATACACCATGGATTGTATCGAAAGAACCTATTAGAAAAGAACAACTCGATTATATTTTCCAAAGTTGGTATGAGGTAATTCATGATTGGAAACCTAATAAATTAATAGAATTGCCAAAATATGAATGGCATTATGATTTAATTTCTAACTTAACAGTACTACATGATAATGAAATATATTCTAAGTGGGTGCCTGCTTTAATTTCTCATATTTTTTGTGAACAACCTGTACGATTAGAGAATATCAATGAAGAAGATATATATTTTTCTCCTCTTAGATCACAAAATATTTGTGAGGCAATGTCAGAGCCTATTAAAGATGAAAAAACTCAAGATTATTTCGCCTATGTATATCGTTTCGAATGTATCACGCGCGGAGGCGAAAATATTCCACTATTAAATGTTTCAATAGGAGTTCGGAGATTTTATCAAGAATATAACCATCCAGATATTCCTTTGCTATTAAGACGAAAACGGGGCATGATATTGGTTTCTACCCCAGAATTTGCATCGAATAATAAGAAATTACGATTTGTAAAACTAAAAGTTCAGCAGGCTACAAACGGCATAAAATGGATTAAGATATTTAGAAATTTAAAAGATGATTTTCGTATAGGTGGAGAAGTTGAATTAGAGCATATTCTTCAATATCCGAAAGATTATATGATAGGAACAAATATAAGGGTGTTGCTTCCATACAATGAGAGAATATATAAAGTTCAAGGTACTAAAATAAAACCTGGTATAAAAGTAAAAGAAAGAGAGCATCTATTTAAAGGGTTTCAGCAAAAATTCGCTAATTTCACATTACTACCAGAATGTAAAAAGGTAGCAACAAATAATGAAAATGAATTATTCCCTTTAATTGCACCAAAAGGATTAGAGACTATAACGTTAGAAATATGGTCTGAAAAAATCTCGTTGGAAGTTGAACAAGCGTTATTTGAAAGTGAAATGGTGCTAGCTCAAATCGGTGAGTCATTATATGTTTTAAATGCAGATTCTCCAGTATTGTTAAAAATAGTAAGATATAATATTGAAAAAGTATTGCAAAATCCATATAAAATGCAATATTGCCAGAAATACAAAACAAATTTAGTAGAGGATGTTATGAAAGCGGTTTATGCTACTGCAGGTGAGCGCAATGATGCGACATTGGCGTTAATCGCAATGAAAAATTGTGATGGGCGTGAAAAAATCGATCCAAAGCAAATCGTTAGAGAAGGGTTTGCACGAACAAACCGTATTTCAGCATTTATTAATTTATTTATAGGCCAAAGTGTAACACGTAAAATAATAATAAATTGTATTCTTAGTTTATTAGAACAAAAAGGGTTTTTGAAACGTAGTTGGAATAAAATAAATTTACCTTGTACATATGTTAATTTATCAATTGAACGAATCTCGAAATTTGATTTCTTACCTATTATTTCACAAATAAAAGGAAAAGAAATTTCATATAAATTATATGGGAATACAGAGTGGCAAACGATTGATTACTTGTTGTTAAATGTAAATAAACATAATACCTTTTTACCGCAGCCTTCAAAAAGAAATGATATGGGAATTCAATTTAAACAATTTGTTTTTGAAACATTAGCGGAAATTTTACAACGTGCAAAAGAGCAGAATGAGCAAGTGTATTTCATTATAGATGCAAATTTAAGAAAACATTGGATAAAAGAGTTACAAAATAAAAAAATTGATATAGATACATTCCCTGACATTGTTCCGGATGTGCTAAAGGTTCCTAATTTAAACGTTATAAGAATAAATACATCTTTTGATACACCAAAATACGGGGTGATAGAACGTAATGATGTTCCTGAGGGCACAAGTTTATATGTAGATCAAAAAGGAATGTATTATAGCACTGGCGAATATTCGCTAAATGGTAGTGAAACATTGCAACGATATATACTTGAGATATTAACGCTAGGTGTAAAACCTGTAGAAAGGAATTACATCGCTAAAATGATACACTATATGTGCTGTAATTCAAGCATGCTTCAGGAAAAAAATATACATATGCCGTATTCTATGCATATGGCAAAAGTAATAAAGAGCTATATGACTGATATAGATGCAAGAGAGTTTAAAGAGTTTGATGATGAATTGGATGTAGATATAATAAAAGGAGAAAAGAAAGATTCAATTATTCTGCTTTAAATAATAGTAGACAAATCGATGGGGGATATGAGAGCCGGCACACAAGCCTTTATCGATGAGTTATACCGTTTAGGTGCTAAGAAAGTCGGTTTATATGTTGGGCATCATATGTACGCACCGTTTAAAATGGCAAATGTGAAATGTGATTTCGTTTGGATTCTTCGATATGTTGGCAATAAACCAGCGTATCCTTGTGATATTTGGCAGTACACGGAAACAGGCAATGTACCTGGTATTGGTAAGTGTGACTTGAATTCGCTTATTGGAAGCAAGTTATTGTCTTGGTTTACCGGAGCAGAACAGAAGCAAGAGCAAGTACAAGCAGAAGAACCGAAACAAAATATCATCCAAACGGGGGCATTTTCACCATATGAGGTTCAAGATGCTATGCAAGCTTTAACATCTGTTAAAATGACAGCGAACTTCAAATTACAATCTGATGGTTTAACGTATTTTGTTTCGGAATCAACATCAGATGCACAACTTAATGCAATGAAAGAATACCTTGACCGTAAAGGTTGGTGGTATGAAGTTAAGTGAAATATACTATGTAATAGCAAATGAAACATTCGTATTGGATTTATTAAGTAAATTAGAGAAATATGTAATCACTATAAAGAGTACGGGATTCATAGATAAAAATGGTTTTATTGACACATCACTGTATCCTAGTGAAGGATTTACTATTTTAGATGTATGTTTTACTTGCTTATTCATAATTGTCGTAGCAGCTATTACAGGGCGTATCATTGATAAAAAATTAGAAATATAAAGATTCACTTTAAAGGTAGAGTGTATTTAGGAGGAACAAATGAGAACAACTAATCCAATATTAAAAAAGAAAAATTTCATAAAGAGAAGACAAATGCTTCTACGATGACTATTGGTGGAACGATAGCCAAAACATTTATTTTGCTTATCTTACTTCTTGCAGCATCTGTCTATTCATACGTACAAATGATACAAGGTATAATGAAAATACCTGTGTTAATTGGAATTATAATAGTTACTCTAATTGTCGCATTTGTAGTTATATTCATTCCTCACATATCACCAATTTGCGCACCGATCTACGCAGTATTACAGGGGATTTTATTAGGAAGTATTTCAGCATATTATACAATGCGATTTGGTGATTCTATTGTTTTAACTGCTGTATTATTAACAATTTCGATTTTATTTGTCATGTTAGTGTTATACGCAGCTCGAATAGTAAAAGTGACTAAAAAGTTTCGTGCGGTTGTTACGGTTGCAATACTTGGAATTCTTATTATGTATTTTATTGTTTTCTTACTGGGTATCTTAGGGGTGACTGTTCCATATATTCACCAAGGTGGGACAATTAGTATCATCATAAGTACAATTGTAATTATTGTCGCTGCATTAGATTTATTACTAGATTTCGATTCAATTGAAACTGGCGTTCATAGTGGAGCACCAAAGTATATGGAATGGTACAGTGCAGTAGGGCTTATGATGACATTAGTATGGTTATACTTGGAGATCCTTCGTCTGGTTTCTTACATTATGAAAAACAAAGACTAAAAAACACCCTGCATGCTTCAAACATGCAGGGTGTTTTGGTATATCATATTTTCAATTTTATCATTCTTTGTTTTTAACATATTGGCAAAATAAAGAGGTTATCAAAGGCTGAATGAAACTCTCAGCGAATGATAACCTTCTGAAATATCGCATCAATGATTTAAATAGATACCCTCACGAATATATTATTGAGCCACTCCAAATACATTGATTTCAGCCGAACTTGCCCATGGATTATTGTTTACCTCGCTTAATGCACGTAGTCTAATATAACGACCTGTCTTGTTTGCAAAGCTGACTTCCTTCAAATTAGTATTATTGGCAAAAGCACCTATAGATACAGCTGTTCCCCAATTCACTCCATCACTACTAATGTAAAACTCATAGTCCTTAATCGTTCCGTTTATTTGGCCGTCTTGCCTTGGCAGATAGCTAAATTTGGAGAGGTTATAGGTTGCACCTAAATCAATTTGAATCTCGTGTGGCATTGGAGCTACGGGGCTCCAGTTTGTATGCCAAAATGTGTCTTTGTTTCCATCAAAGGCATACGTACCTAAATTGTACCAATTATAGCTATCTACATATTTTAGTGTCCAGTTTGTTTGTGGAATTAAACTAGCTTCTTTTGTTGTGACTGCTACATTCATTGCAGAATTACTTGTACTTGTAGTTGTAATTGTTACTCCTGATTTTTCTCCTGTGTAGGTATTACTATTCGGATTGGTGTCTGGACTAAAGGTAGCAGCATGATTTTGATTCGTGTAATAGAAAGGGTCTTGGTATTCACTGACGGATTGTTCTATATCAATGAAAGGATGAGGATCATTGGAATTATTATTCATGGATTCATCAATATGCCAAACCGCAATACCACCAGAATTAGTTGGTAAGCTCTCATCATACCCAACCTTTGCGCGATTCTCAACTAAAAAATACGTATTATCCTTTAAAGGAATCTTTAACACATTATAGTTATTTGGGATCGCATTTAGAGTAAAATTGTTGCTGGTATTTACTACATTTGGCGTTACAAAGCCTAGTTTTGTCTTGGACCAAGCATCCATATGATCTGGCGTAGTTCCATACTCTTCCCCTGGAAGACTATTCCAAGCTCCATTCCCCATTATACTTAGACTACCCACACGGTTATTGTCGCCATATAGATCTGGAAGACCAAAAGAATGGCCTAACTCATGAGCAGGTATACCAATTGTCGCCATATGACCATATTGTTTTTCACCCTGCGCTGTATACATGCCTGATACTGTAACACCATCGTGATTTGTATTAGGAGCATTTGACTGATGTGCCCAAATATTTGGAAGTGGACCGCCACTAGCCTGTTCATTACCAGCAAGAACAGTTACAATGTAAAAACCATCTTTGGAGTCAATGATTTGATCGTTATTAGTATCAAGACTAGCAAAATTCACTTGGGAATCAGCTTTAGCCAATGCATCTGTTATAACCGTTCCCATGCTTTTTCCCGATGTACTCGGATGAGCGTAGTCTAATTTTATTTTAACTACCCCATCATTTTGCGTACCATATGTTTCGGAAGCTGGAGTGATTTGTACTTTTCCATT
This sequence comes from Bacillus cereus group sp. BfR-BA-01309, assembly GCF_022664315.1. Taxonomy (NCBI): domain Bacteria; kingdom Bacillati; phylum Bacillota; class Bacilli; order Caryophanales; family Bacillaceae; genus Bacillus; species Bacillus cereus group sp. BfR-BA-01309. Next base: position 280,870 of record NZ_JAKUHE010000001.1, read on the forward strand.
ACTTACTTCATTATAGTAATTCTTTACTGACTTTTGATTTGTAGAAAAGAATTTATTACTCCAATCGTTATCGTTATATGCAATATCAACATCTGTAAATCCAATTAACAAAACAAGCAATTTTTTATTTCCTAGAACTGGAGTGACAGTTCCATCTATATTTTTTGGTGCTTCTATTTGTAATTTATTCATGTACTCTTGTTTTTTCTTTGCTTGAGGGTTGTATTTCTTTATCCATTTGTTCAAATTGTTCTCATTTACCGCCATCGAAGGCTTCTTATCAATTTTATATTTTTCCCCCGTCGATTTCAGTTCATCTGATGTAAGCTCAGCGTAATTCCAATATCCCTTCTGATCTTGTAAAAGTACGTCACCATCTTTTGTACTTACCCAATGGAACCATTCATCCCCATGCAACGTACCCTCAAACGATTCGCCTGATGGCTGCTTCATTTTGACAACTCCATCGTATGCTGGTGCGGCAAAAGCGTTTGTTTGAACATACAAAACACAAATAAAAGAAAAAACGGATATGAACAGGAACTTAAAAACTCTTTGCATAAACCTTCCCCCTTTTTCAATGGTATGTGGAATATTCTGTGGATAGCCAAACTAGATTCATACATTGAATCAATCAACGGATACATCTGTATAAGGCTAACAGAATACTTTTAATTATAATTACAATAAATTGAAAAAATGTTATTTTTTTATTCGATTAATATTTTCTCAAGATTAGCCCATAAAACAGAATTGATGAAAGTTACATGTTGACTAATCCAAATTAAATAAATCAGTCAATGCTTGTGAACCATAAATATTTTTAAGTTTTACAAATCCCAGCTCATTTGCAAGTTGTTGAAGGGTATATATAGATTCAACAAAAAAGTGAAATTCATCTCGAATCGATAGATATATATACAAAAACGCCATTCTTTCCAATGATTCTACGGAAAGAATAGCGTTTTTTCGTTTTATGGATACTAATTTACATTAGCTTTAGAGCGATGTGGTGCGCACTCATTGCATCAACCTATTTTATAGTTTTCATTTCTAATTACTTATATTTTCATTGTTACTGAATTCTATTTCATTAGTAATTTGTCTATATCCAAGGCTGCCTCGTGTGAAAATAAGAATAAGCAAAGCAACAATGCTCAATCCTATCCCTACAAATAAATCTGAATTCTTTAAAACAGGGTTGGTGGTATTAGTTTGTACCAAGCTAAACGTATTTACACTCGCATGAACTAGCATGACAATAAATAAGTTACCGCGATTGCAGTTATAGACCCAAGTGAGAATGATTGAAATCGGCAAACACATCAATATGAAAATTGGTAAATGAATATATAGGATAGAAAGGTTAGAACCTGGTCCACCCCTTTGTGCAGCAGTTAAGAAATGAGGAAGATGCCAAAAAGCCCACAGGACGGCAAGTAGAAAGGTTGCTTTTAATGCTCCAAACTTCGATTGTAAACGAGGGAGAGCGAAACCGCGCCATCCGATTTCCTCAGGTAAAGGTCCACCGAGAAAGAAAGTAACTACAAAAGAGATGAGATAGGTTATAAAAAACCTAAAAGTAAGGTCATCGAAAGTGGGTATCCCCCTATTTAAAATCACCATACCCAGAAACATTGCAGAAGGGATACCGATGAGAGTAAACAAGTACCACTTCAAACCGACTTTAGTAGATATGATGCTTTTTCTAACTTTTTTCCATGACTCTTTTCCTTCAAGAATTCGAATCATGATATATGCTGCTAACATAGGGCCTACAAATGCATTGGCAACAAAGAAAATATCAAACGCTTTTGTTTTAGGTAAAATCCCCCATTGGGATAAGATAAATGGAATTAATACAACCCACGAGAATAAATATGCCATTACAAAGAATGAAGTTAACGGATGGGATTCCAAATACTTTCTCAGACCTGATGATGAGTTTTTTGTTTTTGTTAAATACTCCAACATAATCACCCCTTCAATTATAAAGTGCTGCGATATGTTCTAATTCTATAAGTTTTCATAAAGAACCTTTTTGATGTGTTAAAGTTAAGGTTTTTGTAAGAAAGAAGCGATACGTTACCAAAGAAATGTAGAAATTTCTATAACAGTTTCCTTCATTTCTTTATCTATCTTGAGTTCATCTGGGAGCAGCACCACATTGCTATCAAGTTAAAAAATCTGTTGTTCTCTAAAACGATAAAAATAAACTTCGGTGCTATAAAAACACAAAATTTCCATTTAGGGGGTACTTTAAGATCTTAGCTTGATGGGCATGTGCACGAAACCAACATCTCTGGCAAGATCGCGTAAGATATTTGGAGATAAGAAGCTTTGAATCTCTTGAGTAAATAGTTGTAATTCGTCAGACACAGAAACAGACATAAAAAAACGCCATCCTTTCCTATGATTCTACAGAAAGAATAGCGTTTTTTTGTATTTGAGGGTATTAAAATCTCTTAAGCTGAGCCACATATAAGGTTAACTTTGTAAAAATGGATTATAATGAATTTTGGAAATATAAAACATATTAGAGGGGAGATATATTATGACAACATTTATACTTGTACACGGTGCATGGGATGGTGGATATGTTTGGAGGGAAGTTGCAACACAGTTGAGAAAAGAGGGGCATGAAGTATATACACCTACATTAACGGGACTTGGAGAAAGAGCGCATCTTGCACATCCGGGTGTAGGATTAAAAACATATATTCAAGATATTGTGAACGTTATTCACTATGAAAAATTAAAGGAGGTTATTTTAGTAGGGCATAGCTATGCTGGAATGGTAATAACGGGGGTTGCAGAAATTATTCCAGAATGCATTAAAAATATTGTGTATATTGATGCGATGATTCCAAATAACGGGGATTCTGTAATGGATATATCTGGTCCGGAAATGTCTTCACATTTTATAGAAGAAGTAAAGGCTCATGGAGATGGATGGCGTATTATTCCAAGAAATGCATCAGATCAAAGAAAAGTTGCTATGCCGCTATTAGCATTTACACAATCAATTGAAATGAATAATTCGATAGTGAATGAGATTCCGCATACATATATAGAAATTCTTGATCATCCTGCAAATTGGCCAATGGCCCCTATTTTTCAAAAATCAGCTGAAATAGCAAAGGAGAGAAAATGGGATGTATATTCTATTCAAAGAGGTGGGCATTGGGTTATGCAAACAAACCATGAAGAATTAACTCGTATCTTAGAAAGATGTATTTAATAACATAAAAAGAATGTACATAAGAAATTTACTTAGCGTATATTTTCATTAAAATGCTGGTGGTACGTCTATTATGGATAATATTAAACCGAGAATATCGCTAACCGTGACTGAAGTAGTTATTAAAAATACTAGTTGGACTTATATAGTTTTGAAGGCTAAGGCATTTATGAAGATAAGTTCTCACCGTTTGTAAAGGCTGTTTCAACTAATTAATAATTAAGAAGACTATCCCTGTACACAAGCCAGAAGATAGTCTTTTTTTGAAAATTAAGTAACTGAGAAATAACGAAAAAAACAAATTAAGTTTTTGGAATTCATTAACTTTAGAAAATAACGTTTTTTTACACTTGGGGATGCAACAAAAACTTAAGTCGATGGGTGTGTGGTACTGCCCTGTGTCTAACAATCGGGGGGAAGTTCACTTTATGATTATATGTGTATAAAATGAAAATTCACATTATTTCCTTGCGGAAATAGGTGGACTCGTTAGAACTACGTCATGATCTTTTAACTGTACGCGAAAGATATATACTGGTTGAGAAAAACCTTTTGTATCCGTGACGTGTTCTAAATTATATTCCGTAATGACTAAAGTCTCACCTTCAAATTCTTCACCCGCTCCGAAAGCTCCCATAGGATAAATATCTCCTTGTTTCAGCTTTTGAAATGCTTCTTTTGGAGAAATAATTTCGACGTCTCGCACTTTTTCACCTTTAGAATCGTAAACAGGCATTTTTTTACCTTCATCGCTTAACTCTAGTGATGTTTTTATAGTGACATGAGACATATCTGTTTTTCTGTAAGGATCAAATGGCATATTACCAAATTCCTTCATTACATACGAAATAATTATTCCAAGTGCGAAGAAGCTTACAGCAGCTGGTAAGATTAAATATTTGACTATATATGTGTGTGATTCCTTTTTTTTGAGAAGAATAAGAACTATATTGAATATACAATACCCTAGCATCATTCCAATAGTATTATGAAGTAAATCGTCTAGTTCCGCACTTCCACGAAGTGTTATAAATTGAAGAGTTTCAATAAATAAAGATGTTGTAATTGAACTGATTAACATCCATTTTACTTTTAAAAAAACTTCATTAAATAAAGGTAATAAAATCCCTAACGGAAACAGCATACCTATATTAACAAATATATGAAAAAAAGAATTAAATGAAAATTGATTCCATGCTTGTTGATACTGGCTTAGTACATCGAAATCAATAGTTCTTACAAAGATATTCTCAGCTGAACGCCCAAATGTGGTAGATATCATTAAAAGGGAATAATATCCTGTAATTAAAATAAATAATATAACTTGTCGTTTAGTAAATTTCTTTTCTCGTTTATTGATAAAATTCATTTTACACCTACTTTAGATATTTCGCCTAGTCCATTGATAAATCTTGCATAGCCTGGGATTACTTTTCTAACAACTTGGGATTCTAATTCTTTGATTCTCTTATTCATAAAGTCTACTCCTTGTAAATTGTAAATTTTGCTGTTCATAAAGAGTGTAGTGCGAGAGATGTACACATATACATATAGGATATAAGGAACTATTAAAATAAAAAGTAGGGTAAACTTTAAATTTTTATTAAATATTTGAAGCCTTTTCTTTTGATAACCTAACTTCAAATATTGTTCTTATCACATTAATTTTCAACAGAAATCCCCCTTATGCTGTTTGCCTATATTTTTAGGAATACACTTAATAGACAATCTAAGTAATAAATTTGTTCCACATTAATAAGGAATCAAACCAGTGTGTTTCGATCTAACATCGAAATACACTGGTAATTTAGTCTTTTTCTTATTGTCTACTTAATAGGGGGAAGACCCCATTGCTATCAAGCTAAGATTTTGAGACCCTTATAACAAAATTTTAGCTTTTTACAGTTATTTATGAGAGTTCAGCTCAATTTTCTTGTTTTGGGGTATTTGCTTTTCTTAGGTTTGTGGGCATGGAGTAGTACCAACAAAGCACGAATTTTACAGCCTAAGAAGAATTTTTTTGAAATTTGCAAGTTATGAACGCGACTATTATTATTTTTTCTTTAATTAATGACTTTGGTCATAGTGGCAGTTTGATTGATGTGTAAAAGAAAAAATACAATGAAGATTTTTAACAGAAGAAAATAAAAAAGTGCTCACAAGTTTGCAAACGAACTTGCTAACACTTATACAGAATAGGCATAAATTATCGCTGATATGTTGTGTTTGAAAATAGCTTAAATTAACTCGAACGCTCTAATACGAAATGTTCATAAACTGATTCTTAATATCAAGAAAAAAACTAGAAGAGTTAGCAGCTAAGTATGATGTTTTTGTGAAGGTTTATGTGATTGCAAGTATATAAGAGCGAAATAAAAAATAACAGTCCTTCTAAGGTGACATATATCCTTGTAACTCTTTAGAAAACAATTCTAATTCAATAATAATCGATAAGTCCATATCAAAAACGCCATCCTTTCCTATGATTCTACAAAAAGAATAGCGTTTTTTTGTTTATATGGATACAAATATGCAACAAAACTATTTTCTTTATTAATAATGGTAATTTTCACACTAGAACTCTTAGTATTGCATATTAAAGTTCCTCTATTAATATATTTAAAGCTTTTGACTTAATCTTTTCATATTCCATAGCCTCAGCAAGCTCATCAGCAAGTAAAGGCGACTTTCTAACATATCTTTCGCGAATTACATCATACAATTCGTATGGAAATAACATATCAATAAACATAATTTTCTTCTGCTCAGCTGTTAAAGGAGAAACTGATTCATATGCGTTAATCATAATTTTAAATTGGTTTTCATTCCAAACACCAGTTGTATCTAAAAGAGGAATAATCATTTTACGCAAGTCTCGAATAGGTAAATCGTAAGAAACCGTATCTAAATCTATTACCCAAATTTGATTACTTGTATCTAATAAGGAATTTCCTGTTCCATAATCTTGATGACATAAATTGGGGGATGTTTGTAATTCGTCAGTCCATTTAGTATATTCAGATTCCAATAGTCTTTGGTAAGTTTGTTTTGCTTCTAAAATAAACGCATCAATTTCAGCCAAATATAGCTGTGAAAATGGATCATCTGGCATAGTTGCGGATAAAGTTTTCCAAATCTCCATCTGTTGAAATCTTTTAATGTAATGATTGGGCCAACGTCCTAGTTTTGTAAATATAGGTATGCCTGGTGGGGGCTTATAGCCAATAGAGGCTACATGGAAATCTGCTAACCCTTTCATAATCATTTCAAGATCTTCTTGCATTGTAAGCTCAAATGGTCTTCCCTCAATCCAATCATAAACAACAAATAAAAATGGACCGTGCTTCGTATACAACTGATTCAATTTGCTTGGGATTATGCTTGGAACACGCATGCCTTTGTTGGCTAGATAATCTTGAGCGTGAATGGAAAATAGAGCTTTTTTTTCGGGGCGATGAATTCTCTTTAAGCAAAATGGTCCATCTGCAGTTTGAATTTTCCATACTAAGGCCAGTTGTCCACCTTGTATTAATTCGATTGTAGTTGCTTGAATATTCCAATGTTGAATCATTGTCGCTGCCAATTCTACTAGTTTTTGTTCTTCTTCGGGCGATAATGTATACACCGCTTCTTCATTGTTATTCTCCACATATATCACCATCCTTTTATACTCTCTTATTACTGTATGGTACATGACCATTTTTGTTCTAGCCATTTGCCTTTAAGAAGAAAAAGTACTATTGACTAAATTTCATAATAAAGGATGAAAAAATGGTAGATAAATCACAAACACAAAGTTTTTTTCGTAACATATGAAGAAGGTTGTATTTTTATGAAACGGGGAGGCGTTTTAATGAAAATTGCAATAATTTCTACTGAAAAGCTACCTGTACCAGCTGTACGAGGTGGAGCTATTCAAATTTATATAGATTCTGTTGCTTCCATTATTGCTTCAAATGGAAAAAATGTGACGGTTATTTCTATAACAGATCCAAATTTGAAACCAGAAGAAAAAAACAAAGGCGTAAGGTATATACGATTTCCAGAAGAGGAATATCTCCCTTATGTTATTAAACATTTGAAACAGGAAAAATATGATGTAGTTCATTTATGCAATCGTCCAAATTGGATTACAATTTTACGTGAGGCAGCACCACAGACAAAATTCGTGTTAAGTGTGCATAATGAAATGTTTGCATATGAAAAGATAAGTGATGAAGAGGGAGAAGCATGTATTGCAGCTGTTTCAAAAATTGTAACAGTTAGTGATTATATAGGAAAAACAATTACCTCGCGCTTTCGAGCTGCAAAAGTAAAGACGAGAACAGTATATTCTGGTGTAGATGTAAATGAGTACTATCCTTCGTGGACTGTGAATGGAACAAAAGTTAAAAGTCATGTGCAAAAACAGTTGAATTTACAAAGTAAAAAAATAGTTTTATTTGTTGGACGCTTGAGTAAAGTAAAAGGTCCTCATATTTTGCTACAAGCTCTTCCTAAAATTATTGAGGAGAATCCAGACATTGTAATGGTATTTATTGGTTCAAAATGGTTTGGAGATAACAATGTAAATAATTATGTAAAACACTTATATACCTTAGGCGCGATGTTTCCAGAACATGTAGTCTTTATTAAATTTGTTAAGCCAAAGGATATTTCAACACTTTATGCTATGTCAGATATTTTTGTTTGCTCTTCACAATGGCAAGAGCCCCTTGCTAGGGTGCATTACGAAGCAATGGCAGCAGGTTTACCAATAATTACGAGTAATCGAGGTGGTAATCCTGAAGTAATTGAAGAAGGAAAAAATGGATATATTGTCAATGACTTTGAAAACCCTGATGCATATGCAGAAAAGATAATTAATCTTTTAAATAACGAAAATAAAAGAAAACAGTTAGGGAAATATGGACGTAGTAAGGTTGAAAAAGAATTTAATTGGAACCGAGTTGCTATGGATTTAATGAAAGTATATGGGGAAATCTTATAAATTTTAAGAAGGGGATGATGAAAGGTGGAAGAAACAACTGGATTAGAGAGTGAACATTTAAAAAAGGTTCTTAGCTTTTATCCATTTGAAATAAGTAATATTTTTTTACAATCAAGCAGAAGTGGGAGAACAATGTGGGAAGTTGAAACAGAAGAAGGCTTAAAAATATTAAAACAAGCACAAATGCACCCCAAAAGGATGCTATTTATTGCTGGAGCACATTTACATCTCCTTCAAAATGGATTGCCAATTACAAAAATTTATAAAACAAAAAGAGGGGGCTTTTGTATTGGATCTAATGAGTATGCGTATGTACTATATGATAAGCATCAAGGGAAAGAGGTTATTTATTATAATAAAGAACAATTAGAGAAGATACTAATATATGCAGGTAAATTCCATCAAGCATCGGAAGGATATATTCCGATGAAAGAAAGTAAAATTCGGAGTCGATTAGGAAAATGGCATAAATTATACAGATGGAAATTACAAGAGTTAGAAGGAAACAAAAGAATTGCACTTTCCTTTCCAGATGATGTATTTTCAACTATGTTTTTAGAGTATGTTGATAAGATGTTAGCACGTGGAAATAAAGCATTACAAGAACTAAATGATCCATATTATGACCAATGGACAAAAGAAGTTATTGCATCTAATAGTTTTTGTCAGCAAGATTTTACCTTAGCGAGGTTTACAGAAATAGATGATGCTATGTTTATGAAAGAGTTACATTCTATTACAAGTGATTTACCAGTGAGGGACCTACGTATTATTTTAAATAAAGTAATGAAAAAAATGTCAGTTTGGGATACTAATTTAGCTATTCATATGTTGAGTGCGTATAATTCGGAAAATCCCTTTTTAGAAAAACAATTCCGTGTTCTTTGGACTGATTTATCGTTTCCTCACTTATTCTGTTCAATTGCACATAAATACTATTTAGGACAAAAGCGTTCATGGTCTGACGAAAAGTATATTTGGGCATTGCAAAATATTATTGCGCTTGAAGATTCTAAGGAAGGATTTTTACAAAATTTTCCTGATATTTATCATGAAATCAAGAGTAATAGTGGGGGGAAATAAAATGAGTTCAGAACAAGAAGAGATAGTAATCCCTATTTTAGATTTAGAGAAATTTGTGTTTTCTCCACCAGGGCCAATGGGATGGGAATTGTCAGAGTATGAGCAGCAAAAAAATATTGTACTAAATGAATCTTCGGTGCTAGAGAATTTAGCCGTTATTAAAGAATTGGAATTAGAGGAGTTACCCAAAATTGGATTGCTAGATTTTGAAGAGGAGTCACCACCAAAAACTACATTGATTGATGAAGTACAAGATAAAGAGATTCAAGATGTAATAGAGCTGGAAGAACAAAGTAAGGAATTAAATGAGACCGTTTTAACGCAAATAGAAAAGCCAAAAATAAAAGTCACTATTATTACTCCAGATCATCCATTAAAAGGTCCATGGGTATCAATATTGGTAAATAACGCTAAGGAGACCGATTAATGAAACTTCCGCAAATATATTAATCTTTTTATACTCTTTCAACATAGTATATATAAATCTATATGGAAGGAGTTAGGTAAATGGCTGATGTGAAAAGAGCAAAAATAAAAATAGATGTTGAGAATGGCTTTAGTGTTAATCCTGGAGATGATTTACAAGAAGTTCTAAAAGCTCTAGCTGAAGTAATACAATCAGGCACGCATAATGGTGTAGAGGTTGAAATTCAATATTTTGATGAAACAGAAGTTACTTTTACAGACGAAGAAGAAGAGGACGAAGAAGACGAAGAAGAGGACGAAGAAGAGGACGAAGAAGACGAAGAAGAAGAGGACGAAGAAGAGGACGAAGATGAAGAAGAAGACGAAGAAGACGAAGATGAAGAAGAGGAAGAAGAAGACGCATAAAATATTTGATACTTAAAAACGCTTGGTTTCCCCAAGCGTTTTTTGCTCTCTACATACATAATAGTTAAAAATGTGAACTTCTAAATATAGGAAGAGGTTGACCCTAGGTAGGCATTAGCCTATATTTTTATTTTATAGTACAGAAATTTTACAAGGAAACGAGATACAATCCATATTAGTCGATAAGGTATACAAATTTGCATTTGGCCGAATCAAGGATAAAAAATCTTAATTGTGAGAACAATTATTTGTAGCTATTTTGTATTTAATTGTTTCCTTGCTATATTAAATCATCTTGTAATAGAAATGGGTAAACGCAATGGAGCATTCTTACTCCATTGCGTTTAGCTTATAAAAAACTTTGTACGGAAAGAAAATTGTATTTGTATCAAAAATAATTAATTCTATTTAGCTCTATGTTTAAATTTTGTGGACCTGAATGAAAATGGATAATACCGGTAGTTTAAATGATTTGAATTTTGAGAGGGCGTAATAAGTTTTTAGAAGGTTGATTTGCAGATTCTGCGACTTGCTTATATACCTGATCAAGTTTTGTCGCTGTATGTTTAAATGTAAAGTTTTCTTCTACAACCTTTCTTCCGTTTTCAGCAATCCATTGCGCAAATTCTCGTTGGGATAACAATGCGTGGACAAGTCTGGCAAACTCCAATGGATTATTATACTGTTCTACTAGGCAGCCGTTATATTCATCTGTTATAACTTCAGCATTTCCCCCACGGTTTGTTGTAATAATTGGGATTCCAGCAGCCATTGCTTCATAATGAACACGTGCCAAGGGTTCGTTCCATTGTGAGCTACATATAAATATATCCCCCATTAGAAAAATGTTATGAATTTGATCTGCAGGAATAAATTTGGTGAAAATTACGTGTTCTTTAATTGGCCTAGCCATTTTATATAGCCTTTTAACATATTTATTTACTCGGTTATCACTAAACCATTTACCACCAACAATTACAAGTACCGCATCCTTATGTGTTTGAATAATTTTCTTCATAGCATGAATGAGTAAGTCAGGTCCTTTATTTTTGCATAATCGGCCAACAAATAGAATCACCTTTTTATCTTGGATACCGTATTTTGTACGAAATGCATTTCTTATCTTTTGTCCTGTAGGTGTCCAGATGAAGGGGGATTGTTTTAAATTTACACCAGAGTAGACAATAGAAATCTTTTCTTCAGCTTGTGGAAATCTTTCAATCACAGTTTGTTTAATATAGTTGCTAACGGTCACGATGGCGGTAACCATTTCAAGAATAAGATTGCCTTCATATATGGATAGTTTATGCTCAGCAAACATGTCGTTATGAAGACCTAATACAAATTTACTGTGTGGAGAAGCTTGTTTATATAGAGGTATATTTTTGGGTCGATTAAAGACATGTATAATATCAAAAGTATTGGTTTGAAGTGTTCTTATAACATGCTGTTCATATTCTTTTTGAGGAAAATACACGTAATTGACATTATCTTGTGTTTTTTGATTTGGAAGACTTGGATCTGAAATTGAGAAAATAGTAAGTTCATAATCTTGACTTATATAGGGGGACACTCCATCAATCATCATTTGAATTGCTCCACCTTTAATTGCCGGAGATGGTAATTTTTCTGTACATATATATGCAATTTTCATAAACTAATCCCCTTTGTATAGTTTTTTTATATAATGAAATTCTGCTTCCAACCCATCGGATAGAGAAACTGTTGGAGAATATTGCAGTAATGTACTGGCCTTAGATATATCTGCCCATGTTTGCTTCGGTTCCCCAGGAACTGATTTTAGGAACTTTTTGCTTGCTGATTTCCCTGATATTATTTCCAACATAGAAATGATGTCTAAAATGGATGCTTGTTCTCTTCCGCCGATATTTATAACTTCACCTACTATATTTTTTTTTGTTTCTAACGCGGCTACTGTTCCTCGTATACAGTCATCAATATAGGTGAAATCACGTGTTTGTGTGCCATCACCAAATATTGTGAGAGGTTTATCTTCTAGCAGTTGTTTAATTAATCTATGAAATGCCATATCAGGACGCTGTCTTGGCCCATAAACTGTGAAATATCTTAAAATAACAATTGGTATGTGAAAATTTTTGTGATAAACATGACATAAGTGTTCACCACTTAATTTGGTAACACCGTATGGAGAGAGGGGCGTAGGTAATGAACCTTCAGAAACTGCGCCGGATTTTTCACCATAAACAGAAGATGTTGATATATGAATGAATTTATCTAATTTTATGTGTTTACAGGCTTCAAGCAACTGCTGTGTAGCCATTATATTATTTGAAACATAAGGCTGGAAATCTTTTCCCCAACTTGTTCTCACGCCAGGAATAGCAGCTAGATGATAAACAACATCTATATCTTTTAATAGTTTCGATAAGTCTGTATTTAAAATATCTTCCTGTATGAATTGGAAACGCGAATTCAATTCGAGAGATTCTATATTATCTGTCTTTAAAGTAGCTGGAGTAGGACCAATGAAATGATCAATTCCAACGACATGATATGCACTATTTTTAAGTAACGCTTGACACAAATGTGAGCCAATGAAACCAGCGGCTCCCGTTACAAGTATTTTCATGACCGACCCACTCCAATATATTGTAATCCGTATTTTTCTATTTCATTTTTTTCAATGCAATTGCGTCCATCTACGATTGTGCATCCCTTCATAACTTGTTTGACTTGTTTCCAATTAAGTGTTGTAAATTCATCCCATTCCGTTGCGATAATAATACAATCAGAATTTGTGATTGAAGATTCTAGGTTACCATGCTGTGTAATTTGTTTTTTTAAATGTGAAGGAAGAAGAGCTTTGGGGTCATAAGCATGTAGATCATAGCCATGAGGAATTAATTTTTCAAGAAGTATTACGGCAAGGGAGCTACGAATATCATCAGTATTTGGCTTAAAGGAAATTCCTAACACCGTTATTTTTTTTGAAAAGGGTTCTTTTATAGCTTTTTGAATTTTTTCAACATAGAGATCTATTTGTGTGGAGTTAATGGATTGTACAGCTTTTAAGATAGGAACTGCTACGTGCCTATCATTTGCTGTATAGATGAGTGAATGTAAATCTTTTGGAAAGCATGATCCTCCATAACCCATTCCCGCCTGGAGAAAATGAGGGTTAATTCGAAAGTCATGCCCAATTCCTTTTGCTACCTCAACAATGTCAATGTTATATGCATCACAAATCCGAGCGATTTCATTAATAAATGAGATTTTTGTAGCTAAAAATGCATTGGATGTATATTTAATCATCTCTGCTTCATTTAGACCAGTACAAACAAAAGGAGCACTAATTCCTTTATATATATTTTGCATAATATTTAAAGACTTTGTGTCACCTTTTTGGATTCCTATAATAGTTCTATCTGGGATGAGCATATCACGAACAGCAGAACCTTCACGAAGAAATTCAGGATTAGAAACAATATTAAACAGGGATGATGAAACACCAGATTTAATAAGTTTTTCACACATTTCTTGATTTGTACCTGGTGGAACTGTACTTTTGATAATAATACTTTTATACGATGTTATAGCTGGAACTAGTAGATCGATAACAGAATAGATATATTTTAAATCCGTCTTTCCACTTGAGGTAGAGGGAGTCCCTACAGCAATAAAAATAATGGGCGATTGTCGAATAGCACTATCAATATCACAACTGAATTGTAATCGTTTTCGATTTTTGTGAATAAGTTCTTTTAAATTGGGTTCATAAATGGGGCATTCTCCCTTTTGGAGAGAGTAAATTTTATCTTGATCTTTATCTACGCATATAACATCATGACCTAAGTCTGCTAATACTGCTGCTGATGTAATACCAACATAACCAGAGCCTATAATACATATCTTCATATGCTACTCACCTTTCTAAACTTAGTACTAGTTGTAACAGTATATTGTTGGACAAGTTGGATTGGTGACAAGTAAAAGGGCCTATTCATATAAGCAATGAAAGTAGGCAGAAGGTAAAGGCCTCTTTTGATTTCATTATGCGCAGGTACAGAGGGTGCTGAATACATTGTTATAAACAATTGAAGGAGAGAGATTAGTGATTAAAAAAGCAATTATTCCAGCAGCTGGTTACGGCACGAGGAGCCTTCCAATTACAAAGGTAATTCCAAAAGAAATGTTTCCTATAGGTAATAAACCCGCGATTCATTATATTGTGGAAGAGGCTGTGAAGTCAGGTGTTGAGCAAATATTAATTGTACTTTCTAGTAGAAAGGATTTAATAGTTGATTACTTTGATCAATCATTAGAATTGGAGGCTTTTTTGGAAAAAGAGAAAAAATCTCATCTGTTAAAGGAGCTTACTGTCCCTAAGGTTCAAATTCATTATATAAGACAGCCATATGCGAAAGGACTTGGTGAGGCGATAAAATTAGGTGAAACATTTATTGGTAACGAACCTTTTGCTGTACTCTTACCAGATGATATTGTAGTTTCAGATAAAGAAACCGCTTTAAGCCAGTTAATTAAAATTTATAAAGAGAAGAAAAATAGTGTAATAGGCATTCATAGGGTACCAAATGAATGTGTAGAAAAGTATGGTATTATTGAAGGGGATATTGTAAGAGAAGATTGTATAGATGTTACAAATATTGTTGAAAAACCAAAAGTAAACCCTCCATCTAATCTCGCAGTAATTGGTAGATATGTTTTCACACCGGATATCTTTCCATTATTAAAAAAGCTTCAACCTGGTGTTGGGGGGGAATATCAATTAACAGATGCGATACATTCTTTAATTATGACTAAAAAAGTATATGGAAAAATGATTGAGGGTAAACGATTTGATATTGGACAAGAAGATGAATATATGCAGCTTCTTAACCTTTTATATGCAAAAAATAAAGTAAGTAAGCATTGATTTATGGAAAAAGATTTAACCAATATTCATTTTAAATTAACAAGCAATTCCTGGAGATTTGATGAAACATATGTAAAAGTTAAGGGAATGAGGAATATCTATGTCGTATCTCTGGGTCAGTAGGGGATGGGGATAGAATCAACTTTTACTAATAAAAAAGAAAAGATTGTATGACTGCAGAGCGTTTTTTCAAAAAATTCTCGTGGTCTTATCAGATTTTTTAGCTTTTTGCAATTACAATAGGGCAGAATGCACAATAATTGATTATAATTGCAAATGCAAAAAAGAGAAAAGATAATAGACAGCATCTATACTAGATGCTTTTTTCGTTGTTATATAAAAATTACACATTAACCGATTTTAATAGATATATTAGTTATAGTTGGGGAGAATCATCATATAATGATACTGAACGGTATCCAACCTGTTCCCCTATTTTTTTCAAAAGAGAGCACTTATTGTGAGAGTGCTCTCTTTTGTTTTCACTTTTTGAGAAGGACAAGCATATATTGGATAGAAGGACAGGCTTACAGGTTTGTAATTTATTTTATTTTAATGCTAATTGAAAACTACTTATCACATTAAGGGAGTCCCTTCTAGCACAGGTGCTTTCTTTTTATTGAATAAAATGGACATTTGAGCAGATAATGCTTCCGGGGGCTACCCGCCACTTAACGTCCTAACGGACTGTTTGAAGTGAGGGCTTCTCGGTTAATCATTACTTTTGATAGCTAACGAATTTGTCTTAAGACAGCCGAGCTAACTTGTTTTGTCTTCTAAGTCGATACCAAACTTCTTCAATATGTTCAAGTAAAACAATCGGAAATTCTTCTATTGTATAGTCACGCATTAGAATTTGGCTTTTTTGATTGAAGGGATATACTTTTCTGAAATACAGCTGAAGTCAATGCCTTTGCTATGCAAGTGCAATTCCTATCCAAATAAAATGACGTTTGTTCTTACTTTAAATAAATTGGCGTTCTTTTATAAAGTTTTTTAGCTTACTTCTGCATAAAGAAAAGACACTGTACAGTGATTTTTTCTATTGATATAGCTCTAAAGAAAATGATAACAGTTTGCATTTATATTGAAAAATTTTAATTATAAAATATAAAGTGTTCATTTTAACAAATTAGTTATTTAGTAAGCAAAAAAATAGGAGTGCCTGAAGAGCACTCCATTATGCCAATGACAACACTATAAAAATATATGAGTGGTTTAACTAAATATGTTTTTATTTTTATATTTTAAACAAAATCCTTTTAAAAATGAAAGAGCACCCTGAAAAGTGCTCTTTCATCTAAACATACATTGAAAAAGAATACACGACATTGTATTTATGTTTTTAATGGTGGTGCAATTTTGAAACAAAACCTTTATTAAAATTAAATCAACCTCAAGCTGCGCTTCAAGGGGGTGAAAATCGAGAAGTATTATTAAGTTGGAAGTAAAGTTATTGCAATTGTCGATACTATAATAATAACTGTTAGGAATTTTAATAGTATAACTAATTATTGATTATAAAAATATATGAATTTCAAGAAATTGAACAAAAACGTTACTTTGTACGTCAAGCTAGTCAGTACAATTAAATAACGGCTTGATGAAAAAAGAAGCCCTGCATGAAATGTTTTAGTGCTTGACTAGTATAAGTTATGTCATACTCACAAGCGATTTTAACATGGATTTAGAGGTAAATAAATTGGAGAATGTGTCCAATTGTTCTGTAGCCATTATTTTAAACAAGAAAACTATTTGGTATGTAATTAGAAGAGCACTTAGGAAAGTGCCCTTTTGTAAAGATTATTCAGTCTAAAAAGAGAGGATACAATATATCATATGTAGTCATGTTTGTTAATTGTGTGTCTTTTATAAAAAAAATTATTTTGTCATAAATAAAAAGGTGGTTCTTTTTACAACCATCAACCAACTTTCTAATTCAAGTGAAGATCTTAATTTATATAAAAGCGCAGTTAGTAAAAGCTAACTGTTTATTCTAAAGATAACAATCTTATGTGTTTATGAAGATCTATGTGATTTAAATTATATAAGAGCGAAATAAAAGATAACAGTCCTTCTAAGGTGACATATATCGTTGCAACTCTTTAGAAAAAAATTATTTTCATTAAAATGCTTGTGGTACGTCTATTATGGATAATATTAAACCGAGAATATCGCTAACCGTGACTGAAGTAGTTATTAAAAATACTCATTGGACTTATATAGTTTTGAAGGCTAAGGCATCTATGATGGGGAAGTACCAACAAAGCACGAATTTTACAGCCTAAGAAGAATTTTTTTGAAATTTGCAAGTTATGAACGCGACTATTATTATTTTTTCTTTAATTAATGACTTTGGTCATAGTGGCAGTTTGATTGACGTGTAAAAGAAAAAATACAATGAAGATTTTTAACAGAAGAAAATAAAAAGTTATAACATGTTTTAAAACGAATAGTTTAACACTTGAAGTAAGAGCTCTATTGCATTTGTAACAGCAAATGAAGCTCATGTGTTTGTGAAGTGAAAAAACAAGAGCCGTCCTTAATCAATTGGACAGCTCTTGTTTTTGTAAAATTTTAACAACTACTTCCAACTCTATATTCTGCATTAAACAATAAAAATTATCACGAGATTGTTTATTATCTATAAGACATTCAATTGTTTGAAGAATATGTCCCTTCACAAATAAAGTACCTTTGTCTATTACAATTTCTTTTGAATGCGAATCTGCTCTCTCTGTTCTCTTTGATAACAATAATTTACTTTCAGTTAAAATAACATCTTGTGAAATGTTTTGAAAACCTTTAATCCTATTCTTAAAATCTATCACTTCTTGTAAGCTAATTTCTGTTTTATATCTACCTAATTCAATTGGTAATTCACCTGTTATATAGTTCTCAAATTCTATATCTTTATTCTTTACTATGAAATTGTGTATAGGAACCCATGATGATTCTACTTTATTTATTCTTGGAATATCACTCGTATTTTTTTTTATATCCAATTCGAAAAGAATTCTATTTTCAAAAATCTTAGAAGAAACCATTTTACAATAGGGCTCTTCATAATAATAATTTGAGGTAGTTATTAATTGTGTCTCTAATTCATGGAATTCATTATTAATATTGTTATTATCAAATAGAAACACTTCCTGTCTTCTTTCGCTCAAAATAGGATTTGTCAAAAAATCTGTTACTTCTGACACAACAGAAAAAGGTGTTTTTACCACCATAGAATTCCCTCTATTACTTTGCCTCATTTCAGAAAATGCATTCTCTTTTTCTTTTTCGTTTTCTTTTTTTTGTTTTTTCTTTGAAACTAATTGCTCATTTAAATTTTTAATCTTATAAATTTTATGCCCCATATTATTACCAGACCATGGCTTATTCATCAGTAAAACACATCCCATCCGATGAATTTATAACTAAATCCATTTCAGTTATATACACTCATTGTTAATATTATGTATGTTTTATCAAAACAGAAAAGACATTATCTTCTATAAAGAAGATAATGTCTTTTCTGTTTATTAAACAATACCAGCTCGTACTTGTTGTACTTGCAACACTTTTAGTGTAAGATCTAACACAATTTTTTCACGTAAAGCATCAAATGTTGCTTCTAACGCTGTTGGACATGGAGAAAAATCTAATTCATAAAAATTAGCACTGATTATTTCAACAGTAGGTTGTTCGTTATAAACTACATGATTTTCGAAGAAGTATTTATCCAAACGAGGTAAATCGCCATCCTTAGGATTAATAAAATGAGAAGCTGTATCTGAAGAAGCTGCAATTAAAGGTAAAGTGAAAAAATCACCTTCTGTTAAATCTGCAAATCCAGAAAAAGGAACATTAGCAATACGATCATATAAAGCTGCATTACATTCACCAGATGCATATTCAATATTTTTACGAATATAACCTGATACAAATAATTTTGCTCTTGTAACACGACGATAAGGCGTACCTTCTACTGGAGTAAATGCTACAGGAACTAATTTACCTTGTGTTAAAAATACATTTTTTAACACACGTTTAATTTCAGATGCCGGTGGATCTAATGGAACATCTGCTTCTACAACAATTTGAAGTGTTCTCTCCGCTAATACAACTGGAACTTTTATTATAGGATTTACCGTAACAATAGGTTCTGCTGGTGCATTAGATAAAGGTGTTTGTGTTTGACTGAAAACTGGACACGGAACAATAATTGGACACTGTTCATTTGACATTTAATAATTTTCCCCCTTAAAATAAATCGAAATTTTAAACGTTCGCTATTATAATATGTATTTTCTCTAGTAATGAGTGGGTTTTTATAGTAGTCTTTTTTATCATTCTGTTTCTTGAATGTGGATTCGAAAGGTAGCATATATGTTTTCTCCTATTAATAGGATATGTGAAAAGAAGCCGTATGAAACGAAAAGGTATTTTAGAATAAAAAAACATAGAAAAATAATAATACTTCATTTTTTCATACTTAACAAATGCAAAGTAAAGAAACTGGAAGAGTTAGTAGCAAAGCGTGATGTATTTGTGAAGGTTTATGTGATTGCAAGTATATAAGAGCGAAATAAAAGATAACAGTCCTTCTAAGGTGACATATATCGTTGCAACTCTTTAGAAAACAATTCTAGTTGATCAATAATCGGTAAATTCAAATTAAAAACACCATCCTTTCCTATAATTCTACAGAAAAGATAACGTTTTTGGAATTTCAGTAGTTAATGGCCATGTATAGTGGGGCTTATAGGGAAGAAAGCCTTAATAATATTTAAATAAAAATTATTAAATCTTAATATATTCTTTAGTTATTCCTATTAAAATTTATATTGATTATACAAGAAAGGAATAATTATGATGTTTAGAAGAATGTTAAGTCGTAAAATAGTGTTACTTTTGCTAATTATGGCGGCTATTTTAACTGTAGTGTATTTTTTTATGAATAATAATTATATAAAAAAAGTCTCTAAAAATATCGAAGAAACTCATCAAATATATGAAGAGAATAGACTTTAAAAAAGAGACTACAACAGTATGAAGTAGTAAATGCACGAATTTATATGTTGAAAAATGATAAAGAGAATTTAGAAAAACTATACAATAAGAATAAAGAATTAAAGGAACAAGGAACGCATAAATTTATGAATGCTACTGTAATAAATCGTACGTTGGACAAATGGTATGATCGGGTTGCTATTGATAAAGGGGCACAACATGGTATAAAGCGTGACATGTCTGTAATTACAACAGACGGTTTTATTGGGAAGGTAGAAAGTGTAGAGCAGTTTACCTCTATCGTAAATTTGATGTCTAAAGATGAAAGAACGAATCGTTTGGCAGTAACATTGCAAACTGATCAATCTATTTTAGGGTTTGTTACAGGGTACGATGAGAAGAAGAAAGTTCTTAAAATTGAAAACATCCCAAAAGATAAGGCTGAAAAAATTAATAAAGGTGATAAATTTGTTACATCTAGTCTAAGTACGAAGATAATATCTGGTCTTGAAGTAGCAGAAGTGGTGGATCAAGAGTCAGATAAATATGGTCTTACTCAAATCATTTATGCCAAACCAAAAGCAAATTTGTATGATTTGGAACATGTTATTTTATTAGAGTAAAAAATAATGTATAAGTGCTAACAAGTATGCAAACGAACTTGCTAACACTTATACAGAATAGACATAAATTATCGCTGATATGTCTTCTTTAAAACAGCTTTAATTAAAGAGATCACACTTATACGAATTGCTTATAAAAATATTCGCGATATGACTGATATAGATGCAAGAGAATTTAAAGAGTTTGATGATGAATTGGATGTAGATATAATGAAAATAGAAAAGAATGATTTAATCTTTCTGCTTTAAATAATAGTAGACAAATCCTACTCGTTATATTGATCAGGATTTGTCATTTTTTCATGTAAATAAGGATATCCTTTGTCATGTATCTTTTCTTTTATGTATTTACTTTATTTACATACAGGATTAAGATATTTTTTAGAAATACAAAATCTACATCCTATGGAAAAGCAATATGAATTGATTCAAAAGAAATTTGAAAGGAATGAGGAATTGTGAAGAAATTAGATGTGTTATTAATGCTATTAAGCGGCCTCTTTCCAGTTGCAGGAATTATGAAGCAAATCCCACTTGAACAATCTTTATATATTGGAGGCCTATTATTTTTTACTAGTTTCGGTAGTTATTTCGCGAAAAAAATATATTCACGTATATGTAGTTGGATAGCGTACGCGCCATTCATAACACTACTGTTAGTCATTTGGCATCAAGATATTTCAATAAGTTCCATAATAGCGAATGCGAAAATTGCCGCTTGTATCGCTTTAATTCCATGTTTATTTCGTTTTCGTACATATGGACTTACTTTAGGCTTATTCTCATTATGGGCCGCTTTACTATGGGATATTAAAGAAGTACAGTCGTTAGTTATACTTGAACGTATGTCGAGTTTAATGACAAGTCATTACTTATATCTTCTACTGTTAGTTGGAGGACTTATATTAGGTGGATTACTTGCGATGTTATTACATCGTAATGAGCAGGATGATAATAAAGAAAATATAAATCTATTTCAACAAAAAAAGAAACGCAAAAAATTATCATTTAAGATTCCACTTCCAAAATTACCGAAAGTAAAGATAAAATTATTTAAGTTTGGTGGAAAAGCATTAAAACGAAAAACACCAGAAAACATACGTGAGCATAATTACGAAGAACCAGCTTCAGCTGCAACTGCAACATATGAAATGACAGAGCAAATACAAAAATATAAAGAAGGTACTGTTCAAGGACAAACGAGGATGGAACGTCGTAGGAATAGGTATAATGTATAAAACATTTCAGTAAACCCTTTAATGATGTATCATTAAAGGGTTTTTTTATGTAATTAAATATAGATTGCTAATGTGGAAATTGTAGCATACTCTAAAGTTGAGGACTTAAATAAAATAATGGGAGGACAAAATGCTTATTATTACATATATTTCGGTCTGTATATTGTTTTTAGTTAGCTTTTTACATGTTTACTGGGCTTTCGGAGGTAGGTGGGCGACAAATAGTGTCATTCCAACAAAAGCTGGAGAAAAGGCGTTTACACCAGGTACAGGGATGACATTTTTCATTGCGCTATTATTAAGTATGGCAGCAATAATTTTATTACAACAAACGAATGTTGTTTATTTTGCATTTCCTAATATTATCGTTCAAATGGGATCCTGGATTTGTATGATTGTGTTTTTCATAAGAGTAATTGGTGAGTTTCATTATTTTGGTATCTTTAAGCGAAAAAAGGATACGCAATTTGCTAAAATGGATACTGTTTTATATATACCACTTTGTGCATTTTTATCTTTATCATTCTTACTAGCAATAATATCGTGAACATAAAATAGTACCTACTTACTTTTAAATAAATATACGTGAATTAGCAAGGAGTAAAAGTGAGAAATCTAGTAGGAAATAAAAAGGATGTAAGCGTCTTCTTATCGAAATATAGATTATTATGAAAGGCGGTGACACTATGAAGTATGTAAAAGTATGTATGAATGGCGGAAGCGAACACAAATTCTCGATGACTTTAGATCGGTTTGAAGAACTTATTACTACAGAGAATGGACTATTAGAAAATAAATTAGTTAGTATTGAAAATGTAATGATTAATCCTACTAATATATCTTCTGTAGTTGAAAAAATTGGTGTACCGGCTAAATTTATGGAAGCTTAAAAACGGTACATAAAAAACATCCATAGGGATGTTTTTTTATTTATAAATATGATAATTGTACAATGAATATATGAGCAAAATTTTTAGCAATACGTATACATTTGATGTGTAATAGGTGCACAATAAAATAAGTACAAGCATATATTATCTAGTAGGGCAAGACCTTCGTGTCCTACTTAATACTCAGAAAAAACCTCTATCACATGAGAGCATCCAATTGCAGGGTGCTCTTTTTTATTCAGCGCTTTAACTTTCAATTTTAAACATATCTTTGATGTTAATAAATATTAAAAATAATATAATAGCAAAAATTAAGTTAGATAAATAGAAATTTTGATGAAATAGTAATTCGAAGATGACATCGAAAACATATAATAAGGCGATGGTAGGTAATATACAAATAAATAAAAATCTCCAATTCTTTAGATAATGTTTATAATTAGTAAATACTTTTTCCATAAACATAGCTCCTGTATTTTTTATTTTCTATATAATTATACATTTAAATAAAAGGATTTACAAAAAATATTTAGCTATTAATAATTTTATTTAGCTGTAGCAATCTAAATAATAAATGCTTTTACTTAAAAAAACTTTTAAAGAACTATACTAAAATGATAAACTATAATCTACGTTAGTTTTGAAATGAATAGAGGGATTTACATGATAGATAAAATTAAAAATGCTGTAGATGATATGTACGAAGATGAAGCAAAACATTTACTTCAAAGTATTCTAATACAATTAGATGTATTAGACGGGAATTATAACGAAGATATGATAAAAAATTTAACGAGTATTCCTAAGCAATTGACAAGTCATGCGACTCAGGAAAAGAACGTAAGAAAAAGTATACACATTCATATCGCCTTTGATGATTCAACAGCTGGTTGTTTAAAATATATGTTGAAACAGGAAGGATTACTTGAGGAGGGTGTAGTTTCATTCTCTGAATTTTTTTCAATTGGGCTTGTTCATCAATTACATACAAATGAAGGTCAATTAGCAAGAAAAGAGTGGTTATTAAATAACTTAACTTCTTATGATTGTTATTTTGAAGAAGAGTATTTACCAAAATTTAAGGAAACTTTAGAAGTTCTACATTCAATTCCAAATGAAACACCAATTACCATTTGGAAGGCAGATAACGCACATGAACATGTAGGCTTAAGTTTTGTAATTGCACAATTAAAAGATAAGAAAAACATTCGCGTTATTAATACGTCTGAAGCAAGTAAAGAAATATTAAAACAAGAATATGATATTCGTGGAACTGGAGAGTTAGCACCTGAAAGTTTAGCTCTAATTCAAAAAAGTTTTGTAGAATTGCCGTATTTAACTGTAGAGAATCGTATGCAGTTTGAACATGAGTGGGATAGTCTATCGAAAAGTACGGAATTTTTAAGAGTTTGGACAGACAATGAAGTGCGTTC
Organism: Bacillus cereus group sp. BfR-BA-01309; assembly: GCF_022664315.1. Classification (NCBI taxonomy): domain Bacteria; kingdom Bacillati; phylum Bacillota; class Bacilli; order Caryophanales; family Bacillaceae; genus Bacillus; species Bacillus cereus group sp. BfR-BA-01309. Next base: position 305,115 of record NZ_JAKUHE010000001.1, read on the forward strand.
TGTACAAGAAGATTATTTTGATCAATTTATTGTTGAATGCGCTAAAAATATAGGTGCTGATCAAGAATTCCTAAAAGCTCCTAGAGTAATTGGTGAAGCGCTAGGTCATGTAGAGCAGTTAGTTGGCGATACGTTTTTAGAATATCGCTTAAAAGAATTAATTAAACAAGAAGTATTTGAATTTGAAGGTTCATTAGATGAAATGCGTTTCTATAGTGTGAAATTAAGAAAATAATACATCAATTCCGTTTATGAAGAAGCTCGTATTTTTAAATACGAGCTTTATTTTTTATTAAATTTAGGCTATACATAAGCTTCCTATAGAGGGCATATCACATATGAATGTTAAAGGTACTGAATGAAAAGTAGGTGATTTGTTAAAATGTATAACCAACAAAATTATCCATATGATCAAGGGATGTATTATAATTCACAAAACTACGGGTATGAATCTGTAAATGAAGTAAGAGAAATGGAACAAGAAGATTATAGACCAGATGATGCGGAAGATGCTCCAACGTCACCACCACCGTCTCAAGCGCCATCGTTACCATCTACATTTTCTTCTCCAGCGCAAGCAGGCAATATGAAATCCTGGATGTGTAATTGTCTAGGAAGATGGGGCTATTTACGTTTGCATCGTCCTGGACCTTTCGGAAGGGACTTATGGTTCTTCCCGACTGAAGTGAGGAGAAATGGGGTTTCAGGTTACACTTGGCAAGGTGGTCGCCGTCGTAAAGTAAGTTATCGCTATCAACAAATTAGTAATTTCATGTGTTTTGCGTAAATAAGAGTGAGAGAGTAGAAGGGCTTTACTCTCTCACTTTTTTATTTTTCAATATAAGAAGTAAGATTTTGATTAAAAATTTACAATTTTCACGTTTTTATTAGAGTATAATGCAACTGTTGGTTCGTTTTCAAAAAAATGAGAGTGAGGGGATACAATGTCAATGAAAAACAAAGTTGGGCAAAGAATAGAGGATGGTATTAATTTAGCTTCAGCGCAGTTTAAAGAAGATGCTTATGAAATTTATAAAGAATCGCGAAAAATACAACCTATATTATTTGTAAATGAAGTTGAACTCGGTAAAGAATGGCTCATTACAAGATATGAAGATGCTCTGCCACTTTTAAAAGATAATCGTTTGAAAAAAGATATGACAAATGTGTTTCCTCAAGATACAACGAACATGTATCTTTCCGTTGATAATAGTGATCATTTAACAACTCACATGTTAAATTCAGATCCACCTAATCACAGTCGTTTACGATCTTTAGTTCAAAAAGCTTTTACACCGAAGATGATTACACAATTAGACGGGAGAATTCAGAGAATAGCGGATGATTTAATAAGTGAGATAGAGCGGAAAGGAACTTTAAATCTTGTGGATGATTATTCGTTCCCTTTACCGATTATTGTAATAAGTGAAATGCTTGGTATTCCAAAAGAAGATCAAGCGAAATTTAGAATTTGGTCTCATGCTGTTATTGCATCGCCAGAAACACCTGAAGAAATAAAAGAAACGGAAAAACAACTATCTGAGTTTATTACATATCTTCAATATATAGTTGATGTAAAACGAAAAGATCCAAAAGAAGATTTGGTTAGCGCGCTAATACTTGCAGAAAATGAAGGGCATAAACTTAGTGCTCCAGAGCTATATTCAATGATAATGCTATTAATCGTAGCAGGACATGAGACAACAGTGAATTTAATTACGAATACGGTATTAGCACTTCTTGAAAATCCAAATCAATTACAGTTATTAAAAGATAACCCAAAATTAATCGATTCTGCAATTGAAGAAGGATTGCGTTATTATTCTCCAGTTGAGGTTACAACTGCAAGATGGGCAGCTGAACCTTTTCAAATTCACGAACAAACAATCCAAAAAGGGGATATGGTTGTCATTGCATTAGCTTCGGCAAACCGCGATGAAACAGTATTTGAAAACCCAGAAGTATTTGATATTACTCGGGAGAATAATCGTCACATTGCCTTTGGACATGGTAGCCATTTCTGCTTAGGCGCCCCACTTGCTAGGTTGGAGGCGAAGATTGCTATTACTACTTTGATTAATCGGATGCCTGAATTACAAATAAAAGGGAATCGTGAAGATGTTAAATGGCAGGGGAATTATTTAATGCGTTCTTTAGAGGAATTACCATTAACATTCTAGAATATTTATTTTTAGACATGCATACATAGAAAATGATTTACATAGAGTATGTATGTGTTATTTAAATTCGAAACGGAAGGGTGAAAACATCCCAATGATCAACTAATTCTATTTGTAAGAGATCTTCGTTAAAAAACGAAATATTCTTCTGAATAGGGTTAGTCTGTACATGTATAGAAAAGGGATGTATTTCGCTCTGCGAATATATAGTCTTTTTATATGATTTGTGCTGCCTCCTGTTCAGAACACGAAATAGGAGGCCTTTTTATGTCGAAAAATGTAGTAACGAAACAAAATAATGGGGTATCACAAGTATTGAAAAATAGATTTGTACAGGGAATTTTAGCTTCAGCATTATTTTTACAAATTGGAATATGGGTTCGAAACTTTGCCGTATTACTGTATGTAATGGAAATGACGAAAGGTGATGCTTTTGCTATTTCAATGATTTCAGTAGCTGAATTTGCTCCCATTTTTATTTTCTCATTCATTGGTGGAACTTTTGCTGATAGGTGGAAACCAAAGAAGACAATGATATGGTGTGAGACTTTAAGTTCTATTTCCGTATTCGTTGTATTAATTACACTTATGTTTGGAACGTGGAAAATCGTATTTTTTGTCACGCTTATTTCTGCAATCCTTTCGCAGTTTTCTCAACCATCGGGTATGAAGTTGTTTAAACAACATTTATCAACGGAACAAATCCAATTGGCGATGTCTATATATCAAACGATATTTGCGATTTTTATGGTGTTAGGGCCAATACTAGGAACGTTTATTTTTCATAGTTTTGGAATTTATATTTCAATCATCATAACAGGTATCGCTTTTTTACTTGCAGCAGCAGTGTTGTTATTTCTTCCGAAAGATCTTGAGAACGATAATGAGAAGAAAGAAATCACGCTATTACAGGAAATGCTAGACGGTATTAAATATGTAAAAAAGAAAAAAGCATTAACTTTGCTAGGGCTTTGTTTTATGGCCGCAGGACTAGGTATCGGTTTAATTCAGCCACTGGGTATATTTATTGTAACTGAACAGTTAGGGCTATCAAAAGAGAGTTTACAATGGTTACTAACAGTAAATGGTGCAGGAATGATTGTTGGTGGAGCAATTGCGATGATATTTGCCAAAAATGTTGCACCGCAAAAGATGTTAATTGTAGGGATGCTCGGTCAGGCGATTGGCATTGGTATTATAGGTTATTCGACAAATTTATGGGTGACACTTACAGCACAACTTTTTAGTGGTTTAGCTCTCCCATGTATCCAAATAGGCATTAATACGCTCATTATTCAAAATAGCGATACAGATTTTATTGGAAGGGTAAACGGTATTTTAAGTCCATTATTTACAGGATCAATGGTAGTAACGATGAGTATTGCGGGCTCATTGAAGGAGATGTTCTCATTAAGTACGATGTATGAAGGTACAGCTTTACTTTTTATAATTGGATTATTATGTATTTTACCTATATATAATTTAAAACCAGTAATAACGGTAGAAAGTGAAATAAATGATAAAGGAGGTGCTGCGCAACATGAATCCTAATCCAAATGTTAAATATCCTATTGAAGGAAATCAAAATGTCCATTTTATAAAAAATACAGTAACAAAAGCTAATATACTAGTTGGTGACTATTCTTATTATGATGCGATAGATGGAGAAACATTTGAAAATCGTGTATTACATCATTATGAATTTCTTGGAGATCGCCTTACCATTGGAAAGTTTTGTTGTATTGCAAATGGAGTTACCTTTATTATGAACGGAGCGAATCATCGGATGGATGGATTTTCGGCATATCCATTTAATATATTTGGAAATGGGTGGGAGAAGTATACACCTAATTTGTCTGATTTACCCTACAAAGGTGATACAGTTATAGGAAATGACGTTTGGATAGGTATGGATACAACGATTATGCCCGGAATAAAAATAGGGGATGGTGCAATCATTGCAGCTAAATCTGTTGTGACTAGAAACGTCGCACCATATACAATTGTCGGTGGAAACCCTGCAAATAAAATAAAAGAACGATTTACAAATGCAATTATAGAAGAATTATTGCAAATTCAATGGTGGCATTTTGACATTGAAAAAATAACTGAAAATATAGATGCGATTGTACAAGGAGATATTGAATCATTAAGAAAGCTAAAAAGGGAATAAAAAATGCAGTCTAAAGAGTATCATACCTCCGAATTTTGTTAATGATAATAGAACAAGGAGGTGTGATACTATGGCACAAGACGTTTTATGTGAAGTAAACAACTGTAAATTTTGGGCTAACGGCAATAAATGTAGTGCAGATGCAATTTATGTAGTAAGTAATAAAGGGAAACATGCATCAACTACTGAAGAAACAGATTGCAAAACTTTCGATCCAGAAATATAAAATTTTGAAGGGTAGCCAAATCGTGGTTGCCCTTTTATTAATTATAGTATTGATAATAAATCTCATTTTCATTCATTGTTTTTAACTTTTCTTTTTATTTTTTCATATTTTCTTCATGAGTGATGTAATCCAGAGCAATTCATGTTCAATACGTGATTTACTAAATTCAATGACTTCTGTAATAAAAGGTGAGCTAACATGTAAAGATTGAATAGCAGTAAGCTGTTTATGTAATACGTCTTGGCGTATTGTTAAAATTTCTTTTCTAGCTTCGTAATCAAGTTTTTCAAATAGTGCGATACGCACAAGGAATTCAGCGTTATTTGTCGCAATCTTTTCGGGAAACTCTCTTAACATTTCATAAAAAACTTCTTCTCCAGTTTCAGTTATGTCGTACATATTTCGATTTGGCTTTCCGACTTGTTTATGTATTTTTTTCGTTATAGCACCCATATTTTCGAAACGCCGAAGAGCAGGGTACAGTGTATTATGATTTAATTCGAAATTCGCACCTAACCGATTTTGAACATTTTTCTTTATTTCATATCCATGTTTTGGTCCAGTCGTTAGTTCTGCTAGTAATAAAATGTCAACATACATAAAAATCCCCCTTGTATATTTCTCAAGTTCTCCAATGAAAAATCCGCTTTAGCATATGTTAAAATAACATATGTTAGATTATACAACTTTGAACTACCGACCTATCACTTTTATTGTAAAAGAAAAGGGAGGAAAGAACTATGGCTTCGCCTGAAAATGTGATTTTAGTTCATGAAATTTCAAAGCTGAAAACAAAAGAAGAATTGTGGAATCCGTATGAGTGGTATCAATTTATGAGGGACAACCATCCGGTTCATTATGATGAGGAGCAGGATGTATGGAATGTTTTTTTATACGATGATGTAAATCGAGTTTTATCGGATTATCGCTTATTTTCAAGTAGAAGGGAACGAAGACAATTTTCAATCCCACCTTTAGAAACGAGAATAAATATAAACTCTACTGATCCACCAGAACATCGCAATGTACGTTCTATTGTTTCTAAAGCATTTACTCCAAGAAGTATAGAACAATGGAAACCTCGAATACAGTCTATCGCAAATGAACTTGTACAACATATCGGAAAATATAGTGAGGTTAATATCGTTGAAGAGTTTGCTGCAGTTTTACCTGTTACCGTCATATCCGATTTGTTAGGAGTACCAACAACTGACCGTAAAAAAATTAAAGAATGGTCTGATATTTTATTTATGCCATTTAGTAAAGAAAAATTTAACGATTTGGATGTAGAAAAAGGAATTGCGTTAAATGAATTTAAAGCATACCTTCTTCCAATTGTTCAAGAGAAAAGATATCATTTATCCGACGATATTATTTCAGATTTAATACGAGCTGAATATGAAGGCGAAAGATTAACCGATGAAGAAATAGTTACTTTTTCTTTAGGCTTATTAGCGGCAGGTAATGAAACAACTACAAATTTAATTATTAATAGCTTTTATTGTTTTTTAGTGGATTCACCTGGAACATATGAAGAGTTAAGAAAAGAACCTACATTAATTTCAAAAGCGATTGAGGAAGTTTTACGCTATCGCTTTCCCGTTACATTGGCTAGAAGAATTACAGAGGATACAAATATATTTGGACCTTTTATGAAAAAGGATCAAATGATTGTTGCATGGGTAAGTGCAGCAAATTTAGATGAGAAAAAGTTTTCACAAGCTTCTAAATTTAATTTACACCGAATTGGAAATGAAAAGCATTTAACCTTTGGTAAAGGTCCTCACTTTTGCTTAGGGGCACCACTTGCAAGACTAGAAGCTGAGATTGCATTAAGAACTTTTATAAATGCTTTTAAAAAAATAGAGTTATCGTCATCTTTCAATTTAGAAAAATGTATATTGGAAAATGAACAAACTTTGAAATTCTTACCTATTCGCTTGACAACTCAATAACCTGATCAACAAGGTGCAAAATTATTGTACCTTGTTTTTTTATTTCTCAATTGTAAATTTTTGGTGGGCTATTTAATATGGAAGTGTGTGAAAAGAGTAGAGGAGGATGCTTATGTTAACGTGTAATGGAAGTAAAACGTTTCAAACATTTATTAAAGCTGTAACGGATTTAATTGATAGTAATTTGTTAGAAGATCAAATTGTTTGTGCGATTGAAAAATTACTAGAAGAACTTTTAGAAAAGAAAACATGGCTTCCACTAGAAAAACAGAAGGCGAATTCGGCTCAATATGCACGACACCTATTATATGAAGATCCTTTAAAGCGATTTGAAGTATTAGCTCTTGTATGGAAAGATGGACAATCTACACCTTTACATGATCATGATGGTACATGGGGAGTAGAAGGTGTTTTTACAGGAAGGATAATGGTGCAGAATTTTATACAAACTAAGCAGATTGAAAATTCACTTGTTTATTTAACGCATACAGGAAATCTTTATTTGGGAGAAGGAGAAACAGATACAGTCATTCCACCAGCAGATTGTCATATTCTTGAAATAGCTGAAAACGAAAGCGTTGTCACGATTCATATTTACGGAAAACGTTTAGAAAAGTTTAAAGTATATGTCCCAACTGAAGAAAAAAATGTGTACATGTGTGAGACAAAATATATTAGTTATAATTCATAGATTAAAATCAAAAGCTTTTCTTTAAAAAGAAAAGCTTTTGATTTTATTTTTAATTATTTCTTGACCTGAAACGCTTTTCATAAATTATAAATAAGGAGTACTTCACGAGTTCAGTATGAAAACGATACCTTTTGTTTAATTTGAACTCGTGTATTTAAAGAAAGTGGTGAAGAAATAATGAAATTAATCGCAATTGATTTAGATGGAACTCTTCTTTCGGGGAATAAAATGATTAGTAAAGAGAATGCGGATGCAATTCGAAAATGTCAGGAAGCTGGCCATGTTGTAACAATTTGTACAGGGCGTTCTATCGTTGATATTGAAAGATTGTTGTTAGAGGTTAATTTAGACTGTCCAATTATTGCGGAAAATGGTGCGCTTATATATAAAGATAAAAAAATGATGAAGAGATATCCAATTGAAAATATGCAGGCACTTGAGATTATAGACTATCTTGAAGAGAATAGCTTATATTATCAGCTTTATACTAATAAAGGTGTTTATGTACCAGATTATGGCGTAGAGAGTGTGCGTAATGAGATCGAATATGTGAAGAATTCAAAAGAAAGTTTTGATGTGAAAGAGTTAGAAACGATTGCAGCATTATATCTTGAACATACAGCATTTCATAGTGCAGAAAGTTGTAAACCAATTGTAGAAACTGATATACATGTGCATAAACTTTTGCCATTTTCTTATGACATAGAAAAATTAAAAAAGTTAAAAGCAGCGTTTCTGCATAATACTGATTTAGCAATTACATCTTCATATTGGCATAATTTAGAGATTAATCATCGTGATGCCCAAAAAGGAAATGGCTTATATACTTTAGCAGAACATCTGAATATTCCAGTCGAAAATACTGTAGCGATTGGTGATGGGCTAAACGATGTTTCCATGATGGAAAAAGCGAATATATCAATTGCAATGGGGAATGCAGTGGAAGAAATAAAAGCGATGTGTCAATACGAAACATTATCAAATGAAGAACACGGTGTTGCACATGCCTTATATAAATATGTAATGTAATATAAAAAGAAAAAAAGAATCTAAATAGATTCTTTTTTTCTTTTTATTAGGGGTAAGGTATTCTATGAGATTCATAGAAGCCTTATTACTTTTTATTATATAGAATATATTGGAATAAATGTTTATATTTTTCATGTTAATTGTGAAAATTTTATGAACTTTATATTTTTTGTATTTTTATACTACTAAAGGTGATGTGTATTACTCTCATATCAAAACCATGTATGAGATGAGTAAATACAAATGGATTAAAAGTTCATTTTTCATGCGAATTCTTTTCTGTTTTTAATTGAAAAATAAAATTTGTTCGAATAATTATTCTACAGCTATATACCTAAAGGCACATTCTTCGTATAATGGAGGAGTATAAATTTTGAATTTGTATTAATTTTACATATTGAGGTGAAAAAGGAATGAATGCGCGGCTAATGGAACTTATTGATGTGAGTACAATAGAAACCATGGCAGAACAGTTTTATAAATTAACCAACATATCACATCAACTTCTTGATGCTGAAAAAGAATGTATATTTTCTTTTGGAATAAATGAGACGAAAATATGTAAACTTCCCAAAATTGAAATCCCCATTTTTTTATACAATCAACATTTAGGATCTTTTGTAGTATGGTCCAACAAAAGCGAAATTTACAATTGTCAAAAATACTTTGAAATGCTTTCAAATCTAATTATTGATGGAGCAACAAAAGTATTTCAAAGTAAAAATACAATGTTGTTTACTCGAAAAGAGGAGGAACTACATACGATTTTACAAAACATGCCTGTTATGGTTGATGCGCTTGATTATAATGGAGATTTTGTGTTGTGGAATCGGGAGTGTGAAATTGTAACAGGTTATACCGCTGAAGAAATAATAGGAAATCCAAATGCCCTTCAATTATTGTACCCAGATCATAATTATCGTCACCAAATACAAACGAAATTTTTAACTTGTGGAAAAAATTTCAGGGATTGGGAAATGCACTTAACATGTAAAAATGGTGAAATTAAAACAATCATGTGGTCCAATATATCGGAACAGTTTCCTGTAACAGGGTATAGCTACTGGGCTGTCGGTGTAGATATTACACATTTAAAAGCGATAGAAGAGCAGTTAAAACAACAAACGTCTGAATTGGAATTAATTTTTAAGGCTTTACCAGATTTATGTTTTTTAACAGAAAATGATGGCACAATTATAGATTATAAAGCAGGATCCCCTTCGAAATTTTATGTACCGGCAGAAGCTTTTATGGGAAAAAAGTTTTTCGAAGTATTACCTTCTCCAGTAGCACAGCAGTTTCAGGAAGCAATTCATCAAGTGAAGGAAAAAGGAACGAATGTAATTGTTGAATATCTACTTACAATTAATGGGAGTATCGATTTCTTTGAAGCTAGATGCTTACCATTATTACATGATAAAATAATGATCATTGTACGTGATATTACAGAGCGGAAAAAGACAGAAGAATTACTAAATAAATCAGACACACTTGCAGCAATCGGTCAATTAGCAGCGGGTGTAGCTCATGAAGTGAGGAATCCATTAACAGTCATAAAAGGGTTTATACAGTTATTCCAAATTAATAAAGAGGATCAAGAAAAATATTTTGATCTAATGCTTTCGGAAATTGAAAGAATAGAGGCGATCCTCCAAGAATTTTTGTCAATTGCTAAAACAGATGAAATGAATACAGAACAAAAAAATATTTATCAAATTTATAAAAATGTCGTATCGTTAATGAATACAAAAGCAATTATGACAAATATTCAAGTCGAATTATATGCAGAATCCAACGATATAAGTATTGAATGCTCAGAAAATCAATTGAAACAAGTATTTATTAATATTTTGCAAAATTCTATCGAAGCTATGCCAAATGGTGGGGAAATTACAATCCACATAAAAGAAATAAACGATGATGGTGTCATTGTTCATGTAATTGATGAAGGAATAGGAATACCTGAAGAAAGAATTAAGAGATTAGGTGAGCCTTTTTATAGTACGAAAGAAAAAGGTACCGGTATTGGATTAATGTTAAGTTACAAAATTATTGAAAGCCATCAAGGAAATATAAGTATTATGAGTGAGGTTGGTGTCGGGACAACAGTAACGATTTACTTGCCGAAAGTTCAGAGTAAAGAACCTCTATCAAATTGTGATGATAGATGCATATCGATACGTTCTAGCATTCATTCTTAAATAAATGATTAAATACCCAATGAAAAAAAGCTAAACTTTTTTCATTGGGTATTTTTATATTTAATTTAATAAACTTTACCTTTTCTTTACCTTTGTTTTAATTTCTATTAAGTTTTTATCGGTATATTAATATTTGTATAAAGTACTGTATAGAAAATGTGCATTACTTTTAATATATAGATTCTATTATTATGAGGAATACTGTAAGGAGGAGATTATGACAAAGTGAATAAGCAAGAGAAAAAAAGTGGTAGAGCAATACCGACGCGGTTAAACATTTTATTTCTTTGTGTATTTTTATTATTTTCTGCAATGATTATACAGTTAGGGAAAGTGCAAATTCTCGATGGAGAGACGTATAAAAATGAAGTAGAAAAGAGAGAAAATGCAACTGTGAGTCTTTCCGTCCCGCGCGGGAAAATATTTGATCGTGAAGGAAATCCGGTTGTTGATAATAAATCTTTACGAACGGTCACGTACACAAAGATGAAAGGTGTAAAATCAGAAGATATATTAAAAACTGCAAGACAACTTGCAGATATAATTGAAATGCCGCAAGAAGATATTACTAAGTTAACTGAGACAGATAAGAAAGATTTTTGGATGCAATTAAATCCGAAACTGGCTGAAAATCTAGTATCTAAAAAAGAAATAGATACATTTAGAGAGAAGGATATTAGCGGTAAGAAGCTAGATAAAAAAATAGAAGAGTTAAAAAGAAAACGAGTTACAAATAAAAACCTTCAGGAATTAACAGATAATGATATAAAAGTGTTAGCTATTAAAAGTAAGATGACTGCAGGCTATCAAATGGCTCCTCAAATTATTAAAAAAGATGTTAGTGAAAAGGAATTTACTATAATTAGTGAAGGTTTAGCGAATCTTCCAGGAGTAGACGTATCGGTTGATTGGGAGAGAGTGTATGTAAATGATGGATTATTCCGATCCGTTCTTGGTAATGTTTCTAATTCCGATGAAGGATTACCGAGTGAACGATTAGATTACTACTTGGTACGTGATTATAGCCGAAATGATAGGGTTGGAAAAAGTTATATCGAGCAGCAATATGAAGATGTACTTCATGGGGCAAAAAGAGAAGTAAGAAGCGTTACTGATAAACAAGGTAATACAATTAGAATGGAAACAGTTTCTGAGGGGAAAAGCGGTAAGAACTTAACTTTAACAATAGATATGGATCTGCAGAAAAAAGTAGAAGAAAGTATTGAAAAAATATTAAAAGCATATAAAGGTTCAGAATCGATGTTGGACCGTGCTTTCGTGGTAATGATGAATCCGAAAAACGGACAAGTATTATCAATGGCTGGGAAAAGACTTGTAGAAAAAGACGGGAAAACAGAAGTTGAAGACTATGCATTAGGCACAATGACTAGTTCATACGAGCTTGGATCAACAGTGAAAGGTGCGACAGTTTTAACTGGATTTGAAACGAAAGCTATAACACCAGGTACTTATTTTTATGATGCACCAATGAAGTTTAAAGGAACTAAGGAAAAAAAGTCTTGGAAAGAGTTCGGAAATATTGACGATTTAAGAGCGTTACAAGTTTCTTCAAACGTTTATATGTTTCATACAGCATTAAAAATTGCAGGTGTGGATTATGTGAAAAATAGCTCATTAAATATTAAACAGGAGTACTTTGATAAAATGAGGTATTATTTTAGGCAATTTGGATTAGGTGTTCCAACGGGCATCGATTTACCAAATGAAACAGCTGGACAAATTGGTAAAAAAGATAACCAACCAGGTTTCTTATTAGACTACTCAATTGGTCAATATGACACGTATACACCGCTTCAGCTTGTACAGTATATTTCAACAATCGCAAACGGTGGATACCGAATGAAGCCGCAAATTGTTCAAGAGGTTAGAGAGCAAACGTCGCAAAAAGATGAAATTGGTAAAGTCATGCATTCAGTAGAGCCAATCGTTTTAAATAAAATAGATATGAAAGAGGAATATATAAATCAAGTAAAGGAAGGATTTAGAAGGGTATTCCAAGAAGGTGATGGAACTGGGGTAAGGGCGTTCCAAAAAGCATCGTATAAACCAGCAGGTAAAACAGGGACAGCACAGACAGTTTACGGTGGTGAAAGTGATATTGGAAGAAATGAAAAGGGCGAGAGAAGGGAATGTTATAATTTAACGTTAGCAGGATATGCGCCATATGATAATCCAGAAGTAGCGTTCTCTGTTGTTGTACCATGGGTTATTAATGATAAATCTGGCATTAACTCTGATATTGGAAAAGAAGTTTTAGATGCTTATTTCGAATTGAAAAACAAGCGTTTAAGTGGAGAATCGCCAAAAATAGATGATCCTAAAGAGAATTAAAATGTACGAAGCGTCTCTAGCAATCATGTGAACTAGAGGCGTTTTTTCATAGGAATAAATTAGAAACGAGGTATAATAGGTAAAGTAGAAATAGTATATTATCTATTTAATTGAATAAAATGGGTGAAATAATTCTATTAATTATTCACCTTTTATAAAATAAATCATATATTGATAGCATAGGACAAGCTGAAAAGCTTATTCTATCCTCACAGAACACTCCTTATCACGGTTAGGCATCTACTTATGTAGATGCTTTTTTTGTTATTAACTGACAATTATTTATCAACCTTAAGTAGCAAGCATATTAGGACTATTAGGTGAAGATTGACGGTAATATTTACAGTATGATTAATAAGAGTATTGAAATGTAAGGAGTGAGAAATAAGTGCTAAATATTTTAGTGGTTAATTTTCCAGCAGAAGGACATGTAAATCCTACATTGGGTTTAGTCAAAGCCTTTACTGAACGGGGGGATCATGTACATTATATTACAACAGAACACTTTAAAGGCAGAATTGAAGATTTGGGAGCGACTGTATATACCCATCCAGATTTATTAAAGGAGATTTCTATTGATAATGAAACTTCATCTGGGCTGAATTCTTTCTTTCATGTACATGTTCAAACTTCTTTATATATATTGAAAATTACAAAAGAATTATGTGAAAGAATAAATTTTGATTTCGTAATTTATGATATATTTGGTGCTGGAGAGTTAGTAAAGGAGTATTTACAAATTCCTGGCGTAGTTTCTTCTCCTATATTTTTAATTCCGCCAGAATTTTTGGAAACTTTACCTTTTCATCCAAATGCAGAAATACAATTTCAACCTGATGAACTTTCTGAAAAGTTATTATATCAAATAGAACACGAATTTGGAGTAAAGCCCAAAAATAATCTTCAATTTATGCATAATAAGGGTGATATTTCTCTCGTGTACACAAGTCGTTATTTTCAACCTAATAGCGATGCGTTCGGAGAAAATAACATTTTTATTGGACCGAGTATTTCAAAGCGTAAAACTAATGTAGAGTTTCCACTTGAATTACTTAAAAATAAGAAAGTTATTTATATCTCAATGGGAACACTGCTTGAAGGACTCCAACCATTCTTTAATACTTGCATTGATACTTTTTCAGATTTTGATGGAATAGTTGTAATGGCAATTGGTGATAGAAATGATCGTTCTAAAATTAAGAAAGCGCCAGACAATTTTATAATTGCTTCATACGTACCCCAATCAGAAATATTAAGTGAAGCAGATGTTTTTATTACACATGGCGGCATGAATAGTGTGCACGATGCTATTTATTTTAATGTCCCATTTGTCATAATTCCACATGATAAAGACCAACCAATGATAGCACAAAGATTAACTGAGCTGGAAGCAGCACATAGATTATTGAAAGAGCATGTTAATGTGCAAACTCTAAATGAAGCGGTAATAGACGTTCTTTCAAATGAAAAGTATAAACATGGTATACGAAAACTGAATGATAGTTTTTTAGAATGCGGTGGTTCAAAAGAAGCAATCCAAGTTATTAAAGCTCTTTCAAATAAATAGTTTGGACAATATAAAAGCATAGAGATGCAACCTTTATGCTTTTATATTATTATCCTGCAAACTGCACAGCAGTATTTGCGTGTATTAAAGCAGTATCAAAAACAGGTACAGTAAGGTCGTTTTGAGAAATAAGCAAAGGAATTTCAGTACATCCAAGTAATATACCCTCTGCACCATTTTGAATTAATGATTTTGCAATTTGTAATAGCGTTTCTTTTGATGATTCCGAAATAATTCCTTTACTTAATTCATTTAAAATAACATGATGTATAAAATCTCTCTCTTCTTTAATTGGGATGATTGTCTCAATGTTATAATTCGCTAGACGAGATTTATAGAAGTCTTGTTCCATCGTTTGTCTTGTTCCTAATAGTCCAATACGTTTTATATTCTGTTCTACCATTTTTTTTGCACTTACATCACCGATGTGAAGGAGTGGTATTGATATTGCCTGTTCTACTTCTTCAGCAAATAAATGTACTGTATTGGAACACATTAATAAACATTCAGCCCCGGAATTTTCAACCTTTTTTGCAACGGTGACTAATTCGTTTTTCACTTCTTCATATTGATGATTTTGTAGTAAGGTAGTTACCTCACCAAAATCCATGCTATATAAAACAAGCTTTGCATTTTGATCGTATTGAGAGAGTGTAAGTGTATTAATATGTTTATAGTATAACGATGTAGATTCCCAACTTAGTCCACCAATTAAACCAATTACTTTCATCATACATTCCTCCCGAAACAATTTTGAGTTCATTATTTCATAATTCCGATAAGAATACAATGATTTAAATGTATCATTTAACAAAAAATAAAAATAATTAGAAAAGTATTGAAATTTATTCTTCTTAGTGCCATAATACGAATTACAAATTAATACTTATCCAGAGAGGTGGAGGGAACGGCCCTTTGAAA
The DNA here is from genome assembly GCF_022664315.1 of Bacillus cereus group sp. BfR-BA-01309. NCBI lineage: Bacteria > Bacillati > Bacillota > Bacilli > Caryophanales > Bacillaceae > Bacillus > Bacillus cereus group sp. BfR-BA-01309. The sequence continues at coordinate 320,410 of NZ_JAKUHE010000001.1, forward strand.
CCTCAGCAACCCCTATGTACATTTATAGGAAGGTGCTAATTCCGCAGAGGACACGATGTGTTTTTTGGAAGATAAGAGGATTCTTGAACGTGAAAGAAAATGACCTCTTATATAAGGGGTCATTTTTTGTTGTATAGAAAGGGAGTGTCGATGCATAATTCATTTTCAAAATAAATATAGAGTAATAAAAGTTGACTAATATGAGAGGGGAATTGTAATGAAAAAATTATCAACGAAGTTAGTAGTGGCAATCGGAATTGGAGCAGCATTATACGGGATATTAGGACTTTGGGGATTTTCTATTGCACCAAATACATTTATTAAACCTGCATTAGTTATTTTAACTGTTTTTGGAGCGTTATTTGGCCCAGTGGCAGGACTGCTAATAGGACTTATCGGTCATACCGTAACGGATACAATCGCTGGTTGGGGTATTTGGTGGGGATGGGTTATTAGTTCAGGCATTATCGGCTTTGCAATGGGACTCATTCAAAAAAGAGTTGGCTTTAGTGTGAAAAACGGGACGTATAATAAGGGGAATATTTCTTATTTAGCTATTGCGGGGTTACTTGGTATTGTCATTGCTATTATATTTGCTGGTGCATTCGATATTATTGTGATGGGAGAACCGTTTGACAAAATTGTTATACAAGTATTAGGAGCAACAATTGCGGATGTTATTGTATTTTTAGTACTTGGGTTACCAATTACAATAGGTCTAGCTAAGTCTAATAAGAAACACACACATTTAAAAATTGAAAAGTAGGGATGTTAACATGCAACCAATTATTTCTTTTGAACAATTTAGCTTTCAATATGAGCATGCGGCGCAGCCTACTGTAAAAGACATTACGTTTCATATATATCCTGGGGAAAAAGTATTAATTGCTGGACGTAGTGGTTCAGGGAAGTCAACGTTAGCTCATTGTATGAATGGGCTAATCCCGTTTTCTTATGAAGGGATTAGTACTGGGAATATTTTAATTGCTGGAAAAGACCCGAGGAAAGGGAGTATTTTTGAACAGAGTAAACAGGTAGGAACAATTTTGCAGGATCAAGATGCTCAATTTATTGGTCTTACAGTAGAAGAAGATGTAGCTTTTTATTTAGAAAATGAATGTGTAAATCAAAACACTATGAAAAAAATTGTTTCAGATTCATTAAAAAAGGTAAAGATGCATTCTTTTCATAAACAAAGTCCACATGAATTATCAGGGGGACAAAAACAAACTGTTTCTCTAGCAGGGTTGTTAACAACGAATGCCGATATATTATTATTTGATGAACCTTTAGCGAATTTAGATCCTGTAAGTAGCTTACATACAATAGAACTTATTAAAGATATACATAAACAATATAATAAAACTATTGTAATTATTGAACACCGTATAGAGGAAATGTTAAATCTAGATTTAGATAAAATCATTTTAATGGATGACGGGGAAATTATTGCGATAGGCACTCCACAAGAGATTTTAACGTCAAATATATTACCGTCTATCGGCTTAAGAGAACCTATGTACATAGAAGGATTAAAGAAATTACCTTTTAATGGTAATTATACTGGAATATATCCACTCGAAAATCTTCAAAGAGAAAGTGTAAGTAGCGCAATAAATGAGTGGATGGAGAAGCAAGTTTTTTGTAAAAGCACTCCTACAAACAAAGAATTATTGAAAGTTGAAAATTTGTCGTTCTCCTATCCTAATAAACAAAAAGTATTAGAAAATGTAAATTTCTCAATAAAAGAAGGGGAAATTGTAGCACTTTTAGGTCATAATGGAGCTGGAAAATCAACATTAGCTCATAGTCTTATAGGTATAAACAAAACAAAAAATGATAGCATTTTATTTGATGGAGTAAATATTAATTCTTGGTCTATTCGTAAACGTGGAGAGATTATATCTTATGTGATGCAAAATCCAAATCATATGATTACGCAACCTACTGTTATAGAAGAGGTTTCATTTTCATTAAAATTAAAAAAGGTTTCAAAGGAAGAAATTAAGCTTAGAGCGGAAGAAACGTTAAAAATTTGTGGTTTGTATCCATTTCGTAATTGGCCAATTCAGGCATTAAGTTATGGACAAAAAAAGAGAGTAACAATTGCATCTGTACTAACAACAAATCCGAAACTGGTCATTTTAGATGAACCGACAGCGGGACAAGATTATTATCATTACAAACAATTTATGTCGTTTATTAAAAAACTAGCTGCAAAGGGAATATCTTTTATTTTTATCACACACGATATGAATCTCGCATTAGAATATGCAGACAGAGCAATCATTTTACATGAAGGGGAAATTATTGCAAATAATACTGCGTCTATTGTATTAGGTCATTCAAAAACGCTACAAAGAGCGAACCTAAGGGAAAGTTCTTTATTCAAGCTAGTTAATTTTAGTGGGATTTCCTATCCTGAAAGGTTTATAGAACTTTATTTTGAGGTTACTAGGAGGGAGGAACATGTATAGTACATACTTTCATCGTATGGATGGGGCAGTGAAATTGTTGTTATTTATTTTCTGTATGACACTTACTTTTTTGTTTTTTGATTTTCGCATATTGCTTATTGTTTTTGTGATTGGCTGTATTGGACTGCTAGTTGCAAAAATTCCATTTCGTAAAATTTTAATAGTTTTTAGTGTTATATTTACATTTAGTTTATTAAATTCTGTCATGATTTTATTTATTACACCAACCCATGGATCTGAATTAACTGAATCATATACTTCGTTTTTACATATCGGATATGCGACAATTACTTATGAAACATTATTTTATGCGGCTACACTTTCATTAAAATATTTTACGTTATTACCATTTACACTTATTTTTATTTATACGACTGATCCAAGTGAATTTGTGAGTAGCTTAAGTAAATTTCGAATTCATTATAAGATAACCTATGCAATAAAAATTGCGTTACGTTATATACCTGATATTCAGTCTGAATATAAAATTATTAAACATGCACAAGAGGCGAGAGGAGTAGCCTTTGAAAAAGGAGAAGCAAGTTTATGGACTCGTATGAAAAATCGTGTCTTAATTTTCTGGCCTTTAATTATTCATTCACTAGAGAGAATCGATACAGTTTCAAATGCAATGGATTTAAGAGGATTTGGAAAAAAGGATAAACGTACTTGGTTTTATACAAATAAAGCAAAAAGCGGGGATTTCATTGCTTTATTTGTAGGTGTTTTTATTTTAATTGTAGCAGTATATTTAAAGTTACATGTATTTCAAAACTTTTGGTATCCATTTTAAAGCACTCTCAAATGAGTGCTTTTAGTTATTTTTTTGTAGACATGCTCAAAAAAGGGATATTTACATAATGTATAATACGAACCAGTTAAAATGATCAACTACCTATTAGTTTTCAAACCAAAAGGAGGAGAAATTATGAGTTACGGTGGTTCTTGTGGTTTTGGTGGAGGTTTCGCTTTATTAGTTGTGTTATTTATTTTATTAATTATCGTAGGATGCAGCTGCTGGGGCGGAGGGTACTAATTTCTAATTAGTCTCCACAAATGTAAACTAAAAAAACATAGAAGATACTTATGTATCGATACAAATAAAAAAGGAGCATAAATGCTCCTTTTTTATTTGTTTTCAGATGAGTTCGTATTCCATTTTGGGAATGTAATTGTCAAAGATGTACCCTTATTAATAACGCTTCGGATTTTTAAACTACCTTGCATCGTTTCAATGATCTTAACAGCAACCATGGTACCTAAACCTGTACCTTTCGTTTTCGTACTAAAATATGGTTCGCCAAATCGATTTATTTGCTCTTGTGACATACCAATGCCGCTGTCCTCAATTCGTATGATAACTTTATTATTACTACTAGATGAAGAGATATTTAAAGTACCACCATTAGGCATTGCTTCAATACCATTTTTTATTAAGTTTAAAAAACATTGTTGAAAGTGCTGTTTATTACCAACAATCGTTGCCTTAGAGAAATCTTTTGTAATATGTATTGTATTCATATTACATAATGGCAAAATCATATTAATAACTCGATTTAACTCTTGTTCTACTGAAATATGATCTAATTTTTCTGGAGCAGGCTTGGCAAACGTTAAGTAATCATCGATAATTTCTTGGGCACGATTTAACTCTTCAAGTATATGTTTAATATACTCGTCTCTCGATTCAGGAGTTAAATTCGGTGTTTTTAAAAGCTGTGTAAATCCTTTTACGACAGTTAAGGGATTTCTTACTTCGTGCGATATACTAGCAGCGAGTTGGCTAACAATCTCCATTTTTTCCATTTTTATTAATTTTGATCGCATACTTACTGCATCTTTTATAACTTCATTTATATAAACAATAAATAACATTAAAGTAGTCGGTAATATTATGAAATAAATAATATATAAATTATTTACTTCAAAATCTGATAAAGTTAATACAATTACGGTTGTAAATATTGCTAGAAAAAATGTTAAAAACATTGCATAAGCTACTTTAAGTTTTCTATTATATGTATTAAATTTTGAAGATGCGAATGCTGTAATAATGAACATTATCCCGTAAACAATGACAGTTAGCATGTTAAAGCCATAAAATAAAAATCTTGTAATTAGTAAAATTGTAAACAATATGATACCGACAGGGAATCCGCCATAAAGTGTACCAATTATGACTGGAATTTGTCTTAAATCATGAATACAACTCTCATCCATATAGATAGGGTATCTCATACATAAAATAAGTGGGATACTCGAACAAAGAGTAATAAGTAGTGTTTTATATTTCTTTAAATAGCGCCCGCTATCATATATAAAATAAAAAATAAATATACTACTTAAAATGTAAAGAAGGTTATTTAATACATTTTGATTAATATAAACAAAGTTCATAATATTTTCCTCGTTATTTTGAATTTCCATTTTATATATATTATACATGATAACATGTATTGAGTTGAACAAATCTTGATAATACAAGGTTTGTTTGGCTAGCTAAAGCAACTTTTACCGGGATTTTTTACTGCTTCTTCCCGCATATTCGGTAAAACATGAAAATAAATCCTAAGCGTTAATGAAATGTCTGTATGATCTAATCTCTCACTGATAATTTTAGGACTAACTCCTTGTTTCAATAGTATAGTTGCGTGTGTATGTCTTAAATCATGAATTTTAATTTTTTTTACTGCTGTATTTTTTATTTCCTTATAAAACTTTTCCCTGAAAACATTTTTGAATAAAACCCCACCCGATTTATTGCAATTAATTAAATCTAAATCTTTATAAGCAGAAGCCATTCTTAATTTCTTTTTATTAATTTGTATTCGATGCAATTGGAGTATGTAATTATTTGAAATACCATTATCTAGTGCTGATTTATAGCATTTCTGGATGTGCATAACATTTAATTTATGAAGTGCAATCATTCCTATGCTAGGTATAAATATGGTGGGTTATATTGCTACTAAAAGAAACGTAGCTATTTCTTTCTAGACTCATCCTTTTAATTTCTAACTACTGAACCAGGTAGTCTTTTAAAGTAAGCTTAGACGGCTCCACAAAAATCCCTTCATTTAACTCCGTAATCTTTTTCGGTTTCTTTTTTTGTCTTATAACCAGAAAACCACTTTTGTCTTCTTTTTCCTGTCTCTGGATCAGGACCGATATCAATAACGCTACAGTACTTATTTCTTCTTTTTCGAATATGTCCTTTCACTTAATACACTCCTTCATTTTGTTTTGAATCATGTTGTATAAGTCTAGTTGTAATTTTGCTGCTATGAAATTTACATGTTTGGACATATCAGCGATAGATACATTTTACCATATATAAACAAATTCAGTTATAGGATACGATTGTCAGATACTATTAATTTAATATTTATAATATACAGGGAGTTTAGTGATATAATCAATGGAAATGTAAAGTAATACAAGGGGAGGAAGAATGATAAAAAGGTTATTAGCAGTATTTTTGCACTAGCATTAGTATTTACGGCTATTGGTTCTACACCAGCTATGGCAGCGGGAAATGTTGAGTCAATACTTTAGGTAGATGATGACTTACAATTAAAGCATTATGTTATGAATTAAAAGCCGCTATATAATAGTCCAGGCAACCCAAATGCAGTAGGTTATGTTGAGTGGCAAAATGTTACTGTAAACCAAGTATGGTATTTAATTAATACATCTTTAGAACAAAAATGGATTGGTTATAACGTGTAAAAAGGCACTCATTATGAGTGCTTTTTATTTACATATTGAGAGAAATATTGTACGAAGCTACCAGAAGGGGGAAAATGCGGTATAAGAAAAAAGGACTAGCAGTCGTACCTGCTGTCCTTTATAGGAGAAAAATTATTCTGGATTAGAACTACGAATAACCAGAAACGTGCTTTAAAACAGTGTTGTCAAAGATGTAATAATCTATGCAACAAAAACACTTAGTCGGAATTCAAAACACCAAAATGGCTTGCATTGGTAACAGGCTCAAGACTAGTATATGTAAAATCAAAAATCTCATACAAAAAGCAGACAACAATTTTGGTTGTCTGCCAGTGAGTCGAACGAGTTAGCTAATTGTGATAAATTGCTTTCCCATTACAAGAAGAGTGATGCTGCTAGTTCAAACAGCTTGTAAGTATTGTTCTCGTTATTTTAAAAAATATACAGAGGAAGCAGATAAGTGAAGAACCTACCTGCTTCTGCTGTAACAAAAGAAAGAAGTATTAGCCGTGGATACGGCGGCTTGAAAATAGTATGTATTTTTATTAAAAAAATATTCAAGGGGTGAAGATACATGGAATATTTGATAAACGGTGTCTATGAAATTACTCAGTTAATCAGTAAAGAAAAAGAGAAAAACAATGAGTTAATATAACAACAAAAAAGTAAAACTAGACGGCCATGTATTTGATAGTAAGGCAGAGACAGATTATTACTCCGGATTAAAAATACGTCAAGCTGCAGATGAAATTAATAGCTTTGAATTACAACCAAGGCTTAAATGAAATGATCATGATTATTGTATGTACGTTTTTAATGTATGTGAAGCCTTTATTTCATAAGAACGGGAAAAGAGCACACATATAAGCGTGCTCTTCGATAAGAAAGGTAGATCTCTATGAGCGGAGAGACTACATACAATATCCATATGTTTGTTTTTTTTAAATGTGAAGAAAAAATCAACAAAATGTCAACGGAAAATCAACAAAAACGCTATTTGGTAAGTATTTTTAAAAAAGAGCGCCTTGTAAAGGCACTCTTTGCAGGGTTTTTGTCTACTGTCGTGTTTTTTTAAAAGAGGTGAAAGCAGTTATCCCACTTATAAAACTAGGCAGTAGGCTCCAAAAGAAGAACCCCCATCGACCAGTTAATAGGCTGACAGTTAAGAAAAGGAGTGGTACTAAAATAACCATTATTAAAGATATTCTTTGATATAGATTCATATAAAAACGCCCCTTTATAGATAAATGATATTGTATGTATGTTTACAATTGAGTAGCGTTGAAAGTTCATTATTTACAATAAAAATTTCATATTGTATGTATTTGAAATACCAAAAAAGAGCACTAAATAAAGTGCTCTTTAAGGGAAAAGTGAGATATTGAAAAGTTAATTAGGGTTTTTGCTTCGAGATAATATATGACCATTCCATCATAATGTGACGATGAATCACAAAAGAGCAGCTAGCAAAAGCTAACAGCACGGTTCTCGGCCAAGAGAATTAGAGTGGGAAAAATTTAAGGCGGATCTTTTAAAGCCTTGTCTATATTATTTACGGAATATTAAGTTTTATTCAAGTGATGAGAGAAGTAGGATATTAACCTGGATATGCGCAATTTCATATCCTATAAGTAATAAATTAATGACGGAGTAGATTAAGAATGGATAATCCAATTAAGGAGATAGTTGGTGCTTGGTTTGTTGCAGTAGGGACAATTATTGCTGCGATTGGGAGTACCCCTTTAAAAAGTTTGAACAGTGAAATAAGAAAAGACTTGAGCATATGGGGCAATGTATTACAGGCGACGGGGAATGGTCTGGAAGCTGATGGGCAACAAGAAATATCCCTTGAATTTATTGGTCACGGAATCCAATCAATCGGTAATATAACGGTTCTAACAGGACTCATTATAGATTTTGAAGATGAAACGCAAAAAAAATTAGTGATTGCAGGGAACTGGGTACAGGCATTAGGTGGTGTTACCGCAATAGGTGAGGAAATAGAGGATAGTTCAAATATAGATGAATCGTATAACATTTTGGGGAATCTGTTACAAGCGACAGGTAATTCATTGCAGGCAATAGGCGGGATAGATGAATTGAAAGCCAGTCGGGATAAAATGGAGGAGATTTTTGAGGGGGATGAGGAGGATGGACAGCTTATAGTAATTACGGGGAGTTGGGTCCAAGCAGTTGGCTCAGTAGTTTCATTAATCGGTCAAATAAAAGAAGAAAGCCAAGAGATAGAAGAAAATAATTTACAAGGAACTTAACAAAATAATCCTTTTACGAAAAAGGCCCCGTTGTCCCCAACAGAACCTTTCCTAAAATGGCAAAGAGTAACTCTTACCCTACTCTTTGTTTATATAGTAAAGGATTGTTAGCAAAAATCCAAGACTCTTTATATTGAGAAATAAAGAAAAAATTATAAAGAATCTAATCTTTTTTTCATAAATTAAAGAGCAGCTAGCAAAAGCTAACTGCTCTTTCCAGAAGGAGAATTCAATGGAAAAGTATCTAAGAAAAGCGTTATCAACAGTATGTACAGGATTTTAAATTTTATTCGGACAAACTTAAAAAGAGCACCTTTGAACAGTGCTCTTTAAGAGAAAAGTGAATTAGGGTTTTTTACTTCGAGATAATATATGACTATTTCATCATAATGTGACGATGAATCACAAAAAAGCAGTCAGCAAAGGCTAACTGCTTGGTTCTCCAAGGGGGAACAAGGAGAAAGTAACTTAATGGGTTGTCTACATTATTGACGGAATAATGGGTTTTATTCAGGGGAGGTACTAATTATGTAGTTTACATGAGAAGTCCTATTAACATCCAAGCTGCCCCGATTAGAATTAAAGTTTCGAATGTAATCCAAAACTTTCTTTTTTCTGGTTTTTGAAATTCTTTAGTTACAGAAAATATGGCAGTTATTCCTACAGTTAATTGTTCTTTGAAAAGAGCATAACGTGGGGATAGTGTATCTATGCGCTCACAATCAATGATCATAGCCCTGTTATCAAAATGTTACCGGAGAACGGGAAAGGGCGGTAAAAACCCGCAAAAAGGAAGAAAGACCAATTATATTTATATATTCAGTCACAGTGTGAGTGTCGTGGCTTTTGTGTTTTTTATTAAATTTAGTATTTTCTCTACTAGATTCATAAGTGACATAAAGGAATTTATAAAAAAGGTTACTTCCCATTAACTTTGGATACAAGAATAGTGTAGTAATGAAGATTTTGCTATTCATTTTTCGAATATTACTTTAAAATTTAAATGAAAAGATAGTATTACTTTTGATTAATTTTAAATGTCTAAATAGAGGGTGAATGCTAGTGTTTAAAATTACACAACAGGACCAAAAGGATTTTAAAAAAAATCTGCTTTATAAAAAAGATAAGAGATTTGTTGAATTTATCGTAGATAGTTATGTACATACCAAGGAGTTTTCTAATGATACTGATAGTTTATCTAATAAGGATAAATTAATGGAGTTAGAAAAAAATGATTTAAAGTATGTGAAAGCAAGGATAGAAAGTTTATCTGAGTACCATGATCCACTTAAAATGGATTCAATGATTCTACCAGCTGTTACGGTTTTATTTTCTGCACTTGCAACTGGATTTTTCGTTAATGCAAAGATGATTAATGGATCGACTAATTCTATGCAGATTAGTGGATTTACCGTAACAGGTTTCTGGATTTTTACAATCATAACTTTTATTCTTTTCGTATTGAGACCTGGGAAAAAGAAGCATAGTAAGATTATTTTCTTTAGTAAACTGGTTGACATTTGTATTGAAGAGAAAGAGCTAGAAGAAAAGAGAAGAGAGCAGAAAGAGAAAGAACAGGAAGAGCAGGAAAAGAGAAGAGAACAGAAAGAAAAAGAAGAACAGAAAGAGCAGGAAAATCAGCGGAAAGAGAGTGTTTATAAGCTAGTAAGTTTATACCTTGAAAGACTAGTTAAGCAAGAAGAAATGAAGGAAGTAAAAGGAAGCAGAAGAAAAAGATATAGAAAAAGATGATTCGGAGAAAAAGCACCTATTTAGGTGCTTTTTCTTTGTTATATAGAAATTATACATTAAACGTAATGCGGTGGTGGAATAGGTAGACACGGTAGTGACTCAGAGTAGCACGTTCCTAGGTAAGTGATGATAATCGACTTTAATAAAACAACTCTATGTAAGGTGCAGATCCTTACCCGCATACTAGAACAAAATGGACATTTGGTTTAAATGAGTATATAAATAGGAAGAATCTAATTATTTGATTCACATTTAAACCAAGGGGTACAAATTCGATGCGACGTGAAAAGGATTTGTTGAAACAATGGAAGGCAGATTTGCAAGCTATACAAGAAGAGAAAAGGCTGAAGAAGAAGGCTAAGAAAAAGAATAAGAAATATAGCATTCCTGGTAATACAGCTGACTTCATGGATGGTAAAAATACTTATCGTAAAGAGAATGGGGTATGGAAGCAAAGAAATAAATAATATGAGGATAAATAAGTTTGATTAAGTTAATAGGAATTATTGTAGGCGCTGCGGTGATCTGGTGGCGTCTTGTTTGTTGTTAAGGAAAGATAAGGAGAATATAGTTGAAACTTAGGGATTAGATAATAATATTATTACTTTAAAATGTAGAAAGTAGACTAGTAAACAAACTGTTTTTGTTTTTGTGCATAGAATATGATGAATCCTAAAGTTAAGAGGAGGTAATTATATTTATGGGTTGTAATTGTAATTTCAGACGTTCCCGAGATTGTAATAGATTTTGGGATGATTTAATGTTCTGCAGACGCAGGCATAGAGATTGTGATGACCGTCGTTGTAGACGTGACCGCGACTGTGATTGTGATGAATGTCGTCGTAGATGTAATCATGATCGTGACTTTGATTGTGATAAGCGTAAGGATTGGTAATGTCTTTTGAAAGAGTGCGTTTCTTCACAGCACTCTTTTTTTGTTTAAGGGTTTTCTAAATTTATACTTATTAAATACAAAGATATAGTTATAATTCGATTTAAGAACTAACAAAACAAACGAACACAATGAACGAAAAAAAGCGATGGATGAGATTTGTATTATTTATCATACAAAGGGATGTTTGGATCAAGGAGCTTCGGAACAAGAGATACTAGAAAGCATTGGTGTAACGGCAGCATTTGGCTGTGGCCCTACTATGAGTCAAGCAGTCACACTTGTTCAAAAATGTATAGAAGAACTAAAGAACATGAATTAAATAGAATTGATTGCATGAAAGTTTAGCTTTTTTATTTCCAAAATGTCTTTTTATTAATCGGCAAACATGAAAAAACTTGAGCATTTTTAGTTATGCTCAAGTTTTTATAAGATATTAATTCATACTAAAAATCGTCCAGGATAAGTATGTAGCAAATGCAGACCATAAAAAATATGGGATGAATAAGTAAGCTGATATCTTAGATAATTTCAAAGAAAAGACAATTAGTAACAATGTGGTAATAGTGACTAAAAAACAATCTATTGTTGCTAAAAACAAATTCTTTTGGCTAAATTGAAAATAACTGAACGCTTGATTGCAGATATAATTTAAAACAAATAGGAAGCAAAATAGTTTTTGATGAAATCCATACCTGTTATAAATTATTGTAACTGATATTGCAATAAGTCCATATAATAAAAACCAAACGATTCCGATTATCATACCAGAAGGAGTCCAAGGTGGTTTGTGTAGGGCATCATACCAAATACGATCGATAGGGAATAAAATACTGGAAAGATAAAACAAACCATATGTGAGTAAGAATATCATGATACTAGATTTTTTCATAAACATTCTCCTTATTTTATAGAAAATTACTGAATTCTATATAATATTATATCCTTTTAATAAATAAAATTATTATTTTCAATATGTACATAGGCATTTTTATAAAATTACTTAGTGTTACGATATACAGAGAATAGAGACCGGGGATATAACTGCATAGCATGTTGGATTTATAAGGTTTAGTATTAGAAGAAATAAAAAAGTGCTAACAAGTTTGTAAAGGAACTTGCTAACACTTATACAAAATAGACATAAATTATCGTTGAAATGTCATTTAAAAAAATAGACTTAATCAAGTAGACAGTACTAATATACAATATTTATGAAAGTATCTATGTTATACATGATAATAGTATACACTATATATTTGTTTTAAAAATATAGGTTTATATCTTTTCAGTATTTGCTACGTTTAACCATTCTTCATAAAATTCTTCAACTGATGCATATCGTTCCATACGGTTTTCACTTACAGCACGGAAAGCTATCTCATATAACTCCTTACTTGCTTCCCATTTTATAAAGGAACGATCTTTTTCACCACCTAAAAGAGCAAAAGCCATTGCCCCCATATTAAATACATTTGTTCTCTCATCAATGATAGCGTTTAGCTGAAATTCCTCAGGGGACATAAAACGCGAGGATCCCCATAGTCGTCCCATTGTATTTACATAGGGTTTCTTATTGTATAAATCTATATCACAAATCAGCGTTTCATTTGTATGGAAATTATATAAAATACTACCGTCATAAAAATCTATTGCTACATAGTTTTTCTCTTCGACATATGTATGGAAAGAAAAAATTGAATTTAAGGATTGAATGCGTTCCATAACTGATAAATGCTTAAATTTATAAAATGGAGAGTTTGGATTTTTATATTTCTCAGGGGACGGAAAACTCCAATGCGAATGAAGACATTCACCATCAAACCAATCGAAAATTAAAACATATCCAGATTGAACGGGAAAATGCTCAATTAATTGTATAAGCGACTCGTGCTTTAATGTCTCATATAGGGAAACTGAATTTTTTAATCTATCAATAGCATCACTGATTTTACCGTTATATGCAATTGTATTTGCTCCTGCATATTTAATAAATTTCTTATGCCCATCTTTTTCTACACCGAAAGATAGATTACCTGAATCTTGCTGGTCAAAAACCGCAAATACGGTTCCTAATTTTGTAAGCCAATCAAAATTATGATGTTCTTTTAATTGGAATGTTATTTGATTCAACTGAATTTCAACTGGATTAGCTTTCATAATATACCTCGCATTTATTATAATTAAGTTGCATACTTCAGTATTCGACATATTTTGTGGAAATCCTATGTTAATCACATGAAATTTTATAAATATAATAATAAACAATTATAAGAAGGTGGATAGAATGGAACAACAAATCGTAATTAAACCATATCAAAATGACTGGCATGAAGAGTATGTAATAGAAAAAGAGAAATTTATTTCTTTATTCGGAGGAGATTGTATTGCTATTGAACATATTGGAAGTACATCTGTAGAAGGATTAGGAGCGAAACCTCTTATAGATATGATGATTGGCGTAACGGATTTGCAAATTATTGAAAAGTGGATTGAAGCGCTAATCAAAATTGGATATGAATATGTTCCAAAAGAAACACCTAATTGGCGTTTTTTTAGAAAGGGAAAATGGAGAGCTGGTACCCATCATTTACATGTTTATATTTATAATAGTGAGGAGTGGAAGAATAACATTTTATTTCGTGATTTTCTTATAGAACATAAATGGGCACAAATTGAATATAGAGAATTAAAAGAGAAACTTGCAGCTACATATCCGTTTGATCGTGTTTCATATACAAATGCAAAAGCACCGTTTATTCAAAATATAATAAAATTAGCTAAAAATGATCACTAGAAAATTCAAGTGATCTTTAAATTCTCATTTTATTTTAATCTTTCTCTCATGTTCCTTTCTTTTTAATTTGATATTCTGCTTGTTACAGAAGGTTTATAAGGAAGGAGCTTAAATGAATTGGAGAAGATACTAAGAAATAAATACTTTCATTTGTATGTTAAAATTATAGGCATTATTATTATTTTTTGTAGTATAGCATTGTTATTTATTAATGTAATATACGGCAACGCATTAAATATGAAATGGTTAAATAAGAAATTAGGTTCTATCGGTGAATATGGTGCAATTTTAGCTGCATCGTTATGGATTTTACGTCATATATGGTTATTTTTTAAAAAGAAAAATATAATTGGGTTTAAATTGATAAAGGATGTATATCTTTTTATTAAAAAGTTTCACGTATTAATTGGATATACTGTATTAGCTGTATCAATTACTCACGGCATTTATTTCTTATTAAAAGGAAGTCGGCATTTGCTTATATTTTATAGTGGTATATTCTCTCTTTTCGTTTTAATCATACTAGGAATCGTTGGATTTCTCTTACAGAAACATAATAAAAAAACAAACTTGATATTGTATAGAAAAGCACATCAAATCATTGCAATTATATTTGGGTTAGGATTACTCATTCATTTAACTGTATAGGAGGAATTACTGTTGCAACACATATTAATTATTGAGGATGAGGAAAGTTTAGCTGATTTTTTAGAATTAGAATTAAAGTATGAAGGATATAAGGTAGACATTCAGTTTGATGGAAGGAAGGGATTAGAAGCCGCACTTGAAACAAATTATGATCTTATTTTACTTGATTTAATGCTGCCTAGGTTAAATGGACTAGAAGTGTGTCGTAGATTAAGGGCAACTAAAAATACACCTATTATTATGTTGACTGCACGCGATAGTATTATGGACCGCGTGACAGGATTAGATAGCGGAGCCGATGATTATCTTCCGAAACCATTTGCAATTGAAGAGCTGTTAGCACGAATGAGAGTTATATTTAGACGAGAAGAACATATTGAAAATAAACATGTTTCATCTCTTACGTTCAAAGATTTACAGCTCCAGATTGAATCGCGAACGATTACGAAAGGAAATGAAGAAATCGAACTAACAAATAAAGAATTTGAACTATTACTGATGTTTATGAAAAATATTAATAGAGTACTTACCCGTGATGTTTTATTGGATCAAGTATGGGGATATGACGCGATGGTTGAGACAAATATCGTTGATGTATACGTTCGTTATTTACGTAACAAGTTACATAGTGTGGATAAGGAGGAATATATCCAAACGGTCCGCGGTGCTGGATATATAATGAAATGATTAAAAATATTGTGTATCGAATTCGAAATCTACCTATAAAGTGGAAACTAACACTTTGGTCGACGACTCTAGTATTTATTTTATTCATTTTATATAGTGCTCTGCAGTTTATTGTAATAAATAAGTGGACTATAGACTATGAACAGAAACAAATAAATAGACAAGTGACAGAAATAGCGGCCTATTTCCAAGATAAAAATGATACCCTTTCGAGTAAAACGTTTGAAAACAGTAAAGATTTCTTAAACAATATGATTGATAAACATCAAATGATTCGTATTATCGGTATGGACGGGAAAACAATTGTTACTGTTTCGCGAGAGTTTAATGAAGCGTGGATAAAACCAAAACAAGTTACACAAGAGGAATTATTTATAAAAAGACATGTAGAAGATCGTATATTAGTTCAGCGTATACCAATTCAAACAAAAGAGTTCACTGGTACTATTGAACTTACGAAAAACTTAGAGGCTTTCGATCACTTATTAAAAATTATTCTAGTGGTAATGGTTATTGCCGGAATATGTGGACTAATCTTTAGTTTTTTAGGTGGGCTACTAATCACGAAAAAACTATTATCAAGTGTTCAAAATATAACAGATACGATGAAACGTATAAAGAAAAATGGACTAAATGAACGGGTTCCAGTACGTGAAAATAATGATGAACTTGCAAAATTATCGTTTCTTTTTAACGAAATGATGGATGAGGTAGAAACTTCTTTTACACAACAAAAACAGTTTGTAGAAGACGCATCCCATGAACTGAGAACACCACTAACAATTATTCAAGGACACTTGTCTATGTTAAATCGGTGGGGGAAAAATGATCCGGCAGTTTTAGAAAAATCGCTTCAATCCAGTTTAAAGGAAGTCGATCGTTTAAATAAGTTAGTTTTAGAATTGCTAGAACTATCAAGAGCTGAATCAGAACAGATGCATCCAATTGCAGCTGATTCAGTCCATGTAAATAGCATATTAAAACAAGTTACACAAAACTTTGGCGTACTTCAAACTGAATTTCAATTTGATATGAAACTAGGTGGAGATGCGGCATATGTCTCAATACCTTCATCTTACTTAGAACAAATTATTATTATCGTAATGGATAACGCAGTGAAATATACAAAAGAAGTTAATAAATATATTTGTATTGAATCTAGTGTACAATCAGGGAAAGTTAAAATCCGTATCATAGATCGTGGAGCGGGAATACCCGAAGCTGATATACCTTTTGTTCTTAACCGCTTTTACCGTGTGGATAAAGCAAGAAGTCGAAAACAGGGTGGAAATGGTCTAGGTTTGTCTATTGCAAAACGACTTATAGAGAAATACAACGGAACGATACAAATAGAGAGTAAAGAAGACGAAGGAACAATCGTTACGATTACACTGCCTACCGTTTCACTTAAATAATTCGGAAAGAAGGGATGTTTTGTGCATTCCTTCTTTTTTATGGTCAAATTATTTTGTTTATTTCGAACTTTCTAGTACATTAGAATCATGAAGGGGGAATAATAATGAAAGCTATCGTACAACAATATAAATCTGGATTTGAAGGGGTAGAATATAAAGTATTACCAGAGATAACACCCAATGCTGGAGAAGTGAAAGTGAAATTAAAATCAGCCGGCTTAAATCATCGTGACTTATTTATAATGAATAATAGAAAAGAAATGCAATTACCGTTAGTTCTAGGATCAGATGGTGCAGGTATTGTTACGGAAATTGGAGAAGGGATTTCAGGTGCTTTATTGCAAACCGAGGTTATTATTAATCCTAGTATCGGATGGGATAATATTGCTGAAATACCTGAGTTACCAGAGGTGTTAGGTGGACCGAAAGATGGAACGTTTGCAGAATATGTTATTGTGCCAGCTGAAAATGTAGTGGCAAAACCGTCATATCTTACTTGGGAAGAGTCTGGGGTTCTATCTTTATCGGCACTAACTGCATATAGAGCACTTTTTACAAAGGGTAGATTAAAGTGCGGAGAACATGTTTTAATTCCGGGGATAGGCGGTGGTGTAGCGACATTTTCCATGTTATTTGCAAAAGCAATTGGTGCAAAAGTAAGTGTTACTTCAAGAATAGAGAGTAAAAGAAAGTTTGCCGAAACATACGGCGCAGACTTTTCTTTTAATAGTTCTGGAAATTGGGAAGAGAGTTTAAGCGGAAAGAAAGTAGATTTAATAATTGATAGTATAGGTCCAGCAACATTTTTAAAATACTTTGATGTATTAAAACCAAATGGGAGAATTGTTAATTTCGGTGCAAGCTCAGGAGATAAAATTGAATTACCATTACGAGCATTATTTTATAATCAAATCGATATAATGGGAACATCTATGGGTAGTCGTGAGGAATTTCATGAAATGGTTAAGTTTATAGAGAAACATAAAATTAAACCAATTATTGATAAAGTATATTCGTTAGAAGAAGCTATTCAAGCGTTAAATCGTTTGGAACAAGGAGAACAATTTGGTAATATCGCACTTCGTATGTAATAAAAATATGATTTCGCAACAAGTTTATTTAAATAACTATGTTATGTATTCTACACATAAAAAGCGTATGATTCGTATTGTTTTAAAGGTTTTTCAGCTTTATACATAATTAGCCGTTATAATTAGTCTTACAATTGTCAAATGAGTACTAGTAAAATAAGAATTAGATGAGAAAAGTTTAAGCCCATTTTCATATTGATGTTGTATACTGTGTAAATCAAGAGCGCTTTTATTTAAGGAGAGAGTATTATGAATTACACAGTATTTCAATGGTTTAATAATTTTGCTGGATTGTCCAAACTATTAGATACGCTAATGATTGCTATTACAAATAGTGCTGTATATGTAGCAATTTTGTTTATGTTTATCTTATGGTTTAATAATGGAAAGAAAGTCAATGCCATTAAAAAACAATACACAGTGTTATATACGACACTTTCAGTCATTATCGCATTACTAGTAAATGTTGTGATACATGCGGTATATTACCATCCACGTCCGTTTGTATCACATGATGTACATCAATTAGTGCCACATGCAGCAGACTCATCATTTGTAAGTGATCATTCTGTACTTGTATTTTCTATTGCATTTGTATTTTTACTTAGAGGAGAAAAACTTAAATATGTCGCTCTTATTTGGGCAGTATTAGTTGGTGTTTCACGTATGTACGTAGGAGTTCATTATCCTCTAGATATACTTGGCGCTGCGTTCTTAACATTTATTACGAGCGGCTTAGTAGTACAAAGTACACGTATGTTTGAACCGATAGCGAAATTTGTATTTAAAATGTACGCATTAGTAGCGAAACGAATTCCCTTTTTAGCGAAATATAATCATATAGCTTAATTCTTATAAATAACTATTTGTAAGTTTGTTTAAAAGTTCTCCTTTGGAAATCCAGAGGAGAACTTTTTTATTGTGCACAAGAAAAAGACATATGCATTAAAAGAGTTGCGAAAGTACAACTGAGTTAGTACCAATTAAATTTGTAGCTTATTATAAGTTCACTATCATATGACGGAATATTCGTAAATTTCACGCACCGTACTGTTAATACAAAAATAAAATAAGAAACAATAACTACTTTCAGAACGATTTAAAGGAATTAAAAGGAAAAGTTCGAAACATATAGTATTGAAAGCAAAAACTACATAATTTCTAGCACACTTTTGCAGTAATTAATTGTGAAAGAAAGGGGATAAATATGCATAAACTTCAAACGAATAAAGGCGCGCGGTATTTTATGGTTGCTTTTATTGTTTTGTTTCTTATTATGCTTTCGCGGTTTTTCTATATTCAGGCAGTAGGAGTCTTGCATAATGTGAATGTAAAAGATTTAGCAAACGAGCAACATAATAAAAACGGTGTTTTGGAAGCGAATCGTGGTACGATATATGATCAAAATGGAAAGGTGCTAGTCCAAGATTCCACAACGTATCGTGTCGTTGTAAATTTGAAAGGTACAGATAAGGTGAAAAGTAAAGAGGAAACTGCAGGACAATTAGCTGATGCGCTTGAAATTGATAAAGAGGACGTATTAAAAAATTTTCATGAGGGGCGTACACAAGTTGAAATTGGAAAAGTTGGTCGGAATTTATCTAGGGAAGTAAAAGAACAAATTGAAAAATTAAAAATTCCAGGTGTATCCTTTATGTCAGAGAAAGCAAGAGTATATCCAAATGAAGATTTTGCATCTTATATTCTTGGTTTTGCTAGACCTGACGATAAAGGAAATACAGAAGGGAAATTCGGACTTGAAGAGAGTCTGGATAAATATTTGCGCTCGACAAATGGGAAAATAGAATATGTGGGAGCACGAAGAGGTATCCCCCTTACAAATGATATAGGAAAAATAGAACCCGCTAAAAATGGAAATAACGTGTACCTTACGCTTGATAAACAAATTAATAGTTTTTTAGAAGAAGCGATGAATAAGGCACAAGAGCACTATGATCCTTCTATGTTAGTTGGAATCATAGCGGATCCAAAGACAGGGAAAGTTTTAGCAATGTCTAGTAAACCTAGTTTTAATCCTAATAAAGGCGATATCGAATATTTTTTAAATGATCCAATCGCAAATGCATACGAACCAGGTTCAACAATGAAAATATTTACGCTAGCTGCTGCAATTAATGAAGGTGTATATAACGGGAAAGAATATTTTCAATCCGGAAAATATTCAGTTGGTTCATCTGATATTAAAGATCATAATGGTGGATTTGGATGGGGATCTATCACATTTGATGAAGGCTTTGAAAGATCATCAAATGTAGCTTTTTCTATTTTAGAAGATCAGTTATTAAAACCAGATAAATTTAAGCAATATATGAATAGATTCGGATTCAACCAAAAAACCGGAATAGATTTACCTGGTGAAAGTAAAAATACTTTATTATTAAATACACAAATTCAACAAGTTACAACTTCTTTCGGACAAGGTTCTACAGTAACTCCGATTCAATTAATCCAAGCAGCTACTGCTATAGCTAATGACGGGAAAATGATGCAACCATATATCGTTGACAAAGTTGTAAATCCAACAAACAAACAAGTTATTATGGAAAATCAACCGAAAGAAACTGGAAATCCGATAAAAAAAGAGACAGCGGATAAAGTAAGAGACTTAATGGAGCGTGTTATTACGTCTTCAAAAGGTACCGGTACAATGTATAAAGTTGATGGCTATCCAATAGGAGGTAAGACAGGAACAGCCCAAATTCCGAATCCTGAAAATGGACGTTATATGGAAGGAAAAGAAAATTATATTTTTTCATTTTTAGGAATGGCTCCGATTGATGATCCAGAGTTAATTGTATACTTAGCTATTAAGCAGCCGAAGTTAAAGGGAGACGAGTATGGAGCGCAGCCGCTTGCTGAAATATTTAAACCAGTTGTGAAAAATAGCCTTGAATATTTAAAGGTGAAACCATACACAGAAAAACAAATGGCAAATGCAACGAAAAAATCCCAATTAAAAGTACAAAATCATGTCAATCAATCAATGGATACCGTAGAGAATAATGTAAAAAAAGAGAAGTTCCAACCGATAATTTTAGGTGAAGGAAAAATAATAAAACAATATCCGCAGTCAGGTGAAGTAATGAGTGAAGGGGATCGTATATTTTTATTAGGAAACAACGCAAAAATGCCTAATTTACAAGGTTGGTCTATGCGTGATGTTATGTATTTCTCTAAATTATTAAAATTAGATTTAAAAACTACAGGTACGGGCTATGTAACAAATCAAAGCATTGAAAAGGGACAAGCTATACAAGAAGGAGATGCATTAGAACTAAACTTAGA
Source organism: Bacillus cereus group sp. BfR-BA-01309 (assembly GCF_022664315.1). NCBI lineage: Bacteria > Bacillati > Bacillota > Bacilli > Caryophanales > Bacillaceae > Bacillus > Bacillus cereus group sp. BfR-BA-01309. The sequence goes on from NZ_JAKUHE010000001.1 coordinate 341,477, forward strand.
ACCACCGTTACAACCGTTAGCAGAAGCGAATACGAATTAATTCGGATAAAGTAAAGAGTCTATATACTATAGGCTCTTTTTTATAGTTAAAGTGTACGAAAGCCAACCTGAAAGTTTAGTTGAATAAAAAATGTTATAACTATAAGTTGGATTTTAGAAAAGTAGGGGTGAAAAATGAAGAGTATTAAAAGATTGATTCAAGTCCTCGTAGTAAGTACACCAATCTTAATTCTTAGTGGATGTTTCTCTAATTTCTCTAAAGATGATCTGAATCAACCAATACAAGAATATTTAAAAACAAACTATGGAATACAAGGTGGGTTTTCTATTGTTAAGACAAATGATTGTTGGTTTCAAGGGATTGACCATGGAACTTATGTAGAAATGAAAAAGCCATATCGTGCTTATCCGTTCCTAAAAATTGAAAGAGGTACTTTGAAAATTTTAAATGATGACAGTGACGATATCTATCTTGAGCAATTCAAGGGTGCGTATATTGAGCAACATCTAGAAGTAGTTCAAGCAATTGAACAGATCATAACAAAATATGGGTTAGTGAAATATCCTAATACATTTGTCTCCGTAGAAGATGATCCTGTTTATATATTTCCTTAGGACAACATTGAATTTAATATAATTTATTCTCAAGATCTACTTGATGATTTTAAAAAGGCCAAAAAGATAAATACTACTGAACTTTTACCTACCTTAATACCAAGTGCCCCCCGACGTGAAAATGATAATGGTAGTTTAGGTGTGGTGAATTTTTCATTTAAATTTGACATGTATAAAAATAAACATCCTATTCCAAAGGCCCAAGATCTAATTGATGATTTTCAAAAAAGTGAAGTATTAACAAAAGGTATATACAATATAGATATGTTAGTAGAGGATTCAAATCCAGATCATATTGTGGGTTCGGAATATAGTAACGTAGCTTTGTTTGAAGTCGATGAAAATGGTAAATACACTATAATTGCTACTCCTAAATACGATGAGTTAGGGGACAATTACTTTTATGGTGATTACGCAGCTCAAAACAATAAAGAATAGAATCTTAGGTTGAATTGTCGCAAAGTTTAATAGTTTATTTGATTATACATACAAAAACAATTGAGCACTATTTTTGATTACAGTTAAGTATCTTATATCGGAAATTAAACAAGCATAACCCGTCCTAAACTTAAAACGGGGCTATGCTTGTTGTAAGTTTTTAATAGTTTTAATGTCTTATTATATAATGTAATTTCACGCACCGTAATTATTTTACAAAATAAATAAGAGAATCAACACAATGATTCATCGGTAAATATCTGATTATTTTTTATTTACAGTTAAAAATAATTGTGATAATATGGAAAAAATCAAATGCAGTGAAGAGAAGAGTAAATAAAATGAATTTTTCACAGAGAGCTCCATTTAGCTGAAAAGGAGTAAAAATTCTTTATTGAACCAAGCCTCTGAGCAGCGCATCGGAACCTATTATTAGGGGATGGTGTGACGGGAGCTCCCGTTATAGAGCTATGGTATAAGCATGAATTACAATGCAGTACCTGATAAGGTTAATGTGGCGACATATTAACAAACTAGGGTGGCACCGCGATGATAAATCTCGTCCCTAAGACTAAAAGTCTTGGGGGTGGGATTTTTTTGTTGTTTTAAAACAATTTGGAAAGCGGGGGCCTAAAATGAAAAACTTATTTAAAGATTGGAAGTATCCTTTATTACTACTGTCCGGAGTTGGTATTGCGAATTTAGGGGCATGGATTTATTTAATAGCACTGAATGTACTTGTCTATCATATGGGAGGATCAGCCTTAGCTGTTGCTACTTTGTATGTAATTAAACCATTAGCCGCCTTATTTACAAACGCTTGGTCAGGAAGTATGATTGATCGTTTAAATAAACGGAAGTTAATGATTCATCTCGATATATATCGTGCGGTATTTATCGCTATTTTACCTTTACTTCCATCACTTTGGATTGTTTATGTATTCGTATTCTTTATAAGTATGGCGAGTGCGATTTATGAGCCAACTGCTATGACGTATATGACGAAATTAGTACCAGTAGAGCAAAGACAACGTTTCAACTCATTACGTAGTTTAATAGGATCTGGTGCATCTTTAATTGGTCCAGCAATAGCGGGACTATTGTTAATAGCAAGTACGCCAGAGTTTGCTATATATATGAATGCTATAGTATTTCTCTTATCTGGAGTAATTACTTTGCTGTTACCTAATCTTGATAAAAAATCCGATATTCATACATCAAATGAGACGTTATCTTTAGCTGTACTAAAAAAAGATTGGAACATCGTTTTAAATTTCAGTAAAAAATCTTTGTATATCGTTTTTGTGTACTTCTTATTTCAAGGAATGATGGTATTAGCTGCCGCAAATGATTCACTTGAATTATCATTTGCGAAAGAGGTTTTATTGCTAACAGATAGTGAATATGGCTTTTTAGTTAGTATCGCTGGAGCCGGTTTTATTTTAGGAGCCATAACAAATACAATTTTATCAAAAAAATTAACACCTTCATTTTTAATTGGAATAGGATCACTATTCATCGCAATTGGTTATTTAATTTATGCTTTTTCAAATGAGTTTTTAATAGCTACTATTGGATTCTTTATTTTATCTTTCTCTATGGCATATGCAAATACAGGATTTTATACCTTTTATCAAAATAATATCCCTGTCCATATTATGGGACGGATTGGGAGTATATATGGGCTTGTGATTGCGGGCATTACTATTTTGATTACGATTCTATTCGGAGTTGCAACTCAATTTATTTCTATACAACTTGTGGTTATTGTAGGCTCATTAGTAATGCTACTTATTACTATCGTATTATGTGTGTTTACTTTATTACCTTCAAGATCCAAGGTATATCATACTGAAACAATAGATTCTAAATAATTTTAAGTGTCACTCTTTAATTAGTGTATGTAACTAGAGGATTCTTCCATCTATATATTGAATAATAATTAGGTGGAAGAATCTTAGTTTCATTATGATCAATACATAGCATGTAATTTCGAAAAGTGTAAAAGAATTACACTATGGATTAGAGTGTTCAAGTGGTATATATCCAAATTAACGATATAGGAATTAAAAAATTAATAAAAATATAGAGGGAGTTTTTAGATTACATGGATATTAAGATTAGAGCGTATAAAAAATCTGATGAAACAGGCTGGGTACGTTGTCGTGTGTTGTCTTTTTTAGATACAGCATATTACGATAATATATTTAGAGAAAAAGAAAAATATGAAAATCCTGCTATTGAATTAATAGCCCTATATGAAAATCAAATTGTGGGTTTAATAGATATTGAATATGAATTAGAAGAACGTACAGTTTGCTCAAGAGGAACTGGTCTTGGCGGCATGATTTGGCATATTGCAGTTCATCCGGATTTCCGTAGAATGAAGATTGCTAATCAACTATTAAATGAGGCAGAGAAGTTAGCGAAAGAACTTAACCTCAATCGAATAGAAGCATGGACTAGAGACAACCTATGGGTACATGGGTGGTATGAAAAGAACGGATTTGTAAACGTAGATTCATATTTACACGTATACTCCGATCATACAGACGAGATAAAAGGTGTAATGAAAAGTAATATAGATAAATTATATCCAGTTCAAACATTTGCTCATTATACAGGTGAAAATAAAGAAGAGATAAGAAAACAATTTAAACGAGTTCACGATTGTTTTTGTTTTGAAAAGTGTTTTAACTAACTAGAAAATCTTTATTTTATAAATAAAGGTTTTCTAGCATGAAATATAATTCTATACAAATAAACACGTAATTATTATATTATAAATTTATAGAAATTATAATATTACTATGAAAGGATGTGTTAATTGTTTGTATATGATCAATGGTAATGTGTTTATCTTATTGGGGGTTATCTGTTATTTGCTTGTACGAATTGTTTCAATTGGAATGAAAAATAAAAAAGGTGTAAATTGGTGGAAAGAACTAATTAGTTTTCTGTTCGCAATTTATATTGGTATGGTTATTGCAGTAACTTTATTCCCCATACCAATTGGTTTTTCAACTAGTATTGAACATATTAGACTTTCAATTAATATTATCCCCTTTGTTTCAATTATTAAAGATATAGGGGAAATAGGAATTGCTTATGATGGTGATGTCCTATTTATGATTGGTATCATCGTAAGAAATGTAGGCGGGAATATTTTATTATTAATGCCTTTAGGATTTTTAGCACCAATTATATGGGATAAATTTAAAGAGCTTAAAAACACTATTTTATTAGGTTTGGTTATATCAATTAGTATCGAATTATTACAACTAATGGAGTCTTTATTTAGTAGATGGGGACGTATTACTGATATTGATGATGTGATCTGTAACGTTATAGGTTCTATTGTTGGATATTTTATTTATAAAATCACTTTAATGCTAGCAAGTAAATTTAATTTTCGAGTGTTAAATAAAACTAATCCTAAAGGTATGGAGTTAACTGAAAAATAAATGGCTTAAACAGGTATATGAAAATACGAATATAGATACTAAAGACGTACGAGTAAAAAGTATGTCTTTTTATTTTTAAAAATAATGCTTCAGACTGATGAGGAATCACATTCCATATTTTACAATTTAAAGTGGCTATCGCATTTTAAGTATGGAGTAAAAAGAGGTGAATATAATTTTATAGGTAAACAAGTATAAAGGGGGATACTAAATGGATATTTTACTTGTTATTCTTATTATCGTGTTAATGCAAAGTAAGGAACGTAAAGTGAAAGTTAATCGCATTTGGCTCGTTCCGACTTTGTTGTGCTTTGTAACAATTCAGTCCATTATTCATATGGGACAATTAACTATATTACAATTACTATTATTCGTTGCCATGCTCGGAATTGGATTGGTTCTTGGGATTATTAGAGGAAAAGCTTTAACATTTCGAATAGATAGTGAAACGGGTCATGTATTACGAAAAGGAAATTGGTTAAGCACAATAATTCTTCTTATTATTTTAGGGGCGAAAATTGTAATTAAGCAAAGTATGTTTTCTGATAGTACTCACAACACATTAATGGTTGTGACAAATGCCTTTTTATGCATAACATTAGGCACAGTTATAAGTAGACGATATTATATTTGGAAAAAATATAATGAGTTAATACAAAAAATGTAAATACATGTATCCCTTGTTTAACAATGCTGTGAACGGTAATACTAAATAACATTGAATTTTTACAACAAGGGATGATAATATGATATTCATTTACACAGATTTCGGCGGAACGCATTCAACTGCACTCGCTGCAGCGTATCATTTAAATAAATTACCAACGGATCGTAAGTTAACGAAAGAAGAAATATTAAATGTAGATTACTTTAATAAATTGAAAACAGAGGATATGGGGAAAATCATTTTTCATGGAGTAGATGAATATGGGAATCCTGTATATACAATTGGGTGTGGGGCATCCAAAGTCGTCGTACCTGCGATGAAGCATTTAGGAGAGATTCTGCAAAAACATTATCACAGCCATGAAAAAATTATTTTTTCTAATACATCACCAACAGTACCTTTACCTATGACTTTCGGTGGACTATTTTCTAGAAGGTTCCATATCGATTTTATCGGAGTACCATTACTCGTATGGGGAGCAAAACTTAGCTGTGATAACATACAAAGACTTGTTAGTTATACGAAAGAAGCTGGCCGATTGACGAATGATTATGTTGTAATTTTAGATAATGAAACTTTTAAATAATGCACGATAAGAAGAAAATGGGGCAAATACTTCGGTTTTCTTCTTTTTTTCGTGAAAATGACAAAAAATATTCACATTTAATATGCATCTACTATAGCAAAAACAATAAAGTCCTGTTACTATTACAGGGATATTCTCTTTTCGTAACATAAATATATAGAAAAGTCAGAAAAGAGGAATTGAATTAAGGGAGGAACAACATGAAGCGTGTTGCTTGGATTACTGATAGTACAACTGCGAGTTTTACAACAGAAGGAGATAACTTTGTTATCCCAATTGAAGTTATTATTGATGGTGTGTCGTACAAAGATTGTGAAGAAGGTGTGCGTGAGCGCGTCTATAATGCGTTAAACGAAGGTAAAACTGTCACTACATCACAGCCTAACATAGGGGAAATGGTAGAGTTATTTTCGAAATGCAAAGAAGAATATGAAGAGGGATTTGCAGTTGCTATTAGCGGAAAAGTAAGTGGAACCTATCAAAACATGAAGTTAGCTGCAGAAATGGCAGGTTTCCCATTAACGGTATTAGATAGTGAAACAACAAGTTATCCGATGGATGAACTAATTAGAAAAGCGAAATCGTTATACAATGATGGTATGACTTTACAAGATATACACAAAACATTAGTAGATGAAAAAAGAAGACCTTTCCACGTATTCCCGAAAAGTTTAAAAGGCCTTTACGCAAGTGGGCGTGTAAAAGGCGTTCAATTTTTACTTGGAAGTTTATTAAGTGTCAACTTAATATTAGAAGTAAAAGGTGGAGAACTTTTACTTGAAAAGAAAGTTCGCAAAATCCAAAAATGTCGAGAATACATTAAAAATGAGCTTGAAAAAGAATTACCAAAAGTACTTCACATGTTCCATGCAAACGATAAAGATGGAGCTGAAGAATGGATTGCAGATATTAGACAAGCATTTCCTGAAATGGATTTCAAACTATATCCATTACCAATTTCATTTGCAGTTCATGCAGGTGAAGGTACAATAGCAATTAGTTATTAAGAGGAAAACCCGTGAATGATTCGCGGGTTTTTTTATTTAATTAAATTGAAAATTGAGGCATATTACGTCGCCATTGAGCTAAAAGTCTCATTTTATTATTTTTAGGAGCAACCAATCCCTCAACTTGATTTGAAATTAAAAATATAAACCTTTGCCTACTGGCTGAACAGTTTCTAGCACAGTATCGACCATTTCTTTATTGATTAGGGTTCTTATAATCCAAGCTGAGAGATCTTGAGCAGCAAAACAGCCTGCAGCAGTCGAGATATTTCCTTCGTTCACGAAACTTTGTTCAATAACATCTACATCGAATTCTTTAAGCTGTTCTACTACGGACGGATATGTAGTCGCTTTTTTACCTGTTAGCAATTTTTTAGCTCCTAGTAGTAATGAACCAGAACACATAGATCCTATTAATTGTCTTTGAGGCTCTACATGAATGCTATTAATATATTCTTGGTTTTTATATAAATCTTGTACACCTTTACCGCTTGCAAATATTACTGCGTCAGCAGAAGGAATATCAGATATGCTTCCTGTCATGGGAATACGTAAACCAGACATGGATATATGAGTTTTTTCCGTTCCTAATAGTTGAACGTTCCAATCAGAAACACCGCCAACTAACCGTACACGATTTAATAAATCCCATGGTAAAAAAACATCTATATCAGTAAAGTTATCGAAACAGACTATTGCAATTTTCATTTTCTAATCCCTCATTCCGTATGTATGTCCCCTTATTTAGAATATAAACTTTTCCTTTTAATTTTCTATATTAAGTTATAAATTCCTGTATATTCTATGCGATGGAAATTTAATTAAATAAAAGGATTATACACCTATAAAATATGTGGCATCCAAATATCCCATACATAACGTAAATAATGTTGTTTCGAAAGTTTAAAGGGTTTTTAAATATAAAAATAGAAATCTATATAAAAAAATATATAAATGGTAGTGATGCTATGAAAATAGGTAAATTTGGAGAATTAAATAACATAAGTATTGATACAATTAGACATTATATGGACCTGGGTCTGATTATTCCTGAAAAAAAAGGGAGGTCACTATTTTTTTGACGAGTATTGTCAAACGGATTTAGAGCTTATATTACATTACAAAGCGCTAGGATTTAGTTTGAATGAAATTAAAGAACTATTTTTTTATAAAAATTTAGCGAAATCTATGAATTACGAAAAAGATACTTTTTACCAATCTTTATTTAAACTGAAATATGACAAGTTGGAACAGGAAATAGAACTTTTGGAGAAGAAACGGGATAAATTAAAGGAAGTGTTACATGATTTATTATTAACAAGTGAAACCTCTAATTCAATTATAGGGATAGATTTAAGCGTACTTCATTTGCTTACATGTTCTGGGTGTAGCAAAAAGCTAATTCTTCAAGATGGAATTATAACTAACAATCAAATTACTGAGGGGAAGTTAATTTGTAATTGTGGTGAAGAATATAGTATTACTTCAGGAATTATAACTGCTGGTAAATCATTTAAAGAAAATGAGCGAACGTCACTTGAAGATACTATTTCGGATTATATTCATGAAACTGATAATGCATATTTGGAAAATATGCTTAAAGAAGGTGAATGGGCGAAAAAGAAACTAATACATTTAGATTTAAATAACAAATTAATACTGGATATAGGATCGGGACTTGGATTCTTTTTGAGAAATATTTATGAAGAACTGCCAGAAGATTGCCTATACATTGCAGTGGATCGAGATTTTAATAAACTTTTATTTTTAAAGGATGTATTAACGAGTAGAAATCCGAAAAGAAACATACTTTTTATCTGTGCTGATTTTTTGAACATCCCTATTCAGAATCAGTCTGTTGATATTATAATTGATCATTCTGGTACGAGCAATTATAGTTTTGAACATGAGAGTTTTTTACTTCACGAATTAAATCCGCTTTTTAAAATAGATTGCTATTTATTAAGCTTATTTATTTTATTTAAAAATTTCAGCTCAAATAGCCAAATTACAAATAAATTCCGAGCAAATTTTACACTGTCAAAAGTAACGAAAGAAATCCAAAATCTACAGTTTCATTCGATTGATGAAAGTACTTCAAACTATTTGAAACGAGGAGGTAAGTACGAGGATTTCTTTGTTCAAGGAGAAGAAATTTATACATATTCATTTTTCGGAAAAAGATAAGTGTAATCCCGTCAAAAAAAGTCCGGTTTTATAACTGGACTTTTTTTGACGATTTATATTTATACTCTTTGGGATTAAAAGACAAAGAGAATGTTAATCTGCATGTTTAGCACTCACATGACACTCTCTTATCGGTGTACATCTAGTTAGAGAAAAGATAGCCAAACCTAAAGACAATAGAACTAGAGATCCACCAACCCAAGCCATATTAGCAACATTCTCTACTTGTTTTAAAGCTATACCTCCAACTGCGGAACCGAGTGAGATTCCTATTTGTAGAGCTGAATTATTAAAACTTTGTTGTATATCTGACGTATCTGGGGCGGTTTGGATTAAATAACTTTGTTGAGGTGGTGCAAGCCCCCAACTTAATGCAGCCCAAACTATCATAACAGGAATAAATAGACCAATAGAAACTGTCGTGAACGGTAATATAAATAAGATTAGAGCAAATAAAGTAATAACTATCACAATGCTTTTTGGAGCCCCTATTTTATCTGATAATATACCGCCAAACGCTCCGCCACTTACTGCAGCTATGCCAAATACTAAATAAAATATGCTAATCCAATAAGGGGTAAGGTGAAATTTTTCTTCTAAGAAAGGAGTAAAATAAGCATATAAAGTATAGTGTCCTGCTAACATAAACATGGTAGCTAGATGAGCAGCTCCTAGTTTTGGACTACAAACAGCCTTTAATTGGATAGATAAAGGAATTCGGTTTTCCTCTCCAGGTATTTTCTCTAAAAATACTGAAATTAAGATAATAGATCCCAATGATAAAATAGCTATACAAAGAAAAATAACTCTCCAGCCAAATGTGTTTGAAATTAATATGCCTAGTGGTACTCCTAGAACAAGTGAAGAGCTAATACCCATATAAATTAACCCTAATGCTTTTGCTCGGTAAGAGGGATTAACAATTTTAGCTGCAATTGTAAGGGAAAGTACAACAACTAAAGCTGTACTCATAGCAGTTAAAATTCTTGCTATTATCATAAAAGTAAAGTTAGGACTAAAATACGTAAGTATATTACCAATTAGAAAAATGTAAAGTGAAATAATATACAACTTTTTTCTTTCCACTTTACTTGTGAAAATTAATAATACAGGACCTGCTATTGCATAAGTAAAGGCGAAAATTGTAATTAATTGACCAGCGGAACTTAATGATACATTAAAATCTTTAGCGATATCTGGCAATATTCCTCCAACAATAAGCTCTACAAGCCCTACTGCTATTGTTGCTAAAGCTAATATAAATACTTTGAAATTCATTTTTGTATTCCCTTCTCATCATTATTTACCTTAGAACAAAAAAACTCCTGACCACAAACGCTAAAAGACGCGTTTTGTAGTCAGGAGTTATTGGTTCCTGGTAGAGACCCCCAAGCCATATTCTTGGAGTTATACATGATTCTCATATGTAATTAATCAATGTAATAGAAGATACCATATTACTTTTTACATTTCAATAAAAAGATTCGCATTTGTACACGTGTACCCATATGAAAGGGATAAATGTGCTTTCTGAAACTCTAATAATTTTACCTTTCGATGGAAGTGCGATCTAAATGATTCAACTATTGTTAACTTTCACTAATGAAGATTATATAAATAACAAACGTAAGTATTAAACGGCTATATAAAGTAAAAAAGCGACATCCTTTCTGTAGAATTAATTATAGAAAAGGATGGTGTTTTTATATGTCTATTTCTGTTGCAAATCTTTAAAGCATCTATCGACGAAAAGAAGCAATACTGCTTATCATTGACGGTACATGAGCTGATTTTGATGTGCATGGGGTTGACCCCATCTTTTTTTATTTCTTTGTATTTATTTTTAAACACGACGTATTGATGTTGGGTTAACCCAAGAACTTACACTTAATGTAATACAAAGAATAGTGGGGGAATTGTTATGGGAAGTTTACGATTACATATTGAAAATAAAAATAGAAACCCGGAACTAAGAAATATTTGTTTATATTCAATCGCAAAAACAGTATCAATATTCGGGACCTCTATGTATAGTTTCGCATTAAGTTTATATGTTTTACAAATAACTGGATCAGCGTTAAATTTCGCGATTACGCTCATATTAGGAACAATTCCAATGATTGTTATGAATCCATTTGCTGGTGTAATTGCTGATAAAGTTAATAAAAAGAAACTAGTTGTTTGTATGGATCTACTAAGTGGCTGCTTATTAATAGCTGTTTATATAGTAAGCAGCCGTTATGGATTAAACTTATTCATCATTTATACTACGACGACGGTCTTTTCAACCTTTTTTGGAATAGGATTAGAAGCTGCGAAACCGAATATCGTCTCTAAAGAGAGGCTTATGAGTATTAATTCTATAAGTAAAATTATTGATTCTGTATCTCTAATTCTTGGACCCATGTTAGGTGGCATCGTTTTTTCAGTATTTGATATTAAAACTTTTATCATTATAAACGGTATTTCATTTATTCTTTCAGGGATAGCATTACTATTTATTCACTTTAAACTGTTCGAGTGTAATATAAATGAGGAAAATTCAAAAAGAAGAGTTAATTTTATTAAAGATATAAAAGAGGGCTTTTCTTACTTACTTGAAAAGGAAAGCTTAAAGAATACGTTTCATATTTTAATTTCGTTTAATTTCTTCTTAGGCTTTGCTGTTACCGTTCCATTGCCATACATTATTAACACAGTACTCAATCTTAGTTCTAAGCAATTTGGTATCATTCAAGGGACCTTTCCAGTAGGGATGATAATTGGTGCAATTGTAGTAAAAAAGATAACTAATCGTTTTTCTTACTCTTATCTTTTGAAAAAGCTAAGTTCTATGTTGTCAGTTATTATGATTTTTTCAGGGATTCCAGTTTTATTCAAAAACTTTGAAGTGAATGATTTTGTATTCGTTATTACGTTTTGTGTTGTTATGATCTTTTTAGGGTTTATTATAGCGCTAATTGATATTCCTTTAATTTATTTCATGCAAAAAGAGATTCCTGATGAATATAGGGGAAGAGTGCTTAGTATTGGATTAAGCTTAGGGAAAATGATGCAGCCAATAGCACTCGCAATATCAGGTCTATTATTAAATTATATCCCAGCCTACATCATTCCAATTGCAGGTGGAATCTTATATTTAATAGTAATTAAAATTTCATCAAATCGTTTCACATTAGAAGTTCATTCGAAAGATTATAGTGCTTCGTAGTTTCAGAGTTACTTAGAAAACCTTTTAAAGACAATCCTGTAAATCACGGTAAGCTATATACAGGCGGTTTATTTAAATATGCGATTCATATTAATTATCTTGGGGATTGCATTTGGGTGCTTGGTTTAGCATTAATCTCTTGCAATATTTTTAGTTTATTTATCCCGCTAGGCCTATTCTTAGTATTTGTTTTTGACTATATTCCAAAATCTGATGATTACTTACAAAACAAGTATGGGGAACAATTTACAGTGTATAAACAGAAAACAAAAAAACTAATACCGTTTATTTGGTAAATCAACTTCATAAATTATAAAAAGCGCAGGAGGATGATCCTGCGCTTATCTATCGTAATTCAGCTGTTTTTCTAATAACAATCTTATCAATATCATCTTCTTCATCACCGATAAATAACCCGCGTTCTTTTAAATACGCCTCAAAATATAAATCTGCTTCTGCACGTTCATCATACGGTTTTACAGATAGAACGAAACCTAATTTGTTTTGTTCCTCTAAATGAGAAGTGGAGATGTAGGCAGGTACATTGTGGCGTAAAAAGAGTTCTTTAACCGGAATAATCATATCTTTCATTAATTTCGTTAACATACCCATTTCAAACTCGAAATTAAAGCGATCTATACTACATAAATCAGCGAATACTACACCGATAAAACCTGTATTAAATACTTCTTGATATTCTACTTCTTCATCATTACCGTAAAAATTCTTTTCGATTAAATAATTTACAAAATAAGCAACACCATCACTTTGTTCAAATGGTTTCGTTGAAAGAACAAAGCCGATTTTCTTTTGTTTATGTAAATACACACATGACATGTATGCTGAAATATTATGTTCTTTAAAAAGAGAACTTGTTGCCCCAGAGAGGCCATCAAGTACGTGATGAACAATTTGAAGTTTTTTACGAGCGAAATAATAGGATTTCTTTTGTAACTCCAATGTATCAATAAAGACAGAGCCGATAAAGCCTGTATTTGAAATGATAGGTGTTTGCTTTTTTCTCCCTCTGCGCTTTGCTTGAGCCATTGTAAAAATCATCCCTTCATGTACAATTAAAATAAAAAGAACATTTGTTCGTATATTTATATTTTACTATTAAAACGCTATAAAGTAAAGGGTTTTTGACGAAAAAAACAACAAAAAAGACACCTGTAAAAGGTGCCTTAAACGCTGTAGGGAAGAGGGTTCATCCCTACAATTTATATTATGATACAGAAACAATCTCTTCTGTATCTTCTACATCTAAATGACAGTCCATAGTACGAACATCTTGATCTTCATGACTTCCGAAATAAATAGTAATTTTCATATGTATCGCTCCTTTATTCTAGGAATACCTAAAATAATTACTAGTAATGTTAATATTTATTATATACCACTTTTTTCATTCCGACAACGTTATATCATTTTTAATTCTTTTAGAGTGAAAAGAGTGATGTATAGAGCTATTTTTATAAAAATAGGTACATTTCATATATGTTATATTTAATACTGAACGATTCGAATACGAATTTTTATGAAAGGAGAAAAAAGAATGAATTATAAGCAGTTATTAATAGATAACTTCACATATAAAACGTCATATATTGCGCGTCATGTACATGGAATGAATGTAAAAGAAACGAAGGATTATATTGCTGTAGACTGTGGTTTACCTGCAGATACATTTAATATCATTACTTTACTAAACAATGATGTAACGGAAGGAATTGAGAAATTATATAAAGTTGTAAACAGCTATAATCAAAAGAAATTTCCAATGAGTGTTTGGTTTTGGGATGATAGGCATGAGCAAACTATAAAAAACGAATTAATAAAACTTGGCTTAAAAGAAGCAGAACAGAATATCGCGATGGTAGCAGACTTAAAAGCAATACATCCAACAATAAACATGCAAGAAGGTTTTACGATACAAAAAGCATTTTCGCCAGGACAAATTAAAAAATTTGGGGAAACATTAGCTAATCTATTTGGTACATCGGAGGAAGGTACACATATACAAGCATTCTACAATCAAACCGCTTCTTTCGATTTATGGAATAGTGGAAATATGAAACTATACTTAGGGATTTTTAAAAATGAAGTCGTATCGGTTGGTTCATTAGTATGTACAAAAGATAGTATTGGTATTTATGATATAGCAACTAAAGAAGAAATGAGAGGGCAAGGATTTGGCTCCACTATGTTTAATTACTTGCTGCAAGAAGCAAAAGAATTGAAAGTTGCTCAATGTGTATTACAAGCTTCACCTGATGGAATTAATATTTATAAAAAGGCTGGCTTTCAATCTGTTGGACAAATGACAGTATTTGAAAATCGACATTTATTTGAATAAATTATCCAAGCCAAATTGCTTTCATGTAGGAGTTAATACATCATTATGAAAAGAATATATATCGTTACAATCATTTGCACCTTTATAGTAATAAGTACTTTTGTTTTTCATAAAGCAAATGAACTTAAGTACACGAGAGCTATTAATCAATTAAATCATATAAAAAACATTGCACATAGAGGCGCTTCTGCGTATGCGCCGGAACATACAATAGCAGCGTATAAATTAGGACAACAATTAAAAGGAGATTATATAGAAATTGATCTCCAAATGACAAAAGACGGACATTTAGTAGCTATGCATGATGAAACAGTAAACAGCACTACAAATGGTACGGGTCTAGTTAAGGAACATACATTAGAAGAAATAAAGAAACTTAATGCAGGTTCTCTTTTCAATGAAAAGCATCCAAGTTTAGCAAAGAAAGACTTTGAAGATGCTAAAGTCCCAACACTAGAAGAAATTATTGAAACGTTTGGGCATAGTGCTAATTATTACATTGAAACAAAATCACCAGATGAATACGCTGGTATGGAAGAGAAGCTATTCGAAATTATAAAGCACTACGAAATAAGTGATAACGTTATTATTCAATCATTTAGTGAAGAAAGTCTGCAAAAAATTCATAGTTTAGATGTTCATATACCTCTTGTACAATTACTCCCTTACAAAAAGGCAGTTCTATTAACCGAATTAGAGATAAAAAAGTATAAAACATACTGCATCGGTCTTGGGATGAACTATAAATATATTGATTCAGCTTATGTAAAGAGAATAAAGAAACACGGTTTAGAAGTTCATCCATTTACTGTAGATAATGAAAAAGATATGAAAAAGTTACTTTTATGGGGCGTTGATGGGATGTTTACGAATTACCCGGATCGTTTACATTCGTTATTACAATCTTAAACTATAATGGTGTAATTATCACTGAACCAATAAAACAAGTACCCACAAGTATACAAAGATGGTTTTTGGTCCAAATGGTAACATCATTGAATGCATAGAGCCGCTGTTGAAATGAAATCCGAAAAAGAATCCAATATTTTTATTGGATTCTTTTTATTTAAATCTAAGTGACGAACTTAAAGCAATATGAATTTGTTAATAAAATATTACATTGAGTGTGATTTTTTGTAATTACCATCAGAAAGTAACGAAATTGTAATGAATTTTAACTACGTTTTTTATATTTTTTTGATACACTGGCTACGAGAGGAATACCGATTAATGTAGGTAAAAACCAAAACCATATAGGTGGTAGTAAATTAATTAAGGGAATATGAATACCGACGTTTACTAATAGCGCGGTAACGGCACCAATATAAGAACCTAACATACCTCTAATATGGTGATGCAGCCAATTTTTCCAACGTTTTTTTCGTGCTAGGTATCCATAAATCGCAAATGAATAAGAGAAAATTGCTACATAAAATAAATATGCGATTTTATCCCAGTTCATAATGGATAATATAATTGCAGTAACCGTGATCACAACATAGGATGCATGATATATTTCACCCCATTCCGTATGTTTTCCTTTCTTCTTTTGAGCAACCATCGCTACAATACCGGTGATTAAACATATTGTTCCAAATAATATGTGGATGGTTAAAAGAACATTGAAAATGCTCATAATAATTCCTCCTTTTTTATTTTTATAGTATTGCAGTATAGGAGAAAAGTTGAAACATATTGTTTATTCGCCTTAATATACTGAAATAAAGGTACTTCTAGAACAAATTTAAACGGACAAATTTTTCTTGAACATAGTGAGGCACGTATTACGTGAAATGAAGGAGAGACTTCCATGTTTACATCTATTACATATTTACAATCTGGGAATGAGAAGCAACAAAAAGTGTATGATGTTTTGAATAAATTAAACATAATGGAGGATTTAACTTTGTATAGTCCCGTTCTTTGCGGGACAATCCCTATAAGAATTGATACAATTCAATCCGACTTAGATATAGTAATGGAAGTACATAACTTTGATGTTTTTGAACAGGAAATGAGATCTTTATACGGTTCTTATAAAGGATTCAAAATAAAAAAGAAAAAAATTAAAACTACCGAATCGATAAAGGTAAATTTTGAATTTGAAGGTTTTGAATTTGAATTATTTGCTCAGCCTAAGCCAGTACGTAACCAAAATGCATATAGACATATGATCGTAGAGCACATGCTATTAATGCAGCATCCACATATAAGGGAAGAAATTCTTCACTTAAAAGAGAACGGTTTAAAAACAGAACCTGCTTTTGCTCAAGTATTAAATATCGACGGAGATCCTTATGACGAACTTATTTTATTGGGACAGGAAATGAGATTGTGGTAAATACGAAACACAAAAACTCCTCTATAAATAAAAGAGGAGTTTTTGTTATGTCATTAACTTACGGATTAATTCACCTAACACTTTAATCCCGTTAGTCATTTGCTCTGCAGAAGCATATCCATATGATAAACGAATATACTGATCTGATTCTTCTTCATATATACGCCCTGGGTTTAAAAGAATTCCTTTTGACAGTGCCTCTGAAAATAATTTTTTCATCGGAATGCTAGGTACAATCTTTAGCCATATAAAAAATCCACCAGTAGGAATATCCCACGATGCAACATCTGCACAGTACTTATTTAAAGCACGTATCATGATTTGTCTTCGTTCTTTTAATTGAATTCTTACGTTTGCAACATGTTCTTCATAAAAACCTTTATGTATCCATTCAGCAGCAACTCTTTGGGATAATGAACTCGATCCATAGTCTGTTTGCATTTTTATATCTGACAATCTATCGATTACAGGTTCTGGTCCAATAATCCATCCAATTCTAAGACCAGGAGTAAGTGTTTTAGAGAGACTACCAACATATAATACATGTCCATGTTTATCTATCGACTTTAAAGGAGCTGGAGGTGGTTCATCAATCCATAATTCGCGATAAATATCATCTTCAATAATAGGTAACTGTTCCTTTTCACATATTTTTAATATTTCTTTTCTTCGCTCTTGAGACATTAATATCCCTGTTGGATTTTGAAAACAAGGGATAGAATATAAAATATTTTTCTTTTGACTATATTTGATTCGTTTTAATAACTCGTTAGGTAAGATACCGTGATGATCCATACATATACCAGCTAGATTTATATTTGCTGATTGAAACACATGAAGTGAATATAAGTAAGAAGGCTGCTCGAGTAAAACGGTTGATTCTCTATGCAATAGACCAATTGATATTAATTGCAATGCTTGTAACGCACCAGAAACGATTAATATAGAACCGGCTGATGCATGTATTCCAAATGATTTTACGTATTTACTAATTGCTTCACGTAACGGTAAAAACCCTTTTTGTTCTTCGTATCCAAAATAATCTAATTCGTCACTTACACTTTTCATAATGGACTGCATAGTTTCTAGTGGGAAAAGTTGCGGCGCGAGTTCACCTTTACTTAAATGGATAAGCGTTTTATTTGCTTCTGCTTCATTTATGTCTCGTACCATTAACTTACTAGGTTTATGAATACCAGCTTTTACATATTCACTCCAATCAGGCGGGGGATTCGTCGCTAATAATGACCATGTATTATTTGTTACAATTGTTCCTGCTCCAATTTTCCCTTGAATCAATCCATCTGCCATAAGTTCATCTAGTGCAGTTATTACAGTGCTACGATTTACTTGAAATAATTTGGCTAACTGCCGTTGACTAGGGATTTTACTGCCAATAGGCCATTCTCCGTTTTCGATTTTTTCTTTCATATAGTCTACTATCTGCCGATATTTAGGCAGTTTTTTATTAGTTGTCATAAAAAAACTCCCTCGTTCACTTTAAAAATGCCAAGTGGTTTGTTTTTACAATAAATAACTGGTTGAAGACATTGTAACAACTATTAAATATGATGAAAAGAAATAATTGGTAATTTGAAAGTGGTTGGTTTATTAGGGAGGGAAAGATAACATGCAGAATAAAAAATGGGATTTACGCATCATATGTGCTCACGCTTTTACGATTTTAATATGGGGAACCGCTTTTCCGGCAATTCGTATGGGACTCGAATCTTATACACCAGAGCACCTTACTCTACTACGTTTATTAATTGCTTCATTTATACTTCTTTTGTTTTCCTGTATATATAAGTTGCGGCTACCAGATTTAAAGGATCTCCCAGCAATTTTTATATTTGGTGCTTTAGGGTTTACTATTTATCACATTGCATTAAACTACGGTGAAAAAACAGTAAATGCTGGATCTGCAAGTTTAATTGTTTCAGTCACACCTATAGTAACGGCTATTTTTGCTTCTGTTTTTTTGAACGAAAAAATGAAAGTAAATGGCTGGATTGGTGGTGTAATTAGTTTTATAGGAATTGCTTTCATATCATTTAGTCAAGGAGATGCTATTCAATTGAATAGTGGAGGATTATTTATATTATTAGCAGCGATTTCAGAAAGCCTATTTTTCGTTTTCCAAACTTCTTACTTAAAAAAATACGGCTTCTTACCATTTACCATATATACAATTTTATCTAGTACTGTATGTATGCTTATTTTCTTACCGGGAATGTATACAGAAATACTAGCAGCTCCTCTTGAAGTGAATATGAGTGTTTTATATTTAGGTTTATTTCCAACAGTACTCCCATATATTGCATTGGCTTATATCATCTCTCATTCTGGTGCTGCTGAGGCAACAAGTTCTCTATATTTAACGCCAGTAACTGCATGTTTTATTGCGTGGTTATGGTTAAGTGAAGTGCCGACATTTGTTTCGATAATTGGCGGGGGAATTACTATACTTGGGGTTTTAATTGCACATGTATCATTAAAAAAAGAAATGCAAAGTGAAGAGTACCGCAATACAGCAAGGAAGTTTGGTTAGTATTTGCAAGAGATATAATTGAACTGTTAATTAGAGTTCTTATTAGTGGAAGGATTAGCATAATGTTAATCCTTTTTATTTATACAATTCTTACTAGTAATATCTATATAAAATTGTATAGTTTAATTATTTTTTTACATATACATAGTTATCAACTGCTATTTACTATATGAAAGGAGGCATCCTTTGGAAAAAGTATTATTTTTCGGAGACCCAGGTATTGATGACTCGTTTGCCATTATGTTTGGTTTACTGCATCCTGAAATTGAAATTGTTGGTATTGTAACTGGATATGGAAATGTTGAACATATACATGCTGCGCATAATGCAGCGTATATTTTACAGTTAGCAAATAGACAAGACATTCCTGTGATTAGCGGTGCAACAAAACCACTTACAGAAGAAATTACTACATATTATCCTGAAATTCATGGACCAGAAGGATTAGGGCCTATTCATGTGCCAGAAAGTGTACTGTCTATCCCGATATACAATTTTGGTAGTATTGCCTCGATTCTTGTAAAGTACGGAAAGGACTTAACAATTGTCGATGTAGGAAGATCTACCTCGTTAGCGATTGCTTTTAATTTATGGAATGATTTAATGCTAAATGTAAAAGGAATATATTTCATGGGTGGTGTCTTTTTAGAAGTAGGGAACGTTACGCCATTAGCAGAGGCAAATGTGTATGGAGATCCTATTGCAAGTAAAATTGTTTTTCAGCAAGCAAATAATTTATTTATATTTCCTTTAAATGTAACAAACAAAGCTGTGTTAACGCCAAATATGTTTGACTATATTCAAGCTAATTCAAAGAATCCATTTCATATGATAATGAAACCAATGTATGATTACTATTTTTCTGCATACCAAAAACTTAATCCATCTATCGAAGGGCCATTGCTTCATGATGTGGTTGCTATAAGTGGATTAGTAAATCCAAGTTTTTTTGAATTTGTAAATCGTACAGTGAATGTAGATACATACAGAGATACGAAAGGACAAACATTTGCTGATTTTCGACATAGTTCTATATCAGAAGGAGCCTGTATAGCTTTAGAAATAGATGAAGAAAAATTTATTCAAGACTTTATTAAAACGATGCTATAAGTCGCTGCCGAAACAGGGATTTATTTCACTACGTTGAATATATAAATACATTCTCTTTATAAAGGAGCTTACAATATTGAATGTCCAGTTAAAGGTTGTTACAAGAGAGAATTGGGAAGATGCTTTAAAGCTACAAGTTAAAGAAAATCAAATGAAATTTGTTCCAGCTGTAGCAGTTTCACTTGCTAAAGTATATATAAAACCAGATGGTGACAATGTGGAGTACATACCATTTGCGATATACGACGGTAATTTAATGGTTGGTTTTATTATGCATGCTGTTATAAGAGAAACAACTGATATGTATTGGATAAATGGATTTATTATTGATCAAAAGCAGCAAGGGAATGGTTATGGAAAAGCGGCGTTACAAGAAAGTATTTACTTATTAAAAAGTACATGTAAGGCGTGTAAAGAAATAAGATTAACCGTACATAAAGATAATCTCTCTGCAAAGAAACTATACGAACGTTCCGGTTTTCAACCATTGGGACATGATTATGATGGTGAGCAAGTCTATCGTTTATTCGTTTAAATATTATGAAGTAAAGGTGTGAAAAGAAAGATGCAATTTTCGGAAGTGAAAATCGAAGTGTTTATTCCTGAAGAATACATTGAGATATTACGGAATGAACTAAATAAAATTGGTGCTAGTAAAATGGGGAAATATGGCCATTGTCTTTCCTATAGTTCCGTGAAAGGATACTGGAGACCATTAGATGATGCATCACCTTTTAATGGAGAAATAGGCCAAATATGCGAAGGGCAAGAATGTAAAATTGAAATAAAGTGTAAACGGGACCTTGTAAAGGATGCCCTTGAAGTGATTAACGAAATTCACCCGTATGAAACAACTATGATTTATATTATCCCTATATTAAATGACTATTTTAATCAAATATAAAATTAATGACTGGGAGGAATAACAATTGGAAAATAAATTTCATCACATTGTACGAGCTGTAATGTTAAAGGATAATAAATTATTATTGGCTGAATATATTGGCCATCATTATTTTTTACCAGGTGGTCATGTTGAAGTTGGCGAATCGGCTGAGAATGCATTAATAAGAGAACTAAGAGAAGAACTCGGAGTAAATTGTAACATAAAACAATTTTTAGGCGTGATAGAAAACCAATGGCAAGACCGTAAAGTTCTTCATCATGAAATTAATCACATTTTTGAAGTAGATTCGCAAGAGTTACATATTGATTTCATACCAAAATCTAAAGAATCTCATTTAGCATTTCACTGGATAGATTATAATCAAGAAGCTTTACATACGTATAAAATCATGCCAGCACCTTCAGTTAAAGAGTTATTAGAAAGAAAATTAAGCGATGAACTACTAAACTGTTGGATTAGCAATTTTTAAGCACCTCTATTAATAGTAAATACGTCCACCGAAAGCAAATTAAGAAAATAGGCTAAAAAACAAGGTACATCACCTATTGTAAGTTCATATTTTGTTGATGTACGCATTTAGTCTATAGTCTTATTTCTACTTTGTTTGCAAAAATATATAAACTTTAACATTTGGACGGAATTTATTTTTATAAATGGAGGGTTTCGTAATGAATCAGTTTCAACAAGACTTACAATCATTAAACCTTAATGATTATCAATCTGGTAATGTTGTGTATTGGGATCAACTACAACAAAATCAATATCCATACTATTACATTCAAGATGAAGCACGTCGTTGCGGCGGATGCGGAGGTTGTGGTGGACGCTGTGGTGGATGTGGCGGCGGAAGATGCGGTGGACGTTGTGTAGGTTGTGCTGGATGTTTCGGTTGTTTTAACTGCTGGAACTGGTGGATCATTTAAGTATAGAAAGAAAACTATTTTACTTGAAAGAAAGGTGCGAAAATTATTTTGCACTTTTCTTTCAACTGTAATTGTTATGCGTATTAAGGGGGATTTATTTGTATACTTACGATAAGTTAATTTCTTGAGTAGAAAATATAAAAGAAAAAAATCATAGTTCTGCAACAGCACTTTGTATTATAAAAGATAACAAAATTGTACTAGAGCATTATAGTGGATATCATTCAAATACATCGACTAATAAAAAAGTGACCGCATCTTCACAGTTCAATGTTGCTTCTGCTAGAAAAAGTTATTTAGGTTTAATGGTAGCATTTGCGCTTAACGAGGGGAAAATAAACTCTATTGATGATAAAGCGATAAAGTATTTTAAAGACTTTGATCCTGTATTACTTGGTAAAACAACGATAAGACATTTAGTAACCCATTCGCACGGTATAGGAGAAACGAATGACGGAACAATTTTTCGTGAATTTGAACCTGGACAAGCATGGGCGTATAGAGATGTTAATGTAAGAATGATAACACGTCTTATTTATCAGCTATATAATAAAAGTTTTCCTGAATTATTAAAAGAGCGTGTGTTTACACCTGCTAATTTTCAAGAAACAGGTTGGAGAATTCAGCAAAATGAAAACTTAGTTAAAGTTGTTAATAATCCAAGTGAAGACGCAATTAATGAAATTGGTACAGTAGATGACGGTACTCAAAAAAATCTATTTGTCTCAGCTAGAGAATTTGCGCAGTGGGGCAATCTTCATTTAAATCAAGGTATGATAAACGGAAAACAAATGGTTCCAAAAGAAGTTATAAAAATTGCTACGAGTTTGCAAAGTCCAGCATTTGCAAACAAAGAACTACCACAAAACGGGTTGTTTTGGTTCATTCAAAATGAACCTGCGCTTTCAAATGAACTTGGTGAACGAGTTCCAAAAGGATCATATCAAATACTAGGAATTACAGGACCGACTTTATTAGTAATACCTGAATATAATGTAGTTGTTGCGAAAATGTATAATAAAAGATATAACTACGGCGGTGATAATTATTTATATTATTTACGTGAATTTAGCAATTTAGTCGCAGATACATTTCGTAACAGTAATAGGGCATAATGACTCCTATAATGAAAAGGAGTGAGAAAAGTGAAAGATAAAATGAATACAAACAAAAAGCAAAACATTAAAGATGTAAAAACAGAACAAAATGCAATTTATAGCGATCCAAAAGACGCAGCTAATATGCAGACGGTACCGCAGCCGAAAGATTTTGATGAAATCGAATATTAATTTTTATCCATCCGACTATATGATGAATGAAAAATACATCTTAAGTCCCATCACATGACAGAAGTATTTTGATATCATATATACATAAGCATTTGAAAATGTCTTATCTTAACAAAGCTTTCTTTAAGTAAATCTGATATAACCTGCAAAAAGACACTTCATTATGGAGTGTCTTTTTGTGTACATGAACTGAATTACCATTTTCCGTACAGTATTTTGCAATTTATGATGGATATACTAACTGTGAAAATTCATGTCATGATTAAAGAAGGGGACAGTTAGTATGAAACAAACTTCTATAAATCCGTTACTAATTGTTCTAGGTACAATCATTGTTCAAATTGGCCTTGGGACAATTTATACATGGAGTTTATTTAATCAACCCCTTGTCAGTAAGTTTGGATGGAACCTCAATGCCGTTGCGATAACTTTCTCCATAACAAGCTTTTCTTTATCATTTTCAACCTTATTTGCAGGAAAGTTGCAGCAAAAGTTAGGACTTCGTAAACTCATCGCTACGGCAGGGATTGTTCTTGGACTTGGGTTAATACTTAGTTCACAAGTTTCTTCCTTACCATTACTATATTTATTGGCTGGTGTCGTTGTTGGTTATGCAGATGGAACTGCTTATATTACATCACTATCTAATTTGATTAAATGGTTTCCCAATCGAAAAGGACTTATTTCTGGCATATCTGTTTCTGCATATGGAATGGGTAGCTTAATCTTTAGATATATAAACGGAAGTCTTATTGATAGTCTTGGTGTATCACAAGCATTTTTATATTGGGGTATCATCGTCTTGCTTTTAGTTTTAATCGGATCGTTCTTCTTACGTGAAGCAATCGTAAGTAACACCGTAACTGAATCCGTACAAAATGACTATACACCTCGTGAAATGATGCGAACGAAACAAGTATATCTCTTGTTTTTTATGTTATTTACATCGTGTATGGGCGGTCTATATTTAATCGGTATGGTAAAAGATATTGGGGTACAGCTCGTTGGACTTAGCGCAGCAACCGCTGCTAACGCCGTCGCAATGATTGCGATTTTTAATACAGTAGGTAGAATTGTACTTGGAACGTTATCAGATAAAATTGGTCGAATGAAAATTGTTTCTGCAACGTTTATAATAATTGGATTATCAGTCTTTACTTTAAGTTTCATTCCACTAAATTACGGAATTTACTTCGCTTGTGTAGCAAGTGTCGCCTTTTGCTTTGGTGGTAATATCACAATCTTCCCAGCAATTGTTGGAGATTTCTTTGGCTTAAAAAATCATAGTACAAATTACGGGATTGTATATCAAGGTTTCGGATTTGGTGCACTTGCAGGAGCGTTCATCGGAGCGTTACTTGGTGGATTTCAACCGACATTTATTATAATCGGTGTTTTAAGTGTTATTTCTTTCATTATTTCGATATTAATTCGTCCACCAAAAGCAGAAAAGAAAAAAGAAACACAACATTTATATCGAAAAGTAGCTTAATACTGGAAAAGAGTCCTCATGATAGGGCTCTTTTTTCAATGTAACGTTAACTTTGCTACCGTTTTTATTAAAAGACAGGACAATATCATTAAGAAGCTGAATAAATAAGTAAAGAGGAGCGTGATAATTAAAATGAAAATAGTACAGCAATGGGTCCAAGAAGATAGTGATTACATAAGAGTAAAAGTAATTGAATATAACCAAAAACATATTGCTGATGAAGAGAAAAAGCCTTCAGAAAAAATTAGTTTTATAGTGAAAAATGAAAAGGAAGAAATTGTAGGTGGAATAACTGCAATTACATTTTGGCACCACGTGCATGTCGATTTCCTTTGGGTTTCTAAAGATTATAGACACGAAGGATATGGAAGCAAGTTATTAAAACTTATTGAAGAATTTGCAATTGAAAAAGAGTGTAGGCTAATCAATTTAGATACTTTTAGTTTTCAGGCACCTGATTTTTATAAAAAGAATGGATATAAAGTGATTGGAGTAAGTGAAGATCATCCAAAAGGACATAATCATTATTATTTAGAAAAACGATTATAAAGTGTATATAGAATTAACGTTATTATTTTGAATACAAATTTATTCTTTTTGATTATGCATATAAAAGAGAATCTTGAGTGAATTCATATTTAAAGGTACTTTTAAAGCAAGAAAAGATAGAAGTGGAATAGTAGTTACGGGAAACTAATTATTTATAGCGAATATATGTAAAGTAGGACTCTACATATATGCATTCAGATGAAAGGGGAAATCTTATGAATTCATTTGTAAAAGAAAATTTTGAAGAAACGAGAAAACATCTATTCGAGGAAATTACGATGTTAGATGATGCTCAATTCAATAATAAGCCAGACAGAAATATATGGAGTATAGCACAAGTATGTCATCACTTAGTTTTATTGGATGAGAGGGTTATAATGGTCATTTCATCTGGATTTAAAAAAGTTGATAGCACCCTAAAAGAACGTCGAGAAATTCACTCTATATTACAAGATAGAGCGATAAAATTTGCAGCTCCAGAAATGATTGAACCAAGTCTAGAACCGTTTGAGGTGCAGCAAATGGTCGATTTGTTAAACGAATCGAGAAAAGAATTAATGCGTTTCCTAAGTACAATAGAAGATGAATCTATATTAACGAAAAAATCAGTGATGCATCCAGCACTTGGAGAATTACTTCTTGATCAGTGGATAGAACTGATCTATTTGCATGAACAACGTCATATAGAACAAATCAAAGAGATAAAATTACTTTGTGAAATTGGGAAGTAAAAATCTTTAGCTATTAACAAAAAATACAGGTCTCATATGTATACATTTAAAATTAATCTAAAGAAAGGTTAATTTGGAATCCGATTTGTTATATAAGTTTAACCTCGTCTCAAAATGAGAGCGGGGTTTTTATTAATTTTGGAGCTACTCTTTGATTTTCATTTAGTATTAATTTAATCAATTTTTATTCTAATACTTAGGGAACTTACTATTAAACCGAGTTAATGATAGAATGATAAACAGACAGAAAATTCCTTTTATTAAAAACGGAGGAGGTACGTATGAAAAAAGTAAATGTTACATATGCACTTTTATACGATAAAACAAACGAAAAAATCTTAATGGTAAAAAACAAAGGGAAGAATGGTTCATATTACACGCTACCAGGTGGCGCAGTTAAACTGGGAGAAACGTTAGAAGAGGCAGTAATTCGGGAAGTGAAAGAAGAAACCGGACTCCATATAACTGTAAACGGCATTTGTTACATTAGCGAAGCTTTTTTCGAAGAGAGAGGTCATCATGCAATTTTCTTTAATTTTTTAGGCGAAATAATTGAAGGAGAGACAAATATAACAAGGCCAAAAGAAATTGAAGAGATTACCTGGATGGAATTACATAGAGCAGCACCGCATTTACGTATACCAGAACACTTATTAAAGATATTACATAAGAAAGAAACAGTACCTTACTTTTTTAACGGAACAATCATTCATCAATCTTCATAACATTATCATTTCATGTAGGGCGGGGAAAAAATGGAGTTTATCGTTAATCATAAACATTTCACTCAAGCACTTTCTGAAGTAAGTAAAGCTGTATCTACTAAAGCTATAATACCTATATTATCTGGTATAAAAATAACTGCAGATCAATCTGGAATTACTTTAATCGCAAGCAATTCAAATATTTTCATTGAAAAATTTATCCCTAGTTCCAACGAAGACGACCAAATTACAACTATATTAAAAGCAGGAACTATTGTAGTACCTGCAAAATATTTCATTGAAATTATAAAGAAAATGCCAAGCGATGTATCAATAAAAAGTACGAATGAGCAAATCATTACGATACAATCAGAAGAAATTACATTAAACTTAAATGGACTTCCAGCATATGAGTTTCCGAATGTACCACTTATAGACGGTGATACAAAAACACAAGCGGAAACAGAACAATTGATTGAAGTGTTTAAACAAACTGTCTTTGCAGTAGCTAAAAATGAATCAAGACCTGTTCTTACTGGCGTTCATTTAGAGTTAAATCATAATAAATTAATTTGCGTAGCAACTGATTCACATAGACTTGCTATACGCGAAACGATGATATCTACAGATGTGAAAGCAAATTGTATCGTACCAAGTGCAACTATTAGTGAACTGCTAAAATTAATGAATAGTAATTCAGAATCCGTATACATCTATCTTTCAGAAAGTCACATTATTTTTACATTCGGCACAACTACATTATATTCAAGACTAATTGAAGGGAAATATCCTAATATATCTAGTTTAATTCCAAATGAATTTCAGACAGTCATTAACGTAGATAGACAAAGAATTTTACAAGGTGTAGATCGATCCAGCTTATTAGCAAGTGAATGGGCAAATAACAATGTCAACTTAGAAATCATAGATGAATCCACATTAAAAATTTCTTCTAACGCTTCTCAGATTGGTAAAATATCCGAGACACAACAGATAGATGCGATTCAAGGTGAAAATCAATTAAATATATCTTTCGATGGAAGATTTATGATGGATGCTTTAAAGGCGATAAAAGAAGAAACAGTTACTTTGAGTTTCAGTGGTTCTATGAGACCAATATTAATTGAAGCAGGGACGCAATCTGCAGCAGTACATCTTATATCACCAGTAAGAGTATATTAAAAACGTAGGAAGGAATTACATTATGTACAAGCATACTTTATGTTTTATAAAAAGAAATGAAGAGATACTTATGTTAAATAGAGAATATGACCCTGTAAAAGGATTGTGGAATGGGGTAGGAGGAAAAATAGAAAAGGGAGAAACACCTTTAGAAAATGCAATTCGTGAAATAAAAGAAGAGACTAATATAAAAGTTACGCATGACCAAATTAAATTTAAAGGTATTATTAAATGGGAGGACTCTTCATATTCTGGCGGCATGTATGTTTATCTAATAGAGCTAATGAATGAATTTACATATCACACTCCAATAAAAGCCTCAGAAGGCATTCTAGACTGGAAAGAGATTTCGTGGATTTTAAGTGACTATAATTACGGCGTAGGGGAGATGATACCTAATTTTTTACCGGAAGTACTCCACAATGAATTAATATTAGAGCACAATTTTGTTTTATCTAATCATAAATTAATAGATTATAGGAATGCAGAATTGATTAAGCAGGATAGTTCTATAGATAATATAATTCGATTGTAAAAAGCAGGAATGAACCTCTGTACGAACAAGGAGAGTTTCAGATATCGAGAAGGCAAACATAGTGAAATAAACTTAAATACATAAAAAAGAGCGAATCACTTATAAGAAGGTTCGCTCTTTTTTATTTATAATTAAATTTCTCTCCACCATGCTGATGAAGGATAGTCTGAAGATTTTAACGTAATCGATTCACCAATTTGCGGCGTTGCGATTTTAACTCCTAAACGCTTAGCTTCTTTCGTTACTCGTTCAATTGGATCACTCCATTCATGTAATGCCAATGTAAAAGCAGCCCAATGAATCGGAAGAAGTAGATCTCCTTTCACGTCAATATGAGCTTGAATCGTCTCTTCAGGTAACATATGAATAGCAGACCACCTTGGATCATATTGTCCGCATTCCATTAACGTAAGATCGAATGGACCATATTTATCACCGATCTCTTTAAAGTGAGGAGCATACCCGCTATCACCACTAAAGAAAACTCTAGTCTCTTGGCCAAGAATAAGCCATGAACACCATAACGAACAATCTCTATCTGTCATACTCCGTCCAGAGAAATGCCTTGCAGGTGCACAAACTAACTTTATATTATCAAACGTAATTTCGTCCCACCAATTATGCTCACTAATTTTACTAGGTGAAACACCCCATTTAATTAAATATTGCGCAACTCCAGTTGGAACATAAAAGTGCTTTGCACGATCTTTTAACAGCATAATACTCTTGTAATTCAAATGGTCATAGTGATTATGAGAAATGATAATTGCATCAATTTCTTGAAGATCTTCACGTTCTAAAGAAAAAACACCACTATAACGTTTACTAGTAAACACAGGAAATGGGGAAGATGTATCTCCAAACATCGGATCTAATAACAATTTTTTACCTTCTATTTTCAAAAGGGAAGCAGAGTGCCCAAACCATATCACACTCTCTAAAGACTCATTATTTTTATTCGATAAAACAATAGGTAAATTTTTTAAAGGACGCAGCTTTGGTTTCATTTTAAAGTAATCAGTCATTAAACCGATAATATCTTTCGGTTTAAAACTTACATCAGTATGAATTTGATTTATATATTTCTTTTTCATTCGTTCTCCTTTTTACGTTTAACAATATACGTATGTTGTTATTGTAGCTAATTGTAGTGTAAACGAAATCATTTTACCTTTCATCTTAAATGCAGTACATTTCATAAATTTATCAAATTCATTATTCTTATATATAAAATGAAAATCATATAGCAGCAGAGGAAACTAATATGAAGTAAATGTAAATTGTTTTAATTTAGTAAATTCATTCTTATACGCAAAAAAGAACATACGTTTTATTGTATGTTATAGAAGTAAATAAATCTCTAAATAATAAAAGGAAGGAGAAGTTGTAAATGCAAACAGAAAGAAACAAGAAATCAAAATGTAAACTATCAAAATCTGAAATAACACAGCTATATACAGAAGGGAAGAGTACCCCAGAAATAGCTACGCTTGCTAATGTGTCTGCTAGGTATATACGTATGGTTTTAACAGACAATAACGTTCCAAGGCGCGCTATAGGGAGTTGGAAGAGGCAGTATGCAATAGCAGAAGATTATTTTAAAACGTGGTCAAATAACATGGCTTATATTTTAGGGTTTATAGCAGCAGATGGTGTTATACAAAAAGAAAATCAATGTGTCAGTATATCTCAAAAAGAAAGTTACATTTTAGAAGATATAAAACAAGAACTTAACACAAACCAGCCACTATACCAAAATAAAAAAACAGGCGTATATATGCTAAACATTAATAGCAAAACAATAAAAGACGACCTTATGAACATTCACGGAATTAAGCCGTGTAAATCTTTTAACATTGAATTTCCATTTGTACCAGAAGAATATTTACATCATTTTGTTCGTGGATATTTTGATGGGGATGGTTACGTCAAGTATGAAAATTATATAGTAAGCTTTGTAGGAGGATCATATAGATTTATGGATTCTTTACATCAAATTCTTCAAAATCACAATTTACGAGCCGATTTACTAAATCAAAACAAACATTATCGCGTTATTTTATCTGGAAGAAAATCAATACAACTATTTTCAAATTGGATTTATAAAGACAAAGATATTTATTTGCATAGAAAATATGAAGTATTTCAGAAAGAAAGTCTGAGTTTAGACCAATTATAAGATCGAAAACTAAAACAAACTCAAACTGCCGTTAAACAAAGAAAACAAAATTTCCTTAAAGAATACATGAAAGATAAATGTAATGCTTCAGCTTGTTCAAATTTAGAAATAAGCGAATCAACTTTTAAACGTTGGTTAACAAAAGATAAGCAATTTAAAAGAGAGTATGAAAAGATTAATTTGACAAGTTCCACTAGCGATAACTAAATATAAAACTTTAGAAAACCTTAGTATAGGTATGAAGATAGCTATACTAAGGTTTTTAATTTGAAATCATTAAAGGATTCTTATTTTTGCTTATGGAACATAGTAAATACATAGATTTTACAATTAAATTACTAAAAAAGGAGGGATTTTAAAATGCTCGCTAATTATACTTCAGAGGAAATACTTCAAACATCTTATGAGGCAAAAATGATTTCATCAGGTAACAATTATCCAACTATAAAAATAAGTGGGACAAACCTTCAATACTTACTTGTCATGTTTCATCTTGGAATTGAGTCAAAGACAATAAAAACGAAACTAAATTGGACGAACGAAGAATTCGAAAAACAATTACATGCATTAGAACTAGAAGGTTTGTTGAAAAAGATAGGAGAGAGCTACTATCCAACGTGTATGATTATAACAGTTAATGAAGGAAAAGAGTTGTACAACCTATGTGAACCTTTAATTAAACCAACACTTAAAATCATTGAAAATTATTCAAATCAAATTGATGTTATTTCTAAAAGAATAGAGACGCTTAATCATTTATGTAAAGAATCTTATAGTCTTTTACTATATAGTGGAGTGTTATTAGATTTTGGACAAATAAATAACATTGAAGGAAACTATTTAAAAAAGAAGCGACCTTTAAGAAATAAGAAACGATATTATTATGCAATTCAAGAACAAGAACGAACAGATATAGAGGCTTTCGGGATGTATGGTAATACGTATTTAGATTTAGAAGAAGTTCAAATTGGTCTTTATGGAAATTCTCGATATTCAACATTAAATTTAATTACAGCAGATAACGAAACATTTGAAGAATATTTTCAAAACACTAATACTGATATTAATTATAAGAAAAAGCAATTAGTAAAAGGTTTCGTAGCAGCAGATAGACAAATAGATTTACATTTAAATATAGTTTACGAAAAATTAGGTTTATATCAAAATTCACAACCTGTTATCCCTGTATTTAAATCAACAGACTTATCTATACTTAACGAAATTGCGAACACAATCAGTAAAGATTTAGTCTTATTGTTTAAAGAAAACGATAAATCTTTAAAAGAATACTTTGTAAGCAGCAGATACTCAAAAGAAATAACTTATGAAGAGTTTTTTATCTGGTGGTATCACTTTTACTATACAAAAGTAACTGAAGAATTAATAAAACAAGGTGTAATTAGAATCAGTTCTCATAAGAACCAGACATATATAATTTATTAAATTTGACCTTCATATAAGTAACAGGAGTGTATGTATATGACTGTTGTATGCTTAATTAGACATGGTGAAACTGAATGGAATGCTATTGGAAAGCTTCAAGGCCGTGAGAACATTGATCTAAATAAAACCGGTAAGCAACAAGCCGAAAAATGCGGTTTGTATTTGCGCGAAAACCGATGGGATGTAATTATTTGTAGTCCTTTATCAAGAGCAAAACAAACAGCTGAAATCATAAATCAGTACATGTTAAAACCAGTTGAAATCATTGAAATGGAAAATTTTATAGAACGTGATTATGGTATGGCTTCAGGATTAACGACAGAAGACCGGGTGAAAATGTTTCCAAATCGTAATTATACAAATCAAGAACCGAGAGAACTATTAAAAACAAGAATTATAACCGGTTTAAATATAATTTTGAAAAAACATGCAAATAGTAATGTTATTTTAGTTACTCATAGTGCCGTCATAAATACAATTCTAGCTTTAATATCAAATAGTGAAATTGGATCAGGAAAAACAAAACTTTTTACTGCCTGTATAAGTAGCATCTATTATAATCAAGAACAATGGAAAATACATAAATATAACAAAATTGATCATTTACAAACAGATAATCTATAAAATATATAGAAAGTACGATATAAAAGGAGAGAAGAATCTTGCAAAAGAAATTTATCAATCCAGAAACGATGCCACCAACTTTTGGATACTCACATGTAGTCGAAGTTAGTAACGCGAAACGAACAATTTACATATCTGGACAAGTAGCGATTAATGCTGATGGTCAAATAGTTGGCGTTGGCGATTTAGCTACACAAACGCGACAAGTATTCGAAAACCTCAAAAGTGCATTAGAAACTTCGGAATTAAAATTTAATGATGTAGTAAAATTAACATTTTTCTTAACAGATATTTCTCAAATGGCCACTGTTAGAGATATACGAGACCAATATATTGACACTAAAAATCCTCCAGCAAGTTCGGCTGTAGAAGTTAGAAAGTTAATTAACGATAACTTATTAATTGAAATCGAAGCAATCGCTGTAGCGAACTAATTTTAAAAACTTATTATGAATCATATCCATGCAATTCATTTAAAATGAATTGCATTTTTTATTGTCTTAAATATAATCTATTTCTGGAGACATCATCATCAATTCATAAAACAACAACAAATAAGCACACAATCCATCACACAGAATAACTCCAATGAAAAGGGGAGCCTAACAACGTAAACTAACATATAATAAGTTTATTATTTTTAATTAGTTAACATAATATATATTATAGGTAGTTATTGAAACAAAGCAATATCAGGTATCAAAAACCAAGTAAACTATACTTAATGAGACGGAACGGAGATTTTTAGTGAGATTTACATAAAATCTTATCTAAACGAATCTCTACAGTTTTTATCGTTTTTTTTGTTATAAATCCATCACAGCAAATCTTAATCAATAATCGTTTAAGATTTAACGATACAAAAATATTTTTGATCGGCAAGAAATTTTTATACAGAAAAATTATTTCTATACAAAATATAAATTATTAAATTCATTTTATGTTTTACTTAATGAATTTATTGCTATTTGCACACATTTGATAACTTTACTTTATTTGTAGCTATTTATGTTTTTTACGCTTGACTTTCATTACACTCATTGTTCTGTATTCTAGTTAACATAACGTTTATTTTTAACATAAAAAAATCTCCCTCACCTTCAGGAAGATTTTTTAGCTTGCTAGTATTCCATTTATAAATTTTCAATAACAATCCCAATTATAAATAACATTGGAAAAATCTAGATTTAACAGATCGTCTTTCTTTATAAAGAAATTAGCAACACCAGAATCTCCCCACATAATATTTAATGAATCGTCTGTATCGATTTGTAGCAATAATACATCATGTTGCTGGTATTTTTCTTCCCATTCTCTTGGATCTGTCTGTGTGAAAAATGGATAACCACCAATTTTATGCCCTTGATCTTTACATAAATCATCATACAGTTCGCCTAATTCTGTATTATTTTCTTCATCAACAATTTCTTCCCAATCAATTTCCTCACTAAACATCTTTTCAAATCGATAATCCCTTGGTGTTACTGGTTGATAACCTAATTCAAACTTTAATTTTGCTGCTTCAGGTATGATAAAGTTCTCTAATTCTAATGTGTTTAAATAACTAAAATCAGTAATAACATTATTTAAATCTTCTATAATTGTAGAATGATAAATAATTCGAAAGTCTTTTTGGGTTGTTGGATGGTCAAAATCTGCGCCGTAAAGCTCATCATCAGCACTTACGAAAAATTGTAACATTCCCTTTTGAGGCATATATTCAACATGCGGCATTTCTCCAAAGTTTAGCTGCGCAAGTAACATCATAGGTTGTCCATTTGAATCTTTAGGATGCTCTTGATCTATAGGTAAATACGGATAACCACCAAACTTACTCTCAAAAAGCGTTGTCTCTGCTAATGTTCCAGACACTTTAATATACGGTTTCACACTTTCTTCTAAAATACTACGATACTGCTCTAGTTCTTTCGGAATTTGAAGTTGATACGTATTCTTCATCACATTTGCCTCCCTTTAATAATGAATTAAAAATCCCTTGCTTAATTATATAGCATGAGATAGCTACATTGGAAATTGTTAAAAGTCCGTTTTCACCCTCGTTTTTTGCGCACTTGGTGGACAAAGTAAGTTATGTTCTAAAACCTTTTTATTAATAGTCCGAATTAAATCCGCTGCTTCTGCAGTATTTGTATTTTCTTTTAGCCTTTCTTTTAAATCATCAATTTCCTTTGAAAGCTCAATCCACCTAGGTAAAACATGATTATTCTTTAACGTTCTATAAAGTTGCTTTTCAGGATTGTACGAAAGGTCTTTATCTAGATTTAGAGGTTTTCCTTTACCAGGCATATTATCAAAAGACCCTTTCTTTTCTGCTTCTTTAACAATAGAACTAATATGATCCTCATACGTATAGGACCAAACTTTCTCATCTTTTACTAATATCTTTTGTTTTTTTAGTTTTTTATCTAGTTTTTCTTGATTCATAGATTCTCTCTCCTTTTTATTTTATAGTGTGTTTTTGGTAAGTTTTAAAGCTTTCAACCCGTCAAATAACTTCTCTCGCCACCAAATGCCGTCATGAACGCCTTGGAACTCCTCATAAGTAATTTGGTATCTATTTTCTTTTAAAGCTTTATATAGGCGTCTATTAGCCGTTAAAAGAGGTTCGTTTTCAATTTCTCCGGCTGCTATATAAAAATGAGGTTGCGTTGCATTTGAATCTATAGTTGAAATTTTATTTTCAATCCAAGGAATTTTATTTTCATAACCATCTTTTTTCCAATGAATGGATCCGGACATTGACAACACGTTCCCGGAAATGTGTGGATTTTGAAGCGCTGCATAACAAGCTGCTAAGCCACCAAGACTGAACCCAGCAATTGTTGTATGTTTCGCTTCTTGATGCACACGATACTTCGCCTGAACCCATGGAAGTAATTCCTCTGTTAAAAATGCATTCATTTTATCGTTATAAGTTAGCTCTTCTAGCCGATCAACAAGATCTATTGCAACAGCAATACAAGATGGGATTTCTTTTTCGTAAATTAAATAATTGAGTGTTCTTGCGATTGAAAGGTTATTAATGAATGAAT
This sequence comes from Bacillus cereus group sp. BfR-BA-01309, assembly GCF_022664315.1. Lineage (NCBI taxonomy): Bacteria > Bacillati > Bacillota > Bacilli > Caryophanales > Bacillaceae > Bacillus > Bacillus cereus group sp. BfR-BA-01309. The sequence continues at coordinate 377,621 of NZ_JAKUHE010000001.1, forward strand.
TCCCATCAAATACAATGAGAAGTTCTTGAAGATGTGAAGTGTGAGAATAATCATGAGGCGTATAAATATGAATTTTACGTGTGTTATTTAAAATCGTACTATGAAAAGAATATGTTTCAATTCTACCAGATGGATAATGGTTTGAAGGAAAACGACTGCTATACTGCACTTCCATGCCTATGTTTAACACAGACGCTTTATGGGCACCTTCTCCAAATGTATTTCTATTAAATTGGTCTAGTTCGTACTGTTCACTACGCTTTATCCAATCATTTTCGAAAACATCGTTTACTGAAAAATAATACGTTGAAATAAAACTCTTATCCGTCCTAAACGTCGCATACCAAATATCTGTCTGTAACAATCGTTTTAATTGATTTACAGACAGATCCCAACCAGGAAAACTGCCGAATACATAAACGTTTTCAGTTTTTCGATCCCCTATCCAAATATACGTTATAAGCCTATACTGACTATCTAGAGGACATTGTTCTATTAGTGGCGTATTATTCGACTTTATTTCATGCAAAAAAGTATAAAAAGCTTTCTCGTTTCCATTCTTTAATTGATTATTAAGCTCCTCTAACTTAGGACTAATTATTGAAGTCACCCATCTTCCTCCTTTGTATTTCTTTTCACTAGATTGCTTTTATAAAATTTAGGATTAGGATGTTATGTATGTAGATGAGTTATTTATTAGAAAGTTTATCAATTGCTTGAATAGAAAGTTCCAATGCTTTTATCCGTCTTGTTAAAAGTGTTCTTTGAGGACTTCCAGCTTTAGACTTATCATAGGCCCTCTCTATTGATGGAAGTAAACCAGCAAGGACATTACGAGCTTCTGCTAACTCTTCTTGACTATACTGGTGACTTTCTTGATTCCAAACGTTTTCTAGCACTGCTAAACCTACGCAAACTGCTTTAAGTCGTTTTTTTACTAATGTAGTATTTGCACCTTTTTCAGTCATCTGTGATAGTGCGTTTTCAAGTTTACGAATTGTCGATTGTAAAGATTTTATTGATTCCAATTTATCTATATTTGATACGTTATCCATTTTAATGTTGTCCCTTCTAGTTTTGTTATTGATAAAATAAGCACTTAATTTTACCCGAAATATTTTAACACAAATAACTACCGATATTCGAGTTGGACTATGCATTAAAGGAAAACAATCGCTAAACGCCTCTCCTCCCTCCTTTACTTCATTCTATAAATACTTCTTTCTGCACATTAATATCCCTATAGAAACAAGGTATAAATATTGTCTTTTTTATGAACAAAAAACGCATAAGCAGCATAACTTGTACGTTTTAATTTTTATTCAGTAAGATAATATAGTAATAGTTTTCGGGTCTTCTCATAATTCATGAAATCTCTATACAAAACGGGATACTTCACAATTTCTGATTCTATAGAACGATATTGTGGAAACCATTCAAAAAACGATTTCCTTAGCCACTTTATTTGCTGATACGTAATGTTCTGTTCGTTTCCATTTAGTACAGAACTTAAAGTGCCTGCTGTATGCATCCAATAATGATTAAAATCAGCGTTTATACAGTCTTCTTCAGTAAATCGATTTTTAAAATCTCGCTGCAATTTTCCTGTAGCACGATACGGAAACGGTTTATACAGTGGACTATGCATTTTCTGTAATTCATTAAAAATAATCTTTTTACCTAATAGCAACTTTCCACCCCTTTATTTCTCTATCCAAGTTAATAATTTTTCATAATGATATTGAGCATCTGTATAGCCAAGATTATATAGATTGACGAGCTTTTCTTTATTTCTTTCTATTCCGCTTATAGGAAGCTCTACGCTAGGCTGAATGACATAAAAGTTGTCTTTTTGTTCTATATGATACATATAAGATATCGTCTCATTATAAAAACGATAATGTTCTACTAAAGACTCTGCGATATTCGGATATTTTCTATATAAAATTTTAGCTAGCCCAGATAATTTATTTCGCTGCTTCTCATATCCTTCTGGCTTTGTCATAATCACAACGTTCTTTTGAAAACCATCAGTTTGCGCTTTTAGAACCGGTATAGGATCAATAATCCCTCCATCTAGCAATTTTCGATTGTCATAATCTACTGCAGGTGCTATAAACGGGACAGAGCTTGATGCACGAATGATTTTTAAAATATCATTTCCATGTTCTGTTTTATTGTAATAAACTGCTTTTCCTGAATCACAATCAGTCGTTCCTATGACAAACTGTTCACTTGAGTTTAAGAATGTTTGAAAATCAAATGGCACAATTTTATTAGGCACTTCATCAAATAAAAAATCCATTCCAAATAATTCACGCTTTCGAATCAAATTTCGATAAGATATATATCGGTGATCTGATACTAGCTCTGTATTTACTTTTTTATTTCTTCCTTTTTGGCGTGATAAATAAGTGGCTCCCATACATGCTCCTGCGGATACGCCGACTACATAAGGAAAGTATAAGTTTTTTTCCATAAAATATTCGAGTACTCCCGCAGTATATAACCCTTTCATTCCTCCGCCCTCTAATACTAAACCGATATTTTTCATGCTATATCCCTCTGCTTCTTTTTTCTTACTTACATGTTAGCACAAGATTTTAAGATGAGGTTATATAAATTGCTTGCAACTATAACCAGAAACTACTAAAGCAATGTCATAATTTCTTAGTAAATACCATGGTACAATATAAGTATTACTATCCATAATAATGGAGGAGGAATTTTATATGGGTTTATTTAGCGGTATTTTAGGAAATGCATCAAATGCGAGTACAGAAAGTGTAGAACGTGATTTAGAAAAGATTATGCTAGACGATGAAAAAGTTGAGCATGCTTATAAATTAATTCGTGATTTAATCGTATTTACAAACCGTCGTCTTATTCTAGTAGATAAACAAGGGATATCTGGTAAAAAAACAGAGTATCATTCAATTCCTTATAAAAGCATTACACAATTTAGCATTGAAACAGCTGGGCATTTTGATTTAGATGCTGAGCTTAAGATTTGGGTATCTAGTTTGAGTACGCCAATTACGAAAGAATTTAAAGGTGATGATAGTGTTTTAAGCATTCAAAAAGCGTTAGTAACATATACGACAAGATAACGTCTTTTCGTATGTTTATTCATTTGCGAAATTACTAGCCCGAGTATTTTGGAAGAATATGCATAGGATTTGTATATTTAATCTTAAATAACATAAAAAGGTAAAGCGTATTTTAAATGCTTTACCTTTCTTTTTTGTAATAAATAAGGGTAGTTTTATCATTTAATTTCTTTATTACTTCCGTTCTTTTATATCCCATCTTTTCGTATAGAAAACAATTTCTTTCTTCTTCTAAAATCGTAGCAAGTTCAAAACTCCGTGCTTCCGGAAACATTTCTTCAATTAAAATCAGTACCTTCTGAGCAATTCCTTTCCCTTGATAGTTTGGATGAATGAACATTGGACTAATCCGAAATTTATATGGTATTTCTTTTTGAGATATACATACCGCTCCAACAAGGTTAGAATCTATTATCATCTTATAATAGTTACTGCTAGGATTATTTATCCTTAAAATAGTTTTTTCAATGGATTCATTTGCTGGATTTGTATTATAGTCTTTATATTTATTTAATAAAGGGTTAAATGAGTCTTTTTACATTTGAAATAAAACTGCTGCATCATTTTCTGTCGCCTTCTTTAAACTAATCTCCATGTTACCAATTTAGTCGTTTTCTTAATGAAGTTATATGAGCAGTATGATGACGTCCGTGCCATGCATATAGTCCAATTGCAGCAGCAAGTTTTGTTTCACCGGTATCCGGATGGTTAAATGTCTTTTCAAGATCTTCAAGTTCTAGAGAATATAAAAGGTTAACCCATCTTTTATGTAATGAATCTAACATTACTAGTGAAACATCTACTGGTAATTTAGAATCAGGTAGTTCTGCCCACTTCTCTTCTTTATATGGTTTAATCGTTGGATTCTTTTCTGTTAGTGCTAATTTAAAACGTATGTAGCTGTTCATATGGCTATCAACAACGTGATGTACAACTTGACGAACTGTCCATCCACCAACTCGATACGGTGTGTCTAACTGCTTCTGATCTAAATCTTTGATTGCCTTTGTTAGTTCATCAGGTAAATCTTCAATTTCTTGAATCCATGTATCAATCATTTCTTCAGTTATAGGACGTTTGTATGTAAATTGGCCAATTGGATAACGTAAATCATTCATGAATAAGTCCCCCTTATTATAAGCGTAAAGTATTTCTCCATATATAATGTACAAACTTCACATGTTCCCCGTTTAATTCTACAGAATTTGTATCTGCTTCGTTTTGATAAGAATAAAATCCGCTTTTTTCTAGTACAATTTGTGATGCAAGATTATTAGTAGTTGTTTTAGCATGAACCTCATTAATTTCATTATTTTTCGCTACGTCTAACACTAATTGTACAGCTGCTGTTGCAACTCCTTTTTTAGTAAACTTTTCTCCGACTCGATACCCTAACGAACTGCTTCGATTTTCCGTATCTATATCTACTAAATTTATTCGTCCTACAATTTCTTTTTCTTCATTACGAATTAAATAGAAATAAGAATCTCCATCCGCTTGTTCTATTAATAAATCATCTAGTAGTTTTTGAAAATATTCAAAATCAAAATATTGCGAGCCACGATTTGGTACCATTGTTTCAAAAAAAGATTTATTCGTAAGTTCAAACGTAAATAAATCTTTCGCATCGTGTTTCTTTAATTGTTCTATATATATTTTCATCTCGCTTACCCCTTCTATATCTACTAACTGTTATATATTCTTTTTTAATCAACTATTTTCCTTCTATTTCTTTCGCTTCAGTAACACAGCAAGTAGCACTTTCGGATGAAATAAGTGCAATGGACTACGCATTAAATTCATTACTCTTACCAATCGAATATAAACTTCAGAATCAGTTGCAGATAGTTGATATATTTGTTTCGTATACCATTGCTGAAATTTTTGCTTTATCGATAATTCTCTTTTCAGCTGAGGATGACGTGATATTTCCGTTGTAGTCATTTCCCAAGGAGTTTGTATGATATGAGCGGTCCTTTTATAAAACTGTTTTGTAAATGCTTTATTAAGTATTTGTCTTCTTTGCAAAAGTAACTGTAATTGGTGAGCCTCCATAGCAGCAACTGAAACACCTTGCCCGAAAACAGGATCGAAACGACAATGTGCATCCCCAACTACTAACAGTCTTTCGGGTAGATCATTCACTAAATCAAATCGCCGACGTACTTGATAAGGAATTTTGTACGTTTTGATATCTGAAATGGCTTCTGCTTTATTTAGAAAATCTGTAACATTAGAGATTGATAGGTTTTCAGCGAAATTATAAAAATCTTCATCAGTTTGTGGTGCTTTCTCATTTGCGTACCCGCTGAAAGTAACAAAATAACGATGATCCTCGATTGTTTGAATAAGAACACCATACGGATTGTCAGGGAAACTTGGAGACATTAGCATATTACAACAGTCAAATTTCTCATTTTCTTTGAGTTTAAACAGTCTAGTTGCGTAAAATAAATCAATACGCACTTTCTCTTCTTGCACTTCGATATTGTGTTCGCCTAACCAAGCTATACTTTTTGAACCAAATCCACTCGCGTCAACGACAATATCTGCTTGGATTTCTTCCTGCGAGCTAGTTTCTAAACATTTAGCTTTTACTCCACATACTCTGTTGAGTTTTCTATCTACTAATAACCCTTCAACCGATGTTCCATATTTAGTCGTAACATTTGAAATATCATCAATTCGTTTTTGGATATGCCATTCAAGCAAAAACCTACTTTGTTGGATCATATCTACTTTTCCTATGAATTGCTGTTTCCATAAACCAAATTGGTGCCATTTTATATCACGAGTAAAGTTATTTACGATACTACCGGCTTCAATTAGTTCATTAGTGATAGCAGGAAACAATTCCTCAATTGCTTTTTCTCCCCCCTTTAATAACACATGGGGATGACTACTTTGCGGAACTCTTTTTCTCGAAGCTTTTCCATCCCATCTTTCACCAGCTTCTATAATGATTACTTCTTTAAAAGTAGTTGATAATGCTTTTGCTGCGAGTTTCCCTGCGATACTTCCGCCAATCACAATAGCCTTATTAAACATATTTTCCTCCTTAATGAAAAAAGATCCTGCCTTGTATGAATGAAACAGGATCTAAACGAATAGTTACCACATTAAAACACGTTAGTATATTGCAACGTTAAAATTAAAACGCCTAATCCCCATACGTAATACGCGAATACTTTTAATGAGTGACGTTTTAAGTATTGAATCATCCATGAAACAGCTATGTAACCGAAAAATGCTGCTGATAACGTTCCGACGATTAAAGATGTACTGGAAATAGATTCTGCTTTCCCTTGATAAACATCTGCTAATTGCAAAATGATAGCTCCGACAATGGCTGGAGTTGATAACAAGAAAGAAAAGTAAGCAGCAGTTTCACGGTCTAACTTCCTCCATAATGCAGCGACGATTGTCATTCCAGAACGAGAAATTGCCGGAAAAATAGCAGCTGCTTGAAAAGAACCGATAATTAATGCATCTTTATATGTAATGTCATCCATTTTTTTACGACCATTTTTTTGTTTATCGGCCATATATAGAAATAAACCTGTCACTAAAAACTCCCAACCAATCGTAATACCTGTTTTTGAAATATCCTCAAAAAAGTCTTTAAATAACAATCCAATTACAACTGCAGGTATCGTTCCGACAATAAGTAGTAGCATTAGTTTTGAAAATGGATTTTTAATTAAATATATAAATTCTTTTTTGTAATAAATAAACACCGCAAGCAAAGTCCCAATATGCAGCATCGTATCTAAAAACAATCCGGCTTCATCTAATTGAAACAAATGTCTTCCTAAATAAAGATGACCTGTACTACTTATCGGTAAAAACTCTGTTAAACCTTGTATGATTCCTAAAATAAAAGCTTCTAACCAATTCATGATAGTCCCCTTTCTCGTTTGCTTGTACCAATATATGAAGGTTAAATTTTCGATATGAAAAAAACTATATTTCTCTATGAATTTACTTTCATTTTATGGATATATATGTAAAAAGAGGTCAGGAGGGTTACTATGTGGCAACATACGAAATTCGGCAATGTATTACTTTGGATAGGACCAATCCTTGTGTTTGTGGGGTTATGTATGACAAATGTTATTTCAGATATTCCTTTTTTTGAAGGGAAACATAAAACACTTGGAATCATAATTTTATTTATAGGGCTTTTCTGTTTAATTGCTGCTAATCATTTTAAAAAAGGAGAAAGAAATGAAGAATGAAACAATAAAAAAACAATCCTAGTATATGTGCTAGGATTGTTTTTTGTTACTTATTTATAGAACACTTTATCAACGTTATATTTTGCTTTATATTCATTAATAATGTATGTTTCGTAAATTTCTCTTTCTGTTGGATCTTCTACGATACATGCATCAATGCGGTATACTTCATCACGGTGATTTTTAATTGGTGAAACATTGTCTTCAAAATGCTTCTTAATACGTTGTCTAATTTTACGGGCTTTACCTACGAAAAGAAGTTCGTCATTAATATTGTAAAACATAAAAATGCCGCCTTTATCTCTAGGGAACAAGTGGAAATCGATAAAACCATTAATTGGAGTGATTATTGGCTCGTCTCCTTTAAAAACTTGTTTACGTTCAGTAATTGAAACGTTAGCTTCAGGAATATTAATTTTAATCAAGTTCATTCACGTCCTCTTTTATTATAAAGATAAATAATAGCATACATATGTAAGAAAAGCTACGTTCAGAGGCATATTTCATTTTATAATTCAAATATTATAGGAGTATCATGTAAACTCTTCTTCCAAATCATATGATCACTTGATTCTCCCCAATAATCTTTCAGTACATAACTAGGCTCTCCAAACTTCTTTGTCCATATACTTTGCGCTTTTTTGTATCCACTATCTAAACAGTATTCTGTTATTCCTCTGCTAAGTAATGTAATATACATTGCATTTAGTAATACATTGCCTATGCCCTTTCGTTGATATTCAGGTAGTACAAATACTGTTCCTATTTCATATAAATCTTTAAGAACACCGCCTGTACAACTATGAATCAATGTACCTACTGGACCGATTTCAATTGTTCCTATGATTTTATCGTTACTTGTATCAATTGCTAATAAAAAGTAACGACTTTCTCCGTTACTCTCCAAATCATTTTTCAAATACTGCTTTTTCGTATGTATTTCATTTTCTATGTCATCCAATAATTTTGATAACCCTTCATTTTTAAATGTATGAGTAATAACAAGACGAAAAAACAAATTAAGTTCATCTAAATCATCCGAATTTGGCCTTCTTATTTCAACGTTATACACGACTTAAATCTCCAATCTTTGAAAATGTTAAGACAATACTTTATATACTCTATTCAACATTATTCTACAAAGGCCTGCATAGATCCAACAATATAGAAAGTTCAGTATAAATATCGATAATATAATTTTTATATCCATAGTTGTATGAACAGTAGGACCTAATACAGGAAATCGAAAGACATCAAGAACGACCATAATTCCTATAAGTAAACATATTGCTGAAAAGGAAACCACCAAAATCCTCCTCTTGAATTGTATAAAGGATACTCCTAACGCTATACCTAATAAACCTGTAGTAAAAGGAAAGACAATTAATTCACTTGGCTCAATAATAAATAATAGGAGAATAGTAAGAATATAAGAAAGTATTCCCTCGCGAATAGAATAACAAATAGCTAAAAAAATCGGTAACGTAGCAAAAGGGCTAATAAATAAGCCAATACCAGGGATTAAGTTCCCTGCCGATTGAAAAATAGCGGCAAGTGAACCAAGTAACGCTGTAATGACTAACCTCTTTGCTGGTGTCACCTTTCTTTTGTGAACAAAATTCGTATCATGCGCGATCATCGGTTGATACCAATAGTTTCTAAAGTGATTCATCAAATCCCCCCTAAAGATATATAATTTATCACTTTCTATTTTTATTCATGCACTTCATGAAAGTTTTTATCATATCAAAGAACGACTTCAAAAATAGTACCTTTGTTAAAATCAGTTACTTTCATAGAACCGTAAACTCCTAAATATAATCTAGTTTGATCTAAGTTTGTTCCTAAACTCATAAAATAAGCTGCTTGCTCACCAAAATCATAATTAGTTTCAATAACTTGAAAATCATTACGTGTCCCGTCTATACCAGCTCTAGAATAAGCTAACGCACCCTTTACTGGAGACTGAGATTTTTCTTTCTTAGCAAGATCAGTAAACACGATACTACCCGTTAAATTAGGTATTGCAGTTCCCATATATGGCTGGACTCCTGTAAGTGAAGTTGCACTAAATTTATCTGGTCTAGAATCTTTATGAAAATAACTGATTAGAGGTTGGATTCGCTTTGCGGATGTTTCTATTGTTTCATTATAATAAGCCATTGTTCTCTCATCTAAAGTAGGATTCTCAGAACAGTGCCTTATAAAAGAAGTAGGTAATTCTCCTTCCCACCCTCTCCAACCAAAATTAATAAATCCATATTGATCGGGAGTATCTCTTATTAAATGGTTTTGAACAAGTTCGGTAACTGGTATTGGTTTATATTGAACAAAAGAAAAAATAGACTCTACAATATCCTGTCCGACATTTCCGGCATATTTGATATATTGATTATAAAACCTTTGAAATGAAATGCCTGTTATATTTCGAACGCCTTTTGCAATTACCGTAAGTGTTTCTTGTAAAGATAAAGGAAGTTCATTAAAGCGTGTAACTACTGGAGGATTGTTTATGGACGTATTTTTACTTACATCGATTTCAATTATTTTACCCGCTATTTCTAAATCATCCTGACTTAAATTAAATGGATCATAGCCTGAACCGCCATCTCCATTTGTAAAAATCAGTTTTCCAGTCTCAGGTGAAAAGTTTAAGCTATTTACTCCATTATGATTAAAAAATGGCCGTTTTATATTCAGTAATGTTCGTCGCTTTTGAGGTTGACCGTTTGATTGTAAAATCCATTCTTCAATTGTATCAATATGATCATATTGAGTATCTCTATTAGTCCACTTTAAGTTTAAAGTTTTCAGGTCACACGGATTCGGTTTAAATTGTTCTGAAAGTGCACCTGGTCCTTGAGTCCCAACCATTGAATAATGAAGATAAAATAAACCATTATGATTAAATTGCGGATGAAACGCTAATCCCAGCAATCCACGTTCATCATAACCGCTACTTGCAACACCTTCTTCAAATGTGCCTAATTTAATAATTCGGTGACGAATATTTAAAAATGTCTTTATAGCTCCGTCTCCTATGTAAAAAACCTCCCCTAATTGAGTTACGATAAATAGCCTTTCGGTCGATTCACCTGGAAGTATAGCTGTTTTTATTACAGTTGGTAAATTTAAGTTATGAACGATGGGCTGTAAACGAACCTTAACTTTTGTCAATTAACTGTACACCTCTTTTTATTCTTTTTAATAGAAGAATATGATTAGAGTTGTTCAATTAGTATCAAAACTATAGACGTGAAAGCGTGATATCCCTGTTCGTACAAGTCTGTTTTCTATTTAGCATCAATTAACTTACATTCCTTTTTATTGCATTTTTTTGATATAATGTAAGTATAAAATATAAATTAGGGGGACAATCAATGGCAATCTTACTACAAATCATCGTACCACTTATATGTGCAATATACTTATTTACCCTCTATCGTAATGGAACGTATGGATCAGCTGCATTTCTTTTGGCGGTCATTATAGGGATTTTCGGTTTAGAGAATATCTTTCAATATGCTAGTTTAACAAATCATACTGTTTATCCGTATTGGGGAAGTTTAAAGGCCGTAATCTTTATTTTATCCGTAGTATTTATATTCAAAAGAACACCCACTCCATATAATAATTAACAATTATTCATATTTATTTAAAGCTTTTTTTCGGGAGGGGTTATGCAATGAGAGCATCATATCAAGTATTAATATTTCCTTATATAATAACTGATGATTCTATTCAATATGCTATTTTTAACCGAAGTGATTATGGTTATTGGCAAGGAATTGCTGGTGGTGGAGAAGATGGTGAGACTCCTATTGAATCAGCAAAACGAGAATCATTTGAAGAGGCTGGTATTTTAAGAGAATATCCCTATATTAAATTAGATTCTGTGTCTTCACTACCTGTAGTGGATGTAGTTGGAGAATTTCTTTGGGGAGAAGATATTTATGTAATAAAAGAATTTTCTTTTGGAGTTAAAGTTCCTACAAAAAATATTTCATTATCAAAAGAACACCTCAATTATCAATGGTTATGCTTTGAGGAAGCAGTAACGCTTTTGAAATGGGATAGTAACAAAACTGCTTTGTGGGAATTAAACAAACGGTTATTAAAGCAATTAAAAAATTAGCTATAAATAAAAAAGATTAGGAGCGAATCCTAATCTTTTTTATTTATTCAATTGCCCCCGCAACGTCATAATCGTTTAAATCTAATTCTATTGTTTGGCCGAGTGCTAGTTTAGCTAATTCTGATCCTAAATATGGACCGGCAGTTAAACCAGAAGCACCTAATCCATTTGCAACGAGAATGCCTTTAAAGTTAGGCAATGGTCCGATAACAGGTAAGAATCCTGGAGTAAATGGTCTAAATCCAACTCTCGCTTCAAGCATAGTACTATCTTCTAAGCCAGGCGCAACTGTTAATGCTTTATGGAATACTTCATGTAAACCACCTGCTGTTACACGGTGATCGAAACCAGTTTCATTCTCATGTGTTGCACCAATTACGACGTGACCATTGTCAAATGTTAAAATGTATTGATCGTTTGGCGGCATAACAACCGGCATATTTTCTGTTGCTGTATTTTCAATTTGTAAATGAACAATTTGTCCTTTTTGGAATGTAACTAAGAAATTAATTCCTAACGGATTCAAGATTTCATTCGCCCATGCGCCTGCAGTTACAATGACCTTTTCTGCTACAATTGTTTCGTCGTTTACTGTAACTCCAGTAATACGATTACCCTCACGAACTAATACAGCATCTCCTTTTATAAAAGTAGCACCATGTTTTTTCGCAGCACTTATTAATGCGTTACGTAATAATCTTCCATTTACTCGTGCAGCGCCACTAATGTGAACAGAACTGTATTCTTCTGATAATGCTGGGAATAATTTTTTCGTTTCTTCAGCTGATAAGCGAGTGATTTCACCAATCTCTGGCGCATCTTCACGTCGTTTATAAGCTCGCTCTTCCATTTGATCTAGTTTTTTCTCGTCAGTATGTAAACTAATTGCACCTACACGGTTGTAACCTGTATCTGTCTCACCGTCTTCTTCTAATTGCTGGATTAACGAAGAATAGTAACGTGCGCCGCCTTTAACGATTTTATACCACGCTTTATTACGACGCTGTGAAAGCCATGGACATACAATACCAGCCGCTGCATCAGTTGCTTGACCTAATTGTTGGCGATCAACGATAGTAACATTCGCACCTGCTTTAGCAAGGTGATAAGCTGTAGACGCTCCTAAAATTCCAGCTCCAACTACAATATACGATTTCATTTCAAACACCTTTTCTCTTTTACTAATTATTTAAATATAAGAACATACTTTAGTATACTGAAAGGAATTCTTTTTTCAATGTGCAAAGTATCATTAATTGTTGCATCATTGTGACGTTCCTAACCATTATTTTTTCGTCTTACGGAATAATTCAATTGTTTTATAGCCTTGTGAAAGGATTTCAATCATTTTCTCAAGACGTTTATCGCGTGTTTTTTCTTGTTTTACAGAAAATAAATTACGTGCCCAATCCTTTTGATATCCAGGTGTTAAACTTTGATAAAATTTAAGTTCAATTGGATGATTAGCCAATAGGGCTTCTACATCTTTAATACGATCTGCATAATCGGCAACACATTGACTCCTAGCAGGCGTTTTCTTCTCTTTTTTCTTTTCACGCTTTAAACCTACAACAGTAAAGACGTCGTCCATACTCACCATTCGTGCAAATTTAATATCACTCTGTCCTACATACCCATCTTCGCCAACGCTTAATGCAGGAAACATCTCATCACGGTGAATAAACGTACTGTAACGAGAATTCCCTTTTTTCGGATACGCGAAGAATATGTAGCCTTTTTCAATTAGTAATTCTTCATTACTAATAATATAATTCGTTTGTTTCACCATTTCATCAAGTGTTTCTACAAAAACAAAAATGGCATCGTGTTCTTTTGAAAATGCAGTTTCTTTCTCTGTAAAAATGTTATAATCATTAGGTTCATTAATTACGACCATATTTGTATACTTATTAAGTTTCAATTTATCAATAATTGACATAAAAATCTTCCTTTACATTCAAAATTCATTGTTCATACTGTTCTAGTGTATTATATCTATTAAGAAAATCAAACTTTAATAGTAGTTTTAAATTAAAGTTAATAAAATAGCCGATTCTGTATAAGAACCGGCTAGCTATTCGTTACATCATAACTCAATAGCAAATAAAGTATATAAAAGCTCTCTATATTGATCTTCTGTAATTTCACGTTTCACTTTTTCACCATGAATGATTTCAGTTAAACTTGTATTTGTTAAAGAGATATGTCCAGAGTCCGTTAATTTGACTACGATTGGGCCATTATTAAATATAGATTTCTCATCTTCTATTACTCTTTTTTGAACATCATTCACTACTGTCTCATCAATGATACGATTATAAAAAGCATGACAAACTTTCCACTCTCCGTTCGTATCTTTTCTTTCTAGAACGTAATTTCCTTTACTCGTGTCTCGTTTTTTTACTCGATACGTACCGTTTTTAGAGGAAACAGACTCACCACTAAATGGCACTGGGACTATAGGTACTAAAGAAGCAATACCTACATCAATTAAGTATCGTCCGTTATTATGATTTAAAATAATTGTTATATGCCCATCCTCAAGTGCCCATGCGTGTATATCATTTTTATATACAGTACCAAGTGCAAGCTGTACATCATAACCACAATCTTGTAAAAAGTAGTAAAAAAGAGTATTTAATTCATAACAAAGTCCGCCACGGGATGTAGTTAAAATTTTATTCTGTAAATTTTCCATAGTAATTGTATTCGCATTACGTGCTATAACATCTAAATTCTCAAATGGTATAGTGTGTGCAAATGCAAAGAGAATTGTGTTTAATTCTTCAAAGTTCACTTCAGTACGGTTTGCAAGATTCAATCTTGTAAAAAGCTTATGTTGTAGACTTGTCATAGTCAGCACCCCTTAACATGTATAAGTTAAAATAGTATATGCTGATTGTATATTTGATGGGGTACTGAAACAATGTACATTTCGTTTAACTGTACCGGTACAAAAAGTCTCGCTCACAATATTACATAAGAACAGAAACTACAAATACAAATTTAATAGTTTATCTAAAGGTAAATTATTATGATCGCTTAAATCAACAAAATATTGAAGTTGCCACAATTGGCTCTTTTTCGCTTGATTGCTAACAGGAGTATCCCAAAGCGGATAAATTCTCATAGCCATCTTTCCTTTTTGACTTTGCGTTTTCAATATTTTTTCTTTAAGAAGAATTTCTTTAGGGAAAATAAATTGTCCTAGTTTATTATCATCAATACAAGTGATAACTAATAAGTCAGGAGCAGCGTCATACGTGAACGCTTGATTTTTCAAATTGTCATCTTTCTCCCAAAAAGAAACAAATTGCCCGATTTTATTAGGCGTAATTTTTGATACTCTAAAACGGATAGTTTTGTTATTTAAGTGAAATAAACAACCCGCATATTCTGCGTTTTGCTGTTCTTCTTTTAGATTCGTGATTATTAATTTGTTAGGTTTGTAAATTATAGTGTTTAAATTTCGGATTACATCATTAAATTTATTCAAGAAAATTCCCCCTTTATTCACCTCTTAGTTTATCACAAACATCAGTTCTTATATGATGTAAATAATAAGCGACGTGAAAAAGAAAGAGATTTTACTGGGGCATTATTAAAGCTTCAATGTACTTAGTTTTTCAATTGCTTGTTGTTCAGTTGCCAAGAAAAAAATGTCTTTTCCTTTATTACATTCATAAATAAAATCCTTTAAGCTGTTACTAGTATACATAGAGAAATCCCCAACAATAGCAAACTTTACCTTGTAGTTTATAAACTTTTGAAGAATATCGCCCGCAAGACGTGTCTTTAGATCAAAGAAGTCTTCGCTTATTAAAGATTTTGGGATAATAATATATTTCGCATCTACCTCATATTGAACTGTTGCCATAGTATCTAATGCAGACTGAACATCCGATATTAATACCTTATCGTTTCTAATGACCGCAATATTGATTCCATCGACTACTACTTTCTTTATCTTCATAGTCCCACCCCTATATAATTTACACAGTATGAGTAAAATCGTTTTACAAAACTTCGTATTAATCATAGATTAAATTAGCCGCAGCTATTAAAATCGCCTCTATTTTTTATTGTAAATATATACTTTTTATTATTAATACGGTCAATGAAATTAATGATAGTTTCTCTTTTGTATATTTTTGAATATATATATGAAATTGCTTTTACTTGTTATAAAAATATTGTGGAGTAACATAACTTAACAAACTATCCAAAGTGTTAATCTCGGCATATGGTTGTATTTGGGTAGTATTCTTGATTTTCTGAGGGTTAAACCACACACCTTTTATATTTGCATTTTGAGGACCAGCAATATCCTTTTCTAAGTCATCCCCAACAAATAAGGTATTTTCCGGCTGTGCATTTAGCTTACTTAATGCTAGTTCGAATATACGTTTATCAGGTTTACTCAATCCCACTTCTTCCGAAATAATGATTGTATCAAAGTAATTGTTTAAATTCGTATTAATTATTTTAGCCTTTTGCCTCTGAGTTGAGCCATTTGTTATTATTCCCACTTTAAAGTGTTTCTTTATATGATTTAAGAAATGAATAGTATTTTGGTCAATTGAAAAACATTTAGGGAAATTTTCATTCCAAAAATCTTGGATATAATTGCGCGGCAATCTATATTTCGGCGCGAATTCATCAAATAATGATTCTATAACTATCGTTTTATCACTAATGCCATATTCCCTTTTATCGTACTCTTTAAATTTCTGTAACATATTGTTTTTGACTGTATCACTAACATCCTCATAACACTTTTCTAAAACTAATAAAAACAAGTTATCTACTGCTTTATCCCTATCAAGTAACGTATCATCTAAATCAAACAGCATCGCTTTATAACCCATCAAATAATTTCACAACCTTTCTCACATAATTTAAATAATCCTTAGTTCGCACCTTAGGCCTTTACTAAATTAGCAAAAAAACTCCAAAGTTTGTGGCGTACGCTCTAGAATTTCGCTAGCTTCTTTTATATTTAAATTCATCTCCCTTTCTCCCTTCTATTAAAGTTCCGAAAATATATTTTCAAAAAGTTTAAAAAACTACATACATTTTACATTATTATACATTAGTTTTTCGTAAATATTAATCGTTCAGTTTTCTATATGATAAGTTTTTTTATGCACACAAATATTTCTCCATAAAAAGGGAATATCGGTAATAATACTTTTTTACGGAGAATACACAATCTTGAAAAATGGAGTTAATATGTTAAACGTCTTATGAAGTTTCCTACTGTATCTTCACATAAACTACAGATAGTACGGCTATAATGACTACCAGAGGTGATATTATGAAAAACTATCATATCCTCGTGGTTGAGGACGATCAAGAAATTCAGGAATTAATTAAACAATTTTTAATGACACAACAGTATACAGTGGTAGTTGCTTCAGATGGACTAGAGGGTATGACACAATTTAATAAGCAATACTTTGATTTAGTTCTTCTAGATGTAATGATGCCCAATCTTAATGGATTTGAAGTTGCTAAAATGATTCGAAGTCAGTCAAACATACCAATTATTATGCTAACTGCGTTAGAAGAAGAGGAAGATCAAATGAAAGGGTTCGATCTTGGGATTGATGATTATATAACAAAACCCTTTTCGTTTCATGTTTTGATTAGACGAGTCGAAGCTGTACTTAGAAGAAGTTATGATAAAAATATAAATAATCATTTGGTATTTAAAGAAGTGTGCATTGATGTTGATGCATATCGAGTATATGTAAATGATGTTGAAATTTTGTTAACGACAAAAGAGTTCGAAATTCTACAACTACTATTTCAAAATGAGAGAAAAGTACTGACAAGGGAAAATATCGTAGAAAAAGTTTGGGGATACGATTATTTTGGGGAAACACGAATAATAGATACACATATTAAAAACCTACGTAAAAAACTAGCTATCCCCTACATTAAAACAATAAAGGGTATTGGTTATAAAGTTGATGAATAAAATTTTAAAAGTCATGAAGATGAAGCAAATTACTTATAAACTCTTTATGACTACATCTCTCATTTTGTTATCCTTTGCAGTGTTGATTTATTTAACTTTATATTTCTTTCTCCCTACGTTTTATGAGCAATACAAAACAGATCAACTTCAAACAGGGATAAAAGAAATAATTGATAAGTCCAAAGATCTTACGTTTCAAGATGCGATACCACTTTTTGATGAATACGCAAAAAAAAATAACGCGATGCTTTCGCTTCAAAATAAAGAAGGAGTTATTATTTACTCGCCTTCATTTTCTTTTATTCAAAGTGGTACACAAACAACAGTAGTTACTAAAGCCACACGATTTGAGAATGCAGGTACCATTAGCAATTCATATAATGTTACGGAACCAATCCAATTCCAAGATGGTAGTTTAATGCTTGTAGTGTTCGCAACATTTCAACCGATAGATGAAGCTTCGCAAGTATTAGTACGTTTTCTCCCCTATATTAGTATCATTGTACTCGTAATTGGTATAGGGAGTGCTTATTTCTATTCCAGGTTTATTACAAAGCCACTTATTTATATTAATGAGGGTGCACAAAAGATGGCAAATTTAGATTTCTCCGAAAAAATTGAGGTTCGCTCTACAGATGAGTTAGGAGAATTATCTAATAGTTTGAATGACATGTCTATTAACTTACAACAAGCTATGTTTGATTTTAAAAAAGTAAATGAACAATTAAAAAATGATATTGAAAAAGAAAGAGAAATAGAAACTAAACGCAGAGAGTTTTTTGCGATTGTGGCACATGAATTAAAGTCCCCTCTTACTGTAATGAAAGGATACTTAGAAGGGATGATATACAATATTGGGCCTTATCAAAATCGTGATCAATATTTAAAGAAAAATCATCAAATTATTGAAAGTATGGAACAATTAGTTCGTGAAATTTTAAGTATGTCAAAGTTAGAACAACACACTTTTAAACTAAAAATAGAAGAGGTTAATTTTTTAAAGTTAATAGGTACAATCACAAAAGATCTCGAATTTTTCGCTTCTCAAAAAAGCATCCAAATAATAAAAGAAATTGACTCTGACTTTTCTGTTTATACAGATCGTGTTCTTTTTGAAAAAGCATGTAAAAATATTATCCATAATGCAGTTATGTATTCACCACATAATGAAAAAGTCTATATAAAGTTAAATAAGGATTCTAAACATGGTCAAATCAAAATGCAAATTATAAATACAGGTGTCAATATTAAAGATGAAGATATACAACAAATTTTCAAACCATTTTATCGAATTGAAAAATCTAGGAATCGAAATACTGGAGGAAGTGGTTTGGGGCTATATATTGTTAAACAAATTCTTGAAACGCTAAATATAAAGTATTCTATAAAAAATATGGAACACAGTGTGCAATTTTGCATGAACATTCCTTTATCTAAACAATAAACAAACAAACTCCCCTCTTAGTAGGACGAGTTTGTTTGTTTTTGTAGTAAGTATAATCTTATTAGGAATCAATAAGTGGACTTTTCGTTTTTTTAAGATCTTTATTTCTACCATCCAATCTTAAAATAAAATCAGTAGTTGTTATTACTTATTCTATCCGAAACGAGGTTGTTATATATGGGCTATCCAATTGAAATTCCCGTTACAAGAAAAACTCAATCTAAATCCATATTAAATCAAGTGGAGTTCAAAAAATGGAGTTTGCGATGCTTAAAAACAAAGTTAATAGATATGTTAAAAAATTTAATCATAAATGGAACAAATGTGTTACTTAGATTGTCTATTACGTATAAAAAAGGTGTTCTTGATAGTCCTCTCATTTTGTAATATAAGAAATACAAGAGGAGTGCTATCCAGTGCATTTGTTAATTGTATAGGTATACAAAATCCATATATTCTTGAAAGAGGTTGAAAATGTATGATAGTTTCAAAGAAGTTTTTTCACATTGCACATTATAAAAAGGTGCTACCTGTAGTATTACTTTCATGTGTAACGCTTATAGGCTGTTCCAATAGTAATATTCAATCCGAACCACCGAAACAAGCCAAACAAGAAAATACAAGTAGGCATTCTTTTGTAAAGCTTGAAAAAGAATATGATGCTAAACTCGGTATTTATGCATTGGACACAGGTACGAATCAAACTGTTACTTATCGTTCAGATGAACGCTTTGCATACGCATCTACCCACAAAGCCCTTGCTGTTGGAGCACTGTTACAAAAGAAATCAATAGAAGATTTAGATCAAAAAATTAAGTATACCAGCAAAGATCTTGTGAATTACAATCCAATTACAGAAAAATATGTAGATACAGGTATGACTCTGAAGGAGCTTGCAGATGCTTCCATTCGATATAGTGATAATACTGCACAAAATCTTATTCTTAAACAATTAGGTGGGCCAAGTGAATTCAAAAAATTACTAAGAGAAATAGGAGATTCCGTTACAAATCCTGAACGTTTTGAACCAGAATTAAATGAAGTGCAGCCAGGTGACACTCGTGATACTAGTACCCCAATGGCATTAGCTACTAGTCTTCAAACTTACGCGCTAAGTGATATCCTTCCAATTGAGAAACGGAACTTTTTAATAGATTTGATGAAAAGAAATACTACGGGGGACAACTTAATCCGTGCTGGAGTTCCAGAAGAATGGGAAGTAGCCGATAAGACTGGCTCTGGGTCTTATGGAACAAGGAATGATATCGCAATTATTTGGCCACCAAATAAAAAGCCAATTGTTCTTGCGGTACTTTCTAATCATGCTAAAGAGGATGCGAAATATGAGGATAAACTTATTGCGGACGCAACTAAAATAGTGTTAGATTCTTTAAAAGTAAAGAATAAATCAAAGTAATGAGTTTAAGCCGTTCCTATTTTGCAGCACATATAGTTTGAAAGACTTCTACTTTATCTAAACACCAAGAAATGTAAGCGTGTTTTCAGGCAACGAAGGAGGCAATATCCTCCTTCTGATCTAATCAAATTCTCATCTTAATCCTATTGAAGATGCCACCACACCGGAATGGTCATTCACGTTCGAATCTCCTATTTAGAGTTAATATTTTATGTTTCCTCTCACCTTCAACCATTCTAATGCTCAATCATATTACGCTTATTTTTAGATTTTCCATTTGTAGCTATATTAATCGAGACATTTAAATCTAATTCTTTATTTTGAAGGGATATCCCCCCCTCTTTTTTGTGTTTTTTCCATAATTTATTATTCTGCCGATATAAAGAATGGGATAACTGATACGTGTCAATCCCTCTTTCGATTCCTTTTCGGTACGTTTTTTTAATTTCTTTTTCAACTTGGGCCTCTGCAATTTTTTTAATATCATTTACAGTCATAGAGTGTATTAATTGAAAAATATCAGCATCGAAATGGATGTTCATAAGCATGTGTAACTTTCCATTTTTCACAAAATATTTTGTATCTATCTTCGGGTTTTTCAATACTATATGTCCAATAATTTTCTGATTAAATTTTAAAAGTAATGGAGCTCGTTTCGTATTTTCATCCGTCCAGCGAATCCCAGTAATATCATGGCTGTTTAAATGATTTATATAGGATTTATCACTTATAAAACCATAACCATTAAATTTTAACATTGGAAATGATGTATGCCCTTTTTTCCAATATGCTTTAGTCGTAGCTAAGAAAGGAATACGAGTTGTCATCCCGGGTTCATAATAATTTCTTTGGAATTTATATAAAGGTAAAGGATCTATTATTGTATATTGCTTGGTTATCTCTTTTGGTAAATTAATGATTGTATATAATTGAGAAATATTTAAAATATTATTGTTCGCTAATATATTTTCTAAAGGTTCCTTAGTTCCAAATATCCACATAGTGTCTCGAAATTGAAAAAAACGAGAGAAAAAATCATTAAATTGATTTATGTCACCATGTTTTAAAAATCGCTCTGTTACAACAATTGTTTTGAGATGCTCCCATGAGATTTCTTGTTGAGCCCCCTTATAAAAATCAAATGCAGCCTCATCTAAAATGGGTCCTTTTCCCTTTCCAATATAGGCCTGGCTATAATTACGAGTAGTGCTCCCTTCTTGTTTAGCTATGTTAGAAAAATTAATAAATTGCGGACGAATGATATAATTATTATCTTTAAAATCGATACCTAGACTATTTATATACAAAACGTGATGCAACTCTCTTTGATCCCAACACCCTGTTAGAAATGTACACATCATAAAAAGAAATATAACTATTCTTTTATTTTTCTTCATCGGTACTCTCTCTTTTCCTTGTATTATCTTGAGTATGCAATTCTTTTGGTCTTTTTTTCATATACGTGAAAGGAATTCTAAATGTGGCTGCTAGCATACTTTTAAATACAGGGGGTGAATATGGTGTAAAGAATGGGACTCCAAAAGATCGTAAATTCACTACATGTATCGCCATCACAAGAACACAGAAGATAAATCCTACTATACCTAATAAAGAAGACACTACAAATACTGTATATCGCAATATACTTATTATCCCTGTTACCGACTGATTAGTTAAAGCAAATGTCGAAACAACCGAGATTGCTATTATAATGACCATAGATGCTGAAACAATTCCAGCACTAATGGCGGCTTGTCCAATAATCAATCCCCCTACCACAGATAATGTTTGACCAAATACTGCAGGAACACGCAATCCTGCTTGCCTCAAAACTTCAAATAGGGTCATCATTATTAGCCCTTCTAAAGGAGCAGGAAAAGGAATCCCTTCTCTTGATAAGCTTAATGTAGCTAACAACGTATAGGGAATCTGATCTGGATGATATGTAATTAATGCTATCCAAATTCCTGGAAGAAATATAGAAATTGCTATCCCAAAAAGACTTACAAGCCGTACAAAGCTACCGAATATATAGAAAAAATCTTGATCTTCAGATGTATTCACAAAAAAAGGAAATGTAACTGGAGCAATAGTGGCTGTCGGTGACCCTTCGACTAATAAAATAAAACGCCCATACAACAAACAATTCACAGCATAATCAGGACGTCCTGTATATTCAACTAAAGGAAATACACTAAATTGATTGTTTGTAATTAATTCTTCAATCTGTGCACTTGAAACAATCCCATCTATTTTAATTTGTCTTAATTTTAATCGAACTTGATTAATGATGTCTCGGGATGCAATATCTTTTAAATACAAGAGGGCTACTTTAGTTTGTGTTCTTTCTCCAATAATAAATTCTTCATAACTAAGAGAACTTGTTTTTAGCCTTTTTCTAATTAATCCTATATTTGTGTTTAACTCTTCAACAAATCCATCACGTCCACCACGAATGGTCATCTCTGTATTTGTTTGCTCAACTGATCTTGTAGGTATTTGGGCAATATCAACTATATACCCTTGTTTAGATTCTTCAAAAATAATGAGGAGGTTACCTTCAAATATAATCTTAGATATAGTTTCATTCGAATTTACTATATCTAATTTCTTTACTGATAACTGAGGAATTAATGTTGAAAGGTTAAATTCTTCTATAGAATTACTTAAAAGCTTTTTGCAAACTTGAGATGATGTGGCTTGTTTTAATTTTGTATTATCAATTAAGTTTTGACAATAAATAAACAATACTGACCTTATTTTTTCTTTTTTATCCAATTCACGCTTTATTACTTTTACATCGTTGCACCCTTCAAACCACTCTAGTATTATCTTCTTGTTTAATTCTACTCGTTTGTTCATCTACATTGTCTCCTTCAAACTCAGCAACCTTATATAAAATACATTCTCATACTCTTTCAAGAGCTTTTCTTAAATTTAACAACCCACACAAACACCATTAGTAATATAGAAAACAAAAATAGCCCTAATGCTGAAACTGGCAAAACAATTTGAGATACAAACCAATAGAAACTAGAGTCACTGATGGGTAGTATACTTATTACTAAAATACATGAAAGTATTGCAAACATAACCCCATTTCTTGTTTTCCGATTTGTAATTGATAACAAATCTGGAATGAGAAAAACAACAAGCGATAGACGAATAAAGATTCCTACAAGCCACTGATACACGGAGAGAAAGTCTAAATTTTCAATGTACCTACCTATTGACACAAGTCTCCATTCTTCAAATGCTGGATATCGTTGGTTTGCTGCTGCGAAAGGACCAAATTCTATAATAGCTGCCATAACTGGGCCTATTGTGATACCAATAATAACAATACCTAAAGCAATCAATTGATATAATTTTACTTTTGAACAAATATGATGTTGTAAAAAAAGAATAAAAATTAATTCTAGAAATCCTGCTGCAGGATAAACCATTCCCCTAAATATTGGATTCATTCCATTTTCCATCATTGGCTGAAGTAAAGAATAATCTTTATGTGGAACATTTGCAAACATTACAAAAAAACCAAGTAAAAATACAATTGGTAACAAAACACCTGTTGTAAGTGCAATAGATTGAATTCCTTTTGTAGCATTATAGAGACAAATCAAAGAAAAAAGTATTCCTAATACAAAGTGAGGTGTTTCTGGTAAATAAAAAGAGAAAAAGGTTAAGGTTTCTTTTAGTGCAACGACACCAATCGTTATTAAATAAAGTGCAACTATGAATATGATTGGATATACACTGAATTTCCCGAAATTATTTTTTAGCCACAAAAACAAATGTTCATTTTTTATGTTTTTATATATGATGAATATTATTGAAATCCAAAGCAAGTATAAAATGCTTACTAATATGATAGAAATCCATGAATCTCTACCTGATGTATCTAATAGCATAGGAATCATAATGACATGATTAATTATCCCAATACTACCAATGAGTATCATAGAAACTTGAAATAAAGTAATTGTTTGCTTAGTCATATTTACCACCATATTTAGTAATGAAGAAATATTACATAGTATAACTGATACATCACTTCTTTATTCCAAATGGTTAGCGCATAGAGACATGGACAATTAAACTTCTTTATTTATAAAATTTTTCACATTAGATATAAACTAGCACCTTCTATTCTGTACATAATTTCTTCAGGCAGATATACTATAAACACAATAGTTCTAGAAAGGTGATGATGTTATGTATGAACAACAAAATAATAGGGATAGAGACCAAAAAATGATGTTTTCTATGCAAGGAGTTCCCACAAATAAAGTGAACATGAATCAATTACCTAAATGGATTAGAATCTTTGGCTATTGTGCATTTGGTTGGGGGATTGTATTTAGTTTAATTATGTTAGTAGGTTTAATTCTTCAATAACTATGTAGATAAACAGTTAAACGGGACAATAATATAGGTAACTAATCATAACAAAAAGAACCTGTAGAATATCCTACAAGTTCTTTTTCAAATATTGTTAAAAAGGAAACAACAAACTATCTTCACATTCAATACAGGGAGACCATTTTGATTATGGCTTAATTTTATTATATATCAAATATAAGCTTTTGAAATGGTTGGTTTTTGAAAATTATATGAATTTAAAAACTAAGATATTCGTATTAGATTTGGTTTACGACCAACTTCTTCTTACTTAAATACACTGCACGATCGGATTTTTTTGCAACTTCCTGTGAATGCGTTACAACAATAATACATTTATTCTCTTTATGTGCAAGTTCTTGAAACAGTTCTATAATATCCATTGCCGTTTCTTCGTCGAGGTTTCCCGTCGGCTCATCTGCAATAAGTAAATCAACATTGCAAGATAATGCTCGAGCAATTGCTACACGTTGTTGTTGCCCGCCACTTAGTTGCAAGACGTTTCGTTTCGCTTCTACTTCTGTGAGTCCTACTTTCTCTAATAATTCTAATGCCCTTACTGTCTTATTTTTCACTTTGACACCTGTAATTTCCATTGCTGTTAGGACATTTTGAAGAGCAGTCATATAAGTAATCAAATTATAAGATTGGAAAATTACAGATACATTTTGATTACGATATCGATCCAAACCAATTTTTCGAATATCTTTTCCATTATACAGTACATAACCATTTTTAGGGATATCCAATCCACAACCTAAGCTTAGAGTTGTAGTTTTACCAGATCCAGATGGTCCTAAAATCGTGTAGAAATGCCCTTTTTGAAAAGAAAAGTTAACATTGTCTAGTATCGCTACATTTTTTCCATTACTTTCATAATAATAATCCAAATTTTTAAATTGTAAAATCGTTTCCATGTTAAGCCTCCTTATTCATCTTTTAAAAGAATTTGTTTTGGGTTTAAACGCAGAATAGATAATGCCGGAAGAAGCGTTGCTATTATAGCAATAGCTAGTCCAATCCCTCCCATTTTCCCTACATCTTCTCCTGTTACACTTACATCAATTTTATCAATTGGATCTTCTTTTTGATTTTGTAGCGTGCCACCAGGTCCAGACATCATTACAGTGCTATTATTTCGCATGGTGTCCGTTTCTTCGCTTGTTGTAGCAATTTCATTCGAAAGTAAATTATCCCCGATATATTGAGAAACTTTAGCTCCTGTTGTTATGGATAATCCAAATGCTAAAATAGCGACACACACTACTTCTACTACGAACTGCGCCATCAGCTTCCACTTTTTCTCTCCAATAGACAATAGAATTCCCATTTCTTTACGACGTCCTTTAATTGATAGCATAATGATTAACCCTAATATAATCGCACCTGCAATCGATACAATATAAATAATCATTTGAGAAGTCGAAGAGATATTTTCGATAGGACCAATCATTTGTTTGTACAATGAATCATGCGCATCTAATTTATAATAATTAAAATCAATATTAGATTTTTTTGCTTCTTTTTTAAATGCATCAATATATTGTGGATCATTCAAGAAATACACGACTTGAACACTACTTATACCTTGGTCTACTTCTAATTTTTTCATAGTTGAATGTGGCATATATAGTTTATTAGCTGGATCCATAATAGGAGGAGCCTGTTGACCCATTGCTTGTTCATTCGTTTCGTAAATACCTATAATTTCAATCTCGAGGGTTTCCTTCTTATCCCCTGATTGTACTTTTACTTTGTCTCCTACTTTCAAATTGTTTAATTCCGCTAATCGTTTTTCCATTAAAGCTACATTCTGATCTTTCATCTGTTCTGTAATTGGTTTTCCATCAATGATTTTACTTTTTCCGTTTTTAAAGCTTTCTTGTAATGCAGTCTTGCGGACTCCCTCAATCATAAAAGAAGCATTCATATCTATTTCTGTACCAGAGCTTGAACCGCCTCGCACAGCCGCCATTCCCACTTTACCTTTTCCTTCTTCTCCTTCTGAAGCTCCTACTAGTTTAAGTCCATCAGAAATACCGAAAGTGTTAGCTATGTAATTATAGTCTTTTACATACTTGGATTTCGCTAATTGATCTGTTTCTTTTGTATCGAGCTGCGGTGGCTTTGGCATTTCTCCAGTTTCCTGAGCTTTTTGACCTAATTTGTCGAAATCAAGACCTAAAGTAACATCTGCACCAAGTTTTTTTCTTGCAGCATCAGCTGCCTTTTTTGATGCATTTTGGATTGTGAATCCTGAAAGAACCAAATTTGTAACAATCAGAAATACTGCCATTAAAATTAATGATGTTCCTATCCTTTTTTTCAAACTGAGAATTGCGCGTTTCATAAAATTCATTTTTTCTTACCTCCTTGATAACTTGTATTCTATATATGTTATCTAGAGTCTATATGGAGCTAATCAGTAGTTTATCTATAGATATAAGGAGTTTATGTGTAGTTATTCATTGGCCTGGTCAAGAAAAACCGGAACACCAATCCAAAAACGTAATCGTTGTTGAATATTGATAAAGAGGCAGTCCTTAGAGTTAGGTTAAGGTTCATTGAATGAGAGAGCATACAAATCGATGCTTATTACGTAATTTCTATACACCAAATAAAAAGCACCCTATTTGAATGATTCTATGTTTGTTTGTTAAATATAAAAATCCATTTAAGAATATGGAGTTTTATTGAAGTTAGTCGGATTTTCTAATAATAATGTTTTGTTAAAAAGCCTAACTTATAATTTTATAAGTTAGGCTTTTATGCTATCCATAAGAAAAAGTTATAGAGACTCATAATATTTTATAATTTAACCTATTGTATTTAAACAAGTAAAATAAAAGTAACAAGTACCATACATTAAGGAGGTTTTTTGATAGTGACAGAAACTATAACATTTAGGATTGCAACGACAGATGATTTAGATGAAATTGTAAAAATGCTTGCTGATGATGTTTTAGGAAATAAAAGAGAGCGCTATGAAACACCACTCCCTGATAGTTATATAAGAGCATTTCATGCTATTGATTGTGATCCAAATAACGAGTTGATTGTAGCGTGTGATGGGACGGAGATTGTTGGTATTCAACAAATTACATTTACGCCTTACATTGTACGTCAAGGGGGTTGGAGAGCTACAATTGAAGGTGTACGGACAGCCTCATCAAAACGTGGTAAAGGTATAGGAAGTAAACTTATTAAATGGGCTATTCATCGTGCTAAATTACGGGGATGTCATTTAGTACAGTTAACAACAGATAAAGAACGACAAGAAGCTTTACAATTTTATAAGAAATTAGGTTTTAAAGATTCTCATGAAGGATTAAAACTCTTTCTCTAATGAATATAGCTATTTATATACCAAAAAGACGTATATTGTAAGGTAAATTAACTATAGGCTTCGAAAATTATGGTACCTATCACTGTATTAAATATACAAATTGACACATTGTCTTTCATATAAATTATGTCACTTCAAAAGGTGCACCTTTTGATACGAAAATAAGCAAGTTAATGTTCTCTTTTATGAATGAGAATATTAACTTGCTTTTTAGATTTTAGTAAAAATTATTTATAGTTTTATTTTATTGATAGCTTTATAATATAATATACAAATTCCTCACATGTTTTATAATTCAAGCATCTACTATTAGGAAAAGAGAATATTTTACAATTAATTTACAGCATAAATTTTGTCCATCTTTTAGACGATATGTATTTTGGAGGAGGTTAATTTGATTTTTTCAAAACTCATTGATCGATACGCCTTGTATGATTTGCACAAAAAAAGAAGTGTAGAGTTTCAGTATACTTCTCTTTCTAACACCTCACTATATATAAAGGACATAGAATTTTTTTATAAAGTAAAACCATCTCATATTCATTTTAACATTATGCATTTAAAACAAGAAAAGGAATACATGGTTGGACAATTCAAATATAAAAGCTCGGTTCAATCTGGTGATTCACGCAACGATTCTGTCACTGGGGAATTATTTTTACATAAAAATGAAGATGCACCTCATGTCATCTTTGTTCACGGTTGGAGAATGGATTCTAATGAACGTGTAAAAAAAATATTCCACGACCATATGACCAACTTGAAGTGGAATATGTATTATTTCACTTTACCATATCATTTTGACAGAAAACCGAACCAATCCCTATACAGTGGAGAGTACATGGTAAGTGCCAATATTGAACGAACTGTAGAATCAACTAGACAAGCGGTAGCTGATTTACGAACTTTGATCAAATGGATTAAAGCAAATAAAAATGGTCCCTTGATTTTAATAGGAATCAGTTTAGGTGGAGTTATTACTAACTTAACATCTCTTGTTGAACCAGAAATCGATGTGTTAGCATCCATTTTCTACGCGAATCGACTCTCTTATTCAATTTGGAAGACAAGTCCCGGTAAATTTATTAGAGAAGACTTGGAACATCATGGTGTTACGCATGATGATTTAATAGCTTATTGGAAAATCACTGAACCGAGTCAAGCATTACCAAAAGTAAAAAAAGAAAATATTTTATTAATTTCAGGCAAGCATGATCTTTATGTGCATTCTGAGGATACGGACTATTTGTGGGAATCCTGGGAAAGACCTACGCGATATATTTATACATGTGGGCATGCCGGGATTGTCCTTAAACGTAAAAAAATTGCAACTGATACTATCAATTTTATTCAAAATCGATTGAACTCCCAGAACTTACCCAATGACATACCTTAAATTGTGAGATTTCTAAGTAGGGGGTAGTACCAACATTCGTACACTAAGATTTTTTCAACATAAAGATTGTTGAAAACTTGTATGTGTTAGTAATACTGGTGTTACTTTAAATACAAAGAGCATGTTTTAAAAAATGATAATAACTTGCTCTAAACTTATCTATTTATTTTAATTTCTTAAAGATATCTACAGGTAATATTGAAACATCTCATGTATTAAAAAGTGTTACCTGCAGTGCTTTTATGTATCGATCTGCTGACTTCTGAACAGCAAGGTCCGCATGCTTTGACACGACTCGATGAAAAGCATTATAAATACGGTTGAATGGTATCCCTTTTACTTTATCCGTCATCTCTCTTACTTTACTAGCAGGAAGTAGCATCAGATTTGGATAACTGTACATGAAACTAACCCACTGACAGTCGGCAATCACTTGAATGATATCACCTGTTAGCAAAATACCTTTATTATGATTGCCACCTTTCCAGTGTAAAACAGTTCCCCCTTTAAAATGACCTTCAATACGATTTAAAGTAATGCCATTTGTTAATTCAAAAGACTCGCCCGAACAAAAATTTTTTTGTTACTTGGACGTACTACCCATTCTTTTTCGTTTTCGTGGATGTAAATAGGTGCATTGAATGTATCGACCCATTCAACTTGTGTAGAATAATAATGAGGATGAGAAAGGGCTATACTCAAAATCCCTTTGATTTGTTTTTGGATGGTAAAACATGTTTCTCTACTCTTTCATATAGAGTAAGTAATTGCTGGATAAAAGCAAATTCCGGTACTAACCAATACGAAAATAACGCTGCAACACATCCTATTAAAGCCCCTATTGCAACATCAAATGGATAATGGACCCCTACCCAAATACGAGAAATCGCTACACTAAATGCAAGTATAAGCCATAACCATCCAGTTTTTTTACGAACAAGCCAAAACGAAAAACAAATCGAAAAAAAGAGAATCGTATGGTCACTAGGAAATGAATTATCTACAGTATGGTCGACAAGTTTATTAACATTAGGCAATACTGCAAATGGTTGATAATTCAGATGAAATTCCCCTGCTATTTTTCCAATCACCTCAGCAATTACAAAAGCAACCATCGCTTGAATAACCATCATCCTACTTTTTCTGGACCCAGTAAACCAATAAGCTAAAATAATTAAAGCTAAAATATATACCATATATTCTGCCAAAAATACCATGGTTGAGTTTAAGGATGAATATTGTTTACCTAAATCATTAATTGCTCGAAAAATATCAATATTGAATTGAGAAAAAGACATATTCAAATACCTCCTTTTTTGTAAGGTGTTTTACCAATTGCCATATACCTTCATTACATGAATAGTTTTGGTTATTTTACTCATCTAAATATCAACCTCATATGACATCGCTTTCTTCTTTTTCACTTTAATAAAAAAAGAAAAAGGAAAACATCGAACTTTCTTACAAACGTTCGTGCATTCTTACAGTTTTGTCATTTTCTCGTCACTTTGTAAATCTGTTCATCGCCTTGCCTTTTGCTATTTTCAAAAATTCTTGTAACTACAATTATGGAAATCCTAATTACACATAAAAAGGAGGAGAACCTTGGTGAGTTCTCCTCCTTTTGTTTATTTCATTTATTAAATTGTAATAAAATTACAGTACGTGAAATTATATTACTTAAACTTTAAAAGCGAAGTGAAAACAACATTCACTTCGCTTTTTGAATTTATTTAATTGGTTTCTCTATTTTTAAAACTAATGAACTTAACGCAGGAACTTTAATTTTATTATCATGGACAACATAAAGTGTTTTACTACCTGCTAGTTTACCGTCCACTAGTACTTTCCAAGGACCTTTTGATGGAAGCGTTATGTCAATGTCTTCCCTATTTGCATTGTGAGCCACCATAAAGTATTCGCTTTTATTCCCACTTACCTTTTCATCTATTGTATAAGCGACAACATTTTTTGGAACATCGATAAAAGTTATATGCTTTTTAATCTGTTCTGCAGATGTCATTCGAAATGCTGGATACTTTTTGCGTAATTCTATTAAGCCCTTCATATAATCTACTTCATTATTAAATGCTGCACGGCGTAACCAGTCCATTTGGTTAATTGAATCAGGGGATTTGTAACTGTTATGATCACCATATTTCGTGCGCATAAACTCTTGTCCTGCATGTAAGAATGGAATACCTTGTGATGTTAATAAAATCGAAGAAGATAATTTGTGCATTTGTTTTCGCACTTCTTCACTGTCACCTGGATTCGTCAACTCAAGTTTGTCCCATAATGTATGATTATCATGTGCTTCCACATAAGTTAGTACCTGCTCCGGATCTTGATAAGTAGACGAGTTTATATCGTAGTCAATGCCTGCTGTAATCCCTTTTTTAATACGGTCTTCCATGTTTTCCTTCCCATTTACAAAGCCATTTTCTTTCTCCTCAAATACACTACCTTTCAATCCATCTCGTATATTATCGTTAAAATGAGCAATCCCTTTCATTTTCTCCGCATTTTTTTGATTTGCTTTTAACTCAGCTGCAAGAGGTGTATTTAAATCCCACCCTTCTCCATGCAATATAATAGAAGGGTCAATTTGATTAACAGCTTTACGTATTGCATTCATCGTTTCAAAATCATGAATACCCATTAAATCAAAACGGAATCCGTCTAAGTTATATTCTTTTGCCCAGTATGTTACGGAATCAACCATAAATTTCCTCATCATTTTTCGTTCTGAAGCTGTATCATTTCCTACTCCGGTTCCATTTGCGAATGTTCCGTCTTCATTGTAACGATAATAATAACCTGGAACTAACTTATGAAAATTAGATTCAGCAGCATTATACATATGGTTATATACTACATCCATTACAACACGAAGATTATTATCATGCAGTGTTTGAATCATTTGCTTTAATTCAGTTATTCGAACAGTAGGCTCATATGGATTTGTAGAATAGGATCCCTCTGGAACGTTGAAGTTTTTCGGGTCATATCCCCAGTTATATTGTGGTTCGTTTAAATTCTCTTCATTTACTGATGCATAATCAAATATCGGTAAAAGCTGAACGTGCGTAACACCAAGATCCTTTATATGATCAAGTCCTGTTTTCACACCTTCAGGCCCTTTTGTTCCTTTTTCTGTTACGCCTAAATATTTCCCTTTCTGCTTAATGCCACTTTCGGGCTGAATTGAAAGATCACGTACATGCAATTCATAAATAATAGCATCTTCCGGATTTTTAAATTTTGGCTTTTTGTCCACTTTCCATTTTTGGGGATTTGTTTCTTTTAAATCAACAACTGCCCCTTTATCTCCATTTACAGAAGCAGCGCGTGCATACGGATCAACTGCTTCAGTCCACTTATCACCAATTTTCACTTTATACGTATAATAGAGCCCTTTTCGGTTCCCTTTAAGTTCTGCTTTCCAGGTCCCTTTTTCAGCTTGCTTCATGTTTATTTCAGTACCTATTTTATCGTTCCATTTTTCATATGTAACTAACTTCGCTTCACTCGCAGTAGGAGCCCATACACGGAACTTAGTAAATTGTGGCGTATATATATTCCCTAAATCGTTACCGCCATAATAAAATGAATGATCAAATTCCTCACTACGAATGACTTTACCGATTTCAGTGTTCGTATCAGCTAAGTTTTCTATTTTAACTTTGTATGTCTGTTTTAAATCAATTTTCTGTTCCGTAATTATTTTCACCTTATTAGTAATATTTCCACTGCTTGAATCATAAGGACTAATATTCTTTATTTTAATGCCTTCAATTTCAATTTTCAGTTCCTTAATATGAAACGGGACATTAGTCGTTACAGTAATCTCATTGAAACTATCAATAGTTGCTTTTTGAATTGATAGATCCGAAGAAGGCTTAGAGTTATATACTTTATCATCACCAGAAAGAATCCACACTTCAGCGCGACCGTCCTTTATATTTTCAATCCAACGATCGCCACCATCTTTTTCCCATTCATTTGTACGAATGATAAATCCTACACGATTATATTCACCATCTATATTAATCTTAGCGTACTTTCCAAATTCATCTTCACCAGTAAATTCATATGATTTACCATTTGCGTTTTCTCCCCATGTCCAAAGGTTCCAGTTCTTTGTATTTCCAGATTGCTCTTTGTAATGAATGATAACTTCAGTTGTTTTCGAATTTGAAACTGCCTTTACACTTTGAAAAGAGAAAACAGATGATAACATAACGATTATAGTAAGTAATAAAACTGATTTGTTAACTAATCTTTTTATCATTTGCACCACATACACCCTTTCTTTAAATAGTAGGCACAATTTATTATGCTCGTACTAAATTACACTATTTAAATTAATCTAGAAATCTCTTTTACTTCACCCCCATATTGGCTATTTTCACATCTGTATTTCAATGATCTTTTTTATTATGAAAACGTTTGCATTAATTGTTAAAAAAATAGATTTGATTCCGTTTACATATATTTGTAATTACTAAAAGATCAGGGAAATTATTTTAAAGCAATCGTTTGTTATCGCTTTCATTCTATAGTACTTCCTATCAATAGGTCAATATATTATTAATTTTCAGTTTTTTATTTTTAATCCTTATATATTTGTCACAACTTATTGAAGATAGACAGCCTCATTATCGCTTAGTAAGTTTATTTTCACTCATACATTGCTGCATAAAAAAACAGCTACTATCTTTAAAATGACAGTAGCTATTTTTCATAATGTAATAATATATGAATGAAAACTATATTTCTAACTTACTTAATTTTTGCTGCATCAAATGCCTTTTGAACTGCTTGAACTTCAGCTGTATTCGCTCCATATTTATTCGTTGCCACTCGAATACATGCTGATCTCAATTCCTTGAAATTAGAAGTCATATTTAACTCATCTGTATTTGCATAATAGAAGATATCAAACATTTTATCTTCACCAATCCCTTTAACAGTTACACCGTTATGAGTTCCACCTTTTGCAATGAGATACGCAACTTTATTAATAATACTTGAATTAAAATGAACGCCACCTTGATCCCATCCATTAAAATCATTAAATTCACTATAATCATCTGGATAAGGTACACCAAGTGAAGATGGAACAGAAGCCGGGTTTTCCATATCACGGAAAATAGATCCAGTTTGTTCTCCCATCGTCCAGTTAAAGCTTCCATTATTTACGTATTTCTCAATAGATGTTCCCATAATATCAGATAGCGCCTCATTAATCGCACCAGATTCACCGTAGTATTCAAGATTAGATTCGCTAGAAGTAACAGCATGTGTAAATTCATGGCCAGCTACGTCATATGCTTTGACGATAGGATCTCCATATACAAGCATACTTCCATTATTCGCACTTAAAGCATTCTGCCAATTTTTCGGATCATTCGTATCTCCAGAATCCCAAGCATGTACAACTGAAACTACCTTTTGTCCCTTATTATCAAAGCTATTACGCTTATATTTATCTTTATAAAAATCAAATACTTTTGTTGCTAAGTAATGAGCACTTACTGCTTTTGGATCGCTAAATGTTGTCGAAGTACTAGTTGCTAATGTACCAGGATAATAGCTTTCTTCTTTAGTAATGTCTCTATAATTTACATCATATGTTTCAATTCCTTGGCCTCTTGTATAATCAGCAAGAGCGTATTTGCCATTACTTTGTTTAGAGATACCAAATGTACGTGATATACCTAAATCATCTTTTCCTGTTCCAGTTAATGATGTAAGATTGCTTTTTTTACTTTTCTTTAATGCGCCAACTAGTTTTTCACTTGCTTTTAAGTTAGATTCTTGTACCATATTTTTTAACATATCACCATTTTGTGCATTTACTAAATAAGTTCCGGAAACATAGTTTGGTGTTGCAGCTTCAAATGTAACCTGATATGCATTGCTAGCTTGTCCATTCTTTTCATCAACAAAAATAACTTCTTTAATTTCTGGCTCAGTAATAAAATTGATATCATTCCCGTACTTCGTATAAATATATTGTGTTGCTTCATCTTTTGATAGATTGATAGGTTTTTTCAATTCTTCTTGTTTTAAATTTTGCGCGCTATCGCCTGAAACACTTTTAATAACGCCCTTATTATCTACGTGTGCAGTTAATTGATGACCATATACTTCTTTTCCTTCGTATGTTTGCTGTATACGTACAAGTGTAGTCCCATCATATGAACCACGTTTTTGAAGCACTTTATAATCTACTCCTGTTTCCCCATTGACTTGCT
This sequence comes from Bacillus cereus group sp. BfR-BA-01309, assembly GCF_022664315.1. Lineage (NCBI taxonomy): Bacteria > Bacillati > Bacillota > Bacilli > Caryophanales > Bacillaceae > Bacillus > Bacillus cereus group sp. BfR-BA-01309. The sequence continues at coordinate 413,354 of NZ_JAKUHE010000001.1, forward strand.
TTGGAGAAAGAGCTTGTTCTGTTTTCTCCTTCAGAGCATCTTGTACTACATTCTCTGGTGCCTTTTGTGACGGTTGTGTAAGTTCACCTGAACGGAACGATTCTTCTTGAATTTGAACTTGTAGTTGATCTGTTTCCTCTGCATGACCTACTCCGTATGGTGCTACAGCTGTTAAAGCTAAGCCTGTTGTTAAAGCTACCTTAGTTAATGTCTTTTTGTTTTTCATTTTTTCACCTCGTATAATTTTTGAAATAGAAAGCTTGTACAAAGTATACTTGCTGTTTCTGTCGAAAAAAAGGGAAAATACACAATTTATGTAATATTATGCAGAATTACATACTGTAAGGACGATGATATAAATAAAGAACAACTCATATAAGTGCATTATTTTCAATAAAAAAAGAGCTCCCTAAGGCGCTCTTTACATACGATTATAAATCATAAATGCATTGTGTTATTTATTAGTATATGCTCGTCTTGTTTATTTGGTGATTTCTCTGCACAATATCCTTTAAAAATCCGTTATCTAATACATTGAAATTCTTCGTTACTATTTAATTAGTAAAGCAAAGAAATAGTTAAGATAATGTAAGAAACAAACATCATAAAAGCAAACCAATAGATAAAGATAGCACTCGACAGGTATTGTTTTAATCTTTTTTTCATAATAATTTGTTTTACTTATTAACTTTTTCAGGATTAATTTGAAGTTGCCCTTTCCAAGATCCAGCTATTTTTCCTATTTTATTTATGTTTACATCTAATGTTAAAGGCTGTTTAAAGGAACCTTTTCCTTCAGGACCTTCAACAAATGTAATGACACCTTCTGGTCTGTCTTTATCACGAATGCCTATATGCTCTAACTTTTTTCCTTCGGACATTAATTCGAATGGTAAATTGTCTTCACTTTGAATAAATGATAATTGTGAAAACATACCATTTCCAATGTTATATTCAGGATTTTTTTCTTGTTGTCCGTTTACTTTTCCATCGCTTTTTATATCTAATCCATTTATATCAAATTCAAATGGCATTAGAGTTCCATCGGCTTTTTCAACTCTATAATGAACAGATATACGCGCATCTGCCACATATAATTCTTTAAAATGTACCGTTATTCCTTGATCCGTTATCTTTTCATCGATAGGTATAAACTGCCCTTTCAACATACCTTCTTGCTGTACACCGTTTTCATCTTTACTTCCTTCATTCACAACCGCATCATTTAAAACCTCATTAACAAAATAAGAAGCAATATTAGTTGCTGCAACTTGAACTTGCGGAATCATAGCTGTAGTAAAAATACCTACCGCAGCAACCGCCGTATACATGAAACGTTTTGATTTTTTATTCATATTTGAAAATACTCCCTGCTTTTTTTCTATCATTTGATTTGTACTAAGTACATTATTAGACTGGTTATGACTATTAAATGTTTGCCATGCTTTTTCGACATCAATATTTATTTCTGGAGTCTCATGAAGCTTCTCCTCGGCAAGTGTTGAATTTTCCCACTGATTTAATTCCGTTAGCTCAATTAATAAATTTTGACACTCCGTACATTTGTCTAAATGCTTTATAAATTGTTTTCTTTCCTCACGAGAAAGCTCGCCATCAATATATGATTGAATGGTTCCCATTTCATAACAAGTCATTTATTTCCCCTCCATTTGTTCAAAAATTTTCTGGAACTTTAGTTTAGCTCGTGCCAACAATGTTCCAATAGAAGAATCGTCAATCTGAAGTACTTGCGCGATTTCTTTATATCGAAACCCTGAAAATTTCATTAATAATATCGTTCGTTCTTGTTCTTTCATTTGCCGTAATACTATTTGTACTTTTGTAATTTCTTCTTTTCTAATCCATTCATCATCTAGTGACGATTCAATTTGTACTTCTTGGTATTGGGCTTCTTTATCGATTCTTGCCTGATGTCTCTTTTCAGAGCGAATGTAGTTATAGGCGACATACGTAGAAGACTTTATAAGCCAAGCACGTAAATTTTCTATTGCTTTCCAATCTGAATGATATAGTTGTAAAAACACCTCTTGCGCTAATTCCTCTGCAATTGTCTGTTCTTTTATGATCCATATGATTTGTTTAACAACATACGTATAGTTTTGTTTAAACAACTCTTCAAATGTTATATTTGAAACATTCCTCTCTTCACTTTTTATTATTTGCATGTAAGTAAAACCTCTCTCTCATTTGATGCCTGCATTATAGAGAAACCAGAATGCTCATTTTTGTGACAAAAAAGTATATTTTTTATTATGTACTACTGCGTCCATTCATCTTCTAAACAAATATTCATATTAATTAAAGTGAATTTTTTCTTAATAACAACATAAAACCCACTCTTCACTATTTTTAAGAGTGGGTTTTATACTAAAATAAATCAACTTCTAAAATGGCAAAAACTTTAAAACATAGATCGATGTTTTAGAATTGATATTACATCACTACATTTGTAGAAGTTATAGGTATGCTAAAATTCATGTTAACTTTAAATAAAGAATTCCTGCCATTTTTATACTAAATAACATAATAGAACCCCTTTTATTGTCCTAGCAAATTACTAGCAATACATTAATTAAAAACATTTCTCTTTCAATTCATCATTAAATAAATGTAAAAAATGCCCCTATTCATTCATTTTTCATGCGTATGTATGTACATTTGTTAATTTATTCGATATATTATGTGTATTGAATGATTATGAAAAGTTTATAGGTCGCTAAAAAACCTTATATTTTTATATCCGAGAAAACTACAAAATGTATGTAAATCCATTTGTCAAATGAATTTAATGCGGAAGGAGGTTTGTGGTTACTTCATCGGGATATAATAATCAGTTTTAAACTGATAAAAATATAGGAGGCGACAAAATGTTTCGTACGATTTCAAATTTCATGAGAGTAGCTGAGATAAGAAATAAAATTCTTTTTACATTAGCGATGTTAATCGTTTTTCGAATTGGCACGTTTATTCCAGTTCCTCATACTAACGCAGAGGTATTAAAAGTACAAGATCAAGCTAACGTTTTAGGTATGCTAAACGTATTTGGTGGAGGAGCACTGCAACACTTCTCAATCTTTGCTGTAGGTATTACACCTTATATAACAGCTTCCATCATAGTACAATTACTACAAATGGACGTTATACCTAAATTTTCGGAATGGGCAAAGCAAGGAGAGATGGGCCGTAAGAAATCAGCTCAATTCACTCGATACTTTACAATCATTCTCGCATTCATACAAGCCATTGGGATGTCTTATGGTTTTAATAATATAGCAGGTGGACAATTAATAACAGATCAAAGCTGGACTACATACTTATTTATTGCGACAGTTTTAACTGCAGGTACTGCATTTTTACTTTGGTTAGGTGAACAAATTACCGCTAATGGAGTAGGTAATGGTATTTCGATGATTATCTTTGCAGGACTTGTAGCAGCGATTCCAAATGTTGCGAACCAAATTTATTTGCAACAATTTCAAAATGCAGGCGATCAATTATTCATGCATATCATAAAGATGGTATTAATTGGTCTCGTAATTTTAGCGATAGTTGTTGGTGTAATTTACATACAACAAGCCGTGCGTAAAATACCAATTCAATATGCAAAAGCTGTTTCAGGAAACAATCAATATCAAGGAGCAAAAAACACTCATTTACCTCTTAAAGTAAATAGTGCTGGTGTAATTCCAGTAATCTTTGCTTCCGCATTTTTAATGACGCCGCGTACAATTGCGCAGCTCTTCCCTGATTCAAGCGTCTCAAAATGGATCGTTGCAAATCTTGATTTTGCACATCCATTTGGAATGACACTTTATGTCGGTCTTATCGTTGCTTTCACATACTTCTACGCATTTATTCAAGTAAATCCTGAACAAATGGCTGAGAATTTGAAAAAGCAAAATGGATATGTACCTGGTATTCGCCCTGGTAAATCCACAGAACAATATGTAACGAAAATTTTATATCGTTTAACATTTATCGGCGCAATTTTCTTAGGTGCAATTTCAATCTTACCGCTCGTATTCACGAAAATTGCTACGTTACCACCTTCTGCACAAATTGGTGGTACAAGCTTACTTATCATCGTAGGTGTAGCACTTGAAACAATGAAGACGTTAGAAAGTCAGCTTGTGAAACGTCATTATAAAGGATTTATAAAAAAAATAAATTAAGCAAAAAAACACAGTTGGTTATTTTTCCAACTGTGTTTTTGATTCTACTACATTTCCTTCTCAAATAATCTCCCTTGTTTGAAATAAGTACGGAGTGTGGATCGATTAGCTAAAAATACACCAACCAAAATGAAACATGCACCTATTCCCATTGTTGGGTTTAAAGGTTCTCCTAATATGATATAGCCTACTATAATAGCAATTAACGGTGAGACATATAACCACGTTGACGGGAATACAGGATTTGTTTTTGATAAGAGCCAATAATATAATCCGTGCCCACCAATTGATCCGATAAAGATTAGATATAAAATAGGCCATTGTACACTCCAAGAGGCTAATACAGATACATTCGGTTGTTCTACTACGGCAGACACGATTAATAGTAAAACTCCTCCATAAAACATTTGAATACCATTAATGAGAAATGGTGATACACTTTGTAAATCCGAAAGTATTTCTTTTGATCGAATAGAGCCTATTCCGTAAAATAACTCTCCTATTATTAAAACAACACAAGCAATACTCCATATGAAACTTACTTCTTGGTGCATGCCTGGTAAAGAAACAAAAACAACGCCTATTAGTGCTATAATTAATGCGAAAAATTGCTCCTTTTGTAATTTTGTCTTATTTCTCCTTGCCTGTAATAACAAAATCATCATCGGTCCCGTTGCAGAAAGCACAGCAGCTAATCCCGAAGAAATAAATTGTTCTGCCCAGTACAGTGATGCGAATGTCATAAATGTTAAACAAAAACCAGCATACATAATACGTTTCGAAAATACATGTGGCATAATTTCTTTCCTTTTTAACTTAAATATAATCATCAGAATTACTCCTGCTAAAAAGAAACGAATACCTGCTGAAAATAATGGCGGTGCTCCTGCTTCAATTCCGATTTTTATCGTTAAAAATGTTGTTCCGAAAATAATACATACTAAAATATAATTGAAAATGACCATTTTTCTTCCTCCTTTTTACTCTTACCATGAGTATAGAAGGTATAGTGTATAACAGTGTAACTATGTATATAACAGTTGCCTAAAATTGTAGTTGATTCTCTCTATATTTTTCGCTTTAATTAAATAAAAACGAAGAAGGTGAAACCATGAAGATTGTTCTTCGTAAAGAATCCAACATACCGTATTACAAGCAAATATATATGCAAATTGTTGAAAGAGTACAAAGTGGCATGCTTTCACATGGTGACGCACTTCCATCTTTACGCACTATGGCCGAAGATTTACAGATTAGCCTATTAACTGTTCGTAAAGCATATAAGCAGTTAGAAAAAAAAGAATATATACGAATTGAGCAAGGAAAAGTTGCTTATATACATAAGCATGGAAAGAAAGACTTCAAACCAATTCCGTATAAATGGCAACAATCGAAAACGATTAATGTTATGCGATCTCAATATACAATGAATCAGCACCGGAAATATTACGATTTTTCACAAGCGATTTTATATCCTCGCTTATTGCCAAATCCATTCTTAGCTGATGAAATGCATAAAATACTGAATAAGGACCAAATGATTCTAGCAACCTATGGGCCAATTCAAGGCGATTATGAACTGCGAGTTGAAATAGCAAATTATTTAAAAGAACACCAGCAATTACTGACAGATCCCTCTCAATTATTAATTACAAGCGGAGCACAACAAGGAATTGATTTAATTGCTCAAACATTATTAAAACCTGGTGATATTGTATTAGTGGAAAGTCCGTGTTACAGTGCTGCACTTGATATTTTCATCAATAAAGGTGCTCAAATTATTCCAGTTTCTCTTGATAATCAAGGAGTTCGCTCTGACTTAATAGATGATATTTGTCAAAGTAAAAATCCCGTATTATTGTATACGAATCCAACTTTCCAGAACCCAACAGGTACCGTAATGAGTAAAGAACGGAGAATGGAACTTATAGAACTAGCAGAGCTATATAATTTTTTTATAATTGAAGATGATTCTTTCGGAGAAATATATTTTGAGGGTGCGACTGTTCCCCCTCCTATCAAAAAGTTTGATACGAATGGCCACGTAATATATATAAAAGGATTTAGTAAAACGTTAGCACCTGGACTGCGTATTGCATCTCTTATTTCAGATGGTCCTATTTTCGAATGGTTATATGCTGTAAAAGGTTCAATGGATATCGGTAGCCCTTTATTAACACAAAAAGCACTTCTACCGTTTTTACGTGCAGAACGTATGAAAAACCATTTAGAAAAATTACGTACGGCTTTACAAATTAGACGTGATATAACGATTGATTTGTTATCACCACTTAAAGAAATAAGATTTGAAATACCAAATGGTGGCTTTAATTTATGGATTACACTTCCTGATTCGATAGATCCCTTTACCTTATTACAAAAAGCAAATGAAGTAGATGTCTCTTTTTTACCAGGAACAGCTTGTCTATTAAATCCCGAAATAAATAATCACCAATTTAGGATTAGCTATTCTATGTTAAATGAAAAAGATATGTTAATTGGTTTAGAGAGATTACATGATATAATACGAAACTATATATGATAGAGATAACATTACATGTCCAATAACAAATACTATCCCAAAATGAAAATGTGACTTTTGGGATAGTATTTGTTTCTGAGTCTTTTCGTGGTTCAAACATTATCCTCCGACTTTCATTACAATCTTACCTCTTACATGTTGACCTTCACTCAAAATATGAGCTTCTCTAACCCCTGTTTCATTAAACGGAACAATTTTACTTATGATTGGTTTTATTTTTCCATGTACAATTAAATCTGATAATTCTTCTAGTTGCTTTCCATTTGGTTTTAGCCATAAAAAACCTGATTTTATTCCTTTTACTTTTTGAATTGGCTCATGAACAATCGAAACGAAAACACCACCAGGTTTTATAATTTGAAAACTTTTTTCCTGTACTTCGCCACCAATTGTATCTAACACAATATCAAAATCTGATAGTAGTTCTTCAAATTTATCTTTTTTATAATCAATAACAAGATCCGCTCCTAAAGACTTTAAAAACTCTTCATTCTTACTACTTGCAGTTGTCGCAACAAAAGCTCCAAATGATTTTGCAACTTGGATTGCTAAACTTCCAACTCCGCCAGCTCCAGCATGAATAAGTACTCGGTCATGTTCTTTTATTTTTGCGTAATCTACAAGACTTTGCCACGCTGTAAGTCCTGCAAGAGGAATTGAAGCTGCCTCTTCGAAACTTAGATTTGTAGGCATATAGGATACTAAATCCGATTTTACTGTAATGAATTCAGCATAAGAGCCATGTCCTATATTTTCAGGTTTCGTATACACCTTATCTCCTATTTTAAAACACTCTACCTCTTCCCCAACTTCTTCAATAATTCCAGCTACATCTAACCCTAAAATGATTGGAAATGAAAATCGTAACTGTTGTTGCAAGTCTCCTTTTCTTATTTTCCAATCAACAGGATTAATAGATGTTGCGAGAATACGTATTAATACCTCATTATTTTTAACAACCGGTTTTAAAACTTGTCTTTCTGTTAATTCTTCAACACTACCATATTGATCTATAATAATTGCTTTCATTTCCATTCCTCCTTGCTGTTTATTTTAATAACATACAAATATTTCTCAAAATTTTTTGCCTTGAATTATCATAAACTTATTTTTGGAGGTAATTACGTAAGAAACATTATGAATTCCAAAATGAATCTTACACACACATTAGAATCATTCAAAACTGTATTTTTAATTACATTAAAAAAGAAATGGGGATAACTTTATGACTGAAAAGATATTTAAAATAAACGGGATTGATATATGTACAGAAAGCTTTGGGAACCCTAAAAATCCAGCTATTTTATTAATTATGGGTGCTACGTGTTCAATGGTTTATTGGGATGAAGAATTTTGTGAACAGTTGGCTAACACAGGGAAATTTGTTATTCGTTTTGATAACCGTGATGTAGGGCGCTCTGTTGCATATGAACCCGGTACTTCCAATTATACAGTTACAAATATGGCAGAAGATGCAATTGGAGTACTTGATGCTTATCATATTAATCAAGCGCATCTATTTGGTATGTCTTTAGGTGGTATGATCGCTCAAATTGCTGCTGTTAAACATCCTGAAAGAATATTGTCATTAACATTACTAGCTACAAGTGTAATAGGCTCTGACGATAACACGCGCGATTTACCTCGAATGGATGAAAGGATTTTAACACATCACGCAAATGGCACGCATTTAGATTGGACAAATGATAAAGTTGTAGCAGAATATTTAGTCTCAGGATCTCGGCTTTTATGTGGATCAACACGAACATTTGATGAAAAAAGAGTTTATAAACAAGTGAAACAAGAAATAGAACGAGCTAACAATTTATTAAGTATGTTTAATCACGCTCTACTACGAGGAGATGATACATATGAAGGTGTGCTTCACTCCATACAAGCACCTACATTAGTCATTCACGGAACAGACGATACCGCACTCCCTTTTGAACACGGTCTTGCACTTCTTGATGAAATCCCTAACTCAGCTCTATTAACCCTTGAAGGCGCAGGACATGAGAATCATCCTGATGACTGGAAAGACATAATTCATGCTGTTACTGAACATACTTCTAAAATATAGATAAATAACGTATAGGAGGGGCACACCACAATTTGTGCCCTTTTATTCGTTACACGAAAAAAGCCCATCACTGTATCCATATGTATAGTGATGGGCACTTCTTATATTTTTCTATGTTTAAAAAAACGGACAATCTAATTGATCAACAGATTCCCATGATTTTTTTTTTATATTTTCGGTGGATTTATTAGCTTCTAGTGGTACGTTTTTAAAAGGGTTTACTTCAACTTTTAATATGGAAGATGGCTCTACGTATAATGAGAAAACATGGCTACTAGGTATTGCTTTTGACACATCAATATCTCCTACTTGTTTAAAAAGTTGCTGCGCTGCAAAGAAAAAGAAATTCGTTGGGTTTGATTGTTTATTTAGCCATGCAAGCATTTCAGGTGATACCGACTTATGAATATTGATTTTTACTCGATCACCACGTTTATATCGCCTAGATCGCATACTTCCACCAACTAACTTATCGTTAAGTTTGTAAACCCTAACTCTTTTTGCTTATGCTCTCTATATTTTGGTGAACAAGTGTATACTAATAATCCACGTGCATTTGTAAATAACGGATTATCTACAAAAATTACATTTGTTAATCGTCCTTTTTGCTTTAAAATCATTTTCAAACTGTTTTTAATAATTACTGCGCCCCCGCCATAAATAAATACGTATGGATCATCTTTCATATCATCAATTTTATTTATGATATCCGTTGCGACACGCGCTGCTAAACCTAATAATGCCGGTTGTGATTCTTCAACTAATAACGCATTACGCGGGTGCTTTTCATGTAAATAAATTTGGTTAAATTCTGTAATGCTATCAATCGTTTTTGTTGGATACTTCCGGTTCCATCTCGTAATAATTTGTAGCAACGTTTCTTTCACACCATATGATAAGCCCTTACTTAGTTGTGGCCTAAAGTTCACACCTAGTGAAACTACTTCTTCTGTCGTCCCTGCACCAATATCAAAAGATAATAGTGTTTTATCAACAAAATCAATTTCTGAAACTTGATTTTGTTCACATTCTATTTTATGTTTCACAACATTTCCTTCTTCATCATATACAATGCCCCACGTCCCAGAAGCACCTTCAGGTAGGCATTTACAAAACTCGATAGATACATTAATCGTAACATCACGTCCGTTTGGATAATGGAACACAACTTTATGATTACCCATATAACGTTTCGCATTTTCCGCAGCTATTTCTTGTGTAATAAGCTGCATAGGAAGAGCAACAGATAAATCGTAACGAATATTAATATGACTAGAAGTTGGACTTTGACGCATAGCACTTACCGCTAAACCAGATAGAATTGTAATAACCATTAACTCATCAGTTGACTTATTCGATTTCTTCTCAACCTCAGTACCTTTTAATTGGTCTTGAATGACTTTTTCTCCAACAATATACCGCACGTTATTTAACATTAGCGATGGAGAACTAATGGTCACGTCAATGTGATTTTCTAATTCAGATAATGAAACATCTACCTCATCTAACAATCCTGTAGGCTCTCCTATATATAAAGAATATATACTCGGAATAAAAATAGGGTCTTGCCCTTTCACCATTAACTTCAAACCGTTATTTCCTGCATCAGCACCAGCTTTTAATAGAATAGACATAACTACCCCCTAAATTAATCTGACATCCCTTCCAAATATATGCGAGCCCATTCTTTTACATTCAAATGTAATGTAATTTTTTATTTATCGTAAAAACAAAATATCACATTCTTGCCCCCTTTATGTAAAAATTATTTGACATAAAACTTTTCCAATTTTATACTATGGATGTAAAGAGTTTTTTACAACCTTGGAGGTGTCATTTCTAATATGAATCGCAAAAATTTCATTTTACTAGCAATCATTTTATCGTTACTTGGAGTACTTATACACGGAGCCTATAAATACATTTCTGAAGGTGCAATTTTAGGTGGAACAATCTTCACAAGTGCTATAATAATTGGCTACCTCATCAATCATATTACGTGGGGAGATTCCCATGGTGTATCAGAAGAAAGCCAAGATGAAATGGGACAACAAATTAAATATAAAAGCTTTAAAATTTCTTATTTTGTACTAATATGCCTTATGTTTTTTATTTTAATAGCATCAGAAGGATTTGCATTCCTATTACTCGATGAAATAAAGAATCTTCCTCTTTTTATCGCTCTTTGTTCTTCTTTCTTTATTTATCCTATTGTCGAACTTATAGTCGCAAAACAATATAAATAAAAAGATGAGATTTTCTATATACAGAAAATCTCATCTTTTTAAATTTACATACCCTCAACTATCGCTTTTAATTTATTCACAGTCCGCCAATTTCTTACTGTAGCTGCTGAATGTAGCTTCTGAAATTGACTCATTAATTTAGAATTTCGAATGCTATTTTTGAAAAATAAATACACAACTTTTTCATGTATAAAACAATCTTCAGTCTCATTTTTTTGCATAAGTAGCTGATCTATTTCTTTTTCAGAAAGTTCATTTGCTAAGAAGGCAACATGTATACTTTCCCCTTCTAGTAATGAATCGACTTCATAAGGACACCTTTTTATCGTATTTATAAATTCATCACGTGTTCTTAACATGACTGGAACATCAAAATCAAAAACGTTTTTAATTTCCGATTGTATTCGTTTATTTAGAAAACCAATATCTTTTTCAGATTCGAACACGATATTACCGCTTTGAATATATGTTTTTACTTGTTTTAACCCTATGGATTCAAACATTTGTTTTAAATCAGCCATTTTAATTACCTTATGCCCGCCTACATTGATTCCTCTTAGTAATGCAATATAAATTGTCATATCATTTCTCCTCATTTAAATGTGTTTCAAAGTTGATGTAAAGATATTTAATACCCTATAAGAACCTTACTACATTTTATTATAGTAAGGTTCTTATAGCGGTTAAATTTTATTCAACGAAAGCATCTGTTTGTTGAATAAAAAGTGCTTTCGTTATAGAGCCGTTGACTTTTTAAACAAAGGTATGCACCCTCCACTAGGCCCATAAGCAACTCCAATTTTATCCCATCCATATTTTTCATAATAGCCGTTAAGATCTGACGTAAGATAAAGAAAATGGTACCCTCTTTTTGCAGCTTCTAGCAGTCCATGATTCAACAATTTTTCACCAATAGAGTTACCTCTAAATTTTTCATCTACAAACAAACATGCTAGCCAAGGGTTCAAATCCTGACGACTATTTAAATCATTGCGAATTAATGCATATGTTCCGATAATTTTATCATCTACTTTTGCAATGTAAAAACTCGGTATGTCATTTGGATCAGTTAAAGCATTAGTCATGCAATCTTTATAGAATGCACGCCCACCTTCCTCACCCCATTCTTTCCAAAAAACATCTATTGCCTTATTAAATAAGTCATCCTTCTTTAGTAATTGAATAATTTCCATACAGCTACGCCCCCAAAAAGTATTATTTAATGAGTATCGAACTAACTAAATTTAATGTTTTTCAAACATCTTTATTTTTTTATGTATGTAGCTATAATTTCTTTACTCTTAAATAAAGCCTTTTAACATATATTCTCTTATCGTTCTAAATAAAAAAACTTACTACTTTGTTATGCAAGAGTAAGTTTTCTTCTCATTATTTTATAATAGGTAAATGCATTATAATTTGTTGACCAATTGGTCCCATTCTTCTAAAGCCTTGATCTTGGAAACCGACTTTTTCGTATAAATTTTGTGCAGGAATATTTTTTTCATTTACAGCAAGTACAACCTCATTTTTTATCGGGTAATAACGTTTTACAAACTCTTGTAATAGTGCCAATGACTTTTTAGCATATCCTTTTCTTTGTCTATTGTGATTTATAGAAAATGATGTTAAAAGTAAAGCATCTTGATTGTCTGTGAATTCCTGTACTCTATCCCCTGTTTGCAATGCGAAAAGACCAACAGGTAACCAATTGTAATCTAAAATAACAATCACATTTTTTGTTCGATCACTTTTTGCTTTCTCCAATAATTCGCCTGGATCTGATGTGAATTGAACTTGTTCACTTGGTAAAGTAAATGTTTGTATAACTTCTTTATATTTCTCCTTATACGGAACTAATTGAATTTCCCCTGTATGTATGTTCATGCTAAACTCTCCCATTTTTCAACATATTAACTTAAACCTTGCTGCGCTTTTGAAATTACTTTTCCATCTAAAAAAGTAATTTCAACTAATGAAGTTGGATCGCTTCCCTTCCAAGAAAAAATTTGTTTAATTTGTGTAGAATCTTCTACACCTTCTTCTATAAGTAAATTACCATCAAAGCCAATTAAATCCTTCACTTCTGTATAAGTCATTCCTTCATTTATGTTCGAGAAATGATTTATATTGATAGATTCTTTCTTCGCACTTTCCAACACAGTAGAAGAAGTCGCTGTTTGTTTTTTCACTTCTTTCTTCTGTTCACACGCTGTCATACTGAAACCTAAGCATAAACTACATACTATTAATGCGCTTTTTTTCATCATAACAGTTGTCCCTCCCATCATAATTAAACCATATATTCCCTTAAAAATAAACTGAATATTAAATATTATATTGAAAAATCCCCGTACAATTAAGTACGGGGTTAATTTTATTTATTCAAATGATTATTTGATTGGTCATTCTGTTCTTTTCTAAGTTCTTGTTCTTCATCTTTTGGTAATTGTTTATCATTATCTTTAATTGGATTCGTTTCTCGATTTTCAATCATATCATTTGGAACTTGCGGCATTACGCGGCCAACGATTGCAGCTAACTCATCAAGTATACCTTCACCTGTTTTTCCTTTTTTAATTTGCTTTCCAATTTGTTTCAGTCGTTCATACGTATCAACGTCTGCTACAACGACTGCATTAGCACCATCAGGATCGTTTTTCAAACTTTCTGCAACAGAGTATTTAATTGACTCAACGCGAGTTCGATCAAGTTTCGCTTTTACATCAATACCTACAATAGCATATTTGCCAACTACTACGGCAGTTGCATCATTCACACCTGGCACACTAGCGGCTAAAGAAGCTAAATGGTCCGCTGCTTTTTCATTTGGCTTATTTGGTTTGTTCGTGTAATTCACATTTTTCGTCGAAACATTTTTTTGCTCTGGTTTTTCGTTTGGATTGTCCTTTTTTCCAATACTGCATCCAGTTATTAAGAAACAAAGCATCAACATATATATTAAGATCTTCATTACTCTCACCACTTTACTTTTAAAGTTTAATCATAAATTTTTTCAACAGCTTGCATTTTCTTCACTTTTTCCTCTGCGCCGCTATTTGCATTAATGAAAATTTGGTACGTATCTTTCCCTAAAGTACCTATAAACTCATAGCAAAGTACTTCATTATGCAAATCATTTACTACGACAGCTTTTCGTTCTTCCATTACTTTAACATCTGGATTGATTTTCTTTCTTGCTTCTGCTGCAGTTAGCTTTGCTGATGGAACTGTTCGCTTTTGATGTGATGCTAAATATTCTTTTGCGGAAAATCCAACGATAGAACCGTCATCTAAAGCAATTTTCATTTGGATTGCTTCTGGATAAATTCGTACGCCATTTTCATTTACTACATACGTAAATACACCCACATTATCATATTGTGAGCTATCAAAAAGCTCCATATTCTTAAACTTATGGTCTTTTAAAAATGTCAAACCTTTACTTCCTGCATCGTTTAAACTAATTTTCTGTTCCTTAATTTCTCGATTATTCATAACCCAAATTGGATATCCACCTTTTCCGGTAATATCCATATAAAACTCATTATTCGTTGCTGGATCTTTTATTTTCACACTATAGAAAGATTCTTTCGCACCTTTTCCACTTTTCTCAACATCTACTTTTTCATTTCCTTTTAAGTTCAAAAACGATTTTGCAATTTTCGCTGCTTCATCTTTAGAAATTGCTTTCCCTTCTGCTTCAAATCCGCCTTTTTTATTTTTTTGTGCACTAGTAAAGGTAGGTCCGAAGTTTGTAGATGAATACGATGTTACGTTTTTCTCTACTGTTTTTAAACCGTCAATAATTGTATTGTCTGCAGGATCACGATTTGATGCGAGTGCCATCTCAACATCCATCCAGCGTAAATTATTTTTCAAAACTAGATGTTGTACTTTTCGTAACTCATCTTGTATATTTCCTGCATTTGAATATAAAGTTTCCAACGTTTTGTATTCTTGATTATTTAACGGCTCTTTTTCTAAATCACGAATGGCTGCACGATAACTAAAATCACCGATATTCGCTAAAAATTCTTCCGTTTTATTAAAAGGCATTAATGTTAAAGGAAGTTGTCCTACATCCGAACGAGCTTCAGATGTTAATCTCCATACATCTGCTAATGCAGGTGATAAAGAAGCACGTGAATTCATTGCAAGCGTTGTTCCAATTTTATCGTGCAATAAATCAACCTCATATGCTAAATCATGAAATGCCCGTTGATAGCTATTTTCTGCTCGAATTAATACTGCATTCTTCTCTTGGTGCTCTTTATAGCCCCAGTAACCCGTTCCAACTACACCGACTGTTAATAATACGATTATAATACCTCGTAACATAGTTCCACCTCCGCTCTATTTACAGAAAATATGTTTTCCGATCTTTTTAATTTGTGGACGAGTCCAAATCCATTTACTTGTCGCTGTATCTGGATTGAAATAATACAATGCGTTTCCTGTTGGATCCCATCCATTTAGTGCATCTAATACAGCTTTTTTCGCTGTTTCATTTGGTGTTAAATATATTTGTCCATCCGCAACTGCCGTAAAGGCTCTCGGTTCAAATATTACTCCTGAAACAGTATTTGGAAATGATGCACTTGTAACTCGGTTTATAATAACCGCAGCTACTGCAACTTGCCCTAAGTACGGTTCTCCACGAGATTCTCCATATACTGCGTTTGCCATGAGCTGAATGTCATTTTGAGAATAACCATTCGGAACATTTGTCCCTTTATTTTGAGATGGTTTATTTTCTTGTGCAGTACCACCACTATTTCCTTTATTCGTTGTCGTCCCTTTATTAGCAGTCGACTTGTCATACTTCGTTGCCTTCACAAGCATTTGCTTCGTTTTAGCTCCAGCTAAACCATCAACAGGTAATCCGAATTTCTCTTGAAAATTTCGAAGTGCCCAGTATGTACCCCATCCGAAAACACCATCTACTTTTCCCGTATAAAACCCGTTATATTTCAAACGAGATTGCAGTTCAATGACATCTTCGCCAGATGCTCCTCTTTGAATGACTTGATTAGAAAAAGCTTCTACATTTTTTAGTTGTATACTACTTACCATCAAAGATAGCCCAATGAACGTAAGTAAAATTGCTATTTTAAAAATAGCTTTTTGGCGCATAATTTTCCCTCCTTAATTACGGAAATGATTTCTTGGTTATGTTTTGTAAAAGACTCGCTTTTATGTAAAGAAGACAAAAAAATCCAAACTCATATCGTTAAAAAAATATGTAAACAATATAAAAAAAGATAAAAGGAGTTCATCATGAAAAAATTGTTTAAGTGTATCGCACTCGTCATTTTGTTCATAACAACATGTTCAAACATATATACCGTTCCATCAATTGTTCATGCGCAGCCTCCGTATGCCAAATGGGGTAAACTTGCTGTAGAAAAGACGAAAGAACAATATCCAAAAGCTGAGATTGTTGATTATCTTCATATAGGTAGAAAGCCAAAAACCGTTCAGATAACAGTAGAAAAATTTAAATTGTGGCTACGTGAGGATGGGAAAGAATATGGTGTTTTTGTTGATGTAGAGTTTGAAACGAAGACGGATAAGCTTATAAAGATGTCGTTTCAGAAGGCGAGTAGATAAAATGAAAGAAACCCCACTGTTAAAAATATGAACAGTGGGGTTTCTTTCATTTTTAAAATTCTTTCCTAAAGTTTCGATTCCCTAAAAACCTTACCAATATACAAATAGCGCCAATTACAACTGCTATCCCTATACTGTATAAAAGCACTCTACCATATCCCCCTATTTTCGGATCTAAAAAAGGATATGGATACCAATCTACGATTGAACCACGAATTAAGCTATATACAACGTAAAAAAACGGGAATAAGAGCCAACTTGCAGCTTGTTTCCAAGTAATCTTCTTACTTGGTGGATTTAAAATCCAATCTAAAAGCATGGCAATTGGCATGATATAATGTAGCACTGTATTTACCCATGGTATTGCGGTTTGAAGTGATTCTTCTAATCCTCTTAATAGTAAAAAATATATGAGGCCTGTCGTAAGTATATATACAGTTGCCGCACCACGAAGTATACCAAACTGCTCTGATCGAACAAATGTAGTAGTTCCAATACTACTAAGAAGGAGAATAACTGCTACTAAGATGTTACTTTCAATCGTGAAAAAACTAAAAAAATTAACGGAATTGAATGGTTTCACTTGTGCTCTTATTATAAATTGCGTAATAATCGCGCTACATGCTAAAAGACTTAAACATAGTCTAAATAAAGATAATGTTTTTACACCTTGCATACATTCTCTCCTTTTCTTAAATAAACTTATAATTCTCCCGTACATGCTCCATAAATAATTTCAATGGAACGAGTCCTCGTTTTGGCATATGACTACTTATTACAACAACAAGCTCTAACTGCGGAATGATAACGATGTATTGTCCGCCGTATCCCATAGCAAAATAAATACAATACGGTATGTGAAATCTTTCGTTATTCAAAACCCACCAGTGATATCCATACGCCCCGACATGTTCATACGTTTCAAATAGAGCTGTAGTTGATTCTTCTAACCATTTCGATGATACAATTTCATTCCCCTGCCAATATCCATTCTGCAAACATAATATTCCGAGCTTTAATAAATCTTTAGATTTCATTTTCATGCCGAACCCGCCGACATGTATTCCTTGGGGATCTTGTTGCCACTCATATTCTGTAATTTCTAACGGATTAAATAAGTACCTTTTCGCAAACTGCTCTGTCGACATTCCAGTAGCTTTTTGGATGATGTAGCTGAGCAAATGCGAAGAACCTGAGTTATAATTCATTTTGGTAGCGGGTTCTTCAATTATTGGTTTTTCTAATATGTACTGGACCCAGTTTTCCGATTCTACAAAATCATTTGGGAACACTACTCCATTTCCAAACTCTTTCCAATCCTCACCTGTAGTCATCGTTAATAAAAGATACAGAGTCAAATCCTGCTTTTCCTCAGATACATTTTCAATCCAAGCTGTAATCGGTGTATGTATATCATTTATATAGCCTTTATCTATTGCAATACCAATTAATATAGATACGATGCTTTTTGTAATCGAATTTATTTTAAATAGATTATTTTCACATTCTAACGTTTTATAATACTCAGTTGTTAACTCACCTTTTTGATAAACAAGAAATGTATTTACTTTTTTCTTTTCAAATTTATTTTCTAGTTGCTTAAAATCCAAAACTTTACCTCCAATTAGATTGTTACTTGATTTATTATAACTTGTAGCTTTCATTAAAACATAGTTGCGTTCAAATAAAAAACAAACCTGCCAGTTATGAACTGACAGGTTTGTTTTTTATAATTTTGTACGAACATTCCAAAGTTCTGGGAAGAATCGTTGATCAAGTACTCGTTTTAAATAAGATACACCAGAAGATCCGCCTGTTCCCATTTTATGTCCGATAATACGTTCTACCGTTTTCATATGACGGAAACGCCATTGTTGTAGCCAATCTTCGATATCAATTAATTTTTCAGCAAGCTGATATAAGTTCCAATATTTTTTCACA
This sequence comes from Bacillus cereus group sp. BfR-BA-01309, assembly GCF_022664315.1. Taxonomy (NCBI): domain Bacteria; kingdom Bacillati; phylum Bacillota; class Bacilli; order Caryophanales; family Bacillaceae; genus Bacillus; species Bacillus cereus group sp. BfR-BA-01309. The sequence continues at coordinate 431,969 of NZ_JAKUHE010000001.1, forward strand.
TCGGCATACACTTCTATCCATGCTGCTTCTACTGTCGCATCTTCTTCATAAGGCTGCGTAATATCACGGTTTAACACATCTTTATGAATTGGGAATCCTTCTTTTACAAGAGCTTGAATTGCAACATCATACAAACTTGGTGTATGTAGCGCTGTATGAAGGCGAGCGTGTAATTCTGGATCTTTTTCATAAATTTTTAATGCGTGAGGCGTTTTATAGCCAAGCGCATACTCAATCATACGATATTGATACGATTGAAAACCAGAAGCTTGACCGAGTGAATCACGAAACTCAATATATTCAGATGGTGTTAATGTCGCAAGGATATCCCAAGATTGAATAATTTGAGACTGAATTTTTGATACACGTGCTAACATTTTAAAAGCTGGTTGTAATTTATCATTTTTAATAGATTCGATTGCTGCGTTTAACTCATGTAAAATAAGCTTCATCCAAAGTTCACTTGCTTGGTGAATCACGATGAATAACATTTCATCATGATGGTCTGATAATCTCTTTTGAGAAGATAGTAAACTATCTAATTGTAAATACTCCCCGTACGTCATATTCTCTTTAAAGTCCGTATGAATTCCTTTTTCCATAATTACCTTTTCGTTTTCTTTCATATTAGCCAAACGCCCCTTTTATATAATTCTACTTAAATTGGTCTAATAACTGCTCGAACTGGACTTCCATCTGCTTCTGTTAAAGCAAGTGGTAATGCGATTAATTCATAATCGCCGTCTGCTACATGATCTAGTACGACATTTTCTAAAATGTGTATGCCGTGTTTAAACAATTGATGATGCGCTGCTAATTCTTTATCATCTAATGGATCTACTGAAGGTACATCTACCCCGATTAAACGGATACCTTTCTTTGAAAGAAACGGTGCTATATCTGCACGTAAATGCGGGATTACATCTGGGAATTCATTCGCTTTACCATGTGAAGATGTGCGTAACAACAATCTTTCTACGCCTTCTAAATGAAAGCTTTCTAATTCCTTTTTCCCAATGCTTTCTATATTAGAAACATCTATGATGCGCGCTGGACCAACATAAACTTGAACATCTAAATCTATTACTTTCTTTCCATCATTATCAAAATGAAACGGTGCGTCAATATGAGTACCTGTATGAATACTCATCGATAACTTTCCGACATTTACTGACCCACTCTCTTCTTTTGACCATGAAACTTCATACGAGAACGGTGTATCACCTGGCCAAGTGGCAATATCATTATTTAGCGGTTGTGAAATATCAATCCACTCTGAAGTTTTCATGCTTATGCCACAACCTCTCGCTTATTTTCAAACTGCTTATATTCTTCATCTGTCATGATTTTCTTTAAAATTTGAACAGAATGCCACACTTCTTCGTATGTGTTATATAAAGCAACCGGTGCAAGTCTTACTCCATTAGGTGCACGGAAATCAGGAATAACTCCATTTGCTTTTAACGCTTTACAAATACGTGCCGCTTCAGCATGCTCTAAATAAATGTGTCCGCCTCGTTTTTCATCCTCTAATGGATTGCCAATTATAAATCCAAAATCTTTTAATTCATGATCAATTAAATTAAGCATGTATCTTGTTATATGTAACGATTTTTCACGTAAACGTTCGATTCCAGCATCTTTAAAGATTTCAAGAGAACCGATTAACGGTGCAGTACTTAATACGTGCGGTGTACCAATTTGATAAGCACCTGCATGATCAGCAGCTGTTAATGTATGTTCCATATCAAACTGCTTATCTTTTCTAGAACTAAACCAACCTGATAATCCTGGAAGTCTATTAAAATGCTTTTTATTTACATAAAGCCCCGCAACTCCACCAGGTCCTGCATTTAAATATTTATAATTACACCAAATAGCGAAATCAACATCCCATTCTTTGAAATGGTGCGGAATAGAACCGATTGAATGACATAAATCGAAACCGATATGAATACCACGCTTATGTGCTTCCGCTGTTAAACGTTTCATATCAAGAATTTGGCCGCTTCTATATAGTACAGAAGGCAATAAGATTAATGCGATATCATCTGTCATCGCTTGAATAATATCATCTTCAGAAAGTGTTCTACCATCCCGGCTCTTTACTCGTACTAAATGCTCATCTGGATCTAATCCTTTTAAACGAATTTGACTTTGAAGTGCATATATATCTGATGGAAACGTTAATTCATCAGCAAGAATTTTTGTACGTATTCCTTTTGGCTCATAAAATGTCGCGATTACTTGATGAATGTTCGTCGTCGTGGAACCGGTTATAATTGTTTCTTCCGGTAAAGCTCCAATAAGAGGTGCAGTCAATTCACCTAATTTCTCCGAAAGGAAAAACCACGGATGCTCACCCTCTGTCCAACCGTCAATACCATACTCCTTCCATGAATCGAGCAACGTAAGTAATGATTTCTCTGCTCTTTTTGAAAGTAGCCCTAATGAGTTTCCATCTAAATATATCGTTCCTTCTTTTTTATAGAATTCAGTTTGAAAATCTTTCAGTTCATCATGTTTATCACATTCAAGCGCATATTCATAAGTTGGTTGAAATGGTTCTTTATACATGGTGTCACCTTCTTTTAATTTTCTTTTTATTCTAACTAATTGAAATATATCACCTTAGTTGATATAACGTCAATGATATTATGTCAGTTGACTTTATATATGCATTTCTTTTACAATACAGTTATATTTTCAGATATTTCAGTATAAAGAGGTGGTTCTTTGAAAAACAATACTCTTTCATCAAGAAAACACCGCTCCTTAGAAACAAAGAAGAAACTATTAAACTCTGGTTACACTATTTTTATAAGTAACGGATTTCAAAAAACGACAATTACACAAATTATTAAACATGCAGAAACCGGTTATGGAACCGCATATGTATACTTTAAAAACAAAGACGACCTCCTCATCGTTTTAATGGAAGATGTCATGAATCAATTTTATGATATTGCTGACCGCTCCTTTTCGCCTCAAACGAAAGAAGAAGCACGTATAATGATTCAAAATCAAGTTAGAGCATTTCTACAACTAGCAAAGAAAGAACGAGCTATTTTGCAAGTTGTACAAGAAGCGATTGGATTATCAAAAGAGATACGTCAAAAATGGGAGGAGATACGGGAACGCTTTATAAACAATATTACGCAGGATATTACATACTCCCAAGAAAGTGGATTAGCACAGCATGAATTAAATAAAGAAATTGTAGCACGTGCTTGGTTCGCGATGAATGAGATGTTTCTTTGGACGATTGTGAAAAATGATAGAAAATTAGAGTTAGAAGAGATAGTACATACATTGACGGAAATGTATACGACAGGGTTATATAAATAGCACACCTTCAATAAGTAAGGTGTGCTATTTTATCTGGGTATGGTAACGCTAAAAGTTTTTTAAAATAGCGGGAATGTTTTAGCAATATTTCCAAGGTAAGAAAAATATATTCTCACCTCTTCTAAACTTACTTATTGGATAACATTACGATTTTGTATTGATAGAAAGATGTACCAAACAGTTATTAAAATTTTTAATGAGCAAACTTCAAAAAAATAACCTGTTACTCAACAAATTAAGTACCAGGTTATTTTAAATATTTTATTACCGATACAATGATACAAATTAACGATGTAAGTAAAAGCAACAGTCCCATATTCTTATTCTCTTTTTCATCCTTCTTAACATTCTGTATCCCCATACCAGCAAGCATAAAACCTAATAATAATTGCAAAATAAGCATACTTTGCTTCGAATCATCATTCCAACTGTAAATAGAATAGCCCATTACAATAATAGCGAGTATGAATGTAGTAATTCTAATCATAAAAACACCCCCTATTTCATTCTATTGTTTTATCCTACTTACAATTCCAACAATAAACTTATACTCATCTCTACCCTTTCTTACTTTCTTAAACCCTTCTTTCGTATCAAAAATAAAACACGTTTTCCGAAACCAAATTCGTACATATAAAGAATCAAAGTAAATAGGTTTTATAATTCCTCGTTCCTCAAATTCAGTTCCATCTTTATTTTCAGTTTCCGTTCGAACGAACCATCTATTTCCGATGCCAATTTCAATATACTTCACAAAAGTCCCCCTTTTGGAAATTAATTTCTAACTATTCTATTATTTCCCCGGTAAGCGCACATTCCGACAGAACATGAGCCCACAAAGAAAAAGTAGATTACAAAAATCTACTTTATAGCTTATATTTTTGCATTCGTTTATAAAATGTACTTCGAGGTACATCTAACAATTTTGCAGCTAATGAAACATTTCCGTTCGTCTTTTCTAGCGCTTCAATCATGCTATCACGCTGTATTTTTTCACGGAAATTTAATGTATACTCTGTTATATTTTCTGCTTGCAATGCAAGTTGATGTTGATTTCCCATCATTGTTTGTAATAAAAAGGAGATTTGTTTTTCGCATATTTCCCGTCCTTGCGACAAAATGTAAATACGTTCTAATACATTTAATAACTCTCGAATATTTCCGGGCCATGTATGTTGTGAAAATTGATTACAAATGCTCTTTGGAAATAAAACATTCCAATTCTTTCGTTCACAAAAATGTTGTATGAAGTACGGAATATCCTCTTTTCTTTCCATTAACGATGGAACATACAGCGGATATACATGTAAACGATAATATAAATCTTGACGGAATTTCCCTTCTTCTACTAATCGCAGTAAATCTTTGTGTGTCGCAGTAATAATACGAATATTTACCGGTACCTCTTTTGAACCGCCAATTGGGGTTACTGTTCGTTCTTGTAAAACACGCAATAATGCTACTTGCATCTCTGGCGGTACTTCACCAATTTCATCTAAAAATATTGTACCTCCGTCCGCTTGTTCAAATTTCCCTTTATATCCTTGGCGTCGTGCACCTGTAAACGCTCCTTCAGCATAACCGAATAATTCACTTTCCATTAATTCTTTCGGCAATGAACCGCAATTAACAGCTATAAAAGGACCATTTTTTCTTGGACTATTTTCATGAATCGCTCTCGCTACATATTCTTTCCCTACACCTGTTTCACCACAAACATATACACTAGCGTCAGTTGGAGATACAAGCTTAATTTCTTCTAAAGTATGTTGAAATGCATTGCTCGTCCCAATAACGCCATGGAAAGTGATTCCGCTTATAAATGGGGACGTTGAAAATACATTCCCCTGTTTATTTTCCTTTACATACATACATTTCCCAATCATTCTATCATTACTATATACTGGTACTTCTAATTTAGGTTTCAATCCATTTTGCATTAAATCTTCAAGTTTCATTCGTGACCAATTCGAAACTCGTTCCCGTACACTCTTGCTTGCAGAAACAATAACATCACGATGATTACATATAACAACTTGTTCATCACTGTCAATTACATCTAAAAAACGATGGATTAAGTGTAGTTCATTTTGATGCACTCGAATACTACATTCACGTTCAATCGCATGTGCAATCGAAGTTACCATCCCAAGCATATATGGATGGGAAAACTCAATTGGACAGGAAAAATCTAGAACACCAATTAATTTCCCATCATCATTATGAATGGGAGCAGCCGCACAACTCCAGCTATGAGATGCGACAGAATAATGCTCTGTACCACTTATCATAATAGCCTCTTCAATCTGTAACGCGGTTCCTATCGCATTTGTACCAACAGCGGCTTCCGTCCATTTCACACCTTCAATGAAATTAATATGTTTCGCTCGTTTCAACGTTTGCTGATTGCCACTTAATGATAGAACGTAACCATCTGGATCTATTAATAATGCCATCATTTGCAGTTCATCAATGGTTTTTCTCATATTTTGTATTTGAGGTATTGCAATATCAAGGAAGATTTCACTCTTTTTCTTTTGATCCTGAAAAATATTAGAAGACAAAATTTTCTGACCTTTATTCATATGAGGATTCACATTTGCTTGTTTACATCGATACCATGACTCTGAAATCCTTTCGTTTATACGGTTCGAATCAAGAACACCTTCATCAACAAACTTTTTCCATGTATGTAAGTAAAACGGTGAAGCTAACATTGTATCATCTCCCTATTCATTGTTTTGGAGATCTGTAAAAATATACTTTTATTATAAAACTGAATAAAAGCGTTTTCAATAAAACTAGAAAGACGACACAAATATGTTAATAATTAGTACATATTAATGAACTTCTTTATTCTTTTTTAGTAGAAATATATTTTGTATAATGGACGCAAAGAAAATACATAACCAAAACCACTTTTCTGGAGTATCATTTATAAAGAAAATTATGACCGCTATTGAAAATAAAATGGTAGATGCTAAACTAAAATATAATTTTGTTTTAATTTTCATCATTCCTCACTCCTCTATCACTTTACAGTACATACTAACTCTTCATTTTTTAACTCTAATATGTACTTCTGTAAAACAGATTCTCTTCCGCCATGTTTTTCATACCAATCATGTATTCTTTTAACATGCTTCTCGTCGCTTCTAATTTTCGATTCTATTTCTTTATACTCATCATAACTATCATATTCCCATATGGCGAATATTTCAGTTGTACCATCATTGTTATCTTTCATCCAGCGTCCTATTAGCCTGGAACCATGCTTTAATTGATTAGGTAAGTTCGTGTTAGTAAAATGCTCATTAAATATTTCTATAAATTCATTCTTTACTATATAGTACTTTCTTCTATAAAACATACATTTCCACCTCTTTTATGAACAGCCTCAAATACACCTTCCCATTACTACCGTATTATAATACTTCTCATCCGACAGTCTTTTATCATTTTTCAAAATACCTTCTACTTCAAAACCTAATTTCTTATAAAGTTGAATGGCTTTTTCATTTGTCTCTAACACTTGTAATGATATCTTTTTCATTTCATTTTCATCAGCCCACTGAATAGATTGTTGCAATAGACTCTTACCCATTCCATATCCCCAAAACTCTTTTAAAATACAAACACCAAACTCTACTTTATGGGTTAATCTTTTCAAATTAGAACCTTCACATCTTGCAAATCCTACGATTCGGTTGCGCACTTCTGCAACTAAAAACAGATTCTTTATCTCTTCACTATCTGTTTTTATTATTTTTTGAAACCCTTTCTTATCTATAAATCCCTCTCCAGCTTCTCTATCCATATTTTCAGTTTCGCCATCGATCTGAACTCTAATTTCTGATAACTGCTCAGCATCCGTTTCAACTGCTGAACGAATTGTATAAGTTAATCCATTTATATGAAACTCTTGTTCTTTTATAATCATCTTAAACTCCTTTTAAATGAGGTCTATTGACGCTATTACAATTTCTTTGCCTTGTTTCTCAAATTGTTGAATTGTTTCTTTACTAGTCTCTTCATCTGTTATGATAAGGTCAATTGCTATTAGTGACTCTCCTTTTATAAAGCAGTCTATTCCTAGTTTCGTATGAGGAGCTAAACAAATGTTTTTTCTAGCAATTTTACTTACTGTTTTTCCAAAATAAGCAACTTCCGGCGTAGCAGTACTTATACCATTCAATGAAATGCCACCGCCTGTAGAGAAATACAGATCAATAGAGAATCTACTTATCAATTCTGAGGCAAGTGTATCTATCATATTTCCTGATGGTTTCACCTTTCCACCAATTAAGTACGTATCTACATTCTTATAATCCCGTAACTTACTAGCAATTTCTAAAGAATTCGTAATCACTGTAAATGACATTTCAGGTAAATATTTTAACATGGCATAATGAATAGAAGCCCCGCCAATAAAAACGGAATCTCCCTCTTGTATGTAGGATGCAGCAACTTTTGCAATCGCATCTTCCTCTATTGAACTATCACGATAACGTTTCGATGGTTCAGTAGCTAAGTTTCTCACTCGCGTAAGTTCAACTGCACCTCCGTGCGTTCTTTTTAATAGGCCATCCTTCCCCATAATAGATAAATCTCTTCTTATCGAATCAATAGACATATCGAAACTTTCCGCAAGATCCTTAGCGATTACTCTTCCATCTTTCTTAAGTAACTCTAAAATTTTCTCTCTACGCTCTTCAGTAAACATGTACCCACCACCGTCATTAAAGATTCTGAAATTTCATCTTTATTTTAATTATATGCATGCTTTTTCTGTATTACAATATTTTCAATTCTTATTTATTCAGCTTTATACCGTTTTCTCTCACTTTCTATCCCGTTAACTTGACAACTAAATAAATGAATATCTGTATATTACGTAAATATACTTCCATTTACCTTCCTATTGATGTAAAATTATTCCTATGTTTTACTTTTTAACACAGAAAGGAATTGCTATGAAATCTTTAATTAAAGTAACTTGTACAGCATTAGTATTTACAGGAGTAATGGCAGGATGTAATGGTAGTACTACACCAAAACAAGAAAAGAGCGCTCTTGAAAAGAATGCAATGCACTATGGGGAAATATTAAAAAACGAATACTATAGAGCAACTGTTGAAAATGCAAAATTCGAGAAAATAGACAAAGAGTGGCGTCTCACAGCTCGCGTTACTATAAATAATGCTCGTACTGACGGACAAACGATAGATCTTTCAGAAATAAAATATTTCATAAAAGATGAAAAAACGGGTGAAAAATACGAAGGTGAAGTTATACAAAATGAAAATGCTAAAAAGGTTCCTTCTGAGTTTTCTTTAACTAGCGACATTGTATTTAATATGAAAACTTCACCAAAAGATTTAAATTCTATGTATTTATACATAGATAGTAAAGCTGCACCGTTAACAGATACATTTTGGAAACTTGATAATTTAGCATCTAAATAAAAAACAGTCTTATAAGACTGTTTTTTTGTTTGTAAATTTATAAAGTTTACTAGTTACCTATCTCAAGCAATACGTCTTTTGCACAAATTGTCACTTCTTCAAATGGGCAATCAAATAAAACACCTAATTCGAACCCTTCATTAGTAAGATCTATTTCATGACTTAACCACCAAGCGCCTTCAAAATTTTCCGGAATTGAACACTTCGTTACGCCTGTAAAAGTTACTTGCAGTTTATCAAATTCACTGAAAGTACCACTGCAATCTAAAGTAATAATTAGCGTATCTTTTAATCTTCTCTCTACTGATTTGACTACACTATCATGTAGTGAGTAATCATGTAGTTGAACGACAGTCTGCGAGAGCTTTTCTTTTATACTATTATAATTATCTATACAAGCTTGTTCTAAATCATTCATTCTTTTCTCATAATCTACTGTCCACTCAAGCATAAGTTTCTTTAATTTTTCCGATCGGTATCCTGAATTAATGGTATTGTCATGAATATATGGATGTAATGACTTAGGGAGAAACTTTAATAAATCTTCTTTCTTTTCTTCCACGTCTTCTCTTAAACTTTGCTTATAATCCATTCCTACTTTTTCGCTCTCTCGCAACAGCTCTTCCCATTCTTCTACTGTTTCTGGGAAAATTAAAAATCCAAATACTTGCATTTCTTTATACCAATCTTTATTGAAATACTTCAATAGCTTCCCTCCTAAAACATTTTAACATCCAACAAAAGCGATATATCTATTTATTATATCATTCCAATAACTATTTTTTCTAAAGAAAAAATGCAAAACTGTAAATATTCCGCCTTTTATTTCTAAAACTTCAGAATATTTACAAAAATAAATAATTAGAATACATTTTACTAGTACAAAGATTCACCTGTACAAAAATCTAAACAAAAAGGGATGGTTATATGTTGAAGAAATTAGTAGCAGGTTCACTAGTAGCGGGATTTGCATTAACTGGAGGATTAGGTGCAGTAAGTGCAGAAGAAAAAAGTAACACAATTAAGTCATTTGACTATTTAAAAGTGGATGAACAGAATGTTAATTCATTTGCAAAATTAAATGATCAGGAGAAAAAAGACATCCAAATTACTATGGTATTACCTGAGCAAAATGAAAATGGAGATTGGCTAGCTTATGGTTTTACTAGCCGTGAAACATTAGATGCTTATATTGAAAAGGATAAAAAAGCACTTAAAAATAAAATTAATCCTTTAGGTAGCGGTGCTGGTAGTACTGATTTTTATGAACATAAAGATAAAGGTGGCCAATATATTTACTGGAGCAGCGGTTTTAAAAACTTGCCTTCTAGCTGGAATGACAGAATTTCTTCTGTAAGTACAGCATCGCCTTCAGCAAGTTATTCCACAACACTTTGGGAGCATACTTCTACACAGGGATATGGAAAAGGCGTTGTATTTAAACATGCTGATTGGTACGGTAAAACTGCTAATTTAGCTGCTGATTGGAACGATATTACTTCAGCGATTGACGTAAAAAAATAATAGGATATTCAATTTTTTCTGTAAAAATTCAAACCACTATTCTCTTATTCATTTAGAGAATAGTGGTTTATTATATTTTCATTTAAGCATGTACAGCCTGTCCTATCGCTTGCAATAAAGCTTCATGAATCGCTTCAGATAAAGTTGGATGTGCCGCAATATAATCTCTCATTATATCAGCGGTAACTTCTGTATGAAGCATTACGGTTCCTTGTCCGATCAGTTCGGTTGCACGAGGGCCGATAATTGAAATCCCTATAATTTCTTGATATTTAGGTTCCACAATAACTTTTACTTTCCCCGTTTGTTCACCAATAATAAGCGCTTTTCCGTTCGCTGTAAAAGGAAATTCTCCAATTTGTATGTCACCGTACTGCTCTCTTGCATCTTTTTCATTTAAACCGACACTTGCGATTTCTGGGGATGTGTATATACATCGAGGTACAGCATGATAGTTTACTTTCACATCTTCTTCACTCGCATGTAATGCTGCTGTCGTTCCTTCATGGAAAGCAACGTGAGCAAGCTGGATTCCACCAATCACATCACCTGCTGCGTAAATATGTGATACATTTGATTGCATATGTTCATTCACAGCAATCCCTTTATTTGAAAATTGAATGCCTGCTTTTTCTAAATCTAATCCTTGTACACGTGGTTTTCGGCCGACAGAAACAAGTACATATTCCGGATTGGCTTCTTGGATATTTCCTTCATATTCAAATGAAGCTTGCTTCTTATAATTATTTAATCCTTTTAAAGCTGCTTCTGTAAATATTTCTACACAATCATTTTCTAGTTTCTCTCTTAAAATATGTGCGATATCTTCATCTTCACCAGGTAATAATTGCGGTGCCATTTCAACAATCGTAACTTTTGTTCCAAGACGACTATAAATACTTGCAAACTCGCACCCTATTACACCACCTCCAACGATTAGTAATGATTTCGGTATATTTTCTAGGGACATTGCATGGCTACTATTTAAAATCCACTTCCCATCAAATGGAGCAAAAGGTAATTCAGTTGGTTCTGAACCTGCGGCTATAATGAATTGTTCTCCATCTACTACGGTTTCTTTATCACCATGTGTAACTCTCACTCGATGATCCGTTTCAAATCTCGCTTTACCTTGTATAACTTGTATTTTATTTTTCTTCATTAAATATTGAATTCCTTGCACGAGTTGCGTTACGATTTGTGATTTCCGCACCTGCATTTGCTTCCAATCTACTGAAATACTTCCTTCATTAAGAGCAATTCCATAATAGTTCGCTTTTCTCACAATGTCATGCACTTCTGCACTTTCTAGCAATGATTTCGTAGGCATACAACCAACATTTAAACAAGTCCCGCCAAGGTCAGCTTCATCAATAAGAGTGACATCTTTTCCGTTTTGAGCCGCGGTAATTGCTGCTACATAGCCAGCAGGACCGCCCCCAATGACAACTAATTTACTCATTCTCTCACCTTCTCTTTATAAAAGAATTGTTACAGGTTCTTCTAAATAACGTTTAATTGTACGTAAAAATGCAGCTGCTGGTGCACCATCTAATACACGATGATCGAATGTTAAACTTAAAGGTAACATACTGCCTTTTCTTAATTTTTTCCCTTTATATACAGGAACATGTTCAATTGCACCTACACCTAAAATACCAGTTTCAGGTGTATTTAATACAGGCGTAAAATATTCAATACCGAAGCTACCTAAATTACTAATTGTAAATGTTGTTCCTTGCATATCATCACTACTTAAACTACCTGCTCGTGCTTTTTGTGCCACATTCTTAATCTCTTTAGATAACTCTACTACAGATAGATTATTAGCAAAGCGAATAGCTGGGACAACTAATCCTTTTTCTAACGCGACTGCCATGCCTAAATGAACATGTTCAAATTGATGAATTGCGTCATCTATATACGCGCTGTTCATTTCTTTATGCTCTCCAAGCGCTAATACTACAGCACGAGAAACAAAATCCGTAATGGTTAGTTTGTTATCGTATCGTTTTTGTACAGCTTCCGCTATGTCTTTATGTAAAGCCACTAAATCTGTCACATCTACTTTCATCGTTAATGTTAATTGCGCACTATTTTGTAAACTTGCATGCATACGGTTTGCGATTGCTTTCCGCATACCAGTAACAGGAATGACTTTACTTTCTTCTTGTTCAAGTACTTCTGGAATCAGCACTCTTTCTTCAAGCGCCTTTAATACATCTACCTTTGTAATTCTTCCGCCAGGACCTGTACCAACCAATACCTTGATATCCAGATTTTCAGACTTTGCAATTTTTTTCGCTACAGGTGAAATTTTGATTCTTTGCTTTGCTACTTCTTTCACATATGGTTCTGGATGTTGTACATTTTTAGATTCTAAATTAGGTATTTTTTCTTCTACAACATGTGTACTTTCATGAACTTCTACTTTTTCATTCTGCTTACCGATGTAGCAAATTACAGTGCCGGGTGGAACTCCCTCATCTTCACTTACAGCTATATCAAGAACAGTTCCATCAGCTGGTGCCTCTATTTCAGTTTCGATTTTTTCCGAGTTAATACTAGCAATTAGTTCACCTTTTGCTACATGATCACCCGCTTTAATATTCCAGCTCGTAATAATACCTTCTTTCATCGCCATACCTAACTTCGGCATTACAACTTCTACAGCCATGTTGCTCTCTCCCTTCTCATCGTTTCATTACACATGTAATAAAGATTGGTCTCCGATCATTTCAGATACAATTTCAATTACTTTCTCCGGCGTTGGCAAATATAACTTTTCAAGTGGTGGTGAGAACGGAACTGGTGTATGTGGTGCTGTAATTCGTTTAATAGGTGCATCTAACAAATCGAATCCTTTATCTGCTACAATTGCCGCAATATCTGTTGCAATACTACATCTTGGATTTGCTTCGTCAATAACAATTAAGCGATTCGTTTTTTCAACAGATGCTAAAATTGTATCTTCATCAAGCGGTGATAAAGAACGTGGATCGATTACTTCTACTTCAAGTCCTTTTTTCGATAATTGCTCAGCAGCTGCAAGTGCTGTATGAACTTGTTTTCCAATTGCGACGATTGTTACCTCAGAACCTTCGCGTTTAATATCTGCTTTCCCTAAAGGAATTGTATAGTACCCTTCTGGTACTTCGCCTTTCATATTGTAGAGTGTTTTATCTTCAAAGAAGATTACTGGATCATCATCTTCAATTGCCGCTAATAATAAGCCTTTTGCGTCATATGGAGTGGAAGGAACGACAACTTTAATACCTGGAATGCTCGTAAATAATGCGTATAAACTTTGTGAATGCTGCGCTGCTGCGCTAAAACCAGCACCGTGCATCGTACGTACTGTAACTGGTACTTTCGCTTTACCACCGAACATATAGCGGAATTTTGCACCTTGGTTTAATACTTGATCAAGACAACTTCCGATGAAATCATTAAACATTAATTCAGCAATCGGACGTAATCCCGTTGCCGCAGCTGCCATTGCTGCTCCCATATAACCAGCTTCAGAAATTGGAGTATCTAAAATACGATTCCGGCCAAATTCTTGCACAAGCCCTTTCGTAACACCGAGTACCCCCCCCCACGCTTCATCATCTTGTAAGTGATCCACTTGTGCACCGCCTGCAACATCTTCTCCTATTAAAATTACGTTCTCATCACGACGCATTGATATTTTCATCGCTTCATTGATTGCAGTTGACATACTTACTGTTCTAGTCATTATTTTTCACCCTCCTCTTATTTATAAGAAACGTATACATCTTTTAATAATTCTTCATCCTCTGGATATGGACTATTTTCACTAAATTCAATTGATTTTTGTACTGCTTCATCCACTGCCTTTTCCATATCAACAAGTTCAGATTCAGTTAATAAAGCTTCATGAATTAAATGCTTACGGAAATTCACAATCGCATCTTTTTCATTTAAATGTTCTTCTTTTTCTTCTGAAGTTTTATATGTTTGCGCTTCACCTTCGAAATGACCGTAATTCCGATATGTCATACATTCAATGATTGTTGGACCACCGCCATTACGCGCACGTTCTACTGCTTCTTCTGCTGCTTTATACACCGCAAGTAAATCTTTTCCATCTACTTGGACACCTGGAATATTGTAAGCTTTCGCGCGATCTGCAATGGAATTACAGCTTGAAGCATATTCAAATGTTGTCGCCTCACCGTAACCGTTATTTTCTGCGATAAAAATAACTGGTAACTTCCAAATTGCCGCTAAATTAACCCCTTCGTGAAATGTCCCTTCATTATTTGCTCCGTCACCGAAGAAGCAAACACTTACATCTTTCGTTCCTTTATATTTAGCTGTTAATGCAGAGCCGCAAGCAAGTGGAAAACCTCCGCCTACAATCCCATTTGCACCAAGCATTCCTTTATTTAAATCGGCAATATGCATGGAACCGCCTTTACCTTTACATAACCCTGTCGCTTTCCCAAAAAGTTCAGCCATCATCCCATTTAAATCACAGCCTTTTGCGATACAATGCCCATGTCCTCTATGCGTACTTGTAATACTGTCACTATCTGTTAAGTGGGCACATACACCAACTGCTACAGCTTCTTCACCTGCGTATAAATGAACGAAACCTGGCAGAACGCCTTGCGCGAATAATTCATGTACCTTATCTTCAAACTTACGAATTTCTAACATTTTTTCATACATCCAACGAGCTTGTTCTTTCGTAATTTCATTCCCTTTACTTTCAGTTGTTTTTAACATGTCCAGCCCTCCTATTTTCTTGTTCATCTTTTATATTGCAAGTACTGTGCCAAATTCTAATCCTTGATTTCATAGGTTTTCTCTTTTCTTTCAAAATAAAAAAGTGGACAAAATGAGACATATGTCTCGTTTTGTCCACTTTTGTTCACCTAATTTGAGAATTATTATCTTATTCATTATCAAAACTCTTCTGTAATTTTCGGATATAAATAATTTGACCAATATGATAAGCGTTATGGGTTGTTACATTTGCTAACACTTCCCACCACTTTGCTGAAACAGGAAATCCAACTACATCGCTTTCAACCTTCTCTTCATTTATAAGCTTTTGCCATTGTAACAGTTTCTCTAGTAGTTTTTCTCTTAACTCATCGAAAGATTGATTATCTGAAAGCATAAAACTTTTGTTGTTATCACCAATAGCTGGCACGGCATTCACATTCGATTCTTTATACCTAGTTTGCCACGTTGAGTTCCAATACAATAAATGTTGTACAATTTCAGCTATACTATTACTCTCTTCATTCGGTTTCCAGAAAGCTTCTCTCTCAGGTAGATCTTTCACTGCATCTGAAAATGGCATATACCAACTAGGATCGTTCGCATTCGCTAATAATTGATCTGCTAATACATCTTTCACATGTACCACTTTACGTCCCTCCTTAAAAAATTCATTTTATGACAATACTCACTTCTCTAAATACGCTGAATTTGTAAGTTTTCCTCTTTTTAAACGCAATCCCATACATATACATATAAAGAAACCGAAAGCACCTAATCCATAAGCAGCTGTATAACCACTTGTTCCAATAATCCAGCCTGCAAGTCCTGGTCCAATCATTTGACCAACTGCATAAAAAACAGATATAAAACTAATTGCCATTGATACGTACTTTTGGGATACTTGCTTTGATGCTGCAACTTGTATTAATAAAAGGATACCACCGAGGCTAGAACCCCAAATTATTGCCGATACGATAAAACCCATTATGTTGTCAAAAAGGATTGGCATCACATCACCTATTACTGCTAATAAAAGTGCAATACATAACGTTTTCTTTATGCCAATCTTATCTGAAATCAATCCCCAGATAGGAGCTCCTACTATTGAAAACATACCAGCAATTGCATAAATGGTTCCTGACATTGATGCCGATATACCACTATCAATCATAAAACTAGTTTGATATAAATTCGGAATTAAGTAAACAATGCCCACAATAAAATACATCCATGCAATAACATATAGTTCTTTTGTTTTCCATAAAAACGATTTATGATTCCTTTTCTCCTCATCTTCGGTTACATCAGGATTTTTCAAAATAATTGAAGCGATACATACTACGATACATGTAATAACTCCAAACAAAAACCATACACCGCGCCAACTATACTCGGGAAATGCACGTACTACATAAGGAACAATTATTCCACTAAATAGCATACCTATTCCAGCACCGCTTAATAACAGCCCCATTACAGTTCCTCTTTTACCTGGAAACCACCCTACCGTTATTGACATGAGTGGTGTATATACTAAAGCACTACCAGCTCCAGCACATAGCATACAAATAGCGACTAGCCAAAATGAATAAACAAAAGCTAATCCCAATAAGCTTACAACAACAAGCCAACTCCCTATTAATAAAACGGATTTTGCACCAAAATGGATAGTAAATATTCCAGATGTTCCTACAGTTAATAAATAGCCTAAAAAAAGTATAGTTCCTAACATACCTGATTGGGCTGTAGATAAGTGAAGTCCCTCTTGCATAAATGGCAATATAATTCCATATGCCATACGTGCAAAACCGGTTGTTGTTATAATAAGGAACATTCCTATTAATACAAATACCCAAAAGTGATGTTCATTCCGTTCATTCATTTAAATTCCTCCATAAATAGTTATTTGCAATTGGATGTTGATTGTAATTATACTGACCAATACAAAATACAACTACCAAATAACGGAGGAGTTTACGGTATAGCGGATTTTTAATATATACGTAAAATTTCAGAAGGTTTTATTCCATATTTCTTTTTAAATGACTCTGAAAAATGACTTATATTTTTGTACCCAACAGTGATTGCCGTTTCAGTTACATTACTAGTTCCAGAACGTAATAAAAACATTGCCCGTTCCATTCGCTGTTCTCTTAAATATGCAAATGCAGATGTACCAAATAACTCTTTAAATCCCAGTTTTAATTTATAATCATTTAATCCTACTAACTTAGCTAGTTCTAATAATGATGGTGGTAATTCCATCCGCTGCATTAATATTTCTTCAGCACGTTTTATTTTATTTATATCACTTTTTGATAAAACTCTTCTTTTTATTTCATTACGATTCTTTAACAAAAACTTACCAAAATGTATTGAGAGTAATTCAAGCACTTTACTTTCCATTTCTAGTTGATATATACGTTCTTGATGTGGAAAATCTATCATTTTTGAAATAATATTAGCTGATAGAGAGTCAATTGGACTTTGCAACTTTTTAAATGAGTTATTACCTAATATAGAGTGAAAATTAAGCATTCCTTCATCCGCATAATCCAACATAAAATGATTAAATAATGGTACAGGGATTCCAATAGCTAATGAATATAGAGGCTTCTCATTTTCATATTCAAATAACACTTCAAAATCATTCATAAAATATAAATAGCTATTTCCAGTCTTTAATTCATACGAAGAATGACCTACTTGCACCTCCGCAAAACCTTGCAAACAAAAATTAAGTTCCACCATTGCTGCATCTGATGCAAACTGAATATGGTGATTATTATGGAATTGAAAGTTTGATAACACAATTTCCATTCCAGAAAACGACGTCCATCTTCGTACTTCTCCTTTACCTAATATATTTGGTACATACATATGTCTCTCATCTTCCATTTGTAATCCATGAAAATATTTATGAAAAATATCATGAAAACCGTTAGTCCTCATGAAATCCACACTCCTTTTATAAATAAACCATTAATTAATTGATAATACTTCTCAAGTATAACAAATATCTTTATACAATAAATAGCTATTCGCTATACAATTCGTTATGATAAAAGAAAAAGAAAGCGAGCAAAAAATGAATAAAAAAATCGCTGTTATTACTGGGGCTTCAAGTGGATTCGGACTTTTAACAACACTTGAGCTTGCGAAAAAAGACTATTTAATTATCGCTACAATGCGAAACATTAATAAGCAAAAAGATTTAATATCTCAAGCTACTAAACTCAACTTACAACAAAACATAAAAATTCAACAATTAGATGTAACCGATCAAAACTCTATACATAACTTTCAATTGTATTTACAAGAAATAAGCAGAGTAGACCTTCTCATTAATAATGCAGGATATGCAAATGGGGGCTTTGTAGAAGAAATTCCAGTAGAGGAATACCGTAAACAATTTGAAACGAACCTGTTTGGAGCTATATCAATTACTCAACTTGTATTACCTTATATGAGAGTACAAAAAAGTGGGAAAATCATTAATATAAGTAGCATTAGTGGTCAAGTTGGATTCCCTGGTCTATCTCCTTACGTTTCTTCAAAATATGCATTAGAAGGCTGGAGTGAATCTCTTCGTTTAGAAGTAAAACCGTTCGGAATAGAGGTTGCTTTAATAGAACCAGGTTCTTATAACACAAATATTTGGGAAGTTGGTAAACAACTAGCTACAAACCAATCTGATACATCGTCTCCTTACAAAGAATATATGGATAAAATACAAAAACATATTAATAGCGGCAGTGATACATTCGGTAATCCGATAGATGTTGCAAATAAAATCGTAGAAATCGCTGAATCTAAGCATACGAATTTACGATATCCGATTGGAAAAGGTGTAAAATTTATGATTTTTGCGAAGAAGATTCTTCCTTGGAGATTGTGGGAATACATTGTATTGAGAACCTTTAAGAAAATGTAATCCTAATGATAAACATCAATATACAGAGGATAAAACTAATTTCGTTACATCCATATTATCCAAAATAAATGATGAATTTAAATAAGAAACCATTTAGTAGTAAATGGTTTCTTATTTATTAGTTAACTATTGATTTGTGCCATCAATAATAATATCTGCAAATGCATGTGGCTTATGACTTTCTACATACATATCTTCAGCAACCATCCAATTGTTTTCCCACATATCGCGTGCTGCTTCCCCGTCTCTAGCAATCCCTCTTTTTATACGTGTTTCACGAGGACAATTCACCCATATTTTCAAATCATACAGTTCCGCCAGCTCCTGACGTGTTGCATATACACCTTCTATAATAACAATTCCGTTTGTAGGGACAGTATGAGATTCTGCTAAAGAATCCGTTTCCCAATCGTAACGTTTATAACATCCTTCAATACCATCACTAATCGGATCTAAAACATCTTGTAAAAGGCGTTTCCAATCAAAATCTGCACCAACCGATTTATTCATAGGATGTTCATTTACAATTTGTGTGGATGGTAAATAAAAATCATCCATATGAACAATCGTTACAGTTGAAAATTTATTTTTTATTTTATTAGCTAACGTACTTTTTCCTGCTCCCCCACAACCATCAACACCTATTATTAGTAGTGATTGCTCTACAGACTTCACTCGAATTCGTTCTAATATTTCATTTAACCCCAAACCATTTCATCCCCTCGTTTTATATCTACAGACTTACCTTTACGCTGAAATCGGATCGAAGTAAAGTAGCAATGAAATCATAACTACAAATGCAAGTAAACCGATTGTTGAAAGGATGTATTCTTTCGATTCTCTATCAAATTTCCACTCCATCAAAATTTGTAACGCCTGTGATATTCCAAAGAAAGTGAAAAGTACATAAGCTACATTTGCATTTTCATAACTATTAACATAAACGATACCACTTATAAAATAAATAAAAAACAAGCCTATTTTCAATTTTACATGCAAGCTATTTACATGCTTATATCCAAAGAAACCTCTCTTCTCCATATTCAACTTTCTTCTTAAAAATTGTTCTAAAAAATAACCACCTATAGCAATTCCTATATTGATTATCCAAACTGTAGAATTCCACATGTTTAATCCCCTCCTATTACTACGTTGCATTATTTAAAGTAAAGTGGATTACATGATAGCTAGTATTTTCTAAATAGTCACTTTATTGCGCAGCAGGTGGAACGATATAAAATAATATTAAGAACATAACTATAAATGAAACTAGTCCGATTATCGAAAATATATATTCTTTCGACTCTCTATCATACTTCCATTCCATCCATGATCTTAAAATCCATGTTACCCCTAAATAAGTAATAATAGCATATCCAATATTAGCGTTTTCGAATTTATATATATAAATAAAACTAGTTATTAAATAAATTATAAATAGTCCTACTTCCAATTTTACATGCAGGCTATTCGCATGCTTATATCCCCAAAAACGACTCTTTGGCATATCCAATTTTTTTCTCAAGTACTTATCGAAAAAATAGCCAGCTATGCAAAAAACGATAATTAGTATCCAAAAAGTAGAGCTTCCCATTGTGATCCCCCCTATTACCTTATATATTTTTAGAAATAAAGTGGACTATATTACGGTTATCCTCTTCTAAATAGCTTACAATCCCTTCAGGATATGTGCGCTTCTCCTTTAATTCATTTATACTTTTCCAAATTAATATAATATCCTCATATTCTTTATGTCTTATTTCATTTGTAATTCTCTCTTGAACAGTCCCCCTATGTATCAATGTGCAATGATGTCCTTTTTCGTTGTTCCACTCAAAAATATGCTCATTTACAACGGCTAATTCTTGAACATAGATCTTCAAATCGTATTCTTCCATTAATTCTCGCATGATTACTTCTTTTGCTGTTTCACCAAATTCAATAGAACCGCCTGGAAAACGATAAAATGTTTCACTTAAATCACATTGTACAAGTACTTTAGAACGATCTTCATTTACAATCATTACTTCAGCACGTAATTTAGGTATTTTCATTTTGGCACCCCGTTCATTCCACATATGATTAAATCCAATAACTATAAAAGAAGAGATTAAACATAATTCCTGTTATTATTAATAATGGAACTGTTCCTAAAGAAATGACATATTCCCTCGATTCTTTATCATATTTCCACTCCATATATGATTGAAAGCAATATAAAGTTATTAAAAATAATATGGGTAAATTACTAATATAAATGGGATTTAAAGTGGCACATATCATTGTAACAATTATATAAGAAATGATAAGAACCCTAGTACCCCATTTATGAGAGTTGTTTACATATTTACTATTCCAGTCAGTTTGTTTCGGTATATTTAATTTTTTTCTCACTACTTTTTCCAAAATAACTACAAATATGATCCATAATACTAATAGAATTACTTTAACTAAAAACAGTGATGTCTCCTCCTTTACCTTTTATCCGGCTGATTACTCGGATATGTAGCATTCTCTTTGTTTTCAACGTCCCAACTAATAATTGTCGCACTATCTCGTCCGAATTGATGATGAACATGTTCTAATACATGCTGAACACTTTCTTCAAGCTCTATTATATTTCTATTCATATCGTTATATAGATTTAATGGTGTTTCATAGTGTCGTTTCCCGCATTCTAATACTCCATCTGTAACCATTACAATTCGATTCTTTCCAGTACGTAATTCACGAATTCCTGTTGAATAGCAAGGAACTGGTAAATGAAATATGTTTACATTTCCAATCCATTCATAAAAATGACGCTGATTTAATGCATATTGTCCTAACTTATGTAATTCTTCATGAAATACATAAATGAGGCAATCACCAATAGATAACCACCATATATAATTTTCTTTTCTTACACATATTAAGCAAGCTGTTTCACCTTTAATTTTTTGGCACTTTTCTTTAAATGAAGAGGACTGAAAAATTGTAAGTATATGATTTTCAACAGATCGAAATACTGTATCAATCGATTCATTCATCATTACTTTTATATTTTCATATTCTTTTTGGATTGTATTTACTACTAAATCAACACTTTCCGCACTATTATGTCCATCTAAAATAGCTGCAAATTCCCAATCACCATTTGACCAAACTAACGCGCCATCTTCGTTCTTTTTTGCTCCGGCACTTATATTCCCGCCATATGTACCGAGTACGATATCACCATATTGTTTTACTGAAACTTCGTCTAAACACATCTTCTTATTTCCAATCCATGAATATTGTCTATTATTTCTTGTATGCATATTCACTCACCATATACTTTCGTATTCTTTCGCATAGTTTTTTGATTTTCTCTGCGTCACCATATGGCGCACCAGTCCATTTCGCTACTTCCGTTGGTGACCAAAACTCTTTGGGTGTATTTGGATAACGCGGGATGATGTGCATATGCATATGTGGTACACCATTCCCTGAAACAAAAGTGTAAATATGTTCTGCACCTTCACTTTCTTTTAGCGCTTTACTTACTCTACTTGTTATAAGTCCGAACGTTTTTGCTTCTTCATCTGTTAGTTCAGCAAGGCCAGGTACATGTCTTTTTATATCTATCATTACATAACCAAGGTATGTTTCTTCCCTATCCCAGTGGACATGTCCAACGTAAACGAGTTCATCTTCGTAAATAGCTCCACCTGGAACTGTAATGTTTCCTCTATGTTTTTCGCAAATAAAGCAGTTTTGCTCTACTTGATTGTTTGTTGACATATCCATCACCATCCTTTTTATTTATAATATCATAAAAAAAGGAAAAATAGGATTTATATTCCGAAAATTCGTTCTTTTAAAAGGCAATTTTTGAAATGAATTTACAACTTCATTATTTCTTCAAAAATGCAATGCCAATTACGATCCCTATCACAATTCCGATTACTAAATTATTTGTAAAGTACCCTTGAAATACACCGATTACAACCCCTATACCGATACCTATCGCCAAGGCATCATTTCTTTTATTATTTTTAGCCAAAATTGCATCGCCTCCCAAGGTTTCTCCTTAAATAACATACATTTACTTGAATGTATTACTATATTCACTATCTCATTTAAATATTTCCAAAAAATGCGATTTAACTTCATATATAATATTTTCCATTTTCTGTACATACTCCTTTTATAATGAAAAATTTCAAGTAACCATTAATTATGCATAGGCATTTACTATAAGAAAGCTTCGTAATTTATTGAAGGAGGAACGATTTAAATGCATCCTCATTGGAATCCAAATATAAATCAACAATATGTGTATTCCCCCCATCCCGTAAGGAATACATTGCATCATGATTCACAATATATGATGCAGCGTATCGCAAGTCTTGAAAGCCAATTAGCGAAATTAATCTCATTAATCGAAGAAAATAATCATTTAATTAAATCAATGGAACAGCAACAAAACCAAGTTTGTGCACCAGCTGGTGGTTCTGTTATCGTTCGTATGTAATTTTTCCGAACAAAAAACACACTTTGTATAATAAAGTGTGTTTTTTGTTTATCTTCTTTTTTGATGAAAACCTTGTGTAATACGGTCTAATATAATCGCAATGACAACAATAGCTAGTCCGGCTTCAAATCCCATTCCGATATTTACTTGTGTTACAGAGCGGTATACATCAACCCCAAGACCTGGTGCACCTACAAGAGATGCTGTTACTACCATCGATAAAGAAAGCATAATGCTTTGGTTCACACCAGCCATGATTGTCCCAGTTGCAAGTGGTAATTGTACTTTAAATAATTTTTGTGATGCGGTAGAGCCAAACGCATTCGCTGCTTCTATTAAATCTTCTGGAACTTGCCTAATTCCTAAGTCAGTAAACCGAATTGTCGGTGGCATTGCAAAGATTACAGATGCAATAATTCCAGGTACTACACCTACTCCGAAAAATGTAATCGCAGGAATGAGATATACGAAAGCAGGCATTGTTTGCATAAAATCTAATGTCGGTTTTAAAAATTTTGAGAAGCGTTCATTTTGAGAAGCTAAAATTCCGATTGGGATTCCTACAATGATTGAAATAATAACAGATGTAAGTACGAGTGCTAATGTCTGCATCGTTTGTGCCCAGTAGTTAATATTTAAAATAAATAATAAACCGATCAGTGTAAAAATAACTAAAGATACTTTTCTCGTTGTGTACCAAATGAGGAAACAAAGGATAATAATCATCAATACGGCTGGTATTATTGTTAAAAAATTAGTGAGTAAATCAACGAATCCGCCGATAATATAAGAGAATCCTCGGAATAATCCTTCAAAGTGCTCATATAAACTTGCCACAAATGAATCGACCCATTCGCCTAATGGAATACGTGGTATACTACTCATCGTCTTTCACCTCTTCCTCAATATTACCTGCAAGAGCTTGAATGACACTTTCACGTTTAATAATTCCTCTTAGCCTTTTCTTCTCATCAATTACTGGCAACGGATATTTCATCTCCGCCATTTTTGCATATGTTTCCTCAAGCAAAGTATCTACATACACGTGCGGGATATCGTTAAGTAATAAATCCGCAATTGGCCACTGTTTTTGAACGGCTTTACTCGCATCGTCCGCAGTTAATATACCTAAAAATTCATATTTTTTGTTAACAACATATACAGTTGATACACCAGCGTTCCTCATAATTTGAAGTGCTACACGTGGTCCACGATCAATCAATAATGTCTCTGGTCGTTTTAAAATAGATTCCGCCGTAATGACTTTTCCTAAATTCACGTCCGCCACGAACTTCTCGACAAATTCATTGGCAGGACTCATCATAATTTCTTCTGGCGTTCCAACTTGAACAATCTCTCCATCTTTCATTAATGCAATCCGATCTCCAATTCGAAGCGCTTCGTCTAAATCATGTGTAATAAATATAATTGTTTTTTCCATTTTATCTTGTAATTCTAACAGCTCATCTTGCATTTCTTTTCGAATAAGTGGATCTAATGCACTAAATGACTCATCCATTAACAATACATCGGGATTATTTGTTAATGCCCTTGCGATTCCAACACGCTGTTGCATACCGCCACTAAGTTGACTTGGATAATTATCTTTATGATGATCAAGTCCTACTAACTGTAGCGATTCTAATGCTTTATGCTCTCGTTCCTCTACTGGAACCCCTTGAATTTCTAATCCGTACGCAACATTTTGTATCACTGTACGATGCGGAAATAAAGCAAACTTTTGAAAAACCATGCTCATCTTCGTTCTTCTCACTCTTCGCAACTCTTCTTTTCCCATCGTTGCGATATCTTCCCCATCTATGTATATATGTCCTGCAGTTGGCTTAATTAATTGGTTTAACATACGAACTAACGTAGATTTCCCGCTACCAGACAGCCCCATAATTACGAAAATTTCTCCCGTATATACTTCAAACGTTGCCTTTTTCACACCAACGTTCATTCCTGTCTCTTTCAAAATTTCCGATTTGCTTTTTCCTTCTTTTAATAAGGTAAGCGCTCTTTGCGGGTGTTTCCCAAATACTTTTGTTACGTTTTCAATACGCACCTTTGTATTATCCATGTCACTACTCCTTTTCTACCCATCTATTCACATAGTGTTGCGATTTTGCAAAGAAATATTACATAAAAATGACATTCATAAGATTTCTTTAAAATTCTTGTTTCCGTTCATAATAAGAATGCTTACTTATACATTTATTTAAAAAGGCAAACGTTTCTTAGGAGGGTTTCAATGAGAAAGAAAATATGGCTTATATGCCTTTCGTTATTTATTACTATGATTTTCTCTTCATGTAATGCAACAAATGCAAATTCGAAAGGAAAAATTAAACTTGGTGTAACAAGTTGGAAAGAAAACATTGCCACGGCAAACATGTGGAAAGTTTTATTAGAACAAAAAGGTTACAAAGTTGAACTCATGTATTTAGAAAAAGCGGCAATTTGGACTGGTGTTGCTCGCGGTGATGTTGATGCTAATTTAGAAGTATGGCTACCCGTTACGGATAAACCGTTAAATGCTCGTTATAAAGATGATATTGTCTTAAAATCCAAATGGTATGAAGGTACTGGACTTGGCCTCGTCGTCCCTTCTTATATGAAAAACATTAACAGTATTGAGGATTTAAATGCACATAAAGATGAGCTAGATAACAAAATTGTTGGCATCGAACCCGGTAGTAGTCTTATGAATTTAACGAATAAAGCAATGAAGGTATATGATATTAAACTAAAACTTGTCCAATCTTCTGAAGCTGCAATGATGAGTGAACTAAAGAAAGCATATACGAAAAAGAAACCAATCGCTGTTACGCTTTGGAATCCGCATTGGGGCTTTTCGGAATTTGACTTAAAATATTTAAAAGACCCTAAGAAAGTATATGGTGAAAAAGATGACATTTATTACTCTGTTCGTAAAGGTTTCGAAAAAGATCATCCGGATATCATAAAATACTTTGATAAATGGAAAATGAACGATGAACAACTTGGTACATTAATGGTCGAGTTAAATAAAACGAAAGATCCCGAAGAAGCGGCACAAAAATGGATTAAAAAGAATCAAGCGCTAGTTGATGAATGGGTAAAAGATTAACAAAGCAGGCTAGAGGGTTAGCATATCCTCTAGCCTGTTTTATCTTATTTTTTCGTAACAACATCATCTACTATCCCATATGCCTTCGCTTCTTCTGCAGTCATAAAATAATCTCTTTCTGTATCATGTGCTACTCTTTCAATTGATTGCCCTGTTTTTTCTGCAATCATTTTATTAATATCACGCTTTAACTTTAGTATTCTTTTTGCTGTTATTTCAATTTCTGTTGCCTGACCTTGCGCACCACCAAGTGGCTGATGAATCATAATTTCACTATTAGGGAGTGCAAACCGTTTCCCTTTTGCACCTGATAATAATAACAATGCACCAAATGATGCTGCAAATCCCATGCATAGCGTTTGTACATCTGGTTTAATGAGATTCATCGTATCTAATATGGCAAAACCTGCTGTCGTTGAGCCGCCTGGGCTGTTAATGTATAAAAATATATCTTTCTCGGCATCTTCCGCTTCTAAAAATAATAATTGAGCTACGACACTACTTGCTACTTGATCATTTATTTCTGAACCGATAATAATAATGCGGTCTTTTAATAACCTTGAATATATATCATAGGAACGTTCTCCTAATTTCGTTTGTTCTACTACATATGGAATTGCATTCATATTTAATCCCTCCAATAATTGTTATGCCACGCAAAGCATACAACTGTAGGAAGAAGGTTTTTTTGCATTAAATAATAAGACTGGCTGTTTAGACGGTAACTTAGTAAAATCTATTGTCGGAAGAAGCTTTGTTAACAATTCCGGCTTTTCCTCACGAATAGACGTTACTACAACTTCAATATCATCTGTGAATTCTACAATCTCAATCCCTTCTTCACTTACAGTTTTCAGCCTATTTCTACTCCGAAATAAAGAAGCTTTTACTGCACCTTCCGATATGGAACATACTTTAGCAATATCAGCGATACTATATTGAAAAACATCCTTTAATAATAAAATGGTGGATTGTTGTACATTGAGTAACGATAATACTTTCCCTACCATTTCATGCAAATCTGCAATGTTCTCATGTGGTTCTTCAAAAGTAATTTGTCCCTTTATTTTTTCATGAACTGATTTTGATTTCATCTGGTCTATCCAACGATTGCGAGCTATTTTATATACAAGTGTCATACAAATATCTTTATTACTATATTTTTGAAGAACTTTACAAACTGTTTCTTGGGCAAGGTCTTCGCCGTCCCACTTGTTTTTCGTTAAAAATGTACAGTACCTTTTCAATTCTCCGTATTGCTCAATTAAAAAGTTTATATTTGAATGATTCATATCGATATGATTTTTAAAAATATGAGTTACTTTTGTGCACAAAATAACCACTCCTTTTCAGCGCTTACTAAATTAACGATTCAATAAATAAAAAAGTTACGGGGCATATAAAAAAATTATGTTTATGTTTAATAATTCGCGGTCATAAATATGTTATGTACAATATTACGTGAGGAGGAACAAATTTGCCAAAATTAACAATTGAAGGTGCGGGAACTTTTGATGTAAAAGAAGGCACTAAGTTAGTATTAGCGATTGAAGATAACGGTGTACACATTCTCCATCGCTGCGGCGGAAAAGCCCGCTGCACAACTTGTAGGGTTGAAATAATAGCAGGTGAGTTTTGTGAAGCGAATTCTAATGAAAAAAATGCGATTA
Source organism: Bacillus cereus group sp. BfR-BA-01309 (assembly GCF_022664315.1). Taxonomy (NCBI): domain Bacteria; kingdom Bacillati; phylum Bacillota; class Bacilli; order Caryophanales; family Bacillaceae; genus Bacillus; species Bacillus cereus group sp. BfR-BA-01309. The sequence goes on from NZ_JAKUHE010000001.1 coordinate 460,275, forward strand.
CGGAAAAAGGAATTGAAGATCACTTACGTTTATCATGCCAAATGCACGTACATAAAGATATAGTCGTTCGCCCTATACTTACAGTAGAAAATTCAGGTCTTGATGCAGGCCCGCGTCCAGCAGAATAATATGATGAATTTAAAACAGCTTGCCGGTGAATATGCTGCTAACTTTGTAAAAGAAGGGATGAAAGTTGGACTTGGTACAGGTTCTACTGTATATTGGACGATACAAAAATTAGGTGAGCGTGTAAAGGAAGGCTTATCATTTCAAGCTATACCAACATCAAAAGAAACGGAATCTCTATCTAAACAACTTTCCATTCCATTAATCTCCTTAAACGAAATTGATATACTCGATCTTACAATCGATGGTGCAGATGAAATTGATTCAAATTTACAATTAATAAAAGGCGGCGGTGGCGCATTACTTCGTGAAAAAATCGTTGCCAATTCCTCCAAAGAACTAATTATCATTGCTGATGAATCAAAACTCGTAACGCATTTAGGTACTTTTCCTTTACCTGTTGAAATTACACCTTTTTCATGGAAACAAACGGAAAGAAAAATTCGATCTTTAGGTTGTCAAACAACGTTACGTTTACAAAATAATGAAACGTTTATTACCGATAATAATAACGTGATTATCGATTGTGTATTCCCTCAAAACATAACGAATCCCGCCAATTTACACACGCAATTAAAAATGATTACAGGCGTAGTTGAAACAGGGTTATTTGTTAATATGACTAGTAAGGCGATTATTGGAACAAAAAATGGGATTAAGGAATTATAATGAAAGCTGACTCTTACAGTCAGCTTTTTATATTTTCTCTTTATAGCGTGGTATTATGATATACTATGAAAACAAAAGTACATCAAACTAGAAAGGGCTGAACAATTTGCACTCCAAACTCATAACAGAACTTACTGATTTAGAAACTGCCTTTCATATTCGAAAAGAAGTATTTATAAAAGAACAAAATGTCCCTCTGGAGGATGAATTCGATACATTTGATGAAATCGGTGAGGAATGTAAACATATTTTAGTTTATTATAACGAGCTTCCTGTAGGTACAGGTCGTATACGATTTGTTGACGGCGCAGGAAAATTAGAACGTATTTGTATATTAAAAGACTATCGTAAATACGGATTAGGCAAAGAAATAATCAACGCGTTAGAAGAAATTGCTCGTGACAAAGAAGCTACAAAAGTAAAACTACACGGTCAAACACATGCTGAAGGATTTTATAAAAAATTAGGTTATCAAACTTCTTCTGATGTATTTATGGAAGATGGTATTCCGCACGTTCTTATGACGAAAGTATTATCATAATAAAAAGGGTAGTATATGAATTCATATATTACCCTTTTTATTATAGAAAAGTGAATTCTCAAGATTTCCTTTTGCATCAAAGCCCAACATCTCTTAGTTTATACCTAGATAAAGCTTACACTGTTTTCCATAATGATAAGGCATAAATCCAGTTTGGATCCCCATTTCCTTGATAACCCTGGACTGCTTCATATACTGTTCCTTCGTGTAGTACTCTATCTCCCTTTTCGTATGCTTTCTTCGCACCCCACTCTTCATATGAAACGCTTTCATTTTTAGTAGTGATTGTGAAAATATCACTCTGTACAGATTCATTTCCAGCTACATCAACTGCTTTCACTACATATTTATAAGTAGTATTGGAGAGTAAATTTTTATCCATATAAGAAGTCATATTGGATGTTGCAATCTTTTTCATTGCTCCTTCTTTTTCTCTATAAATATCGTAATGGTCTACACCAATATTATCGTCAGATGGACTCCACATTAAGTCTACACTTGACACTGTCGTTCCCATACTATGTAATCCTTTTGGTTGTGTTGGTGCTTCTGTATCAGGAGCCTCAACTGTTGTTTTCACTGTAAGTGCTGTACTTTCTTTCGAAACATTTCCAGCTGCGTCAATTGCTTTTACAGTATACGAATATTCTGTACTTGGTTTTAATTTTTTATCAATAAAATGAGTTCCTGGTACTGTGTCAATCATCTCTCCGTTACGGAAGATTTGATACCCTTTTACCCCTACATTATCCGTAGAAGGGGTCCATGTTAGTTCTATACTATTCGCTGTTACTTTTTGTGCCTGAATTCCATTTGGACTACTTGGAGCTTCTATATCTGGTTTCACATCATTGATAAGATTAACATCAATTACATTATAGAATGCATTTGCTGTATCAGCTACATCCCATACTGCTAAAATCACATGGTATCCACTTCTATCAGTAGGTACATTAACTTTGTGAGTTAAATGATTTGAGGCTGCAGAACCATCATGTTGTACAGTTCCAATTGGTTCAAAATCTGCTCTTGTAAGCGATTTATTTGGATTCCATCCTTTTTTGGTAATATAGTAATGCCATTTACTCGTTAAGTGAGGCGCTGTATATTTCCAAGTAAAACTATTTTCTCCGCCTGTGATTGTATTTTTAAACCAACGATTTTCAGTTTGCTGATCTAAAATACCGCCAAATTTTCCGCCTGCAGAAGCGATTTGTCCATCAACTGGGCCACCTTGCGGGAATCCTTTTGGTGCTTCTAAGCTTTGCGGTTCATACATAACACTTCCGCAGTTTACATTTAGTGCGCCATAAGTTGGACTACATAACGCAGATCGGCTGCCAGGCTTTTCAACAAAACCGTGCGCGTATGCATTTTGAGGAATAAGTGTCGAGCCAATAATTCCGGCAGTTAATGCAACAACTCCTAGACTTTTTTTGTTCATTTTCATATTTTGTAGTTGTTTTAAAAATTGATTATTCATGTTCCTGTCCCCTTCTTGTTATACTTTGTAGTGTAATGTGGGCTTCGATGTAAAAGAATAACAAGAGACAATCTTGTATCAGTGTATACGTAAATATACACCGTGGTAAAGAAACATTTCATTTTTGTGAAACATTTCACTTACTGAATATATCATGACATAGAAATCATCTAAATATGTGTAGAAGTTGTGCAGAAACAGTGACATCATTACTAACATGTAAAATTATACCCTAAGTAATGGTACATACTGGGGATTTCAGGTGCTTTTATCAAAATTGATATTCATCCTTTTTTTCAAATAATAGAAAAGTGCCTATATCATTTAATATAGGCACTTCTTTCATGTGTAATTTTATACTGATTACTGACCTACAAATGTAGAAATTTCATCAACAGCTTGTTTATACCCACCGGATTTTCGGAAAGACTCCTTCAAATTCAAAGCAGCTTCTTTAAATGAAGGATTATTTAATATGAGTTCTACACTTTCACGTAGTTGTTCTTCAGTTAGTTCCTTCATTGACAACTTAACCCCAGCTCCAAGATTCTCCACTTGCTTTGCGATAACTGGCTGATCTGCACTTTGCGGAATTACAATAAGCGGAATCCCTTTATATAGTCCTTCATGTGTACTGTTCATCCCGCCATGTGTAATAAATAACTTTGTATATGTAAGTAGTTTTGTTTGTGGTACATAATTTTTCACAATGAAGTTTTTAGGAATTTTACCTAAATCACTTATTTTCGTTTTATTGCCAATAGACATCACAATCGTATAATCACTATTCTCAAACGCCTTCATACATAGTTTATAAAAATCAAGCGATTCATTAAAAACAGTACCTAGTGAAATGTAAATCGGGCTTTTTTCTTCAATTGCAGTAAAATCAAACTCTTCATTTTTCACTTGTGTAGAGATAGATGGACCCACAAACTTAAATGTTTCATCAAACATATCTCCAAAAGGTTGGAACTCCTTTATTGTATACACAATAGTAAGTGGCGCTGGATTACAGAAAACTTCATACGGCGAGTTTATTTTAACTCCGTATTTTTCCGCAATTCCCTTAGTTAAGCTTTCAAAATCATTATATATCCTATCTTGATCTTCTACTGGGATATTTTTAGACACGTGGGCTAACATTTGTTCAAATGCTTTTTCATCCTGTGCAAAAGATGTAGAAGAATTTATTGCTGGAAGCTTTAGAATTTGAGAAATTATATGGCCACAGCCAAACATCGAATCGTGAATAATATAATCAAAATGTTCCCCTTCAATTTGCTCTAGAACACTAGGTATCACAACATCCACTGTATGCAAAAGGCCGTTAATTCTTTCTAATAAATAATTTCGACCACCGGAAAGAAAAGCTTTTATAAACTTTTGCTCGTCAATTGTTCGTACAGTAGCACCTGTCTTTTCAATACGCTCTCTAAAAGATTCTATTGAAAAATAAATTACCTCTTCCCCACGTGAAACTAATTCTTCTACGACTTGCAATGTTGGATTTATATGTCCTTCTGATCCAGTATTAATGAATAAAACACGTGCCATTATGAACACTCCTTACGTCAAATCTTGTCTATTATGTTAAGAATATAAATACTCTCCAAACACTTTGTTATATACCATGCTTTTATTAAATTGACCTTGCAAGCCTAAATCCAAGATCATCTATATGAAATGTAGGATGACTACGCCGGCGACAAGTCGCCCCACAACCTCTAGCTTCTTCAGCCCAACTACCGCCTCGGAAAATTCGGTACGATCCATATACCTTTTCATCATACAAATCATAGCACCATTCCCAAATGTTTCCTAACATATCATATAGTCCCCATGCATTTGGTTCTTTTTGGCCAACGTCATGAATTTGTCCATTAGAATTCTCATTATACCATGCTATTTTCTCAAGTGTCCCATATGTATATCCCGTCGTATTTGCTTTACACGCATATTGCCACTCTGCTTCAGAAGGTAATCGGTATCCATTTGAAGCTAAATTACAACTAACAATTAGACTATCATCACTAATAGAATAATATTCTTTTAATCCCGCTTTTTTTGAAAGTAAATTACAAAATATAATGGCATCATTCCATGAAATATTTACAACAGGTTTATTATTATCTTTGAATAAATTTAGTTTATGATTCGCAATCGCATCATATAATTCCGTCGTCACAACATACTTTGCTAGAAGAAATGGTTTAACTTGGACTTGCCATTCTTTTTTAATTCGATCATCTCTTAATACTACTTTTCCTTCTGGAATTTTCACCATATTAGAATCAACCGGGCCAATGAATCTATTCAATCCGATCCCCCCATGTTACTTCTTTTTAAAATCTAACTATTTATGGTATCATACTTCTCTAAAAATAGTCTTACTTCATTTGAGGATTTTAAAATAATAACTTCTTTATCCTTACTCAATTGATTTAGCCTCTTTAAAATTGAAGGTCGTTTCGTTTTAGGATATTCCCATATCCATTTGAAAAATTGCAAGTCAAACCTTTCCTCACATCCAGCCCCCATATCCGGTCTTGTTTTATTCCGATATTGTACAACCCTTTTAAAAGCACGATAAACACATATTGTTCTATGAATATCAAGAAAGATAATTGTATCAGCTGCGTTAATTCTTATGTTCATTGTCCCGCCATAATTCCCATCAATAATCCACTCATCTTCTTTAACTAATTCATTTTGAACCTTTCTTTGCTCTTCTTTCGATACACCCTCCCAATTCGGTTTCCAAAATAACGCATCAAGATGATGTACTTTAATATTTAATTTATTTCCTAATTGCCTTGCTAATGTAGATTTTCCTGAACCACCAGAACCTATTAATATTATTTTTTTCATTTTCGTACTAACCTTTCTATTGATTCTTCAATAACTTCTTTATTTGCAAAAATCCAAAAGAACATCTCTTCATTTAATTTTAGTAAATCTTTTATCTGAACAAAATAAGTAATAAAGATAATTTGAATAGAAAGCATAACATACCAAATCGCTTGTAGCTCTTCTCTCGTTAAAGTGCATTGTTTATTGTATCCTTCAAAGATTTTGCTGATGATATGTTGCCACTTCCCTCTTAATTCTTCATCACTATATAACTCACTCAAAATACTCGTACAACAATAGCATAAATCAAATACTCTAACATTCCTTTCTAAAAGTTCAAAATCTATAAACCCTTGAAATTCATTATCTTTAAAGATTACATTCGATAAGTGCATATCGCGATGAATGATTTGTTTTCGTAATGGGTGGACCTTTTTCTTGAAATCTGTATGTACTTGATTCATTTTTCGAATTACATCCCGATGAACATGTTCATTCTTTTTTAAGATAGGTAAAGCCCAACCATATACTACCTTGTATAAATCTCGTTTTACGTACCCGTTTTCACTATCCATTGAATTAAGTGCTTGATGTAAATACGCTATTATTTCTCCAATTGTGCATCCAAGCTGTTTCAGATTTTCTGTATCTTTTATTTCAAGCACATTTCCAGCAATGTATTCATACACACAATAATATTTCTCTTTATAAAATACATACCTTTCGTTATTACTCGTATTCACTAGTCTTTGTACTTTAACCCCTTTTTCATCAAGTTGTTCTAATACATTTAGTTCAACTAAATGGTGTTCTATTGATCCCTTTTCCTTTAGAATATATGCTTTATTCTTACAAAGAACCTTCGTTACGTTTGATTGTAGTTTAGTAATTGTGACATCTTTATCTCGAAACCAAAAATTCACAATTTCTAATATATCCTTCATATACGAATACCCCTTTTCCAAATCTCTTATTTCTCCCGTAATATAAACTCAATAAGAAATCCTACTCCAACACCAATTGTATAAGCAACTAAATCACTCCACAAAAATCCGTAACCTAATACAAGTCCACCTAAAGTCGTTGCACGAATACTATCTATCCATTCAGCATGATACAATTGGCTCACTTCAATCCCGTAGCAAAATAGCAAACTAATAAAAGCCAATTTCTTCGTTTCTATTTTAGGAAATAAAAATCCGAATCCAGTAAAAATCATCAATGCCCATAAAGCATCGCCTAAGTACTCGTTTAATAGATGAGGTAACGCAAAAGCTAACTTTCTTGAGCTAAGACCTAAAATAATTACAAAGATAGTAAACAGTGCATACAATAGTCTATTTCGCTTCGTTTTCATTTCAAGATCTCCTAATATGTAATTTAAAATTGTAAATAGGTAGTAAAATATAATTATTTTACTACCTATTTTTTAATGGCTTTCATAATAAGAAAATGTGGATTTGTATTTAGATAATGATATGATTTTTCATTTACTTCTCTCATCTTTTCAACTGGCCTCGGTTCCACCATTTTTTCTAACACGAAATAATTTGTTGTTTCATTAACTATGTCTTGGAGTGCCCTTCTAAAAAAGCTAACTTCTATTGTAATATTTGGTTTAACCCAAGTATCTACTAATAATTGTTTTTCGAAATAATTTTCACTAGTAAACTTTGTAAAGTCCATAAAAGGATGATGAATGGAGTATATAAATTCTCCACCAGGCTTTAATACTCGGCGAAACTCCTTAAATACTTTATTCCAATTTTCTAAGTAATGAAGCGTTAACGAACTTACAATAATATCAAAAGTATTATCTGCAAATGGTAATACTTCTTGCAGGTCATGACAAAGAAACGTTGCATTATCACCCATACTTTCCTTTGCAGCTTTTACCATTTCAGAACTTACGTCAATTGCAGTAACGTTTGCTCCTCTTTCTATAAATTGAGAAGTATACCATCCAGCTGCACATCCAGCATCTAGTATGCTCTTCCCTTCTAAATTCTTTGGAATCATCTCTATCATCGCTGGCCTTTCATAATAACTGTTATATGGATTTGCCGAGTCTAGATTTTCTTTATATGTACTCGCTAATTTATCATATGTACCTTTGATCGTGTCTTTCAATACGCCCACCCCTTATACATACTAATCTAATAACTCTTGCTGCTTTTTCTTTGAAAATGATTGTAGAACTAAATCATATGACCAATCAATCATCTTATTAATTTGCTCTTGGTCTACATCTATATGTATATACACTGTATTCCAATGTTTTTTATTCATATGATACCCCGGAATGATTGCTTCTGGATACTCTTCTCTTAATCTTAGTGCAAGTTCTGGATCACATTTTAATGTAATCGCAGCTTTTTCTCCTTCTTCATGGTTTATTATTGCAAATATTTTATTATTAAGCCTCATACATGTTGCATTCCAACCATCTGGAGAATCTTCTGTCGCTTTTCTTTTTGATAAACAATATGTTCTAGTTGCATTCATTCTCATGTGCACCTCTTATTCTTTCACAATTTGATTACGATGCATTACAATTTGTTTCGTCGCTTGAAATTGCTGTTCACCATAAAACTTAATTAATTTCTCTCCGCAAAATAGACTAACAATATGAACATGAGAAATCTCCTGAAGTAATATTGTTAACATCTTCTCCCCAACACCTTTATTTCTTACACTCTCATGCACAACAACATCTTCTATGTATGCTCGAAAAACACCATCAGAAACAACTCTAGCAAATCCGATTAATTCATTTTCTTCCCATACTCCAATCGCTATACTATTCTTTAACATATTTTGAATATCGATTTCTTTTCTTTCTGGCCACCAACCGACAGAGTCATAAAGTTTTTTTATTTTACCTACGCAGATTGGTTGTTCATGTTGCAATTTATACGTGTACATTTTCTTTCTCCCATCAAACTGATCATTATATTTATTTTGTCTTACTTCCTTCAATTTAAAACTATAGAATCCAGCTTGTTATGAAAACCTACATAAGATTAATTTATAATATCGATTTTACAATTGCAATATATACAGCCACTCTCTCATCCTTTCCTATTACTTCTATATTAAAAATAGCACGTAATATATTAAGTTGACTAATGATAAAAGCCGCCCAATAGAACGGCTTTTATCTTCATTTAATTTCATACCACCAACCTTTACGATCAAGCCAACCTTTCATACCGTTTAATTGTGCGTCGCTTGTTGGATCGGAAATAAAATACGTCAAGCCATCTGATTGCAAAATGAAGGTCGCAGTCATTTTTACCGATGTTAAAGCCCTCATAGCTTCTGGAGCCTCATATGGTGAAAAAGCACCCGATTGGATAATATTTTGTTTAGAGACTTGTGCTTGTACATTTTCTTGTATAGGTACTGTCCCAGTAAACCAAGAAAGCGGCTTATTTCCTATCAATTGATTTAAATCACATTTACCGATACCAGGTACATTACCAGTCTCAGTGTATTGCCAAATGTCACAAGGATATGATGGCTTGTTACCACCATACCTAGGAATCCATACAAAATCACTTTTTACGTTCGCCATACCGAAAGGCTCATATACATGATGCCCAACATATAAGCCAATTTTCTTAGCACCTAGTCGGCGTAACTCATCGATAAAAGCTTGCGTACCAGCTCTCATATCATCCATTGTTTTCACTTCTACGTCAGCAGCCCAAACTGTAGCACTCTTATCACCGCGATTCCAAAAATCTTGCGCTTCCTTCTTCGCATCAGCAATTGAAATAAAGCGACAGAATGCATAGTTACCAAATGGAATATTTCTAGTTTTCATTGCTTGGACATAATTTTTATATAAAGGATCTACATAATTTGATCCATCTTGTACCCTAGCGATTACGAAATCTAGTTGTGGAGCGGCTACATCCCAGTTAATGTTACCGTTCCATTTTGAAATATCTACGATATAACCCATTTCTTTACACCTCCTTTTTTATTTTTGTATTCAGAGCTCGTCTTATTGCTCTTCTGCTCTTAAAAATTAAACAGCATTTGTTAGAAAAACCTATACTACAAGTGTCTTCTACAAAGACAGTAACTCATTTCAAATAAAAAAGAAAATCATAGTTATACGAATCGTACTATTTGTTTCCATAATTGCATCAGATTAAGTAGTTGCTATAAACAAAAAAAGCATCACCTTATTGGTGATGCTTTTAAAATCCACTTTTCTTCTAGAGCACGAATACGATTCCTATAACCTCTTCTCTAAAAAGTGTTGACTATGTCCTTTAGGATGATCTTCAACAACACCGTATTCTTGGTAGCCGTGCTTTTTATAAAATTCTGGTGCTTGAAAACTAAATGAATCTAATAATATTAATCTACAACCTTTTTTCTTCGCGATGTCTTCGATTTTATGTAACAGTTGACTGCCATAACCATCATGACGAACTGTTTCATCAACCCATAAAAAATCTATATGAAGATGATAAAAATACATCGTTCCTGTTACTCCACCAAATATTTTTCCATCCTCATCTTTCACTACGAAACTTACTTGCTCCATCGGCTGTTTTGCTTCATCTGTTAAAATAGACATGTTATATTGAATTAATTTGTTTTTAATGTATTCTCCTTCAGCGCGCGTACCATTTTCAATGTGTTTCATATATTTCTTCCTTTCAACTTAATAAGCTACCTTTAATTTTTACTTTTCCTTTTTAAAATACTAATAAACACGAATCCACCATAAGTAACAAAGCATGAAAAGCCAATTATACCTGGTACAGAAACATAGCCTATTCTTATATAACTAATAACGGCAAAGCAAGCGATAGACAATAAAATAGATGGCCAAAATATAAGAGCTGTTTTTCTTCGTCTCTCTTTCGATGTACTTTCTTTCTCTTCAGAAACACGTGTGCCAAAAAGCAATACAATACAAATAAGGATTGCTGCAAAGTAAATTGTATTTAATGACAAATTATGATCGTAAATCGCAATTCCAACTTCCAAAGCAATAATTTTTAAAATCAATATAATGATTGTTGAAGTTTTTAAGTTTCGTTTCAATTACTCACCCCTAGCATACCTACACTATACTTTTTGTATATATTCATACCTCTTTTTATATAGTTTTATCATCTTCTAAAAATTCGATATAGAATATTAAAAACCTTTTTTTGTTACATGTTATTTATACATACAATAAAAAAGATAGCATGAAATTTCTCCATGCTACCTTTCTAAAATACATAATTCGCATAATGTAAACATTTACTCTTCAGTAGGCTTTTTAGGACCACTAAGCTCCAATTGATAAAAAGCTAAATCTAACCATCTTTTAAACTTATAACCAGCCTTCTTAATTGTCCCCGCATGAACAAATCCATAGTTTTCATGTAAGGCAATGCTTTTCTTATTTTCTGCATCAATTCCAGCAATTAAGGTCATATATTCCCTATCTCTTGCAACTGTGATCAATGCTTTCATTAAAGAAGTTCCTATCCCATTTTTTCTATATTCCTTATGAACATACACAGAATGCTCAATTGAATATTTATAGGCAGGCCAAGCTCTAAATGGCCCGAATGTCGCATACCCTACTACTTTATTATCTAATTCGTATACTAAAATTGGATAACCTTCAGCCTTTTTTTGTTCATACCAGTCTATTCTATTTTCAAGGGTTACAGGTTTATACGTATATACGGCCGTTGTATACAATATAGCATCATTATAAATATCTAACATGTATGTTACATCTTGTTTCCTTGCTTCCCTTATCATCACTTTCTTCCTTTCCTCTAATTTCACTCCTATATACGAATACGAGCTTTTCGGAAACCATCAAATATATTTAAGACAGCAGATAAAATGTAAATGATAATACCTCCACCAATTAACCACTTTTTAAATTCCTCTGGAGAAGTAGTAAACACATTTGCCACATACGTAATAAATCCTTCGTTAAATAAATGTGGATTTACTACAATTACAATGAATACTATTGTTCCAGCTATTTGAAGAAAAGCATTCCCAATTGCCAACTTTTTCGTCCATTGTCCCTGTACTAACTTATAAAGAGATATACCTATTTCAAAAACAATTATAATTACAACGATTGGCCAATACTGAAGTAACACATCTTGATTAAAAGTTGGCGCGACAAACTTCAGTCCGTCTTCTGTACCATGATATACACCTACAAGATGGTTTGCATAAAAATATAGTGTTGCCCATATTGCCGTCCACATTAACCCGCCAAATACTTCGAACTTTGAGATCGACTTTTTCTTTGGAACATACGAAGTATTTTTTAAATCATCAGGCGTCCATTTTTTTAAACTTGTCGTCAACGGTTGGGTACCTTTGTCTTTATCAGTTCTTTCTAAAATTGCAAATACAAGTGTCAACCAGAAAAACACATGGAGGCCTACTTCGATAATTTCCCCAATTCCTTTACCTATCACATTTAAAATAACGTTTAATACCGCTTGCTCACCATTATATCCAACAAAATTTTCTGCAACCATTGCAATGAGAGCGATAACAGCCGCAATTGGTATGATCATTTTTAATAATGTCGTATATACATCAAAATAACGTGGTCCAATTAAATGCATCGGTCTATCCAAATATCCATTAGCCAACGAAACTGGACTTCCCAATTTTTCAAGAACTCTTTTTTCATCGTCTTCATTATAATTATCAGGTAACATATCCTCGATTGTTGACCGTAGTTCAAGAGTAATATCTTCACGATTTTTTTCAGGTAATCTCTTCGCTACTTCCTCGACATACATATCAATCAAGTTCATTTTTGTCCTCCTCCTTTAATAAGTTATAAAGTTCTTTCGAATCCTTTATCCATTCTTTCTTCAGCTGCAAAAATATCTCTAATCCGTATTCACTTAAAACGTAATACTTACGAGGTCTACTCTCCGTTTTATCCCAACTACTCGTTACTAGCTCCTGCTTTTCTAATCGGCGAAGTAGTGGATATAACGTACTTTGATCGATTGTAATCCCTGATTGTTCCAATAATTGGACAAGTGAATACCCATACTGCGGTGTTCTTAACTGGCTTAAAACCGCTAATGTTAATGTACCTCTTCTTAGTTCAGTAATTAACGAATTTAATAAAGCATCCATTCACTCACCTCATTTTCATTACTATATGTCATACAGTATATGTTTTATACTATGTATCGTACAGTATTAATGTGATAAAAACAATACGTATTTACAAAAAATAGATAATAAAAAAGCACAAACTTATATAATTTGTGCTTTTCTGGCTATTTAAATGCTTATAACAATCTTAATTTTGTACCTCTTGTAATATAAACTCTCCATTTTCTTTAATAAATGGGGTAACATTTACAATTGCCTCAATATGAATTACTCCATATACATGCGGATATTCTTGACCGTTAGAAGCAAGTTCATATTTTATTTCTGCTTTTATTAAGGATGGATCAATTGTCAGTAATAAAACATCTTCTTCATGACTAAAATGTTTTTCAGCAACTTCTAAAGCTTGTTTTAAAAATGAACAATGAATAAATCCCTCTTCTTTTAGTGAAGTTTCATTAATTTCTCCATTTATCTTTGCAATTTCCCAATTTCTTTTTGTTATTACCTTTGTAATCATAGTTAGTTTCTCTCCAAGTCTTTATATAGAAAAACAAGAGGTTCTTCTTTTTGTTACTAGAAAACCCTCTTGTTTTTCATATTTATTTTAATCCTTTTATTAAAGGCGATGCTTCTCCGCTATGGAAAATCCATAAATCATGGAGTGATCTTGTACATCCGACATACAATAACTTCGCATCGTGTTTTGTATTTTTGTAATGTTCTTCATCAACATCAATTAGTAGAACCGCATCAAATTCTAGCCCTTTCGCCAAGTATACAGGTACTACTGAAATACCACCTTCATATTTACTTTGATCTGCTTCTATGACGTTTACAGCCAGTCCTACATTTGTTAATTTCTCATATATATCGCGGCATTCATCGTCTGTTCTTCCTATTACCGCAATTGTTTTCACAACTTCATTTTGTAGATGCTTTAACGTCTTCATAATCTCATTAAATTGATCTTCTGTATGGATTACTTTAACATCTTCACCACTACGAAAAACTGGTGTTGCGAGCCCAACTGGAATTTCTGCATTTTTAATAATCTCGTTCGCAAATTCAATAATTTCTTTTGTAGAGCGATAACTTCTCGTCAGTTCATAATAACCTGTTTCTTGGAATACTTCCTTAAAAGCACCCCAATCTTCAATTCCTTGATAATCATAAATTGCTTGAGATAAATCACCTAATATAGTGAAAGAATTACCTAGTGTAATTTCTTTTAATACATACACTTGAAATGGTGAGAAATCTTGTGCTTCATCAATAACGACGTGATGGAATTTCTGTCCGATTTCAATACCTGTTATGCGGTGATGTATGTAAATTAAAGCAGGTAGATCTTCTACATACACTTCTTTTTTACGACAATTCTTTTCAGTTTCTTTCACAAGTTCTTCAGGTAATACTTCGAGTATTTCTTTACTTTTCAATATTGAGCTATATAGTGAAAGTGCGCTCATTTTCGGCCAAAACTTCATATATGTGTTCAATCTCTTTGTCGCTTCTTTTTTTAGTAATTTCTTCTCGTTTGTTTCTCCATACTTTTTCAGTTCAATTTCAATCCAGCGCTTCATTCGGCCGACTAATCTTTCTCTTCTTTTCTTTAATGGATAATGTTTATATTCAACTTGCATCCATTTTTTTATGTCTTCTACTGGAATAATAGCTTTGTCCCATGCTTCAAAATCACTTGTTGGTACGAATTCTTTTTCAAATTGGACCATTCTCTCTTCAATAAAGGACTTAAATTCCAGCGTGCCTTTCAATTTACCGAGCATAACCTTTTCTTCATCACGATTAATAGAAAATGCTTCTTTCAACTTTTCTTCTGTTTGTTTTAGTTTCACCGAATCATCTAACGTACGTAATGCCCAATCTGCAAATGTTGTTTGACTAATATTCCCTACACCTAATTCCGGAAGCACACTCGAAATATAGTCTAAAAAAAGACTATTCGGAGCAAATACAATCATTCTCTCAGCTTCTAATTGCTCACGGTATTCATAAATTAAAAAAGCAAGGCGATGTAAAGCAATCGTTGTTTTTCCGCTCCCTGCAACCCCTTGAATTAATAATGGTAAGTTTCTTTCCGCACGAATAATATCATTTTGCTCCGATTGTATTGTCGAAACAATATCCTTTAGTTTATTATCTTTATTCTCACCTAATCGATATAGAAGAAAATCATCGGCATGCGAAACATCTTCATTTCCTTTTACATATGTATCAACAACACGTTCTAGTTCTCTTTTTCGAATAGAGATGTTTCGTTTTAAATACACATCACCTTCTACTAATCCGTCTGGTGATTCATAAAACGCTAATTCCTCCCCACCGGTAAATGAATAAAACATACTTGCGACAGGTGCCCGCCAATCAATTACAATTGGTTTCATTGTATCTTTATGTGAAACACCTACTTTACCGATGTAGATTGGCATAATATCTTCCTTGCCATCCTCCTGAAAATCTAATCTTCCAAAGTACGGTTCTTGCACTCCAATACGTAAGTTTTGTCTATTAGATTCTCTCATACTTTCTAGAATTTGTTCTTTAAAATCTTCTCCATAATAAACCGGAATGTTTTCGAGCTGTTCTAATTGATCATCCATTGTACTTAACGTATCTTTCATTTTTTGTAACTCTTCTTCAAAAATGTTGTTCATTTGATGATTCCCTCCTGTCCGTTCTAATTTTTCAGTCGAGATACAATTGTATTAAAAATCCATTCATAAAGTCAATAGTTTCAATTTAAATTTTCCGAAAAAACTCACTTTTCATCTTTCTAATTTTGAAATCTTATCGTTATTTTTACATTATAAGAATATAAAACATCTAAATTACAACACTTTACATATAATAAAATAATGCGTACAAAAGCTATTACTTTCTATTAATAATAACGATATATACACTAACTTACTAAACTCTCATCTATCTTTCTATCGATTTCCTCCTTTCACTTATAAAATAATGAGAAGAGTTAATAGGTAAATACCAAAAATAAAAAGGAGTTTATTCGAAATGACTACAACCAATAGAAAACATGTAAAGTTACATTTAATTATTTTTGTGTTAATTGTGCTAGCAAGTGGTTGGATCGGTGTATTTCTTGATTCTCTTCTAACAGATCAGCCTAAAGGAAATTCTTTAGGCATGGGCTTATGGCTTATACTTCCTTTCTTCGTCAGCATATTACTTAAAATTCTTAGCCGAGATTGGCATAATTTTGGTATCAAACCAAATTTTAAAGGAAACTTTAAATGGTATTTCGTAGCAATACTTATTTATCCATTCGTTACACTAATAACTATAAGCTTAGCTCTATTTTTCGGAGTCGTTAACATATCTAACTTTGAGATGTCCTCATTATGTTCACTCATACTCATGTCTATTATAGGTAATTTTATTAAAAATATTTTCGAAGAGTTCTCTTGGCGCGGTTATTTAACCCCAAAGCTTATTGAATTAAAGTTAAACGATTGGCTAATTTATTTAGTTTCTGGTTTAATTTGGGCTCTTTGGCATGCCGCTTATTATTTAGTTTTTTTACCAAATGAATATTTTGAATCTATTTCTAGGTTAAATATGCTTTTATCAGGATGCATACTTATGGTTTCTTGGTCTATTATGTATGTCGAAATATATAGACTTACAAAATCAGTGTGGCCATGTGTGTTCATGCATGCACTTGAAGACGCCGTACCTACTGTTTTAATAACTATAACCGGTATTATTACTCTTACAAATAGTAGTGATTTTTGGTTAAATCCTATTAATGGTGTCGTTGCCAATGTTTTATTTCTTGGCATCGGGATTGTACTAAGATCCATAAGGATAAAAAAAGAACGATAATTACATACGAAAGACAGTCAATTATTCACACTATAAAAGTAAAAAAGAGTAAGGAATTAATCCCTACTCTTTTTTATTTTTATACGATATGAGAAACATTCATTTAAAGATGCTTGCTCTTTATATTTCCGTTTTTCAAAATCATATGCTCCTCCTGGAAAGATCCCTACAATACTTAGACCAGCTTCAGCACATAGATTGCTAATCTCATCTACCGTATAACAACGTAAAGACTGTGTAACTATATCATTTGGATTATTAGGATGCCACCAATGATCTAACATTCTTTCATTTATACTATCATATTCATATTTTCGCATAGCTGCACTTAATGTCATTTCCTGTCCACTTACCTTTTTCCAATACAATGGTTGATAAATATCAATAAGTGCACATCCTTCATCCTTCATCCAATTTTTAATCCGTTTTAATAGAATCAATTGTTCATCATCTATTCCTACACCAAATCCATCTAAATAACTAACAATATCAAACTTTTCTTCAAAATTTATTTTATAAAAATCAGCGCAATGAATAACAATATCACTAGTTGAATGCTCTTTTGCAAACATAACTAACTCTGGTACAAGCTCAACAGTAGTCATCTTTACATGTAACTTTGACATCGCCCTTGCAAATCCGCCATTTCCTGCTCCTAGTTCTAACATCGACTGAAATGGATAGCCAATTTGTTCTTTAACTTCTGTAGCAACTTGCTCTAACCAACTTTCTGTATTGATATCGTAATTCGAAAGTTCGAATTGTTTTTCGTAAAATTTTCTCACATCTAATTCGTTCATTATTATTCTCCTTCTGCCATAGATTTTTCTTCTACAGGTGAGAAACTAAATTTCTGACACCTATGAAAAAAATTATGTATTCCCATTATTTACATTTTAACGAAATAATCAGAATTTTGGAAGTATCAAGTCAAAAAGCAGATAATGGACGCTCCCACTATCTGCTCTATAACTTCCATTATTTTCCTTGTTTATACTCCACCCAATCCCCAGAAACGATAACTTCCATCAGCATTTCTTTATTTTGAGCAACATACACAAATGCACGTATTTCTCTATCACCTAAATAAATCGTTTCAGTGATTCGATCATATAGGTCACTCTCTGCATTACCTGTGTATTCTTCCAGTTCATCTAATTTTTGCAGAATATCATCATTTACTTCGTAAACTTCTCCATATACTTTATCTTTATTTGAACAAATCATTGCCGGATACCCTTCGTTTGTATCAAATAATTTTCCATACGTCCATGCTTCGTCTGCGATGCATATTACACCTTGCATAAAATGAGCATTCGTTTGCTCTTTTCTTAACGTGCCATACACGAAAACGTGATGCATATATCCCTATCTCCTTTATATGTCTCTATTTTCTAATTTGTAAATAAGCACGAATCATAAAGTAACTCACTTCATTTGGGAGTTGTTCCTTAATCGATTTCAGACCACCTTCTGCATTCTGCACGGCCTTTTCAATCAGTGATTCATATTCTGCAGGAACAAAACTGTTCCAATCTACTTCCATTCCATCTTCAAAACAACGAATTAAATGATTTTCAACCGTTTGTCTTGATAAGCCACGTTCTTTTGCAATTTCATCTAGATCAATAGCTTGTTTATACATCTCATACGTTTCTAAATGAGAATTTGCTGAAGCTTTCCCTGATTTTTTCCGCTCTGTCACCACTTCTGTTTTAACTGTTTCAACATAGTTTGGGTTTTCCTCTATAAAGTGCTGAACTGCTTGTAAGAAGTGAGAACCATACTTCACAAGTTTATGTTCGCCAATCCCTTTTACAGTTAAAAGTTCAGAGTCACTTTGCGGCATTTTTGCACACATATCTTTCAACGTTTGGTCAGAGAAAATAACGAATGGAGGTACACCTTCTCCTTGCGCAATTTCTTTACGTACTTCACGAAGTACTTCAAATAAAGGATGATCTTGAACAATTTGTCTTGTCTCTACTCGTTCTTTACGTAAAACATTCACTTTACCAAGTAACACTTCTTTCCCTTTTTCCGTTACTTTTAATGTTGGATACGTACCATGTTCAACTGCGATTAACTCATCTGAAATTAAAAACTCAATAAATTCACTAACTTCTTTTACGCTACGATTTGATAGTAATCCGTATGTTGGTAAAGTATGAAAATTAAATTCAATAACTTTCTTATTTTTAGATCCAGTTAGCACTTGTGCAATCATTTGTTTACCGAATCGTTGGTTCGTTCTAATCATACAAGATAGAACCATTTGTGATTCTCTCGTCACATCGATACTTTCGCGGTCGTCCGTACAATTACCGCAGCGCCCACAATCTTCTTTCGGCTCTTCTCCAAAGTATTGCAAAATAAATGATTGTAAACATTGTTCTGTATGACAGTAGTCAGTCATATTTTGCAGCTTTTCAAGTTCATTTGAAAAACGAGATTCTCCAGTCGACTGATCAATTAAAAAGCGCTGTACTTGCACGTCTTGAGAAGAATATAGCAATATACATGCACTATCTAAACCGTCACGTCCGGCACGTCCTGCTTCTTGGTAATAACTTTCCATGTTTTTTGGCAGTTGATAATGGATAACGTAACGTATATTCGATTTATCAATCCCCATCCCGAATGCAGATGTCGCTACCATTACACTCACTTCATCACGTAAAAAGAGTTCTTGCTGCTCATTTCGATCGGTATCACTCATACCAGCATGGTATTTTGATACCGAAACGCCCGCTTTCATTAAATCCTCATACAATTGATCAACTACTTTTCTAGTAGCTGCATATATAATCCCAGATTCTTTTTGATTTTGACGAATATAATCCGCTAAATATGCATGACGATCTTGTCCTTTAATAACAGAAAATGATAAGTTCTCGCGCTCAAACGTTGTCATAATCGTATTTTCTTGATTAATTCCAAGCGTGTTGCAAATATCTTCACGAACTTGTGGTGTTGCCGTAGCAGTTAATGCTAATACGAGTGGCTTTTTTGGAAGATAATCTAATATGCGATGTATATGTAAATAACTTGGACGGAAATCATGTCCCCACTGCGAAATACAGTGCGCCTCATCAATTGCAATCATCGGGATTTTCATATCGATAAGTTGGTCAACAAACTCCATTGAATCAAGACGCTCAGGCGCCACATAAAGTAACTTATAATGACCTTGTTTCGCTAATTGAATTCGTTGATTTGCTTCTGTAATAGAAATAGAACTATTAATATAAGTAGCTGAAATACCGTTTTGTACTAATGTATCTACTTGGTCTTTCATAAGTGAAATCAAAGGTGAAATAACTAATGTCGTTCCTTCGAATACTAATGCGGGAATTTGATAACAAATTGACTTACCACCGCCCGTAGGCATAATACAAACTGTATCTTTCCCATCTAATACATTTTTAATTGTTTCATCTTGTCCTCTTCGGAATGACGAATAACCGAAATAAGACGCTAAAAGTTCTTGTGCTTTTGTAAACAAAAAAGAGTCACCTGCTTTTCTATATCTTTCATCTATTCCTATTATATCATCACTTAAGCGTCTTGAAAGTGATGAATACATGACTAACAGCTTGCTTTTCATTATTTTACGTTTCTCTACGTTTTAAAGATTGTTTAGCAACGGTGTTTTAATGGCTATTTATGTTTATAAATAGCCATTAAAACATAAATAAAGCACATATAAAATGAATTACAAAATAAATATACATTTTATTAATCTTCCTTGAATACTACTAATCTTATACATATGAATTCAGGAGGTTAATATATGAAGCAGCAGAATATTAGTTCTATCCAAGAGAAAACAGTACCTAACCAACTTCAGTTTTCAAATCATGATGCGTGGAAATATGAATCGTATTATAAGTACCAGCCATTTTTCTCTTATAAAAAGCTATTTCATGTTATTTCTCAACTTTTTAAACGTTAATACGTGTGTGAAATATATCATTCATAATAATTTTCTCAATATAAACCTTATAGACTTACTACAATACAGTTGATATCATATGAAATATTCAGTTGGATAAACCCCATAAGTTGACCTGCTTTCAAAAGTAGGTCTTTTATTATTATTATATATCCCAGTACATTTTTGGATGTATTTGTAAATCTTTTCTCCATTTTATAACCATACTCTACTTACAACAAATGGTGATAATCACAAAAACTAAAATATAAAAGCTAAACATTTAATTATTCAATTCTTTTTTTCTCAATACACAAAATCATTTTCACTTGTTACTATAAAAGTACTCCAGATGAGTTTTTGCTCATCAACATTATCTAGTTAAAGGGATCTGCTGCGGGAAGCGGATCTTTTTGACTTTATTAAAGATCCACTTGCATTTGGACACATTTACCAGGTTTTTTTAAAAGAATTTTATGATAGTATTACGTAGTCGAGTCCGACATCTCGGCAATACCCTTTTGAGGCTCTGCAACTTCCCTTGCAGAGCCTCATTTATTTTTATATTCATTTTATTTATATATACCACAATGAAATTCTTCATCTTTTCCATATCAATTTTTGAAATTAATCTAGGACACGTAACTAAAAATAAATTCCCATCATACTTTGAGTTATACATGTTCAAAGGAGTGTTACTGTTTATGTATACTTATTGGCAATCGTATTATTCTCCCTATCATAACCCTTATGTACACTTTGATACATCTGTACGTAATTACCGAATTAGTAAAAACGAGAACTTTTTAAAAGGTTATATGCGTTCTTTATGGGAACAACACGTTGCTTGGACTAGATTAGCTATTATTAGCATTGTCTTTAATTTACCAGACGTAAACGTTACAGTCGGGCGACTTCTTCAAAATGCAACACATATGGGACTGTCACTTGAACCATTCTATGGTGAGGATGCTGTAAAAAAATATAGTGCTTTAATTAAAGACCACTTAGTCATTGCAGCAGATCTTGTTAAAGCCGCAAAAGCTGGTGATCAAAATGCAGCTGCCGCTATAGAGAAGAAATGGTACGCTAACGGAGATGAAATTGTGGCGTTTCTTACTAGCATCAACCCATATATAGAAAAAGAAGAATTTAGAAAAATGTTTTATGAACATTTAGCCTTAACAAAAGCAGAAGCACTTGCTTTCCTAAATAAAGATTTTGAAGCAAGCGTAAAACTATACGATAAAATTGAAAAAGAAGCATTAGAAATGGCTGATATGATAACAAACGCAATCGTAAAGCAATTCCCGCAAGTATTTCAATAATAATAAGCCGATTTGAAAACACAAATCGGCTTATTAAACTTTCTATGAATGAAATTTCACCTCCCCTCTTTACATTTAACGTATATCGATATATTTTATTAATATCCGTTTTTTATAGGAGGAAATCTTTTGATTAACGCCATTGGTCTCGTATTTATACTCACAAATAAACACGAGAAAAAAAAGAAAGTTTATCTAAATGAAAAATTCGCATTAATAGACATTATTGATTCTAAGGAAGTAATTGATGATGAAGGGAACTCACTAGTAGAACTAACATGTAAATACAGTATTTATTTAGATGAAAAATACTACTGTAAATCTCTCGACGATTATACTGGACAAGTATTTCCATTCTTAAGCGCCAAAATAGGAAAAGGCCTTCTCAGAAACTTAAATTACTATTTCTCTTACGTTGATGCTTATGATAAAAAACCACCCGTTAAAGAAATAAGACCACTTATGAAACAAGTAACGAACAGATAGTGAATAATACGCAAAAAAGAAAGCATCTAACTTCGGATGCTTTCTTTTTTGGGTTCAAGGCCTCGTTAACTTCTATCTTTCTTCTAAAAATATGGATCTAGGCATACCTTAAATTAAAAACAATGGAGGATTAAACTGAATGAAATACTCAGAAACAATTGTTAGTAAACGGCTTCGAACACTTAAAATATGTAGTTTGTTTATTATGCTAGTTTTAATTGGATGGCTTGGATATACAAAATTACTTTATGAAAACGGATTTCTTCAAGAAAAGAAACATTCTGCTGAAGTAATGAATACGAGTATTACAGGAGAAATTGAACAGCATTTCCATGTGAACTTACAAGGTTATCGTAAAACAGACCTTGATACTATTATAGATTCAAGTAAAACCGATCCGAGCCAACTATCATTAATCGAGCTAATTAATACTTCTTGTTCACGAGATTGCATAGGTGAACCATTAACATATGTGGATGAAAACAATGGATATATCTTTTATACGGAATCTACCGGAACTAATGTAGCTATACAGATTAAAAAACAAGACACGTGGGAAATTGTAAAAAAATCTGTGCAAGATGGAATTTAAAAGGTTCATACAAAAAAAGAGTACTTTACTTCAAAGTACTCTTTTAAAAACATTACCACTTACGACATTTATCATCATCGTCGTCACGTTTACGATTACGACGGCAATCATCACAATCACAGTCACGTTTACGTCTACAACCACAATTATTACACATGAATATGACTCTCCCCTCTATAGCGTTCATCATATTCTATGTTTAATAACGAAAAAGGCTTGTTTACTAGTCTATTTTAAATGTATTCATTTGGTATAATTTGAATCTATATTACTAATTTATCCCTATACTTCCTTCTGCGCCTCCACTGCCCGCTTCAATCTCTGCAACATATACCCAATTCCTTTACACCCTGCTAACGGGTACGTAATGATTTCTCCTGGATAGAATTGTGTCACTACTTTTTTATGCTTCTTCCCTGCAAGTAACACTACTTCATCAAACTGAAGCAAGTCTTTTTCAATTATTTGTTGTTTTAATTGTTCCATGCTAATAATTTCATCGCTCTTTGAATCAAAGGCAAGATCATAGTTTTCTAGTACAATATCATTTGGTCTTAAAAATCCATGCTTCGCTGATAATATAACCCAATTCTCAAAAAACATAGTTGCATACGCCTGACATGCTTTTCCGAACGGGCTAATATATACATCTTTTGCCTCCATCGGTCCGTAATCCGGATACTTATCCCAAATTTTCTTTTTTCCGCATGGAATTATGCATAACCTTTTCATCTTTATTTCTTACCTCACTTCTAACTTTTTAAATATAAAAATATAGAATTCCCTTCTTCTTCATACTCAGCTTCTATATCACCAATACCCACTACGTTCCAACCATTATTTGTTTCTATCGGCTTTTCATTCATTATAATATGAACTTGTGTCATATTTTTAAAATCTTCTTCAAAAGATGCTAAAACAGGTTGATTTATCA
Organism: Bacillus cereus group sp. BfR-BA-01309; assembly: GCF_022664315.1. Classification (NCBI taxonomy): domain Bacteria; kingdom Bacillati; phylum Bacillota; class Bacilli; order Caryophanales; family Bacillaceae; genus Bacillus; species Bacillus cereus group sp. BfR-BA-01309. The sequence continues at coordinate 484,222 of NZ_JAKUHE010000001.1, forward strand.
TATATGTTTTATTATGTATACGTACACTTAAAAAGGTTTTATGTAACGCTTTATTTTTGTTTAATTTTACATTCATTGGATTAAACGAATTTAATTGTATACTCCCTACAATATACAAATGATATCCTTTTTCCTTATAAAATTGTTTAAATTCCTTGTCTCTTTCGTTTTGAACAAAACGAAGGATTTGCTTCGTTTCTTTGCTTATTACAAATTCATTATTTAAACTTAAAACAACATTAATATTCTGTTTTAAAAAAGCATATAACGATTTATCACTATTAAAGAAGTTCGTTTTCCATTCAGGATGGATTTCATCTAATAATAAACATAAAAGCATTCCTGAGCTATAGCAGCTCTTCCTAATGTTATAATTAGTATCATATGTATCTAAAATAAGTCCGCTATATTTTCGTAATGTTTCACTTTCATCATTTATACATACTGCAATGCGGGCGTTCATTTCAACATACCAAGCAGGCCCCTCTATACTTTCAACCATACACTCATAAGTTATAAACTCTTCTTTTATAAAATGAGTTCTTTGTTCTCTTAATTCGATAAATTGCTTAATATAATTATTTTTCTCAGCTTGTGACTTACAGTGCACAGCATTATATAAACAAATGCGCTCTTTATTTCGCAATTCTATATTTTCTTCTGTTATAGGATATTGAAATCCTAAAGATTCATTTGGAAATCTACTTTCTTTATTCAAATATTGATAGCAATGAAAAAGTTCATGCACCACAACTGCAAGTAAACTTTCATAATCGCTATACCTATTCATATTCACGATGGCAGTCGGATAATCTTTTAATAAGATAAATGTATCAGCCTTAAATTGTTCATCCCGCTTTAAAACGGCATACTCACCATCATCTTTCAATAATATTGGATGATGAAATACATACACATGTTCATCATTATATAATGCAAATGCAGTCCTATTAAAACCAGGCCATAGCGTATTCAATAATTCTATATTTACATCTTTCTTTATTCGATTTAATATATTGTTCATTCTATGTAACACCCCTATATCATTCTACATACACCTATTCTATTCCACTTAAAATAAACCCTTTTATTTACATAAATGTTAGAAAAACATATATCTTTCCTCAAACTATAATGTATTATATAAATATACATGTGATGATTTTATGAAAAGGAGGTGAACAATTGAAAAATATAATCCCTGCACTAGTACTCTATATTATTGTTTGCATAATCGCTATGATTGCTCCAGCATCTGAAGGTTATAATCATATTGGCTGGAAATTGTTTGTTGGGCAAGCGTATGCCATACCTATTTTCATCATTGCGGCTATTATTACATTTTATATAAACAAGAAAAAATCTACGAATAAACAGTTATAAGGATAGCTAATACTATCCTTATTTTAATTCGCTAATCAGATCCAAAATAACACTTGCAGTACTTTCAATCCTTTCTTCCGAAAAATCAAACGTGACACCTGTTTTTTCATATATTTCTTGTATAGTTAAATTCCAATCTGTACTCGCTCCCTCTTTAAAGAAAGCAATCGCTTTTTCTGGATCTTTCCGATAAATTTGAAACAATTGCATTGCTCCTATTTGTGCAATGGCGTATTCAATTTGATAAAAAGGAAACTGAATATAGTGAAATGACTCTAACCAGCTTGCACCGATTTCATTCTCTAATCCTGTAATTTCGACTGATGAATATTGATACCTTTTGCATATTTCAGCGTATTTCTTATCACGTTCTTCTGGTGTCTGGTTTGGATTTGTATAGAGCCAGTGCTGAAATACATCTCCTGCAATTGACGACATTAATAAAGACAAGGCACGATATAATTGTACGCACTGCACTTCTTTATATTCATCCTCTTGCTTATAAAAGATATTCAGCTTATCCATTACTAGCAACTCAAGGCTAAGGGAATAAAGCTCAGCCACTTCTTCACGAAGATATCTTTCCTGCATGCTACTATCATTGTTAAATTGTCTATAAAAATGAAACGCATGCCCTACTTCATGTATGAGTGCATTAATTGCATAAAATGATGGACTAAAATTAGAATACACAAAAACCTCTTTACTATGAGGCAAGGTAAAACAAGCGGCTCCTGGCGCCTTATTTTCACGTTCTTCTACGTCAATGAATCCAGCTTTCCTTATATGAAGAAATTTCTCATAAAAATATAAATCAGTCTTCCGAAACATTTCTTCCACCCCATCCAATAAATCAACGGTATTTTGAAATGGGGCTTTTGGTAAATTACAAGGCGTTAGATCCCAAGGGTGATACGTTTTTACACCGAGATTCTTTTTAGAAAGACTTCCTAACTGCTTCAAAATTGGTACAACATATTTTTCTATAGATTCATGAAGTTTATAACACTCTTCCATACTATAATCCCTATTTTTTTGTTTAAAATCATATTCACTATAATTATTACATCCTGCATGTAAAGCTATCTCATTCCGCAGTTGTACGAGTTCATTCATAATACAATCTATTTCTATTTTCACTGCACTTCTTGCTTCACATAAAGCATGCCAAGCTTTTTCGCGAATAGCTCTATTGGGGTTATCTAGCTTTGCTTTTACGTATGCATACGTCTTTTGCTCACCTTCCCAATTAATAGATATGTTAGACATTATTTTTCTATATTTCGTAATAAGCTCTTGCTCTTTAATGGAAAGAGCAAGGTTCTTTTCATTAAACATTTTACTTTTTACTACTCTTGCTTTTTTCATAAATCCATATTTCTGGTCATCTAATAAATTTGAAAATGAACACTCTCTAAATTTCTGGTCAAATTTTGCATTGTATCTTTTTAAAAGTGGTTGAATTGTATTTTGATTATACATATGTAAATCACGTATATTTCTGTCATTTGTATCTCTATACATGGCGATTAAACTACTTGTTATCTCCTCTTCTATTTCAGCGTTTACATGCAATTCCTCCAAAAGCCAACGCTCTAATTCTGAAACAGAAGTAATATTTCGCTCTAAAAGTGACTGTAATTTACTTTCTAAATCATTAAGCATACACAATCCTCCCGTTTTTAATTTTCTGTTTTTTCGAGATAAAAAAGGACAAGTAGCCAATCTGACTACTTGTCCTTTTTGTTAAACCGTGCTCAATACTATTAAGCTTGGAATGCTTCTGTTAATACTGGTACGATTTGTTTTTTACGAGATACAACACCTTTTAAAGTAGCAGTGTTGTTTTCTAGAGATACGTTGTATGCTTTCTCAACAACGTTTGCTGCTTTACCGATCGCAAGACCGACAGAATCGTTAGTTAAGATATCAGTTACAACGAATAAGAATAGGTCTAAACCTTTTTCTTCTACTACTGCAGAGATAACTTTTTCAAGTTCCGCTTGGTGTACAAGAACGTCGTTTGTATCAACAGCGTTTACTTGTGCGATTTCAACTTTCGCATTACCCATTTGGAATTCTTTAGCGTCAAGAGAGATTAATTGCTCCATTGTTTTTCCGCTTAAGTCAGCACCAGCTTTTAACATTTCTAAGCCGTAGCTATCAGCATCTACACCAGCGATTTCTGCTAATTCACGAGCTGCTGCTACGTCTTGCTCTGTGCAAGTTGGAGATTTGAATAGTAAAGAATCTGAAATGATTGCAGATAACATTAAACCTGCAACTTCTTTACGAATTGTAACGCCGTTTTCTTTGTACATTTTGTTTAAGATTGTAGCTGTACAGCCAACTGGCTCACAACGGTAGTAAATAGGATCGCTTGTTTCAAAGTTAGCAATACGGTGATGGTCAATAACTTCTAACACACGAACAGATTCGATATCGTTAGCACTTTGTTGACGCTCGTTATGATCAACTAAAATAACGTTGTCCACTTCGCTTGCAACTGTCTCAACAAAACGCGGTCCTTCTACTTTAAAATGGTCTAACGCAAATTGAGTTTCACCGCTGATTTCGCCTAAACGTACAGGCTCAGCATTCATTCCTAATTCTTTTTTCAATTCTGCATAAGCAATTGCAGAACAAATTGCATCTGTATCTGGGTTTTTATGCCCGAAAACTAGTACTTTTTCCATGTTTTCCACCTCTTCATGAAAAGGATATCTTAAAGAAGCAAATATGACAATATTTAAAGCCGAATTTTTTATAAATAATTGCACTTTCTTCTATATTTTTCATCGTTTTTCGTAAAAAAGATCATCTAAAATGAATTAGATGATCAAAATGTATTTTTTATTTAAAATAGTGTAGGAACTTGCACTACATGATTTTGCGCGAAATTCGATGCCAAACCGTTATTTACAAGGTTAACATCTATAACTTGATAAAATGCATTCCCCGTATCTGCAATTTCCCATACAGCTAAAATAAGGTGATATCCATTTCTATCAGTAGGAACATTTGCTTCATGTGTTACGGAAGTTCCTGGTTTAGCCCCTCCGTCATTTTTCACATAGAATGGTACTAAATCTAAATCAGATCGTGATAATGGTTTATTTGGATTCCAATCTTTTTTCGTAATATAATATTTCCATTCTTTCGTACTATGAGGTGCGGTTAGTTTCCACTTAAATGTATTCGTCCCGCCGTTTAACGTAACTTTCTTCCACCTATCTACTGTTTGAACGTCTAAAGCAGGAAAATGGCCAGCTCCTGCGATTTGTCCATCAGAAGGTCCTAATAGAGGGAATCCACCTATTCCTTCTACACTTTGCGGTTCATATTGAATCGGACCGCAATTTACATTTACCCCTTGCTTACATAAATAAGAGCGGCTCGCTGGTGATTCAACATATCCATGAGCGGAAGCTTTTTCTGAAAAACCAAAAGTTAACAATCCCGTTAGTAATATGCCACCACTTAATATAACTTTTTTCACCTTCTGTAAACCTTTCGTTTTCATTTCGTCATCCCCTTTCCCATAATAAAGCGAAAATAACTATAGTCAGCTAGTCATCTTCTCTACATCCATTATAAGTCGAAGAGCATAACGAAATGAACCCTCTAAAAACTTTCTCAAATTCAATTAGTACATTAAATAAATTTTATTGATACATTCAAATAACACCGCTAGAGAAATATAGGCGGTGTTAAATATACTCAATTAAACTATTCGTTTATAAATAAATTACGAAATTGGCAAAGTTAGTCTAGTTATCAAATAGCCCTCTCCCTCTCAGATTTGCGGAAACTGGCTCCTTTCCTACCTCTCGTGCCCATATAGATAACTGGCCGATATGGTGGATTTCGTGGACAATGACATGACGTATTAACTCTCCGTGTGTACATTCAATGACTCGGTGCCTAATTGGTGCGTCTCTTGAGCTGATTGGCTCTTCATTGAAGTCAGCTTTTGAAAGTTTTCGAGAATCCATTTCATTTGTCCAAGATGTCACAAATGGCTTCACTTTCCCGTGGTATTGAGCTGAAAGATTTTTCACTTTTTGTAAGCTAGCATACTCTTCAAACGATGGCTCCTCAGGCACTGATTCACCACGCAACCCTAAGATCCACATATATTCCACATCTACAATATGAAATAGAGTATGTAGTATACTGCCGAACCCACCGACCCGTTTCTTTACCAGTTCTTCGGCTGAGATGTCTTCGCACCATGTAAACCAATCATTACGAACTTGCCAGTTATATTGAAACAGTTTCAACATTACAGGAACCTCCATCTTTTAGATTAACATTTACTATTCACCAAAAGACTTCAAAATTCCTATGTGAACTACCACCCACTGAGTATCACTTACGAACTTACCCCGAAGTGGGGGCTTCTCGGTTCATCGCTACTTTTGACAGCTAACGAATTTGTCATAGGGCAGACAGCCGAGCTAACACGCTTGAGGAAGGAGACTTCTTTTGGATAATACGTTAAATAATGACTCTAAAAAACCTGTTATCCCCCTACAAACTAGCCCTTTAATTGAACGTTCCAGATGAAGTTACAAAGTTTATCAAACATTGTTTTAAATTATCAATATTTTTTATAAATCAACACACAAACATAATAACAAACGTTCCACTTGGAATTATTCCCCTTTTCAAACAAAAAACTAAATCATTTTATAATAAATTACCGTTGCACCTAACTCACCACTCGGAGAAATTGCGTATTCTGGTATATTTCCAACTTCTTGATACTCTAATGATTTATACAATCTATTAGAAGGGTCTCCTTCTCTCGTATCTAGCACTAAAAGAGACCTATTTTCTTGCTTTGCTCGCTCCTCTGCTTTTTGCATAAGTAAACGTCCAATGCCATTACGTCTAAAGTTTGGATGAGTCATTAATTTGCAAATTTCGGCTCTATGAATCCCATTAGGCTTTGTAACTAAATGTAATTGAATACTCCCTGCCACTTCATTATTTATTTTAGCAACATATAAGATTACTTCTGGTGCTAATACAGTTTCCCAATACTTCGCGGATTCTTTTAGTTCCAATGGAGGTAAAAAACCAATTGACGCCCCATCATCTACAACCGTTTTCAAAAGTTTAGAAAGCTCTTCCACATCATCTTCTATTTCCTTAATCTCTTCAATTCCTACATTTTGCATTACTAATCCCCCTTTTGTTTCATTGTACCAATTTTAAACGAAGGAACAATGAAATACTAAGATGAAATTATTAGAATCTATAATTGGTTAGAGCAAATACAAAGTTCTTTCTGATGTAGAGAAATCAATTTATAAAGACATAGAATATTAAAGTGAGTACAAATTTAATTTCACATAAAAAACGTTTTAAACATAAAGTTTAAAACGTTTTTTTACATTCAATGATTTTGATTTTTCAGTTCTGTTAAACATTCCTGCACTAAAGTTACAGCTTGACTCATTGCAGCTCCACCAGCAAATGCTGCTGATACACCACATGCTTCCAGAATTTCTTTATCTGAGCATCCTTGATCAAGACAACCTTTTGTATGATAAATAGTACAATATTCGTCTTGCGTTGCTAGACTAATTCCTAATGCAATAAGTTGTTTTTCTCTTTTTGTTAAAGAACCCTCTTGAAAACAAGCTTGCGTGAATGCATTATATGTTTCAGCAATTTCAGGAATTTGGTTTGTAAAACTACCAATCCCTTCTTTATAATGATGTAGAACATCATTTACTGAACTATGTTGTTCGTGTTCCATCTTATTATTACCCCCATTCAAATTATGTGTACCTATTGTAGTATGTGATGAAAAGAAGGCAATATACTCCATTAAAAGAACGAATATTCAGTTTATTTTAACTACAATTTCAGACTATCATCCACTACTGATTGTTCCTTATAGTTTTTCCTTTCAATCTCTTTACTTCTTTCTTCCCAAAATGTTAATCCTTCAATTCCTACATTTCTAGGATCAAACACGGGATCTTTTCCTTCTTTTTTCTGTGCTTCATAATCTTTTAACACTTTTAATGCAATTTTACTTAGTAGTAGAATCGCGATTAGATTTAACCATGCCATACTACCAATTCCTAAATCTCCAAGATTCCATAAAAGAGACGCTGATTCTACGCTACCGATGTAAACCATAATTAAAAATCCAATTTTTAAAACTGGTTTTAACCATCTATGTTTAAGATCGCGATCTAAATAAGTAAGTGTCGTTTCAGCGATATAGTAATATGCGAGTAATGTTGTAAATGCGAAGAAGAAGATTGCGATTGAAATGAATAATGGACCAAACCCTGTTATAACAGTTTCAACTGCTTGTTGTGTATAGATCGGACCTGCATCCACATTCCCTATATTTTTTACAATAGCGCTTTTCCCTTCAGGTATAACATTATACATACCTGTTATTAAAATCATAAGAGCTGTCGCTGTACAAACAACAATTGTATCGATATATACAGAAAATGCTTGAACTAACCCTTGTTTTGCAGGATGGGATACTTCAGCGGCAGCGGAGCTATACGTCGCTTCTCCAACGCCAGCAACATTTGAAAATACAGCGCGTTTTACTCCCCATGCGATTGCTGCGCCGACGATTCCGCCAAACATTTCATTTACACCAAAAGCACTAGAGAAAATTAAAGCGAACATACTTGGAATTTCTGTTACATTCGCAAGTAATACGATACATGTAACAATTACATAACCTATTGCCATAAATGGAACAAGCATTTGCGAAACGCCAGCAATTCTCTTTACGCCACCAAAAATGATCGCCGCTAATAGTACGACTAACAATATACCAGTTATATATTTGCTAATGCCATTAGAGTTTTCAAAACCAACTGCGATACTACTAGATTGAATACCTGGTAGTAAAACACCATATGAAAGTGTTACAACGACCGCTACAATGACAGCAAACCATTTCATTTTCAGGCCTTTTTCAATGAAATATGGTGTACCACCGCGGTATTCATTTCCGACTTTACTTTTATATACTTGAGATAATGTTGATTCAACAAATGCGCTCGCTGCACCTAAAAGTGCCATTACCCACATCCAAAATACAGCTCCAGGTCCGCCAAAAGCAATAGCTGTCGCGACCCCTGCAATATTACCTATTCCAACCCTACCAGATAACGCTAAACAAAATGCTTGAAAGGATGAAATTCCCGTCTCCGAGCTCTTCCCTTCAAATAATAGTTTAATCATTTCTTTAAAATAACGAATTTGTAGAAAACGAGTTGCAATTGTAAAATACACACCTGCCCCCAATGCGAAAACAACTAACCCAATACTCCATACTTGCCCTACTAACCACTCTACTAATTGCTCCATCCAAATCCCCCTTAACATTCTTTTGAAAACTATTTTATATATAAGAAAACGGACAACTATTATTAAACCTTACAGTTGTCCGTATCTCTCATTATTTCATCCCTCTATTTAATAACAGTTAGATTCTCTATTACTTTATATTTACCCAAACACATTTCACTTCTGTATAGTTATCAAGCGCATATGAACCTAACTCACGTCCGATACCAGATTGTTTAAAGCCACCAAATGGTGCAGCTGCATTTTCTAAGTTATAATCATTGATCCATACTGTTCCTGCCTTTAATTTATTGGCAACTTGATGTCCTGTTTTAATATTTTGTGTCCATACGCCTGCAGCAAGTCCGTATGAAGAGCGATTTGCTCTTTCGATGACCTCTTCTGTTGAATCAAATGGAAGTACAACGACAACTGGTCCAAAAATTTCTTCTTTTACAATTGTCATATCATCAGTAACATTTGTGAATACTGTTGGCTGTACAAAATATCCTTTTTCAAATGCCCGTTCACCACCAGCAGCAACAGTAGCGCCTTCTGCTTTTCCTTGTTCAATGTAATGTAGCACACGCTCTTGTTGCTTTTTAGATACAAGTGGACCCATTTCCGTTTCCTTCTCCATACCTGCTCCAAGTTTCACGTTATTCGCCATTTTTACTAGTTCATTTACGACTGTTTCGTAATGTTTTCGGTGAACGAACACGCGAGAACCAGCACTACAATTTTGTCCATGATTATACATAATGCCTTGGAATGCACCGTTAATCGCTTCTTCTAAATCAGCGTCTTCTAAAATGATATTTGGAGATTTACCACCAAGTTCTAACGTTACATGTTTAATTGTTTCTGCAGATTGACGCATAATATATTTCCCTGTAACAGTTGAACCTGTGAAGGCTACCTTATCAATATCATGATGGTTTACGATTGCAGCTCCCGCTTCAGGGCCGAAACCTGGCACAAAGTTTACGACACCGTTTGGAAAACCTGCTTCTTTAAAGAGTTTCGCTGTATATAATAGCGATAAAGGCGTTTGTTCTGCTGGTTTTAATACGATTGTACAACCTGTTGCTAATGCTGCTCCCATTTTCCAAGAAGACATAACGAGTGGAAAATTCCAAGGAATAATTTGACCTACAACCCCAACAGGTTCATGGCGTGTGTAATTTAAGTAATCTTTTGAAATCGGAATAGTTTGCCCGATAATTTTTGTAGCCCATCCCGCATAATAACGATAATTTTCTACAGTCGCTGCAATATCATCATCCAGTGCAACTTGATATGGTTTCCCGTTATCTAATGCTTCTAACTGTGCTAATTCTTCTCCATGCTCTTCAATTAAGTCTGCTAATTTATAAATAAGATGCGCTCTTTCAGCAGTAGTCATTTCTGCCCAAGGTCCTGATTCAAATGCAGATCTTGCCGCTTTTACTGCTACATCAATATCCTCTTCTTGCGCTTCGCATACGACAGCTAGAACATCTTCTGTTGCTGGATTGTATGTCTCAAATGTCTTCCCGCTAATGGAAGGAACAAATTCACCATTAATAAACATTTTAATTTCTTCATTTAAAAACGCTTTCACTTTTGGTCTCAGCTCAATGTTTGTCGTTAACATATATGATCTCCTCCTTATTTAAACAGCTGCATGAGCTGCAATTTTTGAAATAATCGTTTGAAGTTTTTGATCTTCTTCTTCAGTTAATCCGAGTCTTGGATAACGAGAAGGTCCCCCAGCTTGCCCGTGTAATTCCATTGAGCGTTTAACGATTTGTACATATTTTCCTGATCCTTCAAGAAACTCACAAAGTGGTAAAATCGCATCGTTTATTTCCCAAGCTTTTTCTAATTCACCGTTTTGGAAATGCTTATACATTTTCGTAACAAGTCCTGGTACAATATTTCCTGCCACTGAAACCCATCCCGTCGCACCAACTAAATAAGATTCCATAACTAAATCTTCAGACCCACAGAAGACTTGAAAAGCACCTTCTCCTTGTCTTACTAAATCTCTAGCTTTTCGAATATCCCCGCTTGATTCTTTAATATGTGTAACATTTTCACATTCTTTTCCAATACGTAGCATGAGCTCCGTACTCATATCAACACCGGATGTAAACGGGTTATTATATAACATAATTGGTATATTTACAGCGTTTGAGATTTCTTTAAAGTGAAAATAAATTTCCTCTTCTTTCGGTTTACAATAGTACGAGTTTATAATTAATGCACAATCTGCTCCATGCGCTTCTGCATGTTTCGTATATTCAATCGTTTCTTTCGTCGTTTCTGCTGCAGTTCCAACAATAACTGGAATACGGCCATCTACTTCTTTTAATACTGTTTCTACCATTTTAAATCGTTCTTCTTTTGATAAACTAACGAACTCTCCTGTACTTCCATTAATAATAATCCCAGCTACTGTTTGCTCAATAAAGTAGTTTACGTTTTGTTTTACACCATTCCAATTAATTTCTTGAAACTCATCCATCGGTGTGATTAATACTGGAAATGCCCCTTTAATGTTTTTCATAATTATCTCTCCCTTTACTATTTTATTTTAATAAAAATCCTGTCGGAAACGGATCTGTAGAGTCTAATAGAAACGTCTGCATTCCTGTAATAAATCCTCTACTTTCAAATCGGAAAATGTAGCCTAGTTCTTCTTTCTTCACTTGTTCCACTGTTATAAAGCTATTAAAAATACTTTCATTTTTAAAAGGTTTATCCGCTATATAATCATTTTTAAATAATGTATGAACATAAGATACAATAGTAGAAACAAAACCAGGCGAACGTACGATAAAGTTATCTTCATGAAATGTAATCGACTTTATATGGTTCTTTTCTGTTTGCATAGATTCTACTAAAATAAGTCTTTTTATTAATGACTGTTTTTGTATAGCTTGAAGTGTAACTTCACCCCATTTTTTTAATTTAGAGATGTTTTCAATGCTGATTTCTGGTGAATATGCATCCTTTTCTACAACTGCATATACTTTATCTGCCTGTATAAGGGAGTAACTTATATTACCAATTTGCAAATTTTTCTCAATCATATAACATAATTTACTTTCAAATGAAACAGATACAACTTCATCATTCTCTACATACGCATGGACTGAAAATATGCCAGATAACGTTTCAATTTTGTATTGATTCGTATCTCTCTTTTTTAAATAACCGCTTTCTAGTAACATCGTAATGACTGCGACAATGCCTCCATAATGAAGAGGGATGGATCCTTCATGATTAAAAAATAATACAGCTGCATCGACTTCCGCATAAATAGAAGGAACGACGATACATCCATTTAAACCGATAAAACCACGTGGTTCATTTAATAAAAGCTTCATTTCTTCTGCTAATTCACCTGAAAATTGTTCATTTAAATGTTCTAAACTGTAGTAATATTTGCATGGTACATCTTTTATTACACGAAATGCTTCACCATTTACATGTACGTCTACTGCTGTATACATTTTTTGAATGTTCATTTTACATCCTCCGTTTCATGTTCCATCGGCGGAATTAGCAAAAAGCCTTCTTTAAGTGGATCCTTTTCATTGTAAAAAAATCTATGCATTCCCATAAGCCAAGCTGAACCTGTAATTTTTGTTACGACAGCTTCCATATTTTCAACATTTGTCGTATGAATGACGCACCCTTTAAATAGAGAGCCAACGATACTCTCGTGAATAAACTCTTCATTAATCTCGATTTTTTGATTAGCGTATAATACCGCTAATTTCGCTGATGTTCCTGTACCACAAGGAGAACGATCAATTCCTCCTGGCGGAACGACAACTGTATTTTTCACATGCGCACTTTCATGAGTAGGATCTGTATAAAATTCAACATGGGTTAATCCTCTAATAAACGAATACTCTGGATGAACGATTTCAAATTTCTCATTTATGATATTTCTAATATGAATTGCCTTATCGATGATTGTAGATGCGTTTTCTGGTACTAACTCTAAACCTACTGATTTCGCATCGATAATGGCATAAAAATTCCCTCCATACGCAATATCGGCCTCTACAGTTCCAATTCCTTCGACTTGTACAGTGATATGTTTAAGTAAAAAAGCTGGTATGTTACAGAAGGAGACTTCTTTCGCTTTTCCATCTTGAACAAAGATATCCACTTCAACTAAGCCAGCTGGTGTGTCTAACTTTAACGAAGTAATCGGTTCAACTACCGGAATTAAACCTGATTCAATTAAAGCTGTACATACACCAATTGTATCGTGACCACACATCGGTAAATATCCACCTGTCTCTATGTAAATAACACCAATATCAGCTTCAGGATGACATGGATCTGTTAATAATGCGCCTGACATTACATCATGACCACGCGGTTCATTCATTAACAATTTGCGAATCCAGTCATACTCCTTTTTCATATGTAACATCTTCTCTGCCATCGTCTCTCCAATTAACTTTGGAAGTCCGCTTATCAATGTCCTCGTTGGATTCCCGCCCGTATGTGTATCAATCGTCGTAAAGACTCTTTGTGACCTCATCCGTTTAACACCCTTTCTGTAAAACGACTCAAACGAAGTGGTTCAATTGGAATGATTGTTTCTTTTTCATTTAATAACTCTTCAATCACTTTTCCAGTAACCGCTGCAAGGCTAATGCCATCCCCTTCATGCCCCGCTGCTATAAAGTAGTTCGGGATATGTTCCACACGTGAAATGATTGGCAAATGGTCTTCTGTCCACGGGCGTAATCCAGCATATGAACGAATCACCATCATATCCGCCATTTTCGGATAAAAACGAATTGCTCTGTTTGCAATACATTTAATAACTTCGTTGTTTATCTTCGTATGAAAACCTACAAACTCTCTACTACTACCAATTAAAAAATTTTGGCTTTCTGTCGGCTCAAATACAAGAGCAACCCCATATTTCTCAGTTAAAGCATCCACTTTTCGTTTTCCGCCAAATTTAGAAATTAAATAACCAAATTCCATTACTTTACGGCAACCAACGTGTTGTTGCCTTGAAGCTACAATAATATGCCCTTTTCTCGGTTCAATTGGGATATTTACATCCAACATTTCTCCGATTTTCGGAGCCCACACACCAGCTGCGTTCACCACTTGCTTCGCAGTAAACGTCCCGTTAGTCGTTTCTACAACAAAGGAACCGTCTATATCTCTTTTCATTTCTTTTACTTCTGTATGATTAAAAGCTTTCGTACCAAACTTCTTCGATTCTGCAAGAAGTGAAAAAGCAAGAAGATATGGATTTACAGTCGAATCCGTTGCGCATTCTAACCCGCCTAATAAATCGTCCGCAAAAAATGGCGATTCCTCTCTTATATCTTGCCTATCGAGCATTCGAAACGGTAAACCAGCTTCTTTTTGACGATTCACCCATTGCTGCGCTGCTTCCATTTCTTCGTCTGACTCACATACGAGAATACTTCCTGGCGCCCTATATTCAAATGAGTGCTCTAACTCTTCACTTAAATCAGTAACTAATTTTTGACTTACTAACGACATTTGACTATCAAATCCTGGGTCTTTATCAATAGCCAAAATATTCCCGTCACACCGTGAAGACGTCCCACTGACAAATTCTCCTTTTTCAATGATTGTTACGTCTCTTCCGTATTTTGATGTGTAATAAGCGATAGAACAGCCTATAATACCACCGCCTATTATTAAAACGTCACAGTGCCTCACGTAGCACCCCTCCCTTCTTTCTTTTTCATCCCTCACTTTCTTTTATGCAATTGACGTGCCAACTGTACATATATACACTTTTTATAAATAATATTTTTATTTGTAAAAATATTTTAAATTTATCGTAAATAGGTGTATTATTTTTTTATCACTGTCAAAATTTTTATACATAACAGGAGGACAATATGGCATTCTCATTTCCCACAATAAAAGAATTTCTAAAAACTTTATCAATTGATCATACATACAGCTTGCAACATACCCAGCAAGTTCACGAAAAGTATTATTACCGCCCTTCTACTACAGAAGAATATAACTGCGCAGTAATATATGAAGATGACTCATTCACCGCTTTAATTGACGCGTTTTCCAATGAAATAGTCGTTATCATAATGAACGAAAATAAAGAGCCGCTATGCTGTATAACGACTCAGCAAATCATTCCGTTTCTTGTTAAGTCGTACAATGAACTGCAATCTTTTTATAACGCCGTAATACAAACAACTGATTCTTCCGTTACAGTCATCGATGAGAAAGAACATGTTCGTACTTGGACAGATGGCGCTGAAAAGATTTTTTCAGTCAATCATAATGAAATTATTGGACAACCTATCACTCGATTTTTTGACTATAAAGATTTGGAAATTTTGCAATCATTACATGACGGAAAAAGCATAATCGCTCAGTTCCATCAGCCTCGCCCAGATTTGTTCGTATTAATAAATTCAAACCCAGTGTATTGTAACGATGAAATTATAGGGGCTGTCGTTTCAGAAACTGATGTTACAAATCAAGTTGCTTTAAACGAAAAACTATTCAATATGTCACATGAAATGCACCGATTAGAACAAGAAGTCGCAAAATATAAAGATGAATCAGATCCTTTCCTTGCAATGAATGGAAAGAGCCCTGTTATACAAAGAACAATACAATTAGCTAGAAAGGTTTGTTCAGTGAAATCAACTGTTTTAATACTTGGAGAAAGTGGAGTTGGAAAAGAAGTTTTTGCAAAGGCGATACATGAAGCTAGTGAGGCAGCTAAGGCACCTTTCATTTCAATTAACTGCGGCGCCATTCCAGAAGCGTTATTTGAAAGTGAATTATTCGGGTATGAACGCGGGGCGTTTTCTGGTGCAAATAGTAAAGGGAAAAAAGGAAAAATAGAGCTCGCACAGGGCGGTACATTATTCCTTGATGAAATAGGAGAAATGCCGCTTGATATGCAAGTAAAGCTTTTGCGTGTACTACAAGAACGAAAATATTACCGAGTTGGTGGCGAGAAAGAGATTAATATTGACTTCCGTATTATCGCTGCTACAAACCGTGATTTACAAGAAGAAATGAGAAAAGGCACATTCCGAGAAGATTTATACTACCGCCTAAATGTAGTTAGCTTGCATATTCCACCGCTGCGCGAGAGACGCGAAGATATTATTGAATTAACCTACTCTTTCTTAAACGATTTTTCAATCAACTACAACAGACCAATCCGTGACTTACCTTCAAGCATTATGCATGAACTGCTTCATTACAATTGGCCAGGTAATATTCGCGAGCTTCGTAACGTTGTTGAAAGACTTGTCGTATTTGCGACTGACGGTATTATAAAACAAGAATATTTACCATTTCATACAACTGAAACGTTAGACAATCATATGACTCATTCCCTATTACTCAGCAACAATCATACAATCCTCTCTTTACAAGAAGAGATGGATGAACATGAGAAAAAAGTAATCGAGAGAGCATTACGTATTTTGAATGGGAATAAATTAGAATGCGCGAAACAGCTTGGTGTTACGAGGGCTACTTTATATAATCGTTTAAAAAAACTTGGGTTACAATAACCATTTCCTCCTTTATATTGGCATAGTTTTTGCATGATAATTTGTGCAAACCGAACTAGAGGAGGAATTCATATGACGAATAAAGATCACTTGATTGTTTGTCGATGTGAAGAAGTTACATACGGTCAACTTCAATCGACAATTGCTGAATATAAATGCTCGGCAAGAGAATTAAAACTAAGAACACGTGCTGGCATGGGATTTTGCGGTGGCCGCACATGTAGAATGATGATAGATCGAATGATTGAAAGTGCAAACCCTGACGTAACTACTAATGAAATCCCATTAAAATATCAACCACCTGTGCGAGCAGTTACCTTTGGAGCGGTAGGTGAAAATCAATGAATAGAATTACACATCATCCTATTTTAGGGAGTTTAAATAGTAGTAAGCGCATCACTTTCCAATTTAACGGACAACAATATGAAGCATATGAACATGAAACGATTGCGGCTGCTTTACTTGCAAACGGAATAAGAACTTTAAGAGTGCATGAAGATAGTGGAACGCCACGAGGTATTTACTGTAATATTGGACATTGTTCTGAATGCCGCGTCACAGTAGACAATCAAACGAACGTACGAGCATGCTTAACTGTTGTTGAAAAAGATATGGTAGTTGATAGCGGCAAACAGCATCCCAATATCGTCAGAGAGATGGTGAAAAAGCGATGAACGATGTCATCATTATCGGAGCTGGACCAGCAGGTTTATCAGCCTCCATCTCTTGTGCTCGTTTTGGACTAAATGTACTTGTTATTGATGAATTTATGAAGCCTGGCGGAAGGTTGCTCGGACAATTACATCAAGAACCTACTGGAGAATGGTGGAATGGTATAGAAGAGTCAAAACGCCTTCACGAAGAAGCAAAATCACTTTCAATTGATATTCGATGTGGTGTTTCCGTCTATAATTTAGATAAAGATGAAAGTTCTTGGTACGTACATACAAATATCGGTACGTTAGAAGCACCGTTCGTTTTACTTGCTACTGGTGCTGCTGAGTACTCTATTCCCCTTCCTGGTTGGACACTTCCAGGAGTTATGTCAATCGGGGCAGCCCAAGTAATGACAAATGTACATCGCGTTCAAGTTGGGCGAAAAGGAGTAATTATTGGTGCTAACATTTTGTCATTCGCTATTTTAAATGAATTACAATTAGCGGGAATTAAAGTGGAACATATCGTACTTCCTGAAAAAAGTGAATTAAGTCAAAGAGCTGGTGAACCAGAAGAAGTTTTAAACTCTCTATTACATGCTGCTCACCTTGCTCCATCACCTTTATTACGTATAGGTAGTCGATTGATGAAATATAATTGGGCGAAACAAGCTGGATTAAACTTCTATCCAAATAGCGGTATGAAAATAAATGGTACACCCCTTCACCTTCGAAAAGCAGCTCTTGAAATTATCGGTACAGATCAAGTTGAAGGTGTACGCGTTGCTAATATTGATACGAAAGGAAACATCTTAACTGGATCGGAACAAATATATGAGGCAGACTTCGTTTGTATTGCCGGCGGCTTATACCCTCTTGCTGAGTTAGCAGCTGTAGCTGGTTGTCCTTTCCGTTACATTCCGGAATTAGGTGGGCATGTTCCTCTTCATTCCGAAGCGATGGAAACCCCTCTTCCCGGTTTATTTGTTGCCGGTAATATAACTGGTATTGAAAGCGGGAAAATCGCAATGGCACAAGGAACTGTTGCTGGATATTCAATTGTACAACAAGCAAATGCAAAATCTCATTCGGTTGAACAACACTTGCAACAGGCGATGCAACATGTACATACCGTACGACAACAAGCTGCCATTCAATTTAATCCGATGATTGATGTTGGTAGACGAAAAATGAATGAAATTTGGCGTGATTATTCCCTGGCATATGCACATACTAAAAAGAGCTGTTGAGATTACTCTCAACAGCTCTTTTTTCTACTCTTCTGAGTTATTAAATTTCGCTAATGCGTAAATGCCTTCTTCATCGTCTAATTCAAGTTGTAATCTTGCTGCGAATGAATTGACATTATATTCTCTGTCAAGCAATAAGCGTAATGCTTCGATTAAGTTCGCTTGAATTAAAATTTGTTTGCGACCATTTACCTCTACTTCAGCAGAGAAACCGTAGTCATCGTCATACATTAGTTCAACTAGAACTTCTTCTGGACCGACTTGTCTTTTTTCAGCAATATATACGCAAAGTGCATTGATAAGTTCTTGTTCAGAAATTTTTATTGTTTCCATGCTACTTCATCTTCCTTTTTCTTACGTTGATCTTTGAAGTATTTAAATGCACGAACTGCTAACATTACGATACCAGCCATTACTAACATATTTACCATAAACGCTAATACAGAACCAAGAGCTCCCATATTTGCAAATAAGCTACCCATTAGTAAACCACCAAGACCACCTAGTAATAAACCTTTCATAAAGCTTCCTTTATTACTTTTTGGTGCTGTGTTTGTTGCTTTTGTTTTTGAATCTGTTGTTGTTTTTTGTGAATTCACGTTATTATCTTTTTTGTTCAAATCAACTTTTGACTTTTGACCAGAACTTGGTGTGTATGATTTTTTACCAGATTTGTAACTCTTCGCTGCTGCGTGATCTACAAACATGAAGCTACTAGCTCCAAAGATAACCATGAATGCCGTCATGACTGCTACAAGTTTTTTCAACATATTATATCCATTCTCCTTTTATATAGATATATGTGAAATCTACCTTTCTAGTAAATTCAGAATGATAGATTTGTTTTTAAAAACATTTTAAAGGTTCTTATGAACTTATTATATGAACTTTTGTCGAAATATGCAAGCATTATTTACTTACGATAGTTTGGTGACAAAGGAAAAATTAAGCAAAACAGAATTGACTTTAAATGAAACAAAACATATTATAGGTTCATAAGAACTTTTTATTATTTTTGGAGGTGAAAAGATGGAAACATTTCATCTCACACGAAACGAAATGGCTACCCTTCTTCTATCATTAAGAGGATGGAATACGAAAAAGCCTCTCGGTATTTTACAAGAAGCGTGGGCAAAGTCACATAAAAAAGATATTGAAAGCGGACAAAGCGTAACTGCTTTTATTACTACCGCACTTTCACCTATTTTTGAAAAACTGATTAAAATTGACGATACAGACGTCGGTTTTTCATTAAATGAAATCGTTGCGCTTGGAAATCAAATTGAAAATACAAGTTTCTCAGTCACAGCCATGCAAAACTGGGTAAAACGAGATATTAAAGAAATGATTGGCTCTCCTCAAAAAGGGAAAAAATATTCAATTGAACAAGCTGCCTTACTATTCATTGTCGAAGATTTAAAAACAGCACTTGATTTTGAATCCATTCGTAAGCTATTACGCCTTATCGTAAATGACCCAGCCGATCGGAGTGATGACTTAATCAATCCTGTTCATTTATATGGAGCATACTCTTCTCTATTTGAAGAACTCAATCAAGGGAACTGCTTACAACTAAATGCAACAGATACAGTTCATACAATTGAAAACATCGTAAAAGAAAAAGCTGATAAAATCGCAAGTAAGTTCGATCAAATTAATAACGAGCAACGTGAAGCGATTCGTAACGCGATTATTATTGCCACATTATCTGTCCATACCGCTTATGTACAAATGTTAGCAAAACGTTACGTAACAGCAACTTTATTTTTACAAAATTTAGATGTGAAGCCTTAAAAAATAGGAGCAGAAATGCTTCTATTTTTTTATAACGAAAACAAGCATCAACCTGTTACATACTTAGAACAGGTTGATGCTTGTTTCTCTAGATATTAATTATAAAAAACCATAATCGCCTATTATTGATTCAAAAATGATCATTTCATTCTATTATATTTCGAACAAGTTTTCTCGATAAAGTGAAACTTTAATCAGTGGGGGTTTTCTTCATCCCCCACTGATTATTAGCCCTCACCAATCGGACTTTTATGGACAGTTGATCCCCCCACCTAAATTCTTTGCTTTCGCTGCATTTTGAGGTGGGGGTCTTACTGCCCATTAAAGCGGGATAAATTTAATTCCTTCATCTTTGTAACTCTTTATAAATTTCGATTTGAGCTCTTGAGCTATTAGCAAAACTTAACCAACCCTGTCTCACATTACTAATGTTTTCAGTTACCAAAAGTTCAACTATATCTAGATGTGAAACATTCGTTATTATCGATTTATTTATACCATTAACTTTAGCACCTGACATATACTTAGCAATCTCAGGATTTAATGCGAAAGCAAAATCAATTACAGTAGCACCTTGCGGTAAGTTCACGGAATCTAACTTAGGAGTAAATGCAACAATATTATCTTGGAATAGTTCATATGATACTAAATCATAAAATTCAATCGCATCTTGAGTTACTAGATCATTTGTCTTAATAAAATGATCCATCAATTTATGAATTATATTTTGCATCTCCTTTTCAGTTATACTTTTTGTAAGTACATGAAATACTCCTTTATCTCGTATCTCCTGATTTATTTTTGTTTCAATACATATCACTATTTCATGGTTATTGATCACCACTTTAGTCTTTAAGTATTTGTTTAATACATCACTTTCAATTGCTATATTATCTTCAAATTGATATGGAATTGGTTGGTATAGTTGATGTATAACTCCTAATATTTTATAACAGTCTAAATTATTTGAGGCCGTGATAATTATTTTTGACACTGCTGTAATGTCCTGAATATCTTGGAGACGAGAATAAGCTGTATAAATAGGGCTTAATTCATAGTTAACTTCAAATATTAAAGATGGATTTAGAAAATTATTTATATCTTGCATGATATTTTGAGACAAACCCTCTAATAACTTAACATAATTTTGTAAAAGAATTTTCATTCCCTTATATTTAGAATGGTTAAGATAATAAAAACCTAAATCTTCTAACTCGTGTTGGATATGTAATAGCCCTAGTCTTTTACAAATCGGAGCGAAAATTTTGAGTGTTTCATTTGCATAAGGAACTTGTTTCTTTACAGCTTTCACCTGTAAAGTTCTCATGTTATGTAGACGATCTATCACTTTTATAATAGCTACTCGTATATCTCCTTGCGTAGCTAATAATAACTTCTTTAAATTTATTGCTTCATACTCTTCTTTATTAGGGATTTGTTTTTTATCAATTTTAGTTAATCCTTCTACAATATCTGCAACTTTTTTACCGAATATATCACGTATATAGTCAATTGTATAATCTGTATCCTCCACCACATCATGTAGTAATGCTGCAACTAAAGTTATAATATCTGCCTTACAATCTAACAAAATTTCTGTAACTGCAAATGGATGAGTAATATACGGCTCACCGGAAACACGGAATTGTCCTTCATGTGCTTTCTCGGAAACTAATATAGCTTTATTTAATTGTTCTACTTCTTCTTTATGTAGATATGAGGCCTTTTCTAATAATGCTTTTTTCATATTTTCACCTTCATCATGTTAATTTTCTATAAAAATTTTATTAACATTATAATTCGTTATTTGAAAGTGAAGTACCTGTCTAGGTGATAAGAGAATATTTATGTTTTTATTCTCCTTGAATTATTTTTATATTTTTGAACCTATAAGCCAACCTTTGAAATACTTTTGTTTTTATCAACCGAATCATATCTCTATCCCAAATATAAAATAGTCCATAAATTGGATTCTTATTTTGCATACATTACTCTTCTCACTTTGTAAATAAAAAGCCCATTACATTATCATTTATATATGAGAAATTCTTAATAATCTTTTCATTTTTTCTTCATGAAAACGGAGCTTATATGCTTTACTATAGAGACATAAAAGAATTGAAATAGCAATCCCCTATACAAATAAGGTATAATCTACATATGGTGAACCTTTTATATTGTTAAATAAAGGGGCATATATTCAAAAATCCATAAATTAGAAGGTGCAACAATGTTAAGTAGTTTTATTCACTCAGTATTAACGTTTTTTGAAGGGTTAGGTTATTGGGGCATTATGCTTGGACTTATGATTGAGATTATTCCAAGTGAAATCGTCCTTGCTTATGCAGGTTACTTAGTATTCAACGGTAGTATCTCATTTGTAGGCGCAGTTATATTTGGGACAATTGGTGGTGTTATTGCCCAAATCTTTATTTATTGGCTTGGACGATACGGTGGACGTCCTATATTAGAACGATATGGAAAATATATTTTCATTCATAAAAAACAAATAGATGCAGCTGAAGATTGGTTTAACCGTTACGGAACTGGCGTAATTTTTACAGCACGCTTTATTCCGGTAGTACGCCATGCAATTTCAATTCCTGCTGGTATTACAAAAATGTCATTCCTACGTTTCACTACATTAACAGCACTCGCAATCATCCCTTGGTCTATCATTTTCATTTATTTAGGTGAAAAACTAGGTGAGAATTGGGAGAATATTAACGATGTTGCTGGACCGTATGTGAAATTGTTCGCAATTGGCGGCGTCATACTTATTCTTTTATACTTCGTCATTAAAAAATGGACAAAAAAACGTAAAAATCTTGCCTAAAATAAAAAAACCGCTAAAAATTCATTACGAATGTTAGCGGTTTTTATTTATTAAAATTGACTAATCTTTAAAAATGACAAGAAAGTCCTTCAGTTTAACATTTAAATGGATAAGCAACCTTTCACTCATTGATTTCGTATATTATCTCAAAAAGGAGTGATTCCCCTATGCATTGGCAACAAAAAATACAATACTTAATCGGACGCCCTATCGGCATTTCCTTCATGAACGGCCAAGGAACTTCTGGTGTATTATGTTCAGCACATGATGGTCAATTATATGTGTATGAATACCTTTATCAAGCGCAGTTCGCAATGAAGCATTATGATTTTAGACAAATTCAAGATATACATGCCTTCCCGAATTGCCCACATCAAAATACTCTATACTAAAAAAGGAACAGCTTATAGCCGTTCCTTTTTCTCCACTCTTATTTTTCAGTATAAAAGTTTTGCACTGCTTCATCAAAATAAATCCAGCCTTTCCAACCTAAATGAATTGTATCTTTTAAGAAATATTTATCATATTCATGGCCAGAGAAATCAACTACTGGGTATCCTGCATTCTCAACTTGTTCCCGAACTTTTTTATAATATACTTCACGGCGCTCTTTAGGGAAACCAGCGTAATCATACCACGGTCCGTTTACAGGTACAGAAATAAAGAGTGGCTTGACATTTTTCTCTTTAAAAATATTTAAAACAATTTGTAAGTCATCATATTCAGGTGATTCTTCATACGATTCATTTGCTCTAAAGTTTTTTAACCCTTTTAATTTTTTCTTTAAATTATGTTTATAGTAATACGGATTTTCAATTCCGAATGTGTTTGTAGTAGATTCCAATTTCCCTTCTTCTTCTGCATGTTTACGTGCATCTACCCAAGAAATTGAACGTAATCCCATATTTGTTTTTTCTTTCATCGGTTCAATCTTAAATAAGGAGTTAAATAAATCTCTATGATCTAAAATATTACGATGCATATAAGCGAGTGGTTTAACTAAACCTGCTTTTACGTTATGTTTCGTATCATTATATACAATACCTTCTAATGAATTTTTTAATATATCATCTTTTTGAACAACTTTATAGTCTAATAGTCGTTTCGCAATTTGCTTCTTCATTTCAACACTTATCTCATCATTAAAAATAAAATGATATGCTTGTTGTTTGGAGAAATTGTTAGTAAAATCCCCTTGTGATACACCAGTCTTTGTAAACCATTGTGGTGATAAAGCAAAGACTACTTTTTTACCTTCTAATTCATCCATTGTAGACGTCATATTTAATATATGAGCTAAACTTTGCGTACCGCCAATCCCCATTAAATATGGTGTAAAACCTGCCGGATTTACTTTAAAGTAATTAGACGGGTGATATGCATCCATTCGTAAAAATTCAGATGAACCATACATCGGTAAATACTGCGAATTCTCTAACATTTTTTGCTGTAAGAAAACACTTTGTAATTTTTCTTTTTGTAAGGAAGTTGCCGCATCTTCTACCTTCTTATCACTAATAAGTGATACTAAACTTTTTGATGGAATGAGTATGATAATGAAAAAAAGCACACACGCTAAAATTATCGGACCAAAAGCATGCTTCATTTTCATCGTCTCTTCCTCTTTCTATTGCTATTAAATTGTAACCCTTGTTTTTGACACGCCATCATTTCTCTCCTTTTTCTCTATACATGTTCCATTCTATTTATCTATTATATACATGTATGTATTTCTTTCCTTGTTCTATTCAATCCTATAGAAATATCACAAGAAAATGTTTCCATAGAAACACGTTAATTATACAAGATTCTACATAAATTTCACACTGGAATTTTACTAATAATTTTATTATTAAGACATGAAAAAACATATAAAATGTCTATAATTCATCAGGAGCTATATTAAATTCAAAATAAGATAAGGTACGTCTACTATAATCAACATCATGAGTATATGTAAAACCTAACTTTCGTAAAAGATTTTTCGAATTGTCATTTGCTATTTTCACCCTAGCAATTATTCTTTTTACATCCATCGTCTCTTTTGCATATTGAATAGAAGCCCCTGCTGCTTCTGACGCATATCCATTTCCCCAATACTCCGGATCAAGTAGATACATAATCTCTATTTCATCAGTTTCATCCACTTTTCTTAAACCACAATGTCCTAAAAGCTTTCCTGTTTCACTATTGAATAACAGCCATACACCAAAATTATACTGTTCCCAATGTAATATAAGCTTCCTGATATAATTATTTGCTTCTTCTTTTGACATTCCTCTTGATTTAGCAAGCCATTTGCCAACAGCTTCTTTCTTTAATATGTTATAAAATTGATCAACATATTCTATAGTTGGTCTCCTCATGAACAATCTATTTGTACATATTACTTCCTTTTCTTCCAACATAAATATCATTCCCATCCAAACGTTTTATATAGACTAGTAAATTATACCACGTACTATTTTTCTAACTTTAAATAAGAAAAACAGACTATCACACATGTGAAGTCTGTTTTTCCATACTTTTATTTTTGTACATCTGCCCATTTTAAACTTGTTGCCGGACCGAATTGATGTACATACAAATCTTTCACATATGGTTTTTGTAAGTATGATAATCCGCGCTGGAATACCGGTGCTATTACTGCATCATCTAGCAGCATTTTTTCCGCATCTTGCATTGCTTTCCAACGAGCTTTTTCATCATTACCTAATTCTGTTTTAATCTTCTTAATTAACGCGTCATATTCCGGATTTGCATATTCTGTATTGTTTACACTGCTTCCAGAAAGGAATACTTCTAAATAAGTCATTGGATCTGGATAATCCGGTAACCAACGTGATAATGACATTTCATATTCTTTCTTCTTCTCTAACGCCAGTTTTTGCGTATGTGGTTGTAATTTTACATTTACTTTTAAGCCTGGTAAGTTTTTCTCTAGCTCTTCTTTAATGTATTCTCCTACTTTTTTGAAGTTTTCTAAGTCATAGTTTAATAACTCAAGCGTCACTTCATTTGTACCTGTTTCTAGCTTCGCCTTTTCCCAATATTCTTTCGCCTGTTTTACATCTGTCTTATTAAACTCACCAGCCGTACTTCTAAAGTCTTTTTTATCTGGACCTTTTAAAAATCCTTTTGGCACGTAATAGTTTGCAGCAACCGAACCATCATTTAAAAATGAAGTTGCAAGCCCTTTCTTATCAAACACTGTACTTAGCGCGAGCCTTGCATTTTTATTTTTAAGAATCGGTACATTTTCATTGAATCGGAAGAAGTACATAACCGGATCTGTATACTGTTTTAGTTCTTTATTATTTTTATATTTATCTACGAATTCTGTTGAAATGACAGCTCTATCAACTTTATCTGTTTCATATAAATTTACCGCGGTTGAAATTTCTTTAACGATTTGATAATTTACTTCATCAAGCTTCACTTCTTTTTTATCCCAATACTTATCGTTTTTCTTCATTGTAAAACTCGCTTCATGCTTCCAATCAGATAATGTAAATGGCCCATTATATACCGCTTTATTTGCTTCTAATCCGTATTTATCACCTTGTTCTTTCGCATATTTTTCATTAATTGGATAGAAAGATGGTAAAATAAGTAGTTTCGTAAAATACGGTACAGGATGTTCTAACTCTACTACGAACGTTTTATCATCCTTTGCTTTCACTCCTAATTCCTCTAGCCCTAGTTGTTTCTTATTTATTTTCTCCGCATTTTTTACATCGTACGCAATGTAAGCATATTGGGAAGCTGTATCCGGATTAATAAGCTGCTTCCAAGCGTATACGTAATCTTGTGCTGTTACTGGATCTCCATTAGACCATTTCGCATCACGCAAGTGGAATGTATAAGTTTTTCCATCTTGACTCACTTCATATTTTTGTGCTCCAGCTTCAATCAGTTCATCATTTTTTGATAAACGGAATAATCCTTCCATTACGTTATTCAAAACGTTAAACGATACCGCATCTGTTACTTTCCCTGAATGTAACGACGGAATTTCACCCGTTTCTAGTAACTGTAATACTTTCTTCTCATCTTTCGGCTTTGTTGTTGTTTTTTCTTTTGCGCAGCCAACTAAAAATGAAGAAACTAAGAGTGTACTAACTAATGAGTAACGAACAACTTTTTTCATTTGAAAACCCCCTTTATTTTTTAAGGTAAGTAACGACGAGCACCAGCGTATTCTTCTATATATCCTGGTGTATTTAGCGGTATAATCTCTACCGATCTTTCAGCTCTCGGTGAGTGAATCATATTTCCATCACCAATATACATAGCAACATGGTGAACACTACCTTTTCCTTGATCATGTGCGAAGAAAATTAAATCTCCTTTTTGTAAGTTTTCTTTATCAACCGCAACTCCATTTCTCGATTGCGGACCAGAATCTCGCGGAATAGTAATACCGTGCGATTTATAAATTGTATGTGTAAATCCAGAGCAATCAAATCCAAAACCACTTGTACCAGCCCATATATATGGTAATCCTAAAAACATTTTCCCTGTGTTTATTAAATCATCAGCCACCGGGGTTGGAATATCATTTTGAGAGCGATAAACCGTTCCATCATTTTTTCGTAGCCAAGCTTTTTGCCCATTTGGTAACAACACACGGTATGAAATTGTATCTTCACTAAGTAGTGGCAGTCGCGTATTATAGCTCACTTCAAGCGATTTATGTTTTTCAGAAGGATTTATATATAAAATGGCTGTCGGTTTCGTTACTAAAACGAAAGGTTCGTTTGTTTTATCTGCAAATTCTTGATTATATGTTAACTGTTTTTCAGGCATCCAACCTGGATAACCTTCTTCATTTCGTGGTGTTGGCTGACCATGGACTAGCACTTTCACCCAGTCTCCTTTTTTATCTACAACCGTTACTTCTTGACCTAATAACGCTTGCGTTTCTAATTTATTTGCATTTGTTAACCAAAGCTTTTCATCAAGCGTCATTGATTTCGTCCACTTCCACAAATCAACTGGATTTGTAGCACTCGGTGCATCAATTGGCCGTAATGAATCAGGTGCAGTCCAAAGTGTTGCCGCAGATACATCGATAAATGCTTTACTATCCTTCTTCTCTTCAGCATGTGTTGATGCAAACGATGAAAATATAAATAAAGTTGTTAAAAATGCAGTTCCTACTACTCTTTTCATACATATCCCCCTTAAAAGATAGTTTACTAGTCTCTTCTCCTAAGATTTACTATTCACTGTCGATTGAAGGTTTACCTTTGACCCTGAATAAGTCATTCCTTCCGGTTCTTCCATTAACCAAAGTGGTGCATCTAGATCGAAGTAATGAATATTAGGATGTGCCGCAGCTAAATGGGCTACAGCGCTAACGGAAGTGGAAGATTCCATCATACTACCGACCATACATTTTACACCCGCTGTTTCAGCGATATCTGCAATACGCCACGCTTCACGTATGCCACCACATTTCATTAATTTAATATTGATTAAGTCTGCATATCCTCCTTGAACAATTTTCAATGCATCACTTGCTGAAAATATACTTTCATCTGCCATAATAGGCGTTTGTACATGATCTCTGACGTACTTTAACCCATCCCAATCTTTCGCATGAACAGGTTGTTCAATAAATTCGATATTTAAATTACGATTTTCCATCTCTTTAATAATCGTAACCGCTTCTTTTGGATTCCACCCTTGATTTGCATCTAATCGTAACGTCGTATTTTTGGGTACACTATTTCGAATCGCTTCAATACGTTCTAAATCTAAATGAGCAGATTTCCCCACTTTAATTTTTAAAGTTTGAAATCCTTTTTCTACATGATGCTTTGCCTCTTTTGCCATAACGAAAGGCTCATCTACACTCACCGTAATGTCTGTGTGAATTTCTTTCTTCCCGCCTAATAATGCGTAAAGTGGAACGTTTTGATATTGACAATACACATCATATAAAGCGATATCTACTGCCGCTTTCGCACTTGGGTTTCCAATACAACTCATTTGAATGTGCTGTAGTAACTGTTGAAACTGAATGATATCTTGACCAATTAAACAGGAACGCATCGGCCCTAAAATTGCTGCTTCAATCCCATTAGCAAAATCACCCGTAATAACTGGTGTTGCGGCTGCAGCACCCTTGCCAACAATTCCTTCATCTGTATGAATATATACATCTATACTTTCTATTTCCGTTACGGTACGAAGCGCCGTTTTAAACGGTGTATGAAGATTAACACGTCTACGATTTACTTTTACATCGGTAATTTTCATATTGTTCATCCTTTCGTTCTCTGACAAAGTGGAACCTTAATTCCCAATTTTTTTGGAGTAATAAATCTCCTCTTTCACTTACTTTTCATGTAAAAGGTTAATGTGAAATAAAAAAATCCAGCCATAAGAAGATTCTTACGGCTGGATTTCGTCTAGGAATGGGTAGACAAAGCAGCGATTTGATTATATTTTTTCTGCGCATCTTTTAATGCTACAAGGAGTGCTTTTTGAGACGAACCAAAATATCTATTTTTTATTTCTGTTACCAATAGTGGATCATTAATATTTTTATGTAGAAACAAATATTTAACAAATTTTGATGTTAATGCAATTGTCGCTGAGCAATCTGCATCTACAATTTCCCCTGTTTCCTTAACAAGTACAAATGCTACAAAATAACTTTTGAACTTTTCGGTAATAGGATTATTTTGAGGTGCTTTCGCATCCCCTACGACATAAATTGTATTTGAAGCGTACACAGCTATCTTCCTTTCTAATACGGGATAACGGTTTTCTTAATAGTCGTATGAGCGATAAACTCAACGTTGATTAAGAAATGTATCCGCTTACCTTGTATTATAATACAATTGACAGAATTTTAACAACATTTATTTCGGTATATATTCCATAATTATGAAAACAATTCAAACTCTTCATTTTTACAATATGTGATTGTTTCTTGTACCATGCCATCCATACATGAAAAAACAGCTAGCAATCGCTAACTGTTCTATGACACTACTTCGGCAACACAAATATAGTTTCATTTGACTTAGAAAATTGATATTCTTTTCTCGCAAATTTTAAAATTTCTTCCTCATCATCTGTTAAATTTTCTATGTTAGTCTTTAAAGATGTCTTATCTTTCTTTAAAGAAACCAATTGCTTTTTTTGATTCGTTATTGTATCCTTTTTTTCTACGATTATTTCTTGTTGTTTCGTTAAAATAAATTGAACGTACAAAGTAGCCGCCGCAATAAATATAAACATGAATATAAATCGCCTTAGTTTTTTCTTATTAACTGCCCGGTTCTCATTAGACTGTGATAGTTGTTCTTGTATATTAGGAACATTTATTCGCTTGAGTTTCCTCATTATGAAATCCCCCTAACACATATATTTTCACTACCATCGGCATGATCTCTTACTAACTGTAATTCTATTCTTATAAAATAAGCTCCTTCACAAAAATATCTCACAAATTAACCAATTAAAGATAACATTCGACGACATTTCCATATTTACATTAAATTTTTTTATGTATGCTGCCATAAAATAGTAGTTCCTGTTATTCTTTTTCTACTATTGTAGAAGAGTTTTTTTACATACGAAATTTCTCCTCGGTTTCACATAATTCAAGGAGAAAAAAGATGCATTTTCGTACATTCGATAAAACTGGAATTACTGATCCAGAATTAGAAGTTGGACCATAGATCAACTCTAAAGGCAATTACCTATATACATTCAATATAAAAAAGCCCAAATCGGGCTTTTTTAATTTTGTAAATCAATATCATATTCCATACTTTTTGCTGTTTCCTCAGCAACCTCCACACCTAACAAATTTTTCACAATATGAAATGACATGTTTATACCTGCTGAAATACCTGCCGATGTTATAATGTGTCCTTCATCTACAAATTTTACATTCTCCATTACTTCTACACGGGGAAAATCTTTTTTGAAAGTTTGAATACTAGCCCAATGCGTTGTTGCTTGTAACCCTTCCAGTAAACCAGCTTTCGCGAGTAATAGCGCTCCAGTACAAACTGAAGTCATTAGCTTTACTTCTTTCATTTGCTGTCGAACCCAATTTATTATAGTTTCATTTTTCACTTCATTTTCCCTAACGCCTTTACCACCTGGAATGATTAAAATATCAACTGGTGGTAAATCTTCAATACTATAATCCGGCTGTACCTTTAATCCGTTTCTTGCTGTAATCATTTCTCCATTTTGGCTAACTGTATAAACAGTAAATGGTTTTTCTTTATCCGCTTCGGTTACAGAAAAAACTTCAAATGGTCCTGCAAAATCTAACACTTCTACATCATTAAATAAAAATATGCCTACGCTCCATTTATTTATCATACGTTCACTTCCGGTTTTAAATGATGTAAAAGCTGATCATATCCTTTTTCTAACGCAATATCATACGCTGTTTTTCCATCATTTTTCTTAATCGCTTTATTAGCTCCATTTTCAAGAAGTAGCATAACTATTTCTTCACTTCCTAATAATGCTGCTTCATGTAATCCTGTCCAACCACCACTTTGTATAACATTTACATCCGACCCTTTTTCAATTAAGAAAGCAACAAGTTCACTTTGCTTATTCGCGATGGCAGCTTGCAAAGGTGTATTTTCATTTTCGTTTTTTGCTCTATTATGTATATCTGCTCCACTTTCTAAAAGAAAACTTGCTATCTCTTTTTGTCCAAAATAACACGCTAAATGAAGGAGAGTCCAGCCATCGTCACTAAATTCGTTAACAGCACTTGGATTCGTTTTTATAAACCCCACCACTTCTTCCTTATTACCACTTATAACAGCTTGTACTATTAATTGTAAAATTCCCATAATAATCTCCTATCTTTCAAATATTTAAGCATACTCTTCTATATGTTCTATTGATTATGCTATTTTCCTGTTAAAATAGAAGTTTACATAATAATATTATCAGACTAATTCATATCTTTTATTTTAAATATTAAAATTTTCCGTTAAAATAAAATAATTATGTTGAAGCGAATCTTGGAAGAATAACAGTGTGTGGTGAAGCTATGGCGATTGGAAAATCTATTTCAGAAGGCGATCATGAATTTGATACCATTGTAGCTGTTGCTCACCCACAGCCTCATGAAGATATAGAAAAATGTTGGGTTGTTGCTCCGTGTGGTATGTGTCGAGAATTGATAAGTGATTATGGAAAAAATACGAATATTATACTTTCTTATAATGGTAAACTTGTAAAATCTAACGTAATGGAATTATTACCTGAAAAGTATACAAGTGAAGTAGAATAATCATTCATACTCTCAACATATCAAATAATATTATTCCAATAAAAAAACAATCCATTTTTTAAAACGGATTGTTTTTTCATTTCTTTTTTATGCAGTGTATTATATTTTTCTATTTTTAACACTAATAGAATTATCATTAACAAAAATGAAATCCGAATATTAAAGCACGCATTGTAGTACGTTTTTCATTTGAAAATAAAAACAATATTTCTCATTACATTTGAAAAAACTTATTATAAACTCTCTAAATTCAGAAGTCTTATCATACCAATCTATAACAATTCTGTCTTCTTCCCTTACCCGTTTCCTTTAACACATATGATTTTAAAACTAGCGCCGTTAATGAATCCGTTAATGTTTTATATGATAAATTAGATAATGCTAATAGATCGTTCGTATATAACATTCTATGCTTCTCTAATAATAATAGTACTAATCGCTCAGACGGTTTTAATGCCTCGTCACTTTCTAGTATAAAGTCTATATTTTTCATTTCTCTATTTATGACTCCTTATATAAAAAAATACTTACACCTCTAATTTAATATAAAAATAATACACAACAAAATTTGAAGTATATTAAAATAACATCGTTTTAAAACACTATTATACTATAACATAGAAAAAGCATTTCCCGAAATAGGAAATGCTTTTTCTATGTCACTAATATGGTACTTCCAAACCTACATTATTTCTTAAACTCTTACCCGTACAATTCCCTCCTAATTTCTCTGGTCATCTAAAAGTATTTATAACAAATCAAGTTCTTTTAAAATGATTTAAATAAAAACGGTTAGTCATTCTAAATGACTAACCGTCTTCCAGCTTCTTCTCAATTAATATGTTCTACCTTATATATTTCTTACAATATGCGGCTTACTGTAATGACTTGTTCCACCGCCACCTACTGCTACTTTTCCACCTTTTTCAAAAATTAATAATTTACTTGAACCATCAGCCAGAAGTACTATTACTTCAGCATTATTACTCGTTGCTACATAAATTACATAACCACTTTTTGAAATACATGTTTCCCAATTCGCATCAAATTCTGATCTTACTACCCGGTTTGAATACACTTGATCTTCAATTCTACCTTGTTCTTCATTTTCCAATTTGATTCCTCTCCCTTCACTAAAATATCATTTATAATAAAATAACAGCCCTATTTAAAATAATGACTGACTTTAACATAAATAGTATATGTAATTAGTAGAAGAATGCTTGGACAATGCATTTATGATAACCTCACAACTAAAACAAGGGAATCGATATAATATCGACTCCCTTGTTTTCATACATAGTTCTTTATTTTTTGTTTCGCACAGCTTCAAAAGTAAACATTTGATTTGCATTTGACGGTTCTTTTTCATAAACATATTCAGCGGAGCAAGTAATGTTGGAGAAACCTATACTTTCTAACAGAAGTTTAAACTCTTCTATTCCATACCAGCGCAGCGCGAAGCGTTGTAGTTCTGTTTGTACTAACTGTCCTTTACTCCATTTTTCATATTTTAAATAGGATAGAGTAACTTGGTTCAGCCAATCTATTTCAATTGATTTATTTTCTAATGTAATTCCGTCTCCGCTCGGCAAAGAAAAAGTCGATGTATGAATTTCCCCAGTCTTCCAGTCATGCGGAAGCATAATATCTACGATTAATCGCCCGCCTGGATTAAGATGTTCATAAAAACATTTCAATGCGTTTATAGAATCCGTTCGATTTTCAATTAAACAAAAAGATCCAGTTGGAATGATAATTGCCTCATATTTATGTGGCAGTGAAAATTGTTGTAAGCTTCCTTCATATAAATGAGGATGTAAGCTTCTTTCTTCACATCGTATGCGGCACGATTCTAGCATTTCAGGCGAATAGTCAATCCCATCAACTGTAAAACCAGCCTCAAGAAGTGGTATGATAACACGCCCTGATCCAACTGCCGCTTCGAGAATTCTTCCGGTGCAATTTTTTAAACGTTCTTCGTAATACTCAATATCACCATTTAAAGAATAACCGACAGGCTTTGTGTAATCATACAGTTCCGTGCAAAGTGTACTATAAAAACTAAACATTTATTTTCTCCTCCGTTTTTTACGTACGGAAGATTTTCATTCAATTAATCTTCCTGTACCTTTATTTTTAATAAAAATTCGAAAGAGCTGACTGTCATAATATATCACTCGCTTTCCATAAAATATAATTATATTTTATAATATTCCACCCGAAATTAATACATGAAAATTCAGACTTATATTGAAAGGAGGATATGATGAATTCATTAATTGGGTTTATTTTTCTTCTTATTTCTTTTAATATACTGATTTTCATTATAGCAAAGAAATATCCACGAATATGGAAAATAGCTAGTGGTATTTTCATTCTTTCTTCCCCCATTGTTTTCTTCACCGCTTTACACGTAATTGGTGAAAAAGTAGGAGATGGATTTGCTGGAGGTTTTGCTGGGCTTGCCTTTAGTAGTTTATTGATCATAAATGCAATTTTTTTATTTATTGTAAGCATTTTTGTATCCACCAATAAAAATTCACATTAAATTCCCTATCTCAAAATGTAAAGAGCTTACTATGCAGTAAGCTCTTTATCCGTAACTATTTATTTCACAATTGGCAATGTCACTTCACTTAATTTCACTGTAAGATTCGTTCCCGCTTTCGGTCTAATTGTATAATCATAGTCACTAGCGAGTAAAACAACCCCTATTTGATGCCCCGCTTTAAATACATAATCATCTGGCTGCATGTCCCATGTGAATGTATAATCTTTACCTGGTTTAAGTGCTGTTGAATCTTTTATACTATTTAAGTTTTGAGGATCCATCCAACCTCTCGTAACAATTTCAGGCTTTGCTCCGCCATAATCAACAAGTAATGCTGTTAAATTTGATACAGGACGATCAATATTTCCTGTAATTGAAATCTTTGGTGTCCCGCTTATTCTCATATCTTTTTGTAATACCGGCATTGTATACACTAATCGATTTGCTACTTCTAATTCTGGGTTTGCTATTAATTGATTTGATTTCAGTTTTGCATCATCTACGAATGAGAAAACTTTATTTGCAGAGCCCATACTTAGTGGTAAATTAACTGCTTTGTTACTTAAATACATACGAACTTTTGACGGCACAGCCGATGGATCCGGCCAGTTTTTTAATTTTTCCCAAGTTTTATTTTCACGTTGTACATCAACCATTGGTTCATTCATAATTCCATTTTCAATTCCATATAACCAATAATCGAGCCATTTATTTTGTGTTTTTTGCCAGTCATTCGTTGAAGTCCCACCGTGTCCACCTTGATGTAACCACATTTTACGAGGAACATTATTTTCTCCAAGTGCATCCCACCATTGTGCGAACTGCTTCGTCTTAACATTCCAATCATTTAAACCATGAACAACAAATACGCTTGCTTTTACTTTTTTAGCATCTTTTACATAATTACGTTTATCCCAAAAATCATTATAATTACCAGTTTTCCGATCCTGGCCAGTTGTTAACTCTTTTATTACTTGTCCGCAAACTTCAGGATTTTCTCTTGTTAGTACTGCTTCTGCCATATTATCTGTATCTTCTCCTTGGTATCCACCTGGCGCAATGACTGCACCGTTTGCACGATAATAATCATACCAACTACTAATCGCTGCGATTGGAATAATTGTTTTTAACCCTTCAACACCAGTCGTCGCAACAGCATTCGGTAACGTACCATTATAAGATACTCCTGTCATACCTACATTTCCTGTTGACCAATCAGCCTTAACTTCCTCACCATTTTCTGTATATGCTTTCGCACGTCCATTTACCCAATCAATAACAGATTTTGTCCCTAATATTTCTTGCTCATCCCCAGTAGTTGGACATCCGTCTGACTTTCCAGTTCCAATACTTTCACCTAAAATGACCGCATAGCCTCTTGGTACATAATAATTGCCGTATGAACCAAGATTAACAGCCCCATACGGTTTGCTTTCATACGCATACAATTCTTCATCTACATTATATACAGGAACATCTTTTAAACCAGCTCGATATGGGCTCATTTCATATATAACGGGCACTTTCACATTAGGATCTGTTTTTGGACGCATAACCTTTACTGATACACGATCCTTTTTTCCATCTCGATCACTATCAACTTCCGTCTCTACAAATAGATTTTCGATAATTGCTTCATCAAGCGAGTAAATCGGCTTTGTCATCCCATTTTCTAATTCGATCTTCGTATTCGATTGTAGTCCTTCTGCAACTTTCCCATTTAACTTCACGTCATTCTCATTTATGTAGTTTGTTTCTTTCTTGTCTGCATACGCAGTCATACTAGAAACTCCTGATGTAACTGATAAAGATACGATTGTCGATAATGTAATTGCTATTTTCTTTTTCCCCATATTCTTTCCTCCCCATATATGTCTCCTTTTTACTATACGATAAAATCACTGAAAATTCAGTTTATATTTCATGCAATAACTTGAAAAATTGGTAGAGCACCATTTAAACGAGCTTTCGAAGTTATATATTCTGATTTACTACTCTCATATAATCAATAAAAAACATCGCCTAATAATAGACGATGTTTCTAATAGTATTTGAATTAGTCATTCTTCATATTAATATAAAATCGTATATCTCCCTCTATTGTAGAGACTCCATAATCAAAACCATGTCTTTCTAAGATGCTTTTCACAATCGCTAAGCCTAGTCCCGTGCCGGAATGTTCTTTACTACGAGAAGATTCTAAGACATAAAAAGGTTCCCAAATTTTATCGATATCTTTTATATGTTCTACATTCATACCATTTTGAATTTGAAAATATACACTGTCATTTCGTTCTTCTAAAGTAATTTTTATATGTTGATTTGCTGTATATTTTATCGCATTAGATATTAAATTTTGAAACACCATTTTCATTTTATTTATATCTGCATAAATAATTGCATCGCCAACATTATAGTTCACATGCAAATCAATTTCTTTCGATTCCAGTTCAATCTTATGCTTATCTAATATACTTTGGACTAGTGATACGATAGGAAATTGTTCTTTTTGTAAAACATCTCTCTCTAGTTTAGCAAATCGTAATAACTCTTCAATTAAATTCGAAATGTGATCCGTTTGTTTAATAATAGTATCTATGTATGTACCATCATCTAAACCATCTTTTATCCCCATAGAATATGCTTTTACTAATGCGATTGGAGTTTTTAATTCATGCGTTACATCACCCATAAATCGTTTTAAATGTTCATTTCGATCCGTTAAATCTTCATGTGCCTCATGTAATTTATCACTCATGACATTAATACTATTAGCTAATTCCCCTATTTCATCATTCGTTTTCACTTTCGCTCGTTCAAATTTCAAATTTGAAATATCTTCTGCCACATCACTTAATTCTTTTAATGGTTTGGTGATTGTTGTTGAAAGTATCCATACAAGGACGATAATGAGAAAAATCGTAATACCTAAAATGTACAAATAAAATGAATTTAACGTTTTTATTACTTCATTAGAATGTGCAATCGAAACCCCTACCAAAATCAGCATATCGTCTTTCGCAATATATTTCACAAAAAAGCTAGATTTCATCTTCTCTTGATCATATATTTTATTCGATTGCCCGAAGTGCTTTACTTTCGTTATTTCTTCTTTAGTAATCCAAAGTTTATTAAGTGCAACTCTTTTCCTTGAAAGTTGCATTCGTAATTCATCATTAATATGATCTTCTGAGTCTTTTATGGATGCATACGCAATCGTAACATTTCCTTCATTTTCAATGCTAGTAATTGCTTCATCCAGTTGTTTACTCGGTATGGACTGTATTTGTGCTGTTATACCTTCTAAGCTTTCTCGCGTTTTGTAAATATTATATTTCGGTAAAAAATAGTTAATTAATAATAAAGAGATTGTAAAAATAAGAATAACAGTTAAAGAAATGCTGAGAAATAGCTTTTTTCCAAGTTTATTCACTCTGCTCCTCCAAACTATATCCTAGCCCGCGGTGCGTCTTTATGATATTCTCTCCTACTTTTTTACGTAATCTTCTTACATGTGTATCAACAGTTCGCTCTTCACCAAAATAGTCAAATCCCCATACGATATCTAACAATTTTTTACGAGTTAAAATCATGCCTTTATGATTTAAAAAACACTTTATTAATTCTAGCTCTGTTTTTGTAATATCCAACTCTTTGTCATTTTTATAAACTTTATTTTTAGTGAAATCTATTTTCAAATCTTGAACTTGAATGACATCATCGTGCTGTATTAGCTTTTTCGCTCGCGTAATGAGTACGCCTGGATGAAATGGTTTTTTTACGTATTCATCTGCACCACTTTGAAGCGCTGCTAATTCATCTTCACTTTCACTTTTCGCCGTAAGCATTAATACCTTTACGCTTGAATTCTTTTTTATTTCTTGACAGACAGTAATACCACTATGTTTCGGCATCATCCAATCTAAAATAGCTAAATCAATTTTTTCATCAAAAAATATTTGAAGTGCTTCCTCTCCATCTTTCGCTAATAAAACTTCGAAGCCTTCTTTCTCAAAATAAGCTTTTAAAATTCTTAACATATCTTGTTCATCATCTGCGATTAATACTCTCATGCATGATCCTCCATTGCTTTTAAACAAAACCAATTGTATTATACAACTTCTTTGTTACATCAATGTGACAGAAAAATATTTGAACCTTTTAAGGGTATAGTAAAGACGAGGTGTTGTATCATGATTAAAAAAATCGGGGTCATTACTCTTCTTTGTTTCTTATTATCAACAAATGCGCTCGCAAATACTAATCAACAAATTGAAGTATTTGATTGTCAAAAAGAAATGGTCATTCAAAAACAATCTTTAGATCCAGCTATTCAAAAAGAAGCTGTTCAATATGCTAAATCCATTACTGGCCCATTCAAAAACTTAAACGTCGTTCCAAAAGATGGTCACATGATAAAAATCCCTTTATCTAAACCAGTTTCTATTACAAATCAATGGTTACATACAACAATTGATGAAGTACTTATTCTCCTCCCGCTTAATCAAAAACCTTATATTATGCTTTACGATGATGAAAACAACCCGCATTTTTATTATGTGAAAGGTGATCCGAAGGGATTATTGAAAGAAATGAATGTGAAACATAATTAAATAGAAACAAGAGACTTTATAAGCTTATAAAGTCTCTTGTTTTACTCATATAATACTTTAAAGTGACTAGACCCTTTATAAAATTCTCCTTTCACAAATCCATTTGCAGTATAAAACGCATTACCTTGTTTCGTATCCGTATGTAAAACAACCACTTTAAAATACTTTTCTGCATGAAATAACAATCGGTTTAATAACAAGTTCCCTAACCCTATACGACGGTAGTCCTTTGAAATATAAAATCTCCTTAATCGGCCAACCTTATTATTTTCTGTATATGGATCCTCATTTAACCCTCCTATTCCAATTAACTTTTCCCCTTGAAAAATACCATATAAACATTCACCAATTTTATTAAATGTGTTTATTTTATTTTCATAATCACTTATTAATTTTTTTAGGAAGTTAAAGCCTTCTTCTTCACTCTCTTGAACTAGATGATTGAATACATGTTTCTTCAAATTTTCTATTTCTTGAATATGTATATCTTTCAATTAAATTCCCCCCTTAATGTGAAAATGCATAAAAATGCTCTAGAATCATTTTATTCTGAGCATTTTTATGGTTGTTACTTTATTCAATTCATAGAATGATTTTTCTTCACTTCAGATGTAAATCGATAATATAATTGTTTAACTTCTATATATTTAAAGCTATTTGTACTCAAAAGTCATGAATAAAGCCGTTTAAGTAAATACATTTATAATATCTCTCAAATATTGTATTAGTTTATATATTCATCATTCTTCTCTAACAGACTCAAAATAAATTATAATTTGTTAATTGATATGTTTGTGTAACCACTGTTCAAATATCTTTAAATGTTCTACAGTATGAAAGTAATGTTCACCCGTCTCCATGACTTCTAATTCACAACGATATTTTTTTGTAAAATAATTCATAGTTTCAAATTCGCACAGTTCATCCTTGGCTCCGTACATAATATATGTATCTGTATTCCATGAATTAATAGGATGTTCTTTTACATAGCATAAATAATCCCAATATAATCTTTGACCAATCGGTGTCTCTATAGTCATTTCTTTTTGCAAAAGTTCTGGTGTTACATTAAACCATTTCATCATATTTTCGATAATTCGTTCCATATTAACTACTGGTGATAAAAATAATGCCTTTTCTATCACATCATTTTTATAGGCTAAAAGACTAAAATAAGCTCCGATACTACATGCAAACACACTTACTTCTTTCCAATGTTCTTTTGCGTAATTCATGATTATAGATAATTCACTAACACAAAACTGTACTTTACAAGGAGCATTATCATTTTTCCTATCTCCATGCTCAGGTAAATCAAAGCTTAATACTTGATAACCTTTTTGATTGGCTGCTTCAGCTAATATTTGAATAACTGCATCTTCCTTATTGGACATATTTCCATGTACTGCAATAAAAATTTTTTCACTCTTATCTCCCCATAAAACCGTAGGAATATTACTAATTTTAAAATTATCTTTAAGCATACTTTCCCCCGTGAAATAAGACATATAGGTATTGGCAAAAAACTGCACAATTTATAATCCTCTACTCAGTTTTAAAATAAATCAAACTATTACTGATTTATCACAAATGAATTCTACTTCACTAGTGGAAGAAGGCTTTTTATACAATTATATAATTTTTTTAAATGACTTTATTACCTCTGCACAACAGGAAATATCCCCTTCAACTCCAATAAATCATCTATTACTATATCCGCCTGAGCAAGCTCATCTTCTTGTGCAAAATCAAAATTACATCCAATCGCAATCAAGCCGTTATCTTTAGCAGCGTTTATATCAGATAACCGGTCCCCAACTACAGCTGCTTCTTTTATATTATATTTGTTTAAAATACTATTTACTAAGTCGCTTTTATTAAGTGAGTTTATTTGTTCAATACTAAATGTTTCAGTAACCCATTGGTCTAAATCATAATAAGATACGATTGCTCGTAAATATTCAGTTAAACCATTACTAGCAATATAAATTGAACAATTATTTTCTTTTGCATACGTGAAAATTTCTTTTACATTCGGGTATAAAGCACCTTTTCCACTCTTAATGTTTTCAATTAGTCTTTCTAAAAAATATGCATCAGTTTGTTCTCTTACTTCAAGAGAATGATTCGGTAATAAAGCTTCCCAAACTTTCGGTAATGGCACACCCATAATTTCACGGTATTTTTCAATAGGTGTCACCGTATCCCATAACTGTAATGATCTTAAGTGATTAAATGTATCATCTAACGATAATTCTAAAATTTTATCTGTTTGAAATAACGTACCGTCCATATCAAAAATTAATGCTTGTAACATTTCATTCTCTCCTTTTGAACTATAAGTATTACTCGATATCTTTTTCAGCATCTCAACGATAATTTCTGAACAATAATTTGCGGCAGTTCTTGCGAAATCATCATAGGAAACTTGAGCTTCATCGTCTGCACTGTCAGAAATACATCGTATAACGAGAAACGGTATATCATTTATGTGCGCAACATGTCCAATTGCTGCGCCTTCCATTTCTGTACAATGTGGTGCATAATCGTCTATTAATTTCGCTTTTAGTTTTGAATCTTCAACAAAACATTCACCGCTGACGATTCTTCCTTCATGAACTTCCATATGTAAACTACTACTATCGCATGCAATACGTGCTAACTCTACTAATTCCTTACTTGCGACAAATTCTTCTTGGAACGGGAATAAGTTTTTCATTTGAGTTTTATTTACATCATGATGGGTAACATTCGTTGAAATAACGATATCACCAACTTTTACATCTGGGTGTAACCCTCCAGCAACACCCGTATTGATGATAGCATCTACATCAAATTTATGAATTAATATTTGCGTACATGCGGCTGCATTTACTTTCCCTACACCAGAACGTGTAATAATTACTTCTGTTCCCATGAATTCGCCAATGTAAAAGGGCATTCCCGCAATCGTCTGTTCCTCTTGTATAGCTAGTTTTTCTAAAAGTAAGTCTATTTCAATTTGCATTGCTCCGATAATTCCTATTCTGTTCATGTATGTTGTCCCCTTTTTCACTCTAAATAAGCCTCAAATATTCATCAATATCTTTAGAAATTTGTTTATAAGCTTTATCCCAAAATGCATAACTTGTTATATCTATTTCAAAATGTTTTTTCATAAGCTCTTCCACTGGAGCTTTTCCTGTTTCTCGTAAAAACTCTTTGTATTTTAAATGAAAAGTACTTTTACTTTCTTTAGCTATTTCTAATAAACTAAAACTAGCTAAATACCCAAATATGTATGGATAATTATAAAAAGGTAAATCTGCTATATAAAACTGAACATATTTCATCCAAACAAACGGCTGATATTCTAATAATGCATTCCCGTATGCTTTTTCTTGTGCTACTATAGATAACCTCTCGATTTCATCAGCACTTAAAGGACCTTCTTTACATTTTTCATAAAAATTCTTTTCAAATTCAAATGATGCCCGAATTGCCATTACATAATTAAAACAGTTTCTTATTTTCCAACTAAGCAATGATTTTTTCATATCTATACTATCTGTTGTTTGAATTAGATAGTTTAACAGTATCGTTTCAAAGAAAATAGACGCCGATTCAGCCGTACTCATTGGCAAATAATCATCTAAAAAAGAAGTAGATTGCTCAAAACTCATATTATAAAAATGCCAAGCATGTCCTAGTTCGTGCGCAAGTACTCTTACACTATCGATACTTCCGTCATAACGCATAGAGATTCGTGATTCTTTTTCACTGAAAAATGGAGCACAAAATCCACCAGGTGGTTTATTTTCTCTCGGTTCCGCATCCACCCATCCACTCTCTATTGCATTCCGTGCAAATTCTGCTAGTTCTTTATCTATATTTTCAAACGTATCGTATATGTTTTGAACTGCTACTGAAAAAGGGATATTAACCTCATTATTTTCCTTTACGGTCATAAGTTCATGCCATGTAATCGAAGCTTCCCCCTTCTTACACACGTTTAAAGCACTTACTAATGTATCAAGATTTTCTTCTGTCGCATTCCACATTTGTAATAATACAGTTTCAGAAATACCATTCGCATGTAGAGATTGCGTTAAAATCTCTCTTTCTTCTAATTCATTACTCTTTGTATTGCGTAATCTCCCTATTTGATTTAAGACAGTAGCAAAGATTTCTTTTTCCTTATGTAAGGCACTTGTTAATAACTCGAATACTTCTAATCTTTCCTTTTCATTATCACTATTCATTGCAATATTATTTGCTTGGCCAAATGATAATTGCTTATTATCGTGCTCTATTTCCATTTTACCCCTTAATTGTATGTACATATTTTCCCATGCATTAAGTTCATCTTTTATTAACCTAGTATTAATATTATCGGAAGTTTCCACTTCACTTTGTTGTATTACTTGCTGCACTTCCCTTTTCAGATCTTTTACTGCCGTAGTCAATATAGTAATATTAGATGAAACACTTTCTTCAGCAGATTGGCAATACAAATAGTAGTCTGCTTTTTCAATAGCTTGTATAAGTTTTGAAAGAATCTCTACATCTTTTGTCGCATAATATCGTTCTTTCAACCCCAATATTGGAGTTAGAATATCCTCAATTGGATACAATCGATCTAAATCCCACTTAGCAATTTCATGCATTTTTATAGCCGCCTCCTATTTTTATAAATAGTTACAGATGTTTCTCCCTACACAATTATAAAAGAAATGGTAAAATTTTAATATCTTTAAATATTTAGATTTCTAAAAGCGAAGTCTTATTGATATTCTTTACTTCCGTTAATGAAACGCACATAGCATAAGCACATGAATGATACAGCCACTGGAATAAATATCACTCACCCAATAAAAGGAGGTTATCCAAAAAGTATAAAACATTTTACTTTTTGAATAACCACTTTAATTTTAAAATTCATAAAAGCTTCCGACTAAACTTTGCTTTTAATCTATTTTATTTTCAGCTGATATTTTAAAATACTTCGCAGATAATTTATAAGAGCGATTTTCATTATAAAAGTTACCTAATTCATAGGATAATTCAGCAACTAAACGCTGTTGGTTTTTTTCTACTCCTACTTCAATTGCTTTTTGCATATTTTTTTCATATTCATAATAATCCCCACGTATTTTGAATACTTTAGCTTTCAAACCATATAGTTGGACAAATGCAATTGGCACATCATAAATCGATAAAAAATGAAATGCTTCATTCATAACTTTATTAACATTTTTCCAATCTTTAAGTTTTATGTAAATCTCCAACATGTTTCGTAACGCATATACTTTTTGATCTTTCTGTGATAAAAATT
Organism: Bacillus cereus group sp. BfR-BA-01309; assembly: GCF_022664315.1. Classification (NCBI taxonomy): domain Bacteria; kingdom Bacillati; phylum Bacillota; class Bacilli; order Caryophanales; family Bacillaceae; genus Bacillus; species Bacillus cereus group sp. BfR-BA-01309. The sequence goes on from NZ_JAKUHE010000001.1 coordinate 528,823, forward strand.
CACTTAATTCCAAAGTTTTTTCGTAGTATTTAATGGCATTCGTATAGTCTTTTAAGCCTTGATAAATTTTCCCGTAATCATATGAAATTATAGGTAAATACTTTGAATCACCACTAATAGCCAAACTTTTTTCTACTTGCTGTAAAATTTCAAGTGCCTTTTCATATAACTCATCCATAATATACAATATTGCAAGCATTAAAAGTGCATTTATTACGTTTTTCTGCATACCATTTTTTCTGTATACGTTGTAAGCTTTTAAGGCATACAAACGACTAATACTTTTATCTTTATAAAGCTCCTTATATACATGACATAAATTATAGTATATATGACCATGTTGTTCAGTTTCTTCTACACCAAGTAAACTCTCTGCCTGTACATAAATATCATGCGCAGCAATGTAGTCTTGTTTATTATAAAAATATAAACCTCGGGCTTTTAAGTAATAAATATAATCTTCTGGATCTTGTAGTTCGACCTGACTTGGTATCATTTGCGAAGCTTGATCTATAAGCGACTTTACATGTAAAACGTTTTTTTGTCGGGCATGATAATATATAAGTACACCATATACCTTTAGTAATAAATGCATTGAATCCACTTCACGAACGTATAATTCTAACAAAGATAAGTCAGCTTCTGTAATACTTTTATCTTTTTTATATTTATTACATATTTTAAAAATAGTAAGCTTTATCTCCTCGTAATTTCCATTTATAAGATAATCGCTCTTAACTTCTAACTTTTTAGAAACCTTCGTTATAAAAGAAGATGATGGTTTGATTTTCCCACTCTCAATTCTACTTAAATAGGTTACTGAGCATATTTCTGATACGAGCTCCCCCTGTGTCAATCCTTTATGCATACGAACTTGCCGAATACGTTCCCCAATTTCCATCTCTCTACTCTCCCTGTTTAACCATTTCATACTTTTTACTAAATAAGCCATTATGTATTTCTTAATCTTTCATACTAAATAAAATGTATAATTTCATGAATGTAAAAAAATGTATCACCCATTTTGATTTTACATTCATATTATGATTATTTCTAGATACCTTGTTAAATATAATGGTTGAAATTTGATTTTTCTGACCACTTTTTTCATACAATTTTACTACTTGTTATTAACAAACACAGCATCATATACTTGCATTACGATAAACTTAATGAAAAAGATTTAATTACATGTAAACTATCATTCTTAAAATAGATCGAATGGTTAATTACATTTACCTAGTACATGGAAGACATCTATTGTAAATGAGCTCAATAGCTGAATTATCAATATCACATCCTAGAAATTAGTTTGTCGAATTATTCAATAAAAACGAAAGGATGATAAACATGATTGTAAGATTTAAAGATGAATCCGCACGAAAAATAGTAAGATATGTTGGAGGCGCTGCTTTACTTTTAATAATCGCTTCTTTCCTTTATCAGTGGAAAAATGACTTAGTAATTGATCAAACTGAAAGAGTCAGCTTTGGACTAGTTATCATTACTTTCCTATCTACTTTCTTACCTATTAAAGAGAAAGTTAATAAATAGACTCAATAAAGGAATTATAAATATCACATCCTGTACGTTAGTTTATCGAATTATTTATTAAATATGAAAGGATGATAAATATGATTGTAAAACCTAAAAACGATTCAACACGAAAAATAGTAAGATATGTTGGAGGAGCCGCTACTCTTTTAATACTAGCATCCTTCCTTTATCAGTGGAACAATGGTTTAGTAGTTGATGATACTGAAACATTTGGTTTCATGCTAGCCTTCACTGGTTTCCTATCTACCTTCATACCTACTAAAAAGAAAGTTACTAACTAATATAAAATTACATATTTTCCATCCACATAAAACAATTATATTAGAATTAAAAAGGATTGATCAAAAGATCAATCCTTTACTCTACTTCATTTAAGAAGAACAATGTTAACGCACCAGGTCCTGTATGCGCTCCGATTGCTGCTCCAATTGTATTTACGATAAATACTTCACAGCCAAATCTTTCAGTAATTAATGCTTTTAATGCTTCAGCTGTTTCTAAGTCATCGCCATGAGTCATAGCGATTGTTTGACCTTTAAGGTCTTTTCCGCGCTCTTCCATAATATCTACAATTCGGCTTAGTACTTTCTTTTTCCCTCTTACCTTTTCAAGTGGTACAAGTTTTCCTTCTTGCACGTTTAAGATCGGTTTAATGTTTAGTAAACCACCGATAAAACCAGCTACTTTACTTAAACGCCCACCTCTCACTAAGTACTGTAAGTCAGCTACTGTGAAGATATGTTCTATATGGTTCATTAGAAAATCGACACGTTTTAAAATATCTTCTTTTGATGCGCCGTCTTTCGCCATTTTAGCAGCTTCTAATACGACAAGCCCTTGACCAAGCGAAGCACATTTCGTATCGATAATGTCTAAATCTAAATCAGCATATGTTTCTTTCACTTCTTCTTTAATAACAACTGACGATTGATATGTACCAGATAGTTCAGATGAAAAAGCTAAATATATACAAGGATTCCCTTCTTTTGCATAAGAAACAAATTTTTCTTGGAAAGTTTCAAGTGAAGGCAATGACGTTCTATAAACAGCGCCTTCTCTCATTTTTTGCAATAATGTAACTGACTCTAATGTAACTCCATCTAAATACTCTGTTTCTGCTTCATCATAAACACGGAGTGGAATTAAATCAATATCATATGCTTGCAGCAATTCTACCGGTAAATCCGCCGCACTATCCGTAATGATTTTAACACCCATTTTTAAACCTCTATTCTGTTATAAATATAAAAAATATAAAATAAAAATAGTACTTTTAAATTATATACGTAAAACTTAAATGAAGAAAGGAAAAGACTTTATATTGTATGCACTATTCTTCAAAACTTGAACTGTTATTAAAAATCATCTAAATTTAACCGCTTTACATTCTGTATAATAAAAATATATCGAATTTTCCAAAGGAGTGATACAAATGAGTATTCAACTAGCCACCTCTAATGATTTAGAATGGATTAATAATCAATATAAATCGATAGGATTTGTACCCAGTGATTTAAAACGCGATATCGTGGCAATCATTACATATGACAATTCGTATGCAGGTGTTGGTCGTTTAGTCCAAATAGATAAAGATACTATAGAAATGGGTGGGATTTTTATTCTCCCTCAATTTAGGGGTCTACAATTAGCTGGGGAACTTGTTTCATTTTTAGTAGAAACTGCGAATAAATTACAAGTACAAGATGTTTATTGTCTTCCTTTTGAGGAATTAGAAAAGTTTTATATGAAATATGGCTATACGGAGGTCGATGCTACGAAAGAAGCTGTTCATCCAATTATTCTAAAAAAATATAATTGGTGTTTAGATCATTATGATAAGCATGTTTTATTATGTAAGCTGTAAGTGCGCCTAAAGAGAGCGTATATCAAAATATAAATTATCTCTCCCACTTAACTAAGAACCGTACTTTATTTGGTCACCATCAGCTTCTACAAGAGATACAATTACTACATACGTCTCCTTTTCCCCCAACATTACATTCGTATAAAAGATTATTTTGTTTAAAGTTACCTTAAATCGTATTCCAATAAACCAATCAGAAGACGAATTCCTATATAATACAATTAAGTAATAAAAAGGAGCGTTATTCATGATAGATGTAATAAGACTCGTTATCTTTATTGTAGTTGCAATTGGTGCCATTTTTAACATTTACCTAGAGTTTAAAAAACCTAAAAAAAGTATATTCTCAATCGTTTTTCTATCAGTACTCTTTATCGGAGCATCAGGTTTAATCAAAGATATTTTATCTAAACTTATATAGTTATTTGATTAAAAATTACTGTTCCGTCAATAATGTAAATAACATGATTGTATTTCTCCATTCTCCCTTGGAGAGGAGCAGTTAGCTTTTGCTAGCTGCTCTTTTATTTAAAACGAATTCAACTATTATCCACAAAATAAGTATCATACGCCTTATCAAAAACATATCCTAGCTTTTCAGCTAGTTTAGCAGATGTAGTATTTGCTGCATCCCAGTTTGGATATATCTCTTTTTCTAAACAATCCAAGATTAATGCTGCACTAACTATAGTCGCCAATCCTTTTCTTCTATGATTGCGATCAGTCGCCACTTCGATTTCAATACCATCATCATAAATGCTGTATGATGATGCACCGCATACAACTGCTCCGTTGTACAAAATACTATACCCTATACCTCGGTTTAAATAATCTTCTACTGATTGAAATTGACTTGTAAAATCTTCAGAAACCTTATGTAATGTAGGGATATTTACAATATGTTCATCTATTCTTCGTAACTCGTATCCTTTTGGAAGCGAAGATATAAAAGATTGTAATTTTGAACGATCAAAAACTTCCGCATTACGTTTGAATTTATAGCGTAAAAACTTATCTATTTTTCTTTCGTAACATGTTTCTAGGCGTTTTTTCCACTCTTCACTATTTGCGATTACTAACATTCTATCAGGAATGTTACGTATTAATTCTTCAGTTTCTTTCGCATTCGAATCCCCAGCGTAAAATGTAAAGATCCCTACCGTAACTTGCACTACTGTTGGATTTTCAAGATCATTTACCCAAGCAGTGCCCATATGTCCTTGTAAATAAGAAAGTAAAACAACATTATTGAAATCTTCGAACATAGTAACTAATTTTTCTCTCGTATATATATTCGCTTCATATATCATTCGCATTCCTTCTTTCGTTAGAATCAATGTACTTCTACTTTTTTCATAAGTCCTTTTATTCTACATATAAGCAAACTTCTACTAAACTTCATATTATTATAAATTATTCATAAATATAAAATTATTATAACATCTAATAATAAGTAAATGGCTGTCCTGTAACAAGAGGTTTACATATAATATACTTAATAATAATTCGCAATCTATATTTTATTATGTAAAAACCCTCAACATTAGTTTAAGGGTTCATTTAAATACATATGTTATAACTCATTCTTATAAACAAATGATTCTGTTCCTCCGTTTTTATATACTTTAGTCACTTGAACAACTGATGTGTACGTATTATCATCATTCGATATCATCTTTTTCATCTCTTCTATCTCAGTATTACCAGCTCCACTCTCGATTTTCAAACAGTTCGAGATGTTGAGATATCCACTCGATGCGAAAAGAATAATAAACGTAAGATCTGGGAAATTAATGAACAGTATTCCAAACTTTACAGGATTCGCATCCGTATCAGATAAAACTAATCGAAAGTTTAATAGTTCAGGCACTTGAACAAAATCTTTAGAAACAATCGCTTCACCTATTATAGTAATTTGCTTTACGACATTCCCCATCTCATCTATAAACTCAGTACAACTAGGTGTATCAATTGTTTTTGCTTGTAGTGATACATTCAACTCAGGATTATGAAAGTCGAAAAAGAGTGTACTTCCCTCCGTTAAACATTGCGGACAAACATTTCCAAGTAGACTAAAATCCTCTTCAATAAATTTAACTTTCGTTTTGCAGCTACAAACTTTTCCTATTCGAATTGCATCAATTCTCGAGCAATCTACAAAGATAACCTCATTGTCCTCTTGTACGAAGGATACGATTCCATTCCTCTTATTAAATGAAAGAAAATAAGATACAACAATTTCGTTTCCGGCGATTACAATACTCTCAACTTTTGTAGAAGGCTCTAGATTTCGCAAAAATTCACAAATACTATTTTGGCAACATCGATAATTTCGTTTCGGCTCACAACCCACTTACACTCCATCCCTTCTCTTTATATTTTATCTAATACATATAATATGAACGGCTTATAAAAAAGCTTGGACAATATAACTTTAAGCTCGGAATATAATTACTTACTCATCACATTAATAGTGAAATTACGTCAATAATGAGTAATAACACATAAATTCTTCTATAAATACATATAACAATTTCATCTTTCATGAAAAAAACGTTATAATAAGGTGTAGCCTCTACGATTACGTTATAAAGGAGAATAAAACAATGGCTAAAATTAAAGTATACCAAGCAAAAGAAGAAAATATGGAAGCAGTAAAAAACATCATTGATGTTGAGGAACAAAACCCAACTGCCGAAAACTTACAAAATCTATATGCATGTGTATTAGAAACAGAAGATATGGCATTGCCTGAATCATACATTGAAGAAGATATCTTAATTGATTCTATGGAAGTTATGGTTAACGCTTCTCAAAGCAAGCTAAGAGACTTAGGTGCATACGATGTAATCGAAGTTCAAAACAAAGGTAAGAAAACACAAGTTTTATTATTAGCAGACGAAGAATACGAAATTATCGAAGGCTAATCTAAATCCGTACATACGAAAAAGCTCCCTTCCAATTGGAAAGGAGCTTTTTCATTACGCTTTTGATGTTTCGCTCTTTTTATTCGTTTGTTGTTTCTTAATTACCATGCGCTCATTTCCCATAAAGAAAATAAATACGAATGCTAAACCAGCTGGTACTAATGCCCACATAAATGTTTGAACAATTGAACTAGAAAGAGCTTCAATAATTTTATCTAATATTTGCGGTGGGATTTGAGATCTTGCCGATTCTGATAGAATAGCTCTTGAATCTCCTAAAGCATTTGTATTCATTCCTCCGCTCATCCCTTTAAATGCTTCTTCTAATTGATCTTGGAAACCTGTTCTTTGGATCATTCCGAAGATTGTAATACCAAGTGTCATTCCTAATGAACGAATGAAATTACTCGTTGAAGTTGCAGATCCGCGCTGTTCCATACCGAAGTTGTGAATAGCTGCCATACTTAGTACAGAGAATGAGAAACCTACTCCAAATCCAATGATAATCATATAAACCGTTAATAATATACGACTTGTTTCTGGCGTTAATGTGCTTAATAAGAATAGTCCAATCAGCATAATAACAGCAGAAATAATCATAATGTTTTTGTAGCTAAGCTTCGTCGTTAAAAATCCACCTAATTGCGCTGTTACAACTGAGCCTAACATCATCGGTAAAAGTAATAATCCTGAGTTTGTTGCAGTGCCGCCGTATACACCTTGAATGAATAACGGTATGTATACAGTTGCTGACATAAATGCAGCACCGTAACATAATGCAATTATAGTACTCATTCCAAATAAACGTTGTTTAAACATTTCAAATGAAATAATCGGTTCTTCTACTTTACGTTCAATAAAAATAAATGCAATAATTAAAATAGCGAATCCGCCAAATAAACTTAAAATAAAGCTAGAATCCCAATCATACTTTTGTCCACCAAGCTCTAAAGCAAACATTAAACAAACTACTGCACCAACTAAAGTAATTGCACCAAACCAATCAATTTTTTGCTCTCTATGAACTCGTGATTCTTTATAAAAGAATGTAATAAAAATAAGTGCTAAAACGCCAAGCGGTAAGTTAATGTAAAATACCCAGTGCCAGCTAATGTAATCTGTAATATATGCACCAAGTAACGGACCAAAAATACTTGATAAACCAAATACTGCTCCGAATAATCCACCCATTTTCCCGCGTTTTTCAGGAGGGAAAATATCAAAAACAATAGTAAACGCGATCGGCACTAATGCCCCGCCGCCAATACCTTGAATGGCACGATAAATACCTAACTGTGTAATATTTTCAGCAGTACCACAAAGTGCCGAACCAATCATAAAGACGATTAAACCAAAAATAAAGAATCTTTTTCTACCATACATATCTGATAGTTTTCCGAATATCGGCATACCTGCCATTTCTGCGACCATATAGGCAGAAACGACCCATACAAAGTTTTCAAGGCCTCCTAAGTCACCAACGATCGTTCCCATTGCCGTTACGACAATGGTATTATCCATTGATGCCATTAAAATACCTAGCAATAAGCCCGCCACAACAAAGCCGAGCTTATTATTCTTCTCAACCATAACCTTGCTCTCCCTCGTACTACTTATATTTGTTTATGCTCTTTTACGACTGCATTACCTTTTTGGTTAAAACTAGTATGATATTCTACAACACTAATTTCACACCCTGGACCAATGGTAACGTTATTACCTCTTACTACTTCAGCGATAGTATGCTCTAAATAAATTTCATCTCCTTCAATGACAGACGTTTGGAGGCTTCCTGCGTGACTTGTAAATGGAATAAATCTCGCTTTTTTACGAACAGTAATCTTTTTACCGCCGATTTCTCTCACTTTACTTCCTTCATAACGAAGTGAAATTTCAATATTTTCAGCATTAAGTAATCCATCACTTTCAAGACCACCAGTTAGTGATAGTTCTTCAACTTCGATATCTCCTTTCACATTTAAAGCGCCTTTCACATCTACGAAATCACCAGTAAACTTCCCTTTAACTTCTATCATACCTCTTACTTTCGTTTTTTCAATATGAGCATCACTATTCATTTGTGTATTTCCGTATATTTTTACATATTCCGCAGTTACATTTCCTTGTACTTCACTATCTCCATACACGACATAATTTTTCACTTTCATATTACCTTGTACATCACTCGTTCCGTACGTTTTAAATTCATTACAACTCATATCATTAGAAATCGTTCCTTCGCCGCGTATCTTCACTTTGTTATAATCCCCGCCTGCTGAACTACCAGAGCCATTGACAGTAAGACTATGTTGATGTTCCATATTACTTTTCCCCTCCCATTAAACCTGCTTAATTTCTTTTACATTTGCGCTTTTATCGACAGTCAGAACACCCGTATATTCAATGAGTTCAATCTCGCAGTTCGCTCCTACTGTCACATTGTTTCCTCTTACCGTTCTTATGTGAGCATAATCAATATCAATATTGTCACCTTCTAATAGTTCAGCCTCTAACTGCATACCAAATACTGATTTAAACAGTCTACTAAAAGTACTTAGTCTATGTTTTACTTTAATCGTTTGACCACCAATTTCTTTCGCTCGACATGTACCGTGAATATTAATATTTATTTCATCGGCGCTTAATAATCCACCAATTGTAAATTGGCCTTCTGAAGAAAAAGTATCCACTTCACAATTACCATCAATCGTCGCTTGACCATTGACTTTAAACTCTTCACCAGTTACATTTCCACCTATCGTACCTTTTCCTGCAATTTTCAAACTGTTCGCCTTCACATCTTGCGTAATTGTTGCTTTTCCATCAATGCGCATCGTTTCTGCATGAACTGTGCCATCGACTTTACCCGATCCACTAATTCTTGCATTGCTACTTTTCAAATTTCCAGTAACGGCACCGTAACCGTTACATTCAAACTGGTCACATTCAACATTTCCAGTTACAGTCCCTTTTCCATTTAATTGCACTTTATGAAACTCGCCGCCATTCGATGAACCGTAACCATTTATAATCAAATTATCTGTACGCATACTTTCTCCTCCACTACAACAGTTTCGTTTTTAATGCTTCGGTATATTTCATAATCGCTTCGCGTAAAACAATTTTGGTTCCTTTTTCAAAAATTAAATCATCCACGTTTGAAACTAAGAAACATGTAGAAATCCCTAACTTTCGAACGATGATTAAATCACAAGTTTTATGCTTAATCGCTTCATAATTTTCACGTAAAACTTGCAGGACCATTTTTCCTTCTTCTAAACTAATCTCTCCCGATTGTAGTAATTCTTCTAACATATACACATAAAGAATATCTACAAATTGAAACTCTGTTGTTTTATTCGTTTGTTCTATGAAGAATTGTAAAACTGGCTCTGATGCAATCCCTTTACGTAAGACGTCTTCCTTTGTTAAAAGAATTTCACTTACACTCGGTGAAAACATATTCGCTAGTTCATCAAGAGATAAATCTTCTTTCATCGTTTGGATTTTATCAATACGCTCTAATATCTTTTCTTTCGGAAAAAATGTCTCTTGACCCGTGAATGTTGACTTTCGTACAAACCAATCTTCCGGTATTAAATTTTTTCTTTTCCACCTATATAACTGTCCGTATGAAATACCAGTTAGCTCTAATAAATCTTTTTTTGAAATTAAATCTGTACTCAACTGTATAACACTCCTTCCTGATAACAATGTAACATAACACTGTTACGCTGTAAATAAACTTTTATCACAAGTAACGTAACAATGTGTAAAACAACCCTATTTCACACAAAAAAAAGAGTTCTCACGCATCCTATAAAATGCGTAAAAACCCTTATATATCAACATGTAAACCATATTTCATAAAAATCAATCCACCCTTGTGAATTAATCATTATATTTTGTACTTTTTCGTGAGAAGTTACTTGTTGTTTGTTGCGGTATAAAGGAATAATATGAATTTGACGTAACAAACTGTTCTCAATATCGCGTAACAATGTAACTCTTTTTTCTACTTGTTCTTGTTTAAAATACGGGGACAACGTTTTATGAAAGTCTATGTTGCTTTGCCCATGAATAAAGCTATTTTTTGTAAGAAACATATATAGCAGACTATCTTCAATTCGTTCGCTAATAGTTGCACTATCATGCATCATATCAGCCTTTTGTATCGTACTGATCTCCAATAGCTCTTCTATTTCAAGAAAATTAGTTTCTACACGAATCCCGTACTTCGCACACTCTTTTTGTATCCATATTGCATCTTCTACGTGATCTCGTCCTGTAAACGTGTAGAGTTGCAACACTTCATATTGATACATACTCCTTTTCATTAAACTAGCAATATCTTCCTCAATCTCTACTATGCTTTCATTTGCTAATATTAGTTTCTTCGCTATTTCTCCACGTTCACCACCGATCTCTTGAACAATTTTATCGCCATGAATAATTTTATATAGCGCCTTTCGAAACAACTCATCTTGCATTGGCCCTTCTTTTACAAGATTACACGTTACATATGTCACGTTCGATTCAAGCCGAGACAACTCTTTATTAGGCTTTTCTTTATCTTTATACTGCGCCTTTACTAATACATCATACGTATTTACATTTTGCTCTACATTCATTAGTTCAATTCGGTCAAGAAAAGGTCTTTCACGATAATATAAATCATTCACTTCTAATACAAATAACTGTGCATTTTTCTCACGTAATATAAAAGGACCTGTACCAATGAAGATTCCTGTTTCATCTTCATGTACGATAGAACATTGTTCTGCACTTAGCATGTGTAAAAACATCCTATTTTCCGTATGTAATTGAATTTCAACAACATATTCATCCACTGCACGAACATTTTCAACATGTTGTAACATCCATGCGTGTGGGTTGTTTTCAGCTTCCATAAATCGATTCAACGAATGTATAACATGATGTGCAGTAAGTCGTTTTCCATTATGAAGATATACGCTTTTTCTTAAATAAAATGTCCAAACCTTGTCAGCATTATTATATTCCCAGTGAAAAGCAAGCCTTGGTTCTATACAATTTGTTTCCTCATTTACATATACGAGTGTATCAAAAATATGTTTAACCATATGACATTCTGAGCGCATTGTAGCGTAAACCGGATCTAAAGCGATGTCCAGGTTCATCTGTACTTGCAAACGAAGTACGTCTTTTCTTCCTTCAGGTGTCCGTTCTATTTGATGACCAAATATTGAATCTATCCAAACTTTATACTCTTCCTTTACTGATGGAAATTGTGAGCTGTAGCGTTCTACAAATGAGATTCCACTTTTCACATCTCCTTTTTTCGTTAGTTCTTTTCCTTTTTCTAAAATTAGTGGAATTGGTTGCTTTTGAAAGATTAATTTTGAACGATTTCCTCTCCCGCGTCCTGGAAACCAAGTAATCCAACGTAGTTCTTCTAATTTTTTTATTATTAATTTACTATTACGCTCCGTACAAAATAATGTTTCGGATATATTTTGCACTGTTATTTCTAATTGTTCTCCTTCTTTTTCCCTTTTGCCATAGGCAATCCATAGTTCAATGTATTGATCTAAAATAAACATCATATTCCCCCTAAAAGGTGAAAAATACTCCTTATTCTTTCTACCCTTTTTCCAATTCTCCTTTCATCTTATCATTTCAATATAGAAAGGAGGAAATAATATTGAATCATCTCTTATTACGTTACAATAAACCAATCATCATTAGACTATGCGGTGAATTATTAACTCGAACAACAGAATCCATGTTAGCCATCATTATGATTATTTACGTTAATAAAATGTTAAACGGTAATATAATAATAACCATGCTCATTTTCGGATTACAACCGCTTTCAGATATTGTATTTACAATTATTGCTGGGGGAGTTACTGATAAATATGGACGAAAAAAAATTATGTTACTCGGCTTATTACTACAAGGCATTGCAATCGGCTGCTTCGTCTTTGCTCAATCCGTTTTTATATTTGCATTGTTATACGTCATAAATGGGGTTGGCCGTTCCTTATATATTCCCGCTCAACGGGCACAAATTGCTGATTTAACAAAACAAAAACAACAAGCAGAAATTTTTGCTCTTTTGCATACGATGGCTGCAATCGGTTCCGTGATTGGCCCTTTAATTGGTACTATTTTTTATCGGACTCACCCTGAATATGTATTTACGGTGCAAAGCATTGCACTTATAGTATATGCAGTCGTTATTTGGACGCAACTTCCAGAAACCGCTCCAGCAATGACAAAACCAACACAAAAACTTGAAGTATCATCTCCAAAACAATTTGTACACAAACATTACACCGTTTTAGCACTGATGATTACTACACTTCCTATTAGCTTTTTTTATGCACAAACTGAGACAAATTATCTTATTTTCGTGAAACATACACTTCCGGATTTCGAACGCATAATCGTGTTTATTACAACATGCAAAGCTATTATGGAAATCACTCTACAAGTTTTTCTCGTGAAATGGTCTGAACGATTTTCAATGGCGAAAATTATTCTTATTTCTTACACCTGCTATACAATAACTGCCATTGGCTACGGGCTTTCAGAAATAATCGCTTCATTATTTTTCACATTACTCTTTTTAGTTATTGGGGAAAGTATTGCTTTAAACCATTTATTTCGATTCGTTTCAGAAATCGCTCCTACAGATAAACGTGGATTGTATTTTTCAATTTATGGATTACATTGGGATATATCTCGAACGTGCGGTCCTGTTATTGGTGCGGTTTTACTAAGTAAACTAAACGGTAGTATGCTATTTTATATTTGTGCTTGTTTCTTAGTATTCGGAGGTATTATTCAAGCGCTGTTTATTCAAAATGTAGAGCGTAGTAAAATAAATAAAGATGTTTCAGAGCATACTCCTCATATTTTATAGGATGCTTTCTTTATAAAAAGAAGGATGTCACAAAATCTCAAGACTTTTGTGACATCCTTTTTATTACCCTGCCATTTTATTAATACTATCCTCTGGCGAAAATACCGAAATATGATTTACCTTACCAGTCGATTTTGGAATAATGAATTTTAACTCAAACTGATTGTTTACTTTATATACATATATTTTATCTTCCCCATTTACTTTAACTGAAGCTGGTTTTCCAAATGCTTTCTCTATTTCTTGTAATGTAATTGATTTTAGCTCAGCATGATAGGAGCGTACATCAAAAACTTGTGATCCTTTATTAAAACCGAAGGAAACATTTTTATTTGTAAAAGTTGCGTACATTCCGTTACCTGCTTGTTCCGTTTTATCTGCTTTCCCCCAAGCTTTTTCTATTTCTTCAATATCTCCTGTATGTGCTGCGAACGGAACGTTAGGTACTTTTCCTTCTTTCGCTAGTTCAAACAAATCTTTAACATAGTTAATTGATTTTTGATTTATTACTGTATCTTTCGTGCTTGAATCAGTCTTTGGTTTTGTTGATCCTTCATTATTTGATTTTGCATCAGGTTCTTTCTTTTCTTCAGCAGAGTTATTCTGATCGTCTTTACTATTTTCCGATGTCTGATTTGTTTCCTTTTTTTCGTCTGTCCCTTTACATGCTGCTAATGCAAATATGCATGTAAAAGCGAGAAATAACATAACTATCTTTACATACAATTTCATACATTTCAGCCCCTTATAATAATCTTATTCATTTCGATAACCAATCCATTACATTACTTTTCAAATTGTGTTTGTTCCAAAAAGTAAATGATTCACTCTCACCTAATGCTTGCACCACATATTCTACAAAAGCTGTTCCTAAAAAATAACCGAGTCGGTTATATCCGAAATAATTTCCTCCCGATAAACGGAACCATTCTTTCTCTTTTTCAAACGTCCATCCTTCTATATAATCTTCCAAAAAACGTTTCTTTATATGTTCTTCATTTTCTATACAATATTGTAACCAACGTTCACCCTCATTGTCATATGAGTAATACACTGATTCATTGACGCCCTTTATAATTTGCTTTGATAAATATGTTGCGACACCTTCACGATACAAAGTAACTGCTGCGTCAGTCCACTCAGCTTTTGCCCAATCTATGCCATCATTTTGTAACATAACATTATGATATATATGGCCTATTTCGTGAGCGACAATAACGCGAAGATGGTTCGAATCTGGAGATAATTTTTCTGCCGCAAAAAATATGTCACCAATAATTTTCCTTTCTACAAATGCATTAGAGCCAAATCCTCCAACAAACAGATGAAACTTCATATTTACATCAAAGTTATATTTATAATGATATGCATTCGTTATCTCTTGAATAATAGTCAGTAATGCTTCTGCAATGATACGAATATCTTCTATTTTTTCAGGATATTGTTTAATGGCATTCGAAAGACGTTCTCTCGTTTTAGGACAATGATATTTAAAGTATTCATCAAATATCTCTGGATGCGAAGTAAAGTATTGATTAAGAACTTCTAATTCTACATCGTCACTTTCCCATAATTTTAAAAAATTCGGGATTGTATTATTTATCATTTTTCCCATCTCCTTAATATATCCCTTCTCGCCATTTACACTAAAATCCTCCCTTTAAACATAGAAAAAGCAACAAAGAAGGATGAGCCTTCCTTGTTGCTTTTTTGTTTAATCGAACCATCTATCATCATCAGAAATCCATTTACCATTATGTAAATCATAACATTCATCATAATAATGAAAAAAGCTGCCCAAAAAGGGACAGCTTTACATATGTATTTTTAAACTTCGATTGACTTACCATCTTCAACAATATGATATAGTAAGTGAGCTAAATGATGAATTGGGCCATACTCTTCCTCTTCCTCATCTGTTTCACCGTGGAATTCAAGATCATTTAAGTATAGTGCTAAAAATTGATAGTATAGTTTTAAATCAAATCCGTAGCACGCAGTTGGCTCTTCATGATCCCCTTCGTATTGTAACATTAAGTATTGATCATTACCTTCTGCATCTTCTGCGTCAAAGAATACGAAGAATCCAACGTTTGTATCTAAATCAAATAGATGACGAGTACCTTTTTCTGTTGCTTTATTGAAGTCCTCTTCACTTAATTTATGTACTGTTGTCGCTTTAGCATTATCTTCTTGATGGAAATTTACTGTAAATGTTTTCAATGCTGACACCTCCTGATTGTATAATACTAGCATAACATATAAAAAGGACTGCTTACAAATGTAAACAGTCCTTACATTCATTTTCGCATTGCTCGTAATAAGAAGCTTACAATGAAAATTAAAACGATCGCACCGATTAAAGCTGGAATAATTGCATATCCTCCAATGACTGGACCAAAACTACCAAGTAATTTCGAACCAATCCAAGAACCGATAATACCAGCAATAATATTACCAATTACACCACCAGGTACATCCTTTCCAGTAATTAAGCTCGCAAGCCATCCTAATATACCACCGACGATTAAAGACCAAATCATATGATAACCTCCTTTATATTTCACAGATCAAAATATAATTAGAAACAATTGCTTATCCTTAGTTATGTTACATTTTTCAGTAGTTATTCATACAGATCAACTATTAATTTATTTTAAAATAATGAACGACCATTTTTTGACTTAGGATTGATGTTATTCGCATTACACATATTAAGGACAGTCAGGCTTTAATATGGTCCGCATAAACTCTTCTTTAAAAGCTGGATAGTTAAAACCAACCGCAATTTTTTGAATAGGCCTATTATCAAACGTTGTTGGCTCAGCTATTTTTCTAAAGTCCGCCACACTTTGTCCTCTTGTTACGTCATTTGTCGTACTAATCCAAACTGCAGACTTTTTATATTCAAAAATATCGTCATTTATAAAAGAAATGAACGGAAGTAAATCGTGAATTGGACTTCCAGCAATACCTGGGTATTCTTTTTTATAAAAGTTCTCATAATAAAAATCAATCATTGGTTTAATAAGCTTAGCCTGCCCTGTTCCTTCTTTATTAATAATATCCACCATTTCAGGAGTAATGAGGGCTCCTTGCGTTACATTTAACGGATAAATAGTCGCATTCTTTGCGTACTTCATCACAATATTTGCGGCGATTGGATCTCCATAAAAATTAGCTTCTGATACAGGAGTAACGTTACCTGGA
Source organism: Bacillus cereus group sp. BfR-BA-01309 (assembly GCF_022664315.1). Lineage (NCBI taxonomy): Bacteria > Bacillati > Bacillota > Bacilli > Caryophanales > Bacillaceae > Bacillus > Bacillus cereus group sp. BfR-BA-01309. Next base: position 545,291 of record NZ_JAKUHE010000001.1, read on the forward strand.
AATAAAAAAGCACCGCCCATAATATAATACGAACATACCTTATCCATTACATTTGGATATAATAAAAATAACGTTGCCAATGTTGTTAATCGTCCTGTCGCTACGATAATAATATCTTCTGGACAAGGTTCAATTAATTTAATTAATTCACAAAAATTTTTCCGTTTACAAATCCTCATTTCAGGTGGAATAATAGGTCCTAAACCGTGATCCCCATGAATTTCAGGAAAGAACAAAGGCTCTTCAGCTGTCATCGGTCTTGCCGCACCTTCTATGATTTTTACTTCTGTAGCATAGTATCTTTCTAAAAAATACACATTTTCCGTTACAATTTCTCGCGATACATTCCCGTATTCAGCAACAATACCTATAATATCTAATTTACATGTTTTATTTGCATAGATTAATGCCACCGCATCGTCAATACCAAAGTCTCCAAAAAAGATGATTTTCTTATTAACTATCCTCACCCCTCTTCAGCATAATCTACTATTATTATTATGTGAAAAAGACAAGGCTGTGAAACGGTGCAAACTAAAAAAGCCGCCTATTTATTGGCGACTTCAATCTTTTTATAAGTTAAATATGCTAGTACATTTTTACTTGAATCGTATTTTGGATTATTTCCTTTTCTCGGTTCTCTCATATGTGTTTTTTCAAATCCAGGAATATCCGGCATTTTCTCCATAAATTCAAGCATTTCTTCTTCAGTTCCTTCAATACGTACGCGAATCATTATTACATTTCCTCAATTCTCATTTTCTCTGTACTAAGTATAACGTACTTTGAAAAGACTGCAAGAAATTTATCTTTTTAATGTCGCACTTTTTTTACATACAAACAGTGCCATTTCAGTATAAAACGATATAATTTTATTATTTTCATATTCAATGTTAAAGAATTCTTGCATTTCAACTGATGTTTTCATCATACATTCTGTGAGTTTCACGCGTTTCTGCAAAGGTACATTCATCATATCGCACCACCAGTCAAATTCAAATTTCTTGTCAAAAGTAAGACATGACTGCAATTGCAAACCGTTTTTTTCTAACAAGGTAATCCATTCTGTTTTTTTCAGCGCCCGTTCATGACTCGGATCCCTCTTTTTTTCTATAAAATTATAAAATGTATCAAATTCATTATTTTCCGGTGAAACATTATCTATTAAAATAAACAATCCGTTATCTTCTAACGTACGATTTACTTCATTTATAAACTGAGATGGATTCATAAAATGATGTGCTGCAATTCGGCACGTAATCGTATCAAAAGAACTATCTGTAAATGGTAAACTTTCAGCGTTTCCAGCGACAAAAGATACATTTTCATGTCCATTACTTATAATAAAATTTTTCGCACTCTCTAACATTTTTTCAGTTAAGTCTAAGGCAACTACTTCTTTAAAAAATGGAGCTAATACATTTGCAACATGTCCACCGCCAGTAGCGATATCAAGAAGACGATAATTATGACGAGACTCAACTTGTTGAACTACATATTGTAAATCCGGCCCTTTAGCATGAATTTTACTTTTCACATACTTTTCCGCATTATTACCAAACTGTTGTTTTACAAGCTCTTCTTTACTCATTTTATCATCTTCTTTCTATTATTATTTGTGCACGATTCAGATAACTAATAAGTTCTATTTCATATTTTCAATTCCTCTTTTAAACATATGTCATTTATTATTTTGAAAAAAATAATAAAAAACTGTAAGAATGTATCTCACAGTTTTTTAAGTATGCTAAAATCTGTTTTTTAAATCTTTCTATATAGTTTCTTTTTCCCTTTTTTCATTTCCTGAAGTTAGGCTACCAATAGCATCCGCCGTTACTTCCACCACAAATTCACAAATACCTGCTACTACTTCTCCAATTACTTCATCCATCTTTTTACCCCCTTATTTTATGTAACTTATTTGTAGTATAGATGGGAGTAATTGTATTTAACTATCGGAAAACGTGACAACAACATTACAGTTTTGTAAGCTTTTTCAATTTGTTTAGCTTCTATCCTTTGAAACTTCAAGTATGATTCACAAGCATATAGGCCATCATAAGATTAGGTAAGTTCCAATTCTGCTAGAGGAGGCGTGTAAAATATACTACGTAAAATTAATTAAAGGTCAATCATTCTATGCTTTTGATCATCGCTTCTTAATGTCTGAAGAAGAAGAGGTTTCTGAGAAAGTTTATAATTACTTACGTCGTAACGAATTTTTCGAAGTACGTAAAGAAGAATATTCTGCTTAATTACAAAAGGCATTAAGAATATCTCACTTAATTGTGATATATTCTTAATGCCCCCATATAATCCCCCTCATTTCAACAATTGTGCTCCATTCTCTTAAAACATTCTATTATATGTCCAATCTATTTTATCGTAAATTTCATATTTTAGTATATGAGGAGGTGACGAATATGACTCATATCATTGATTATCAAGCTACTCAACCCTTAAGTAAAACTGGTGAAATAACTTTTGTAATTCCAGCTTCTCCAGATAGAGCAATTCTTGCAAACATTAAATTAAAAATTTCAAAAAGAGACGCAGGTAATAATCGTGTTGAATTAATTGCTACAGTTGGAGTTGAAGGTATAACTGAGATTTCACAAGTTTTATTCCGAATTTTCCGTGATAATGTTGAAATTTTCAATACACAAGTAGGTATTGAATCAACAGATTCTGAACAATTCTACGCTCAAACATTTCAAGCTATAGATCAAGATTTAAACTGTGGAACTCATGTATATTCATTAACTGTAGAAAACCTAACTAGTGGTGCTAGTGCAAATATAGTTGGTCCACTCTCTTTTAGTGGTTTAGCTATTGGACAAGATCGTAAATGTTGCTAGCTAAATCTAAAATTTAAACTTGTACTTGAAAAAAAAGCGAGACGTAGTTTGTACGTTCTTGCTTTTTTTATTTTGTTCAAATTTATCCTTACTTTCAATAGATACTTCATCACATTTCTTTTACATTTTCATTGCTTATTTCATCAACTAACAAATCATCTTTTTGACAAATCAAAAAGATTGAAATCCACTCATGAAACACGTAATATAGACTCTGACTCTAAAAAAGTTCGTTAATAATAATACTTAAAATAAGGAGGTTTTATATACGAGTTTTTCATTTTAAAAGACGGAGAGGTTTTACATTATGTGGCGTAATAAAAATGTTTGGATTGTGTTAATTGGGGAGTTTATTGCTGGTCTAGGGTTATGGCTTGGTATTCTTGGCAACCTTGAATTTATGCAAAAATATGTCCCTTCTGATTTCATGAAATCAGTTATATTATTTATCGGATTATTAGCAGGTGTTCTAGTTGGCCCTATGGCAGGTCGTGTCATTGATCAGTATGAAAAGAAAAAAGTTCTTCTTTACGCTGGATTCGGTCGTGTTATTAGTGTTATTTTTATGTTTTTCGCAATCCAATTTGAAAGTATCGCCTTTATGATTGCATTTATGGTTGCTCTTCAAATTTCTGCAGCATTTTATTTCCCTGCATTACAATCTGTAATCCCACTCATCGTACGTGAGCATGAATTATTACAGATGAACGGTGTACATATGAATGTAGGTACAATCGCTCGTATTGCAGGTACTTCACTAGGTGGAATTCTTTTAGTTGTAATGAGTTTACAGTATATGTATGCCTTCTCAATGGCAGCATACGCTTTATTATTCCTCTCAACTTTCTTCCTACAATTCGAGGATAAGAAATCAACAACACCAAGTAAACAAGCTGCAAAAGATAATAGCTTTATGGAAGTATTTCGTATTCTAAAAGGAATTCCTATTGCTTTTACAGCACTTATATTAAGTATTATCCCTCTATTATTTATAGCCGGATTTAATTTAATGGTAATCAATATTAGTGAAATGCAACATGATCCAACGATTAAAGGCTTTATATATACAATTGAAGGTGTCGCATTTATGTTAGGGGCCTTCGTTATTAAACGTTTATCTGACCATTTCAAACCCGAAAAATTATTATATTTCTTCGCAGTTTGTACGGCTTTTGCGCACCTTTCCTTGTTCTTTAGCGATATAAAATGGATGTCACTTACATCATTTGGTTTGTTTGGTTTTAGTGTCGGTTGCTTCTTCCCTATTATGTCTACAATTTTCCAAACGAAAGTGGAAAAAAGTTATCACGGCCGTCTTTTCTCATTCCGTAATATGTTTGAAAGAGTTATGTTCCAAATTGTCTTACTTGGCACAGGCTTCTTCTTAGATACAATTGGATTGCAATATATGGTTCTAATCTTCGGAGTTATTTCATTACTAATTATTTTCATATCACTATCTAAACAGAAACAGTATGAAAAACAACCTTCGCAATCTGCGAATTTATAACATAACAAAGAAGCATAGATTAATAATGATCCATGCTTCTTTGTTATATATAATCTTATTTATTGCGTTTACTTAAATGATTTAAAGGAGTACCCCATTTTACTTTCGAATATAATATATAAATACGGTATATAGGAGGCGCAAAATGTCTAATGGCATCCAGTTATTGATTATCCTTTTGGTTATATTCGTTATGTTTAGTATCATAAACTTTTTAGCAATTTCCCTATCTCAACATAACTTTAAAAGGAGAATTGTGGCAGGCTTCATATTTTTACTGCTAACGCCTATTATTTTTTTGACAACTACGGCACTCACTTCTATATCCGATAACGCTGTTTTTGGAGCAATTAACCTATCCTCTTCTATTGTAAACTTGTATATTTTAAACGGTATTGTCATCCTTCTTTCTGCTTCATTTATCCTCAAAAAACAAAATATAAGATAGCACACTAGGCATGAATCTGGATTACATTAGATTCATGCCTTTTTATTTTAAAAACATCCCCTTTCCCCAATTTTTATGTGAAATTAAATAATTCTTTATAAAAATTTAAACTTTATTTATTACAATATCACTATCGGATTCGCACGTTTATTGAAAACGAAATGAAAGGAGCACAAAATGAAAAAGATTCTATTGATTATTCCTATATTCATCGTTCTACTTAGCGGATGTAGCAATAATGATATATACGGTTCTTGGGAAGTCATTGACAACAAAAATGGTCTTTGCCCTGCATCTTATAAATTTGAAACAGTTGTAAAAGAAGAAAAGAAAGAAAAAATTGTTCAATATTTAGTGGAGATGCAAACATCAAAGGAAAAAGAAGATTTATACAAAGGCTCATTTGTAAAGAATTCTAATGTATATCACATTGATTATGGTAACTCATTTACATCAGATCAAACTTTAAAAGTTGTCGATGGCAAATTAAATGTATACTTTTATGCAGTGGAAAAGTTATGTACATATAAGAAGAAATGATTACACTTCATTTAAAACGTAGAAAATATTTTCTGCGTTATTTTTATCCTCCCTCTAAATTTGTCAATCGTTTTAATTTTCATAAAAAAATGATAAAATGTAATCATGTGTTTTCAGAATAATTAAAAACGCAGATAGAAAACACTGTTTTTAGGAGGGGTTTTGATGACTTACACGTTAGCAACTAGAATGAAAGCATTCCAATCTTCTATATTTAGTGAATTAGGGGCTTATAAAAAAGAAAAAATTGCAGCAGGTCACAAAATGATTGATTTAAGTATCGGGAATCCTGATATGCCGCCTGCTGACTTCGTAAGAGAAGAAATGGTACATACAGCAAGTGAAAAAGAAAGCTATGGATACACATTAAGTGGTATTCAAGAATTTCACGAAGCTGTAACTGAATATTACAACAACACTCATAACGTTATTTTAAATGCCGATAAAGAAGTTTTATTATTAATGGGTTCACAAGACGGACTCGTTCATTTACCTATGGTTTATGCGAATCCGGGAGATATTATATTAGTTCCTGATCCAGGATATACAGCTTATGAAACAGGTATTCAAATGGCTGGTGCAACATCTTATTACATGCCATTAAAGAAAGAGAATGAATTCTTACCTAACTTAGAGCTAATTCCTGAAGAAATTGCCGATAAAGCGAAGATGATGATTTTAAACTTCCCAGGGAATCCAGTTCCGGCTATGGCTCATGAAGATTTCTTTAAAGAAGTAATCGCATTCGCAAAAAAGCATAACATTATTGTCGTCCATGATTTTGCTTATGCTGAGTTTTATTTTGATGGTAATAAACCAATTAGCTTCCTCTCTGTACCTGGGGCTAAAGAAGTTGGCGTAGAAATCAACTCTTTGTCAAAAAGCTATAGTTTAGCAGGTAGCCGTATTGGTTATATGATTGGTAATGAAGAAATTGTTCGTGCACTTACGCAGTTTAAATCAAATACAGATTACGGAGTGTTTTTACCAATTCAAAAAGCAGCATCAGCTGCACTAAGAAATGGCGCTTCGTTTTGCGAGAAAAATCGCGGTATTTATCAAGAACGTAGAGATACTTTAGTTGATGGATTCCGAACATTTGGCTGGAATGTTGATAAACCAGCTGGTAGTATGTTCGTCTGGGCCGAAATTCCGAAAGGCTGGACTTCTATAGATTTCGCTTATGCATTAATGGATCGTGCGAATGTCGTTGTTACAGCAGGTCATGCATTTGGGCCTCACGGAGAAGGCTTTGTACGTATTGCACTCGTTCAAGATAAAGATGTGTTACAACAAGTTGTTGAAAACATTAGAAATAGTGGTATTTTTTCTCTTGAAAAAGTAAATGAATTAGTTAAAAATTAATGGTAACTCCCCTGCTTAACTGTAGCAGGGGTATTATTCATTGGAGGTACTCCCATATGCACATTAAAGACACTCTTCCTCATCGTTATCCATTTTTAATGATTGATAAAGTAACAAATGTAAAACTTGGTGAATCTGTTACAGGATATAAACTCATTACAAATAATGAATGGTTTATAAATGATAGTCAAAAACATATGCCTCATATGCTAATTGTAGAAGCACTTGCTCAGGTTAGTGCATTTGTACATCCAAATGACTCTGAAGGTCTAGGGTTCCTCTCCTCATTAGATGGGGTTGAATTCCATGGAAACGCATATCCCGGTGGTAAACTTGATTTACATTATGAATTAACTCGCAATCGTCGAGGTTTTATTCTCGGTAAAGGTACTGCAACTGTTAATAATCAGCCGATTGTAACTGTGGAAAAGCTATTAATATATCAAGCAGATTAGAGACGATTTAATCCGCGGGGGATCTACCTCCTACAAATTCGTCTCACCAACATGAACAGAGTAAACAAATCACTTGGTTAGGAGCAAGAAAATGGAAAGTACTATCGGTATCGATGCTGGAGGAACATTAACGAAAATTGCTTATTTGAACGAACAAAAGCAATTAGCTTTTGAAAAATTTTATTCAAATGAACAAGATAAAATAATAGATTGGCTTAAGAAAAACACTCGTATAAAACAAATATGTATAACAGGTGGTAAAGCAAAACAATTACAGCAATTACTTTCACACTCATATAAAATAGTAGAACGAAACGAATTTGAAGCTACTCTTGTAGGTGTACGATACATATTAAAAGAAGAGAAATATGATATAAATAACTTTATATTAACAAATATCGGTACAGGTACTTCCATTCATTACGTTTATAATGACCAATATATTCGCGCTGGTGGTACCGGTGTTGGCGGTGGTACTATTATGGGGCTTTCAAAATTATTAACAAATATAAATCATTTTGAAGATGTGATCCCTTTAACAAATGTAGGTTCTAGAAAAGCACTAGATATTACTGTTGGAGATATTTATGATGGCATTCTCTCACCTATTGATAATAGCTTAACTGCAAGTAATTTTGGTAAAGCCGCTATTACAGAATCAAATTATAATAGCTCAGATATACTTGCTACTGTACAAGGACTCGTCGGTGAAGTTGTTACTGCATTAAGCCTTCAATTCGCTGAAACAAAAAACATTGACCATATTATTTATATTGGTTCGACTCTATGTAATAACGTACACCTTCAAAATATTATTAGTAGCTACACAAAATATCAAAATAAAACACCTATCTTTTTACAAGATGGTGGTAATAGCGGTGCGATTGGTGCTCTACTTCATGTTACGAATAAAAAAAGCTGACATTTGTCAGCTTTTTTGCAACGGTACTTCAAATTCAATAATTGATTCTCCGTTCTCTCCAATTCGCTCTACACTAATTCTATCAACTACACATTGTAACTTTTCAGGGAAACTTGGAATATCTTTAGCTACTTCAGCAGCTAACTCAGCACTTTCTTTTCTCCCGACTGTTACATGCGGTATGTACGGTATATCTTCTTTCAAAAATTGTAATAAAGCTTCTGTATACAGCAAATCATGTAATTCTTCTATTTGTACTTTCCCTCCCTCAACTTCTAAAAACAAATAGTTTCCTACACTAGTGATACGATTTGCAAACTCAATTTCAATTTTACCTACCCCTTTTGATAAATTCAAAATATGAGATTTTAATTCATCATCTGAAATATCACTCTTAAATGGAAATACAATTGTTATATGAGGTGGAATTAACCCAAATAAAGGATCATATTTTTGTCTAATGTTCTCTATTTTATCGATGGACATGTTATTTAGAAAAACTAAAATTGTACGCATTTTTATCCCCTCAACTTCCCCTCATTATCATAATCTATGACAGTCTACCCTTCAACAACATGTTTTGCTTACATGTAAGAATAAAAAACTTCTCAAATAAGAAGTTTTTATATAGTGTGATTATTATTTTCTTGCCAAACTTTCCTAAACTTTATATAACAAGCAATTCTCCAAGGAATAATATACGATACTGCAACAACATAAAATAATAAACCAATCGTTTGTTGATCTAAATCAACAATAAATTGTCTTGAACCATATCTCAAAATGACAAGTCCAATAAAAGTAATTAAAAAAGCAGCACTTTTTTTCGTATAAATATTCCCATCATCTCTCCGTTCATAATTTGTTAAAACTATAAGTGGTACGGCGAAAAGAACTCCAATGAATGCTGCTATAATAACTTGTAAAATAGCTGGATGCATAGGACCAAAAAACCATAAAGCACCTGGTGTTAAAAATAATAATGGCCACAAAATACGTTTTCCCGTCCCCTTAATTGGCTTATGCATAGAACGATAACGACGCCAAAATATTAGTAGTGCAATACATAAAAATACGGTAATGAGTGAAGATGTATCTCTCATTCGCTATCCTTCTCTCTTTAGTAATCTAATACTATTTCAAATCGTTTTTTCGAATGATACTTTTCGAATAAATATACCACTAGTTACGATATAAAGAACAGTTAATCCAATTGAAATAACAGTAAAATATGGAATATCTACTAAAGATCCATCACTGGTAAATAATAAACCAGTTATCCCTGCTTCCCCATAAAGCACACTATTTGTTGATAAGAAAAGGGATCCACCAATCATCAGACCAATCCACTGAAATCTTTGTTTAAAAACTACTACCACTTGGAAGAAACATGCTGTTGTAACATAAAATAAAAATTGCAAAATAAATTGTTGTACCGATTGCTCCCCAAAACTAACATTTACTAAATTATATTTTATGTCTTGTAAAAGCATGACTTGAAGAAATGAAAATAATACAGATTGCAATACGATATAACAAATTGCCCCGATAAAATATTGTATTCTCGTTACACCAAATGAAACAGCTAAACGAAAAAGCTCATCTTGAATGTTGAAAACACTCCCTACTATAAATAACATAATTGCTATTGAAGGGTTATTTATAATTTCAGGTAAATAACCAATGTTTACTCCATTTAAATGAGCAGCATTTAAAGCCCCTTTTATTAACAAAGCTACAATCCAAAATATTACAATTGCTTTATAATGAAAATTTATATGTAACTTCAACTGCTTCATTAACATCGTCATTTCACTTCACCACCAGTTATATGTATAAATAGTTTTTGTAATGTAATTCTATCGATTACTAAACCTTCTTTTTCAAGAGAGTAATAATCTTCATTAGAAAGTTCTTCCCATATAACATTAATGCCTTTATTCCCATAGACTTCTCGATTTATTACTTTCTTATTTACCAAAAATTTATCAACTGTATCTTTTTTTCCTGAAATAATATGAGCTTGTTGCAATAAATCTTCCACTGATGATTGAACAACTAGTTTTCCTTCTTTTATGATGATTACATCTTCAATCACATGGGCTACTTCTTCTACTAAATGTGTTGATAATATAATTGTTCGTGGATACTCACCGTAATCTTCTAATAGCAAACTATAAAACAACTCTCGATGTGCTGCGTCCAAACCTGTAGTCGGTTCATCAAAAATTGTTATAGGTGCCCTACTTGCTAATCCTTGAATAATTCCGACAACTGTTTGCATGCCGTGTGATAGTTTATGATATTTCACTGTCATATTAAGCTGAAATTTATCAGCGAGTTCTTCAGCATAATTTCCATCCCAGTTTTTATAAAACATGCTGCACATCTTAAATATTTCTTTTACTTTATAACTGAAATGCGCTTCTTCTTTCACTCTAACAAAACAAATGTTTTGCATCGCTTTACTATTTTCAAAAACATGTTCACCAAATATTGATACACTTCCACTACTTGAAGTAATTTGGCCTGCAAGTAAATTTAATAGTGTCGTTTTTCCTGCTCCGTTTCTACCGAGTAAACCATATATTTTATGCTCTTCTAATGCAATCGTTATTTCATTTACTGCTACCTTCTTTTTATATTTTTTCGTGACACCTTTTGTTTCAAGAGCAATCACCCCTATTTCCCTCCTTCGTAATTTTTTGAATCATATCCATCAATTCGTCTTTGGATATTTCTAATACTTTTGCTTCTTCCCATACTTTAGGTAAATATTCGGTCATAAAAGTATTTTGTCTTTTTTTAAGTACGACTTCTTTCGCTCCCTTTGCAACAAACATCCCGATCCCTCTCTTTTTATATAGAATCCCTTCGTCCACTAATACATTTACCCCTTTAGCTGCAGTAGCTGGATTTATTTGTAACATCTTCGCAAATTGATTTGTTGATGGAACTTGTTCTTCTTCAAGTAATATGTCTTTTAAAATATCAGATTCAATCGTTTCTGCAATTTGTAAGTATATTAATTTATTTTGTTCCAGAGTAGGTTGCACAACTTCACCACCTTAGGTTCATAGGTTCATTACTTATGTAATTAACCATATCACATTAAAATATTTATTTCCATAAATTTCTTTTACAAAAAAGAGAGTCATCCGTTTACGGATGACTCTCTTTCTAAAATTTTGAAGTTTCAACTCTTGTTCTCAATTTCTTTTCATTTTATTCCAACTGCTGCACTGGCTATTTAGCAAATAAAGATTTCCGAAAATCTTTATCATTTATAAGCATTGTAATTTTTTCGTTATTGTCGCTAAGGAACTTTACTACTTTCTTTTTATTCCATATATCATCTTCTTTTGGAAAATCATCAATTTTTTCATACAAGATTGATAGTATTTCTTCTCTTTTTATCTTGAAATTTTTATTTTCTACTTGAAACTCGTAACTTTTCGCATTTGGTACTAAAATAGCTAGATAAATAACGTTAAAGAGAAAATTCTTCTCCATCGTGTCCTTACCATCAAACCAATACGTCTCAACCATGTCTTCTGTCAGAGTTCCATTTCCTTTTGCACCATAGTTTACCTTTATATTTTCATTCTCCAAACTAATACTTTGAAATGTATCACCACCAGGTAAATGATTAACAATTGCAACCACAACTGAGTTATTACCAACGTATGTCCCAGCATATTTTTTAAAATCACTAGGTTCAACATCAGATATTTCTTTTATTCTTTCTCCGTTAGAACAAGCAGCAATAAATAAAAAAATTGTTAGCATAACAATCACATCACGATGCATATATTTCATTTAGCTTCCCCCATTTTTATCAATATTTAGTTAATTATAATACATCTTCTCAAAACCCTTTAAAATATACGCATTTTAATCAAAATTAAAAATTTTCAATTTTCCTGTTTACAATTATCCATTAATTGTATATACTTACTAACGTAAGAAAAATATTCTAAAAGGAGGTCGAAGGAAATGATGAAATTACAATTACATGCTTTAACTTTAGCGTTAACTGCACCTTTGTTTTTCGGACAATTAAATATGAATTCGACCACCCTAATGGAGAATTGAAAATCGTACATTGTTTCGATTAATTCATAAATTCGCCACAGGAGGTCGTATACTTTCCTGTGGCTTTTTCGCGCCCTGCCATAGGAGAACTATATCTTCCTGTGGCTTTTTTGTGCGATTTTTTAGCCTCTTATATCATTTTGTTAAGAAAGGAGCAACATTCGATGACTATTAGCGTATTGTTTTTAAGTATTACGATTCAAAGAAATATAATTTCCAAAGATGAAACGTTTCATAATGTACAAATTGAAAAAGCTATGAATGATGTTAAGGAGCGCCAAGCGCTTTATTGTGATCACCTGTAATTCCTTTTCGAAAGGAGGAATTCATTTATGACTTTTCATATTTTCTTTTTTACGACTGTACTTCAGAAAAACACTTTATCTGAAGACGAAATCGTTCGTAAACAACAATTAAAACAACTGACTGATAAAATGACTGACATTAAAAGTTCATACTATACACAAATGTATTAAAAATATATTTTTAAGGAGAAATACCTTCATGAAATTTAAAGCATTCTTTTTAACTATCACTATTCAAAAACGTAAGCTTTCACAGAAAGAAATTTCACGTGAGCAACACATTCAATCGATTATGAACGAAGTAAAAGAGCGTCAAGCATCTTATTACAACCGTTTTTTCTAAATAACTTGTAAAGGAGCAATATCTTAATGAAATTTAAAGCATTCTTTTTAACTATCACTATTCAAAAACGTAAGCTTTCACAGAAAGAAATTTCACGTGAACAACACATTCAATCAATTATGAACGAAGTAAAAGAGCGCCAAGCTTTTTATTACAGCCGTCTTTTCTAAATAATTTATAAAGGGGAAAAAAACTAATGAAATTTAAAGTATTCTTTTTAACAATTACGATTCAAAAAACTAAGTTCTCGGACAGTGAGAAATTGCATGATCAACAAATTAATAAAGCTATGGAAGATGTTAAAGAACGTCAAAGTCACTACTGTAGCCATCTGTAATTCCTTTCGAAAGGAGGAATGCATTATGAAGTTTCACCTTTTCTTTTTAACAATCACAATCCAGAAAGAAACCCTTTCTGAAACTGAATTAAAGCAAGAACAACAATATAAACAGATTATGGACGAAATTCGAGATCGTAGAAGCAAATACTACTCTCACCTATAAATCTTTAAAATATAAAAATTGAAAGGAGTCGATTATGATGTTGATAGCACGTTCTAAAGAAATGATTTGGATAGTTCAGAGGGATTCCACATAGTTTTATAGACATATTATCACACAAGTATATCGTTACATTTGATGTGTAATAAATATATAATAAAATTATATTTTCAGGCTTTTAACATTTAGTAATAAACAAAAGATACACCACTTAAAAAGCGGTGTATCTTTCTCAACATATACTATTTTCGATTACTTCGTTTCGTCTTAAACAGTCTCACTAAGTTCGATACAATTGTTTTCGTTACTGCATAAACTGGCACTGCTAAAATCATTCCGATAATTCCCGCAAAGTTACCTACCCCTAAAATTAAAATAATAATTGTTAACGGATGGATATTTAATTTTGAACTCATAATACGCGGTGAAATGATGTTACTTTCAAACTGTTGTACAATTGTTACGATAATAATTACGTACAACGCTTGCATCGGAGATACGAACAGACCCACAATTACAGCTGGTGCTGCACCGATAAATGGACCTAAATTAGGAATGATATTTGTAAATGCTGCTATAATTCCTAAAACGAAAGCGTACGGTAAATCGATAATTAAATAACCGATAAAAGTAAAAGCACCTACAAATATACAAACGAGCGCTTGCCCTTGAATATATGCAGATAATGTTTCATTTGTTTCCTTAATGATGCGAAGTCCTTCTTCACGGTAAGACTCTGGTAATAAGCTTACTGCTTTACCTGGAAAGGCATGTCCATCTTTAAACATATAAAATAAAATGAATGGTACTGTGAAGATAACTAATGCAACGTTTGTGATAATACCAAATAAAGCCGTTGCACTCGACGTAATTGTGTTTGGTATACCCTTTAAGTATTCAATCGCATTTTTCTCAATTGTTTCAATGGAAACATAATTTTGTGTAGATAACCATTCAAATAATCTATGATGGGATAAATCTTGTATGTATAGTTTTCCCTCTTTTATATACATCGGCATGTTTTTCACTAAATCCATTAGCTGTTGTGAGACGGTTGGAACAACAACTCCAATAGCCACTCCAGTTAAAGAAATAATAAAAAGATACAGTAGTAAAATCGCTAAACCTCTAGGGACTTTTTTATTCTCCAAAAAGACTAACAGTGGGTTAAATATGAAATATAAAAATAGCGCGATTAAGATTGGGAAAAACAACGTTGATATGAAGATACCAATCGGTTGAAATAGAAACGATATTTTTGTGCAAATAAATATGATCGCTACAACCATTAGCACTTCTAATGTCCAAAAGTGCACTTTCGATTTCAAAAAAACGTCCTCCTTTAAACTAGCACTTCTCTTCATTGTACCAAAATAAACAAGAATTTCACATAATATTTTCCTTTACAATATTCCAAAATACCAATAAATACACTACAATGAGATTACATACAAATTTGCAGGTAAAGGTGATAAAAATGACACAATGCATCATTTGCAGAAAAGATACGAAAGAACTTAGTGAACAATATGTCATCCCCGAAATATTATGTGGATATTATTTCACAAACTCAATTTGTGATACTTGCCATGAACAAATGACAACAAATATTGATCGTCCCTTAATTCGACATAAATTAAGTCAATTTAAGATTGAGCAAATGAAAAAACAAATTGATTCCCCTCTCTATACGAATGAGCATGGTGAGGAACTTGCGGCTGCTGAGACAGATGTTGTTGAAGTAAGTGATGAAATACTTTATTCCAATGCATTAATTATGAAACTATGTAAAAAACACGATATTTCACTACATAATGAAATTTGGAAAGAAGAACGTGTAACGAAAGTAGCTAGCTCTATTCAACGTGAATTACTTTTAGATAACCGTAAATACAAAATGAGTGTATTAAAAATGGCTTATACTTTCGCTGTTCAAGCTGTTGATGGCTATTTGGAAGATCCAGATGCGATTGATATTTCTAACATTCTATCAAATGCGGATTTCATGGAATTAAAAGAAAAGAGCATTGTTCGTGATTTAAGTAAAAGTTCTTTATGGAATACATTAAATACAAATAGCGAAAACCATTACTTTATTTTATTAAGTGATAAAGATGGCCTGTTCTGTTTCATTCGTCTATTTGATATTTTTGACGTTGTCGTTCATTTATCAGAAAAGAGATATGAACTTTCATCGCCTATTGTCGGCGTAAATAATGTAAGTAAGCAGGAATTTTATGTCCAAACTTTAAAACAGTATATGGATGGGCTATTTAAAGAAAAAACTACTTCTATTTAATCAGAATCAGAACATACGGTCTCCTTTCTTGATGAAAAGACACTGTGTTATAATAAGTATGAAAAGAACAATACAATCACATAAACCAATTATTAATTGTATATAAATAAAAAAGACTAGTGTGCGGCTACACACTAGTCCACGTAACTTAGCAGATTGGATTGTTCATTTATCCTATTTGTTTCTTACAAACAAAACAACCCACATTCTATTGGCATAGGTGGGTTGTTATTTTTTGAGTTTGTCTATTAAAACGACGACGAACGTTAACAATGCAACGAGAAACAGTCCACCCTGCAGTAGCAACGCTATTTCACTCACGTATTATCACCCCCCTCCTACTTTGGAGAAGTGATAATTGAACAACCAACCGTACCTTAAGTTACTATTTAATTTTACCATATTTTCTAATAGTTTACGATGAAAACCCGCAAGTGAAATACTTGCGGGTTTTTTATTCTGTATTAACAGGAAGTAAACCAAATGAAGCAAACCATAGGTGAAACTGCCTGCTAATGCCCGATTGATTCAACTAATAATCCTTTGGGACAATTCACCCAAAGGATTAAAGTTTCACATTATTTCTCCAACAAGTTTATTTCTTATTTCTTATTTCTTCTCGTCTTTCAATAATTGAAATTACAATTCTGCCACTTTATTCGCCTCTTCTAAATGAGGATATCTTGATAAAACAAATGTATCAGTTCCTAACGCTTCATACTCTATTATTCTATCTGATCTGCAACAAGTACAGTACCTACACTCCCTTGAGGAAGGCGAATTCTTTCGTTTTATTCATTAAATTGGTCCGTCAGCAAATCTAAACAGTGCGAAACTACCTGCACTAAAAGTTTGTATAGCTCCAGTTGTATTTACACCATTTTCTATAGTTACTGAAGTTGGTGAATTATTAAAAATGCTTATTGTAGTGCCAGCAGCATAATTAGCTACTTGTGATATTGTAATCATACCTGCACCATTTGCATTTGAAGCGGGTGCAATAGGAACTCCATTAATTGCTATTGCAAAATTAGAATTTGGTGCTGTGCCTACATTAAAGTTTAATTGGGCACTAAGATAATAAAGACCAGGTGTAACAATTGTAAAGGTATCTACGTTATTATAAGTTATTCCAACAACCTGTATATTTGGCCCCGGTGCTGTTGGAAGTACTACAAGACCCCCACTAGCAATTGTTTGCGTATTAATACTACTATTTGCGAATGGTTGTAAAATAGCTGAAACTGTCCCGGTCGGTCCAGTCGCTCCTGTTGAACCTGTTGGTCCTGTTGCTCCTGTTGGTCCTGTTGGCCCTGTTGGTCCAACGACGAGAGGCGGAAAAACACATGGAAAATGACATTTACATTTGTCAAATCGCTTCAAAATACTCACCTCGTATTACACGTTTTTACATCTCTCTACATAGTAATAATTAAGGATAAAAGAATGCGTGTACAAATCCTAAAAACACGATAATTAGTTCATTTATCCCCTTATATGTATACACTCTTTCAAAAAAGTTCCTTTTGTATATATTTAAAATTTACATAACATCATATTATAAGAACTTTTAACATGACAAAAAGAAGTACTATTTCGATACCCGTACTAATTTGTATTTGAATTTACCGCCGAAAAACACCTCCATCAGATTTGCATACTAAGTATGCGAATTCGATGGAGGTGTTTTTTTCATGTACCACTATTTAGGTTCACTTCACTTTATATACTTGCGATTTTTTATTCCATATTAATAGGTAGTAAACATAATAAAGCAAAACATAGGTGAAACTTTAATCCTCACTATTTTTTTAATGCATATGCATCCGCAATCATTTCACCAACAATTTTATTTTCTTGTTTCTTCTCGTCTTTCAATAATGGGAATAGTAATTCTGCTACTTCATACGCTTCTTCTAAATGCGGATATCCAGATAAAACAAACGTATCAATTCCTAACGCTTCATATTCTTTTATTCTATTTGCTACTGTATGCGGATCTCCTACAAGAGCAGTACCTGCACCACCCCTTACAAGCCCTATGCCAGCCCATAAGTTAGGACTTATCTCTAACGACTCCCGTGTACCTTTATTTAAATGTGTCATTCGTTTTTGACCGACTGAATCATATCTTGCAAATGTTTTTTGAGCGAGCTCAATTGTTTCGTTATCTACATATTGAATTAATCTCTCAGCCTCTTCCCATGCTTCTTCTTCTGTTTCTCTTACAATTACATGTAATCGGATACCGAATCTTACTGTACGCCCCTTCTCTTCTGCAAGTTTTCTTACTTCTTCGATTTTCTCTTTCACTTGCTCTGGTGGTTCGCCCCACGTTAAATATACATCACTATGTTCAGCTGCAACTTCTTTACCTGCAGCAGACGATCCGCCAAAATAAATTGGTGGATACGGTGTTTGAACTGGCGGGAACACAACTTTACTATCTGTAACTTTAATATGTTTTCCTTCTAAAGAAATACTTTCTCCTTGTAGCGTAGATTTCCAAACTTTTAAAAATTCAGCTGCTACTTCATACCTTTCATCATGTTCAAGATATAATCCATCCCCTTGCAGTTCGACTGGATCACCTCCAGCTACTACATTAATAAGTAACCTCCCATCTGAAATTCTATCAAATGTAGCTGCCATTCTCGCTGCTACTGTCGGTGACATTAGTCCTGGTCTAACTGCTACTAAAAATTTTAATTTCTCTGTCTCAGCGGCAAGTGCCGATGCTAATACCCATGGATCTTCACAACCTTGACCAGTTGGAAGTAACACACCCGTATATCCTAAATAATCAGCTGCCTGTGCAACTTGTTTATAATAACCATATTCAGCTGCTCTTCCTCTTTTTGTCGTTCCTAAATATCGACCATCTCCATAAGCTGGAATAAACCATAACAAATTCATAACTTTACACATCCCTTATTTTTATTAAAACGTATACTGAAATACTCTATATAAATTACCCCTAATAATTTACCCCGCATTAACGGGCAGTAAGATCCCCACCTCAAAATTCAGCGAAAGCAAAAAAGCTAGGTGAGGGATCAACTGCCCATAAAAGCCCGATTGGTTCAACTAATAATCAGTGGGGGATGAAGCCCCCCACTAATTAAAGTTTCACTTTATATGTTAATTCCCTGTCTCCCCTTTAAAATTATCTCGCCATCTTAAAAATTTCACTTCTAGTAAACGTACGAGTGAGTCAGAAAATTTCCCGACGAATGCAAAGATAATAATACCGACAAATACGATATCTGTGTTTGAAAATTGCCTTGCATCCATAATCATATAGCCGATACCTTCTGTAGATCCCATAAGTTCTGCTACTACTAAACTCACCCATGCAACTCCTAAAGATAATCTTGCTCCAAGTAATAGGTTTGGCAATGCGGCAGGTAAAATCAGTTTCGTAATTAATTTTCTTTTACTAAACTCTAACACTCTCGCAACATCAAATAGCTTTGAATCTACACCTCGAATCCCTAAAAACGCGTTTACGTATAAAGGAAAAAATGCGCCGTCCGCAATTAATAATACTTTCGATGTTTCTCCAAAACCGAACCATAGTACGAAAAGCGGTGCAACTGCTAAATGGGGCACAGTTCTTAACATCTGTACAGACGGATCTAAATATTGCTCACTTCTCGTTGAAAATCCAACAATCGTTCCTAAAATAATTCCTAAACTCCCGCCAATAAAGAAACCAGCCGCAGCCCTGAATACACTAATACTTAGATGGCCGAATAACTCTCCTGTTTTTATAAGTTCTTGAAAAGCTAAAAATATATCTAATGGCGTTGGTAAAACAGTTTTAGAAACTAGATCGAATACGCCAGCTAACTGCCAAATAATTAATACGACAATTGGTATCGTAATCGCTCTTACTAACACCCTTACATTCGTTTTCCGTACTTTCTTTACATTGTTTTTGCCAATCGTTATACTCGCCCTTTTCATAACAGCTTTCGTATTCTCCAATTTACAAAACCTCTTTTCAATTCGCCTTTAACGCCTTTTCTACGTAAGAATTGTCTACAACTTTATCTGTCTTTATTTCTTTCTTTATAGAACCGAGTTTATATTGAAAATCCGCTGTCTTTTGTTGTTCGGCTATTATTTCTTTCGTTACTGGAACTAAAATTGGCTTGTCGTGATCAAACACTTCTTTTACAATTTCAGCATCTATTTTCTTTGCAGAAGTAAATATTTTTATTGCTTCATCTAAGTTTGACTCTTGCCATACACGTGCCTTTTCATAAACTTCAAGGAATTTCTCAACTAATTCTGGATGTTCTTTCGCAAATTTTGTTCGCGCAATTAAAAATTCTGGAGAAGAAACATTTAATTGTTCACCATCTGTAATAACCTTGGCGCCTTTATTTAACGTATGTAGCGAAATGAATGGATCCCAAATTGCCCATGCATCTACTGACCCTGATTCAAATGCCGGTTGTGCCTCATCTGGCTGCAACTGAATGACATTTACATCTTTCGCATTAATACCTTCTTTATCTAATGCTCGATATAATAAATTAAATGCGCTACTTCCTTTTGCTACTGCGATTTTTTTACCTTTTAAATCTTTTACACTCGTAATCTTGCTATCTTTTTGTACAAGAATACCTGTTCCTTTTCTTGCGTAACTTGTATTAGCAATTTCAGTAAATACAATACCTGCTGCTTGCGCGGAAATAACTGGAGAGTTGCCAACTTCGCCAAAGTCTAATCGATTTGATGCGATTGCCTCAAAATAAGGAGGTCCGCTTTGGAACTCTGTCCATTTCACCTTAACTCCTTCTTTTTTAAACTCCTCTTCAAACCATCCCTTTTTCTGTGCCAGTAAGAGCGGGCTTAATCCTTGTTGTATACCTATTTGAATGGTTACATCTTCTTTCTTACTACTTGCTGTACTTTTTTCGCATCCAAATAAAAATAGAGATATAGCTAACGCAAATGAAAGAACTTTACATGTTTTATTCATATATAATCCACCCTTTTCCTATATACTCGTTTGAACCAGTCCCCCATATTCAAACTGATGTAGCACTTTCGTTCGAAGTTGTTGGAACGATTGAGAAGTTTTATTTCGAGGATAAGGCAAATTATTTTCAATCACTTTATGTATTTTTCCAGGCTTTGCACTCATGATGATCATTCGGTTTGAAAGATATATAGCTTCGTCTATATCATGAGTAACGAATAACATTGTCGTTTTCTTCTGCTCCCAAATGTTCAACAGTACTTCTTGCAAATGACTTCTAGTAAAAGCATCAAGTGCCCCAAACGGTTCATCAAGTAATAATACATTCGGATCTCTTAATAAAGCTCTCGCAATCGCAACACGTTGTGACATCCCGCCTGAAATTTCTTTCGGATAGGATTTTTCAAAACCGTCTAATCGAACGATTTCAACCCATTCTTTTACTTTATCTTTTACATACTTATCCTTTAACGATAGATCTGCAGCAATATTTTCTTCAACTGTTAGCCATGGAAACAAGCGGTGTTCTTGAAAAATAAACCCTTGTTTCTTACTCGGTTTTACGATTTGCTCCCCATCGATAACAACCTTACCTTCGAATTCGTCATCTAATCCAGCAACAATTTTCAAAAGCGTACTTTTCCCACAACCACTCGGTCCGATTACAGTGACAAAATCCCCTCTCTCTAATTGAAAATTAATATCTTCTAATACTTGGACCGTACCAGTTTGTTTCGAAAAATATTTTGATACCCCATTAATTGAAACAGTCACTTTTCCCCCTCCTTGAAATGATTCATTTAAATGAACAGATTCAGTATTTATATAATAAAAAAACCAAAGGCATTTCATTACAAAATGAAATGCCTTTGGTTTCTCCAATCAGCTATACGTTATAGAATTAACTACATACTATACAAATTTTTCCGATAAGTCAACTAGGTTTTAATGAACGTTATTTATTTTTAAAAATGGTAGCAGTTTCTGAAATGATATTCAGAAGCGATTCTTGAATTGTATTTTTGACTGTATGAAGAGCTTTTTCTACATATCCGTCTTTAAATTGTTCTAACGGCTCAGGTAATTCATCCTCGTCCAATATAAAAAACTCTCCACTTGGAAGTACCATAATATCAAGGATTAAATCTTCAAAGGATACCACTTCATCCGTTATACAAGTATTCTTTACAATATTAAAATAAGAACCTAGATAACTCCCACTCTGATTTCTCCAAACGTATAAATTATACGGACGATTCCTCCAGTAGTATGCAATTGTACAACTTCCTTTCGGGATCGTTAACTTCTTATCGTTCGCTTCCATTGTAAAAGAGTACTGTACTTCATGGTATAAAACAATATTATCTGGCTGCGTTTCTATTAATAAACAAGCATGATCTACAGTTGTAACATCATATCGGATTTTTCTTTCAATAATTTCAATCCCTGACGGACTTAAGCAACTCATTTTTAAATGCCCCTTTTATTTTAGTTCTTTCATTATAACTCTTTATATTTCCGCTAAGAAAGCGTTCAGTCTATTCATTTATTGTTTTTTAAGTTAAAATTTATATGATTTCATTTTCTACTTCACAAAAAAGTTCCTTCTACGTTAGAAGGAACTCCAATAGCATTATTCATGTTTCAACTTCTCCGTAACCATATCATAAAATTTCCGTTCCTCATCAACATTTAAGTGAACACGACTTACAGTTTTAGAAAATCCATATAACAATCGCGCCTTCACTGGCTCTTTTAGTGTTATTTCAAATGTTGGAGGTTCCTTTATAAATTCCATCACAGTTGCGTC
Source organism: Bacillus cereus group sp. BfR-BA-01309 (assembly GCF_022664315.1). Classification (NCBI taxonomy): domain Bacteria; kingdom Bacillati; phylum Bacillota; class Bacilli; order Caryophanales; family Bacillaceae; genus Bacillus; species Bacillus cereus group sp. BfR-BA-01309. The sequence continues at coordinate 567,734 of NZ_JAKUHE010000001.1, forward strand.
AAGGACCTCTTTCTCTTTCTTTAAATATTCTCCTTTATAAAACGAAATTTTATCAATTTGTGTAAATGGTATAACAATTTTCTTTCCTAATCCGATTTGAATGATTATTTGTTCTTCTGTAATGATAATCGGATTTTTACGCATTGCTTGTATTTCAGCTAAACAATAAACCATTCCGTATACGTTTAAGACAAGTAAAATCCATGCTACTACTGGATTCCATTGATGAAGCAAATAATGAAAACCGATACTTTCTATTAAGGTAGCATGAATGATCATGATATATACACCTATTGCACCAGTCTTTTTGTGATAGGTGTATACAGATTCACCTTCCGGTACTGTTGCACGCCACGATAAAAATGCATAATAGATTAACTTACACTCTGTTACAATGATATCTACTAATTTATTTCTTTCCATAGTAGCATCAAACGCTGCATCAATCGCATAAGAAAATGGAGAACACTCTCTTTTATATTCTTTATATTTTTTTATTATGTTAGGCAGCATTCTAACGATTTTATAAAGAAGGAATAACTCTAAGCATACAAACGCAATTTCTCCTGCAACTATAATATAGGAAACGTACGAAAAAACTTGAAAATAGTCATTTGGAATAATAAACCTTGCAAATATATACCCGGCTATTACGACAGGTATTATATACGTTAACGAATATCTTTTTCGAATAATAAAGAAATACGTAACGACTGGAACTACAAACATACAATCTAGCAAAGAGCCAAGCACTACTTCTTTCGGAGCACCTGGTACAATTGGAAGAGCATACAATAAATAGTTTGATAACAAGATGAAAGATATTAATCCAAACCAAATACCTTTTCGCCTTCGTGATAGTGTGGCATTCATACATTCACCCTCTATTTAAAAACCTCGTCTAAATGGTCTTTATAAAATGAAATGGCACGTTCATATTCTTTTACTTCCTCTACTTTCAAAACTGTTTCAAGTAATAATTTCATTGCGGATTCATGATCGTTTACGTTATATTTTGCTAATGACAAAAATACTTTTATCACATCATTATCCGGAAACTGCTGCAAAGCTGTTTCTAAAACTGTAATTGCTTTATCATACTCACCTATACAACGATATGTACTGCCAAGACCGATATATGCACCACAAAGTGACTCACCATCAAGACCATTTGCAATTGCCTGTTCATAATACGGCAAAGCCTCCGTTTCAAGTCCCATTACATCATGTATCCAGGCGCATTGAAACAGCACTTCGGCATCTCGCGTAAAGTTTGTTAGCCCTATAAGTATCTCTCTCGATTGTGCATATTTCTTTTCATTTCTTAGTTTTATAGCTTGCTTTAATAAATGTTCCATAGAATCCACTCCTCACCAATTATTCTATGTATCCATCTTGAATGGTTAATGTTCGTGTAAAAGTAAAATTCCCATTAATTAAAGTTTCGCTTACCTATATATATTATGCGGATTCATTCTTATCCAAATACTTAAAATTATAAAACAGTAATGTGATTACATAGTACTTCTAACCTTTTGACAATTTCTTTCGCTGTTTCATCTTTCCCGTTACATAACTTCCCTTTACCGTCTTCTCCAATTACGTGGTGTACCGCTCCGCGTGAATATAAAGAATGTGGTGAATTCGCAATCATTACACTTGCCTTCGCTTCTTCCATTCTTTTCTTCGCTCTTTCAAACAGTTCTTCTTCATTTATATCGCTTTCAAGTTTAAAGCCAACTAGTACCGTTTCTGGATCCCACTCTTTTATTTGTTTTAATACTTTTGGAGCCTTTTGAAAATGAATAATTGGTGCTATATCACTTGAAATTTTCCCATTCATATCAAGTAGCTTACCATCTTGATCACAAATTTTGTCTACAATCCAATCTGATCCAGCGGCTGCCATAATAACCGCATCTACTTTTTCATGCGTAATTATACTTTTCATTTTATCTTGTAAATCAACAATTCCTTCAAATGGATGTAATTCCAATTGATTATATATATCGTTCGGTTTTTCGGCGAAATAACCGTGTAAATATATAACATGTGCCCCTTTTTTAATAAGCCCTTCGGCGATTATTCTCCCAATTGTGCCTTTCGCCATATTCGTATGCCCGCGTACTTGGTCCCATTTTTCTAAACAACCACCGCTCGTAATTAATACCTTTTTTCCCTTCATTGTAACCATCCCTTACTGATTTTTCTTACGAAACCATTCTGTTCCAAAGTCAACGATATCTCGTTGCTTCATAAGACGGCACGTTGCATTTCCTATTTTTCCATTTATTACAGTTCCCTTTCGCTCAAACTCTACGCCGATTTCTACAAACTTATCAGAATCGTAATCCATATCAACAAACTCTTTCCATACTCTTGCCCCATTCTCTATAATTGGTGCCCCTACTTTTATTAACTCACATGCACCAGTACGTACTTCAGATAAATGAACAGACGTATTGGAATCATATCCAACACCAATTAATAATACATATCCGTCTAAATCGTATATTTTTCTTAATGGAGATTCCTCTCCTAAACTCATTGATAGCGACTGATTCATCGTTATTTCATCTGCCTGCTTTCCCCATGCAGCAAAACTTCCTAACGGATGGTTACTACGTACTACATTCGGATATGTACGAAAACATTCAACTACTTTTCCCATTGCTCTTGTTGGTGTAATATGTGGCTCGAATGCCGGGACATTATCTCGAATAATTTGCCACCATTCTTCAGGGACAGGCGGTCTTGACCAATGTTTCGGATCAGATAAATCCGAAGATTGTGTTGGCATAATAATTGTTCCCTCTTCCGTAATAACTTCCATTAGCGCCTCTACTACCGCAACTGCTCCGCCAGATACCCAGCCAATAGAACTGAGCGAAGAATGCACAATAACCGTCATTCCTTTTTCTAACCCTAATTCTCTTAAATCATTTGTAATTGTTTTGATTGTATTTGGCAATTGTGTACTTGCCACTATGTCATTCATTTTCACGATTGTTCCCCCATTTTTTAAAACTACTACATACATATATTATCATATTTTTCTTAATTTTTAACTTAATCATTTTTATACTTATAAAATAGCGAACTATAAAAACAAATTGATTTTTAACATATACAGAAAGAGCGTTTAATTCCTCTTAAAAACGTGTAGTTTTTATCAATTAACAAAAATAACACCGAAAAAAAGAATCACATTTTATGTTAGTGATTCTTTTTCTATAAGATAACGATGCCCCATTTCAACAAAAAATGGCATATTTAATTTTAAAATGTGTTTCTTATAAATATTTTTCAATTTATGTATTTAAACCTCGAACTTCAGGAACATTTGAAGTTATTTTTGCCCTTGTAGTTGCTCTACTATAGTTTTTGCTTGTATATCAAGTCTCTGGGCCGCTTCACCAATACCATTGAATTCATGAACTGCTTGTTCTATACATGAGTAACTTTCAGTAACTCTCTTTTCTGATTGAAGGGTCCCTGCACTAATCTTTTGTACCTGTTTGGTTATATTCTCCACATTAAAGTGTACATCTGTAGTTACAGTTTTAACTTTATTTGCTAAATTACGAACTTCATTTGCAACAACATTAAAACCACTACCATAGGTACCAGCATGGGCGGCCTGAATTCCAGCATTTAAGGCCAATAAATTAGTTTGTGTGGCAATTTCATTAATCGTTTTTACCATGTCGCGTATCATATTAGTTTGTACGTTAAGCTCGTGTAATAACTTCATATTGTCATTAGTTTGTTCGACTATTTGTTTAATGGCCGCGGAAACCATATGACTACGCTTAATCCCTTCTTGCGCACGTTCCTTTAGATTTTCCGCCATCTCTTGCAATTCAAGTGTTACCTTTGCCGTCCCATTCTCACGCGCAGTAATATCTGTAGCGACTTTAATAACCGCTTGAACTTTTCCATTCTTATCTACAACAGGGGCATATGTCGCTTCTAGCCATATAATTTCCCCTTGTTTAGTGATTCTCTGTATTTTCCTTTGAAATGAGACTCCATTCCGAAAATTTCTCCAAAAGATATCATATTCTGGACTTAGAGCAAACTGTGAAGTACAAAACTGACGATGATGACTGTTTAATAGTTCATCCACTTCATAGCCCATTGCATATGCAAAATTATGATTTGCCCATATTACTTTTCCATAGGGATCAAACTCAATCATAGCTAGTGAACGTTCTAATGCAGCAAGTACCTCCCCTTGATTTAATACTTGTGTACTAAGTGAAATAGTTTTTGAAATATTATCACTCTTCATATTCTTCTCCCCATTTCAAAAAATTAAATATCATAGCATCTCCCATTAAATATACCACTATCGAATTATACTAATATTTATATAATTTGTCCCACTTTAATTAATACGCTCTTTAATAATATTTTTTTCAAAATAAAAAGAGCACTTTTAATTTCAAAGTGCTCTACCATTAATGCTTTTTTTCATATATTTCTTACCCTTCAATCGTAACCCCTGTAAACATCGATAAGTTTCCCGTGATTTTCTCGCCTACACGTAAAAATAGCCCTGCGGCTCTCCCGCTAATACAGTGTGAACCAATTAATAGTTTACCAGTATACGGACCATCCCATGTGTCAATTGTATAGTCAGGCATTTCTATGTATTGCTGGTATATTTTTCGCTGTTCAAAGTAATACTCCGTTTTATCTTCAGCTAATAGGTCATCATTATCGTATATAGATACCCCTCCGCCTTCACGGCCGTATAAAGGCTTAGAAACATATGATGCATCTCTTTCTATAAACGGCTTATTTGTAAAATATGTTGGTATGAAGTAGTTTTGAATGATTTCTCTCTCTTCTTTCTCAAAGAAAGCTCCCTCTTCGAACAGTTGCCAAATTAATGCGAGAACACTTTTATTTTGCATAAGAAAAGCTGCAGGTGGATTAATGATTTTCACTCTTCCTTGCGCTATATGATCTAAAAACTGAAGTCCAATTCTTTTCCCATTTTTATCGGCATCTGAAACTAAATATTCAATTGGATATAGTCTATATAAATAATGGATTCGTTCACCATTTGGCGTATATATACCATCATCTGCAACGACGATATCTTGTATGCCTATATAGTCCGTTGATTGATCTAAGCAATAGCTTCTTAAAAATTGAACTGTTTGATGATCTTCATCGTGCCAATCATAACTAGTAAAATAAATCGTCTCGATAGGACTTATATTATAGTCATGTTTAATTTGTTCCCACGCCTGCACAATATGCTCTTCTATATGATTTGGGTGATTCACATCGTGATAACGGCATAACACTTCATTTGCGACGGACGGCTCTAAATAACCTGTTGGTGTATCACAATTTACTTCTATTAATTTTATATCTTCGCCATTTACGATAAAGTCAAACCTTGTAAAATATGAAAACAAACCAATATGTTTCATTCTCACAATTTCCCACGTTTCAGCTGGACATCCTAGTTTTTGAAAATCTTCTGTCGTATTTACAATATATTGATACGTTCTATATAATACATACATAATTTCCTCTGTCGCTTTTGAAATTGCAGTATACGTGTTTACTGGCATACGATACATACCCGTTGCCATATATTGATTCCATTCTTCTTTCTCTAAAAGGCTCGGCCATGTAAATCCATTCCTACCAGCCTCTTCCGCAAGTGAAAACCATACTTTCATATACTCTTTCTGCTCTTGTTCTGTATACATGACTCCATTATCCTTTCGTGTTATGATCCGGCTGGTGCTTTTGCATTCCCAATTCCACTGGAACCAGAATTCACTTTTGGCGTTTGTGTCGTAGATGATTTCGGCGCATTTGTATCTGGCGTCACTTTATTTGAGGAATTTGGCTGTTGTTTATTTAAATCTACTTTATTGGAAGAGTTATTATTGTTACTGTTAGTTCCGCCGTAATAACCTCCACCACCGCTTCCACCAGTTCTACCTTGGTCTTTTTCACGATATGGAATAACATTATTTGCATACGGTTTCTTCATTATATTTGGTTTTGCTGTATAATTCATATTTGAAGTTCTGCTTGCTAATAAATATCCTGCTACGAATGGAAGTATTGGTAAATGTGAATTTTCATTATACGATGAAAATGATGGGTTATTTTCCTTGCATAACTCATCATTTTCTGCATTTTCATTAGTAGGAGTTTTATCATCACAATTTAATGTTTCTTGTTCATTCCCTTGTTTTCCACCATCTGTTTTAACAGCAGTACTTTCTTTCTGGGCCGTTTCTTCTTCATAATCGCCACAGCCTGTTAATAAAAAAGATGACACCCCAATTGAAGTAGCAATTTTTATAAATTTACTTTTATCCATTCTCATGTGTTATACACCTAATTTCTTTTATCTATATTTTTCCAGATACCTTTATTATATAATGTAATTCTTACTTTTTTCAAACTATACTTAATATGTATATTTGCATATTTTCAATGCTATCCTTCCAGATAGCATTGAAACCTTTCGACTCCCGGATACTTTTCTCCTAAACTTTTAACCAGAAAACCAATTTTCTTATAAAATTCTACTGCCTCTTTGTCTGTCTCTGCTTCTACATAAGTCAATTGATGTATTCTTAATACTTCCTTTATCATTTGCAATGCAATTCCTTTATAACGATATTTCGGAGCGACTGCTATATGGCAAATTCTCGCTTTATTTGCTCCGATTATTTCAATACCTATACAAGCTTTTTCTTCATATTTATAAAAAGTCCCTTTATTCTTTTCATAAAATAAAACTGCTTTCTTTAAGCTAGTTTCACTTGGACCAATTGCATACTGTAGTACATGTAAAATTGGATCTTTTTCAATTTGTTCAACACGCTGTAAATTCATTCTTCCATCCCTTTCTATGAAAAAAGACTAGCTCTTTATAAAAAGAGCTAATCTCATTACGCCGTTATTTTTTCTTCTTTCTTCACAACGACCGCTACATAACTATGTAGTATCATTCCGACAATAACAAGACTCATACCAATCCAAGATAAAGATGACGGAATTGGAGCAGATAGTAAGATGAGCTCTCCTACTAGCGCAAATAAAACTTCACCGGATTGTGTTGCTTCTACTGTTGCTAGTTTTTGCGGATCATCTTTTACAAGATCTGTCGCAAAGAAGAATAATACTGTCGCGATTAAACCAGAACTAACTGCTACAATAAAACATTGGAAAACTTGGCTACTTGACGGTAGCTCGCCTGTTGATACTTCATAACCAGATAGTAAAAACCAAAATGGTAAACTTGCTAATGTCATACCGAGAACTCGCTGGAATACATCTAATTCCCCTTTACAAACTTGCATCATTTTCCGGTTTCCAAGAGGATACGCAAACGCTGCAATAAGGACAGGAACTACACATAAAACGGTTTCACGAATCCCTAATGAAGAAGCATGTTCTACTTGCATGAGTACAACACCGCATAAAATAATACCCGACATAACTAATTCCTTAATTGGAAGTTTTTTATGTAATGGATCTACAGCAAAAAATGGTGTTAATAAAATTCCTGCGACGATTGTAATTTGCCATGTTGATGCAACGAGCCAACCAGGTCCAAAAGCTCCAGCAAAACTAATTGGTGCATAGAAGAGACCAAATCCTACGATACTCCACACTAGCCATTCTTTCGGATTATTTTTCATATATTGAAAGAGTTGCTTTAAATTACCTCTATACATGACAATAAGTAAAAGCATTGGAACCATAAAGTAGTACCGTAATGAAGCACTCCAAATCCAGCTTCCACCTTCTAAGTCCATTGCCCGGTTTAAAACGAAGGTAAAGGCAAAGAAAAATGATGCCAATATTCCTACTGCAATAGCTTTCATTATAAAACCCCTTGTTTAGTTTCTTCTTAATACTATACAACAAATTAAATATAATTAAAATTCGAAATCTTTATCTCGCATCTATTCTAGCCCTATATAGTTTTCTTAACTGACTAATATGAGCTTGATGGTACCGATTATGATCGGCTATATGCCATATCCCCCACCTTATAGTCGCACTTTCTCCCTTTTCATAAAAAACTTCCCGTGTTAAATCATTTTCTGTTAGTTTCATACATTCCTCATATAACATACGTTGCACAGCTTCATAATCTTGCATTAATTGTTGCAGAGTCTGTTTTCTTAAACTTGGCAGTTCTCCTACTTCATTTAACATAGGTCCATATATTTTTTCAAGTGCCAGTGGAACTGCTTCTCTTTTTAAGCGATACACCCAATGTAAATCAACAACTGCTAAATGTTGAAGTAGTTGTCCGATGTTATTTTCATTATTTTCTGCCCCTTTAAAAAACAGTTCCTTCTCATCAGTACCTTCTACTAACTTTTGCAATCGTTTATATGTATCTGTAACCATCGCATACAAAATCGCTACTTGTGGGTTCATATTTTTGTCTAAATGGAGATCTTTCATACTAAACTCCCTTTCTTACAAGAATAACACCATATATTCATCGTCACTATATACACCGTTCATTTTTAAAGCTCTTTTTTCGATTCCATACGTTTGAAAGCCCATTGATTCGTATAATTTTTTTGCTGGTTCGTTTGTGGACACAACACCTAGATTTAATTGTTCCAAATTCATTTCACTTGCTCTTTCAATTGCCTTACGTATTAACTCACGTGCAAGGCCACTTCTTCGATTACTTGCATCTACATACATCGCAACGATATGACCTTTATGTTTATACGCCTCTTTCTCTTCTGTTAGTAAAGTGACAACTCCAACTAATTGTTGATCCTCATTAAAAGCACCAAATGTACAGCTAGTATTAGCTGTTAAATTACTTTCCACTCGCTTAATCGGATTTTGCTGGCGAATCGCCTCTTCATAAGTTGTTACAAATGCCTCAGGATTTACTTGTAATGCTTGTAAACGTAACTCCCAATATTGTTTCGCATCTTCTTTCGTAAGTAATCGAATCATACTATTCCAGCCCCTTTAAGTTAACATAATATTTTTATAAACCACTTTTTAAAGAATCGTATTCTTTTCTTAACATACTATAACGATAACGATGAATGAACTTCCCTTGACGTAATCGATCATTTCTCATTAGCCCTTCACAAACAAAACCAGCCTTTTCATAACTCTTTCTAGCTTGAAAATTATCTTCATCTACACGTAGCCAAACTTTTTCTAATTCAAATTCATAGAATGCTAGATGTAACATACTATCTAGAGCCGCTATTCCATACCCTTTACCCCAGTATTCTTTATTACCAATCGCGATTCCCAGTTCTGCATTTTGATTTGTTTTATCAAAATTTTTAAGATCTACCCATCCAATATGTATGCCGTTCTCTGCAGTGATAGCTCTTTGTTCATAGCCATTTTTCCGATTTATACATGCTTCAATCCATTTTTTCGTTTCTTCACGAGTAAACGGTGGATATTGATCTGGTACAACTAGATGTTTTGTTACTTTTGTATCTAATGACCATTGATAACGACTTTCTACATCATCTAGTGTCAGTTCTCTTAATTGAACGAATGGTACATTCATTGTGCTATCCCCTTTTTATTTTCCTATAGAAAATCCTTCGAACATTCTTCCTCCATACTGTTCTAGCGTTTTTTCTACAAAAGTAATTAATTTACTTTTCTCTCCCGTTGTATAAAAATGATCAAACGCCGCTACAAATTGATCTGCATATTGTTCATCATATTTTCTAAGTACCCTTATAAACCATTTTGAATTACCAAGCCATTTACGATTTACTCTTAATACATATTCATGTACTAAATCAGCTAATAAATTCGCGATAAACAATTCTTCTTCTCTTTTTGTCGCCCCGATAAAGTCATCCAAAGTATCCGTAATAAAATATCGCTTCTGCTTCATCATTTCTTCAGTCCATTTAGCTGGTCCTTTATTTAGTAAATCATTTGCTTCTCTTTTTAATTCCTCAACAATTTCATTTTCACCTTTTAATACAATTCCCTCTGAAACTAATTGTGGCAATGAAGGTCTTCCGCGATCACAATCCATTTTAAAAAAGGTTTTATACGTTTCAAAATTATGTACAAACACCTCAACGGGCCATCCATTACTATAAAAAGATTCTCTATAACAAGATGACAAACTACGATCTATTATTACAATGTCCAAATCAGATGTTTTTGTCGCTTCCCCTCGTACAACACTTCCTCCCAGTAAAGCTACATCACAATTCGGAAATTGTGATGTAATGATGCTTTGTGCCGCTTCCATTGGTTTCATAGCCGTTCTCCTATTCTTATTTCACTTTCTTTTTTTCAGCTCTTTCTTTTGTTTTTTTAATATAGGCTTCTGCATCAGGTGTTTTACATGATGTTTCACCGTGATCAACTTCTACTTTCCCAATCACGCGTGCAGTTTCAATCGCCTGTCGTTCCAAACTTTCATTCCGAACACCTACTGCAATTAAAGCTCTATTCATCGCTTCTCTTTTACGATTTTTTTCATTATGTATATAAGTTTTAATCTCTTCTAGATACGGTAAAAAGAAATCATCATGTAACGTTTTATTTTTAATCGCGATATTCGCTAATAATGACCAACCTGCTCTTCCGATCCATTCATCATCAGACTTTGTCCATTCTTCCATTCTTTCTATCGCAATTGGCGACGTACAAATAGCGGTCATCAAAACGTCCATTAAACAATAATAATCAACTTCCTGCACCCATTTATTTAGTTGTGCTGTCGTAACTTTCTTCGGATCTAAAATCATAGTCGCTAAAGTCATTGCATCCATATTTTTTGTTTCCCATAATAAAATCGCTAAATCATGATCTTTTTTTATCTTCTTTTTTAACAATTTTAAATTGGCAAAACTAACTCCAAATAACGGCTCTTTCGCCCCATGATTTTTAAAGATCTTACGATTTTGTTCTGTTCCATATTCCTCTAGTTGCTGCATTACTTCTTCAAGTAACATATGCCACCTCTTTTATATTTTGTTGACTCCACATATGTATGTACGTTATATTCTACATTATTTTCTTGTTTTCCTATATTTATTTTTAAAATACGGTAAGTGAAATTTTATAGTTGCTATATATAACTAAAACAACCACGAAAAACCTGTACATTTTACATATACAGGTTTTCATTTCATCAATTTCCCAAAGTGTAAGAAATAGAATTTGAAAGAACTTTTATTTGTTTGATTCTCTCTTTATTTTTTGTAAGCTCTTTACATCTGACCACTCTTCTATAGACCCTGCGTCCGGAAAAACTGTAACTACATTAAAATTCGCACCTTTTTCTTTTCCAATTTGTTTAGCAGCTAATAAATTCGCTGCCGCAGACGTTCCTATTTTCATACCAGTTTCATTATAAAAACGTGCCATTTCATACAAGGTTTCTTCATATGAATAAGTCCATTGTTTTTCTATCAAATTGTCTTCCTGTTCTATGAAATGTTGTTTCCTTCCTAAGCCAAACCCACCTGATCCAGCATATTTCTTTAAATCATTCAGTGGTTGTTCGGAACCATAAGGCAATTCAGCAGGCATTACTAAATGTAGCTCAACATTTTTGGTATAATTCTTTACTTCTTTATAGACTCCCATTAGAGTTCCACCAGTACCAGCAGATGCTACCCATGCGTGTATTGGTTTTCCATTCATTTGTGTAATAATTTCTCTGCCTGTACCTTCTATATGACTTAATAGATTTGCGTTATTATAATGTTGGAATAAAAAGTATAACTCTGGTTTTTGTTTGCTAATCTCAATTGCCTTTTCAATTACTGCGTAGAAACCCATACATTTATCAACTAAAATCACGTTAGCTCCATAACACTCAAGTTCATTTAGTAATGATTTACCAGTTCCAGAACTTAAAACTAACGTGCATTCAACCTCTAAATAATAACAAATATAACTAATTGATCTCGCTAAGCTTCCACCACTATACTCTAAGATAGGTTGTTTTTTGTCCGCTTCTTGTAAATATTTATTAATCATTCCAAGTGCAGCTCTATCTTTAATCGATTCTGTAGGGTTGTGCCATTCACATTTAGCATAAATAGAAAAATCCTTCGTTTCTTCGCATTCTAATTTAATGAGAGGTGTGTTCCCAACATTTTTAGCAAACTCATTAAAATGCTTTAATGTCATACTTCTATTCCTCCTACATAAATTATATTTATTTTTAGCTAAAATACTTTCTACATTTTCATAACTCTCTTAACTAAATCTTTTTATATAAAAATCCCTACAAATGCTGTAGGGATTTATGACTAAATCATTTTGTTACACTACATTACATACAAAAAGAGCTTCTTTATTCAAATGCATTCATAAGCACAATTCTCCAACCATCTGGATCCTCTATTGTGATCCCTTTCTCTATCCAATACGGATTTTCTGGTTCTACCTCATGATAGCCCATATTACTTAATCGATTCACTATTTTTTCAATTTCATCTTTATTAGGCATATAAAAAACTAGTAAATTATCTTTTGTCGGTGCCGGACATGGACTTCCATTAACGTGCGTTGTAAACTCCAAATGATACTCGGCATCCGGTAATCCAAACATAACCCCATCATATCCTTCATGATGGTGAAATTCTCCTATACGCTTTAACCCTAACCCCGTCTCATAAAAACTTATAACTTCTTCAAATTTATCTGTTGGTCTTGCAATTCTAAATTGAACCCAATTCTTCATGCAAATCTCCTCCTTTTCATTTTCCAAAGCTTTATAGTAATCATTATAAGTTACATATATTTCCTTTCATATCCCTCATTAGTATGAGAACTACCTAAGTTGAAAGACCTATTAGTTTATAAATAGTAGGACTTTAGTATTAAATTCATATAAAAGTAGTTATATAAATATTGAGATGAAATAAATAGTTATTTCTTATATTTTATTACGTATGAAAAAGTTCTCCTTGCAGAGCCTTTATATACCGATCAGCAGACCTTTGTACAGCCTTATTCGCATCTTCCACCACACCATGAAATGCATTATATAGTCGACTAAATTGGATATCTTTTACTTTCTCTGCCATATCTCTAACTTTATTCGCTGGTAATGGAATGAGATTTGGATAACTATACATAAAACTTACCCATTTTTGATCAGAAACTACTTGTATAATATCACCTGATAACAAAATTCCTTTCCCTTCGTTACCTTCTTTCCAATGCATAACAGTCCCACCCTTAAAATGGCCTCCTAAGCGATGCAATGTAAGTTCTTTCGATAATATCAAATGTTCCCCAGACCAAAATTTAATTTGTTTACTCGGGCGAACCACCCACTCTTTATCATCTTCATGAATATAGATAGGTACATTGAATGTTTCCGCCCATTTTACTTGTGTAGAGTAATAATGTGGATGAGAAAGTGCTATTGCTTGAATACCACCTAAATCATATATACTCTGAATCGTCTTATCATCTAAATAACTAATGCAATCCCACATAACATTTAGAGTTTTACTTTGTATTAAAAATGCTGTTTGTCCAATTGCAAATTTAGGTTTTGTAGTAATGCTATACAAACCACTTTCTTCTTTTATTATTTCATTTTTGTATAAATTGCTATTTTGCATAGTTTCTAATGTTGTCCATGACTGCCCAATTGGATTCACATATTGCCTTTCCTCATTACAAATTTTACAACTAGAAGGCGCTTCTTCATTTTCAGGATACTGCACTCCACATGTAGTGCAAATATAATTAACCATATTCCCACTCCTTTATTAAATTTAATTGTTCTTATACCAATATTTTAATAGAAAACAAAAATATTCGAATCAATAATTGGAATGAAAATGAAGTGATACGAAAGTATGATGAATCCCTTTTCGTTTTGATACCCGTTCGTCTAAAAAAGCATATACTTCATTATTAAAAGAATTAAATTTAATGCTTGAAAATTTTCATAATAAAGTTTAAAATTACCCTATTTTTTCAAGACTACAATTGATACAAAATCTTGCATACTTTTGACCAAACTTTTTTGTGCTTGTAAAAAAGTTTTTTTGCAATTACCGCCCTATAATTGCTAATATAGTAGAGTAGAACTTTTATAGAGAGAAGGAAAATTATGCACAATGGAATTCGAATGACAACTTTAGTAAAAAGGGCTATGTTGATTTGCGCGGGGATATTATTTACATACGAAGCAACTTTAGGATCAACACATACTGCTCTAGCAAGTACAGAGGATGAAACAAAATCTGTTCAACTTGTAAGTGAAATTCAATCATCTCTTGCACCGAAAGAAGCTCCAAAACAATATAACGGGCAAGTCAGAAAAGTCGCTTACTTAACATTTGATGATGGTCCTGGAAAATACACAGCCGAGCTTTTAGATATGTTAAAGAAAGAAAATGCAAAAGCAACATTCTTCCTAATCGGTTCAAATGTAAAAGCATTCCCGGAACTTGTAAAACGTGAAGATGCTGAAGGCCACTATGTTGGGATGCACAGTATGACTCATAACTACAAGAAACTTTACACAGAAGGTCATTACGTAGATGAAATGAAGGAAGATCAAGGCTTAATCGCCGGCGTTCTAGGTAAATCGCCTGTATTAACTCGTCCATCTTACGGCTCAATGCCAGGATTAAACGAAGCTCTTCGCAACAAAGTTGTCGAAAATGGCTTAAAAGTTTGGGATTGGACAATTGATTCTTTAGACTGGAAATATAACAAAATGCCTGTTGACGCTGCATCAGCTAAAATTGTAGAAAACGTTCTTAACGTTGCTAACAAACCAACTGAAGTTATTCTTATGCACGACATTCATCCTCAATCCGTTAAAGCAGTACCTGGAATTATAAAAGGACTGAAAGAAAAAGGATATGAATTAGAAGCCTATAATGAGAACGAACACTTCCCATTAAACTTCTGGCATGATAATCGTATGTAATATGAAAGACTCTATTTCCTCTAGTAGGTTATTGAGTCTTTTTTTCGTATTGGGCATTACTTCTCTTATATTCGATTCCCTTCCTTTATATCAATAGAAAATAAAAATTACATTAATTTAACTTAAAAACAAAACATGTTATTCTAAAAACGACTAGTACGAAATTAAAACATATATAAAAATACAGTAAAAAATTTAGGATTGAATATACAAATTCAATCCTATTTTTATATTATCAACACTTTAGCACATATTACTCTTAAGGAGTGATGTGTATATGGATTTTCTTTCAGCCGAATATTTGTCTGCCCTACTTGCCATCATTGTAATTGATTTAGTGTTAGCCGGTGATAATGCCATTGTAATTGGATTAGCAGCAAGGCGATTACCGAAAGAACAGCAAAAGAAAGTGATTATATGGGGTACTATCGGGGCAATCGCGATTAGAGCCCTCGCTACCTTAATTGTCGTTTGGTTATTAAAAATACCAGGACTACTTCTAATTGGTGGTGTACTCCTTATATGGATTGCATACAAATTAATTGCTGAAGGCAAAGATCATGATATTAAAGCAGAAGAAGGATTTTGGTCTGCTATTAAAACCATTATCATTGCTGATGCATTAATGGGTATTGATAATGTGCTCGCTGTTGCAGGAGCTGCGCATGGTAATTTTTCTTTAGTCATCATCGGACTATTAGTATCCATTCCAGTCGTAGTATGGGGTAGTACATTAATTTTAAAATGGGTGGACCGATTCCCTGTCATCATTACAATTGGAGCAGCTGTTTTAGCTTATACTGCCGCGAAAATGATTGTAGATGAGAAATGGTTCGCTGGATTTTTCGAAAGTAACCCTTTCATAAAATGGGCCTTTATCATTATTATCATTGCCGGTGTAGTATTCTTTGGAAAGATGAAACAAAAAAAGAAAGATATTTCTATATCATAACAACGGTATATGCACAAACAAAAGCGCTACTCATAGGAGTAGCGCTCTTTAATATTTATTTCGTTTCCCCGTCTTCAGTCGTCTTTACCTTCGTTTTATTTTTATCACGATGGTTATAGTTGTACTTCGAACGATCTACCGGTGTAAATCCTTCCGGTGTATAGAATCGTAATAAGTCACCGTTTACGACTTGATCAGAGTATTTCAATGATTTTTGAACCATTTGTTCATTTTGTTTTATTTCGTCTGTTAATTCAACAGGGTTACCAGTCGCTGTATCATAGTATTTGCCGTTCAGTGCAGTAACTGTTGGACTTACGTAGTTACCGTTACGGAATGGAACAACTTGTTTATGCTCTGGTGATAATAAATCGGATCC
This sequence comes from Bacillus cereus group sp. BfR-BA-01309, assembly GCF_022664315.1. Lineage (NCBI taxonomy): Bacteria > Bacillati > Bacillota > Bacilli > Caryophanales > Bacillaceae > Bacillus > Bacillus cereus group sp. BfR-BA-01309. The sequence continues at coordinate 584,006 of NZ_JAKUHE010000001.1, forward strand.
GAACTGGACATAATTTTTTGTATCAGTACCTAGTAAGTGTAATAACGTTGGAAGAACATCAATTTCTCCTCCGTATTGATGCTGTACGCCGCCCTTCATTCCTGGAACTCGAATGATTAATGGTACACGTTGCAGTTGTGCATTTTCAAATGAGTTCATTTCTTTACCCATTATTTGAGACATTGCTGTACTATGATTATCGGAAATACCGTAATGGTCACCGTACATAACGATAATTGAGTTATCGTATAAACCAGATTGTTTCAAGTAATCCAAGAATCCTTTTACAGACTCATCTAAATAACGTGCTGTTTGGAAATACGTATCTACTGATGAATCGCCTGTTTTAGCTGGTTCAATCGTCGCTTCCTCTTTATCAATCGGATAAGGGAAATGGTTCGATAGCGTAATGAACTTCGTATAGAACGGTTGTTTCAGTGTTTGTAGTAACGGAATAGATTCGTTAAAGAACGGTTTATCTTTTAATCCATAGTTTACTACATCTTTTTCGTTCATATCGTAGTATGACGCATCAAAGAATTTATTGAAACCAAATGATTTATAAATATCGTCACGGTTCCAGAATGTTTTATAGTTACCGTGGAACACTGCTGATGTGTATCCTTGTTGCCCTAAAATAGCTGGTGCTGATTGATACGTGTTATGAGCTTTATTTGTAAAAACAGATCCTTGTGGTAATCCAAACATTGAGTTTTCAAGCATGAACTCCGCATCAGATGTTTTACCTTGACCTGTTTGATGGAAGAAGTTATCAAAATATAACGTATTCGCATCTTTTGTAAATGAATTTAAAAACGGTGTAACTTCTTGCCCATTTAATTTGTAATTAATTAAAAAGTTTTGGAATGATTCTAAATGAATATAAATTACGTTCATTCCTTTACCTTTACCGAAGTACTCAGGATTTGGACTTGCATATGTTGACGCAAGATAATTTCTAACCTCTGTCATATTATCTCCATCAGCTAACGCTCGTTCTGTTGATGCTTTCGCACTTTGAATGCCATCATAAATCGTATAGTTGTATGCCCCTAAATATTTCACAATATAATTACGATCAAACGTTCTAGTTAATAGTTCAGGACGATCAGATTCTGCAAGACCTAAGTTAATGCTGAATAATAAAATACCTGCTACAAATACTAGTGATAATTTATGTTTCGCAACACGAATTGGTTTTGGGTTTGCAAATTTTGTTGCGACCAAAACAATTAAAATGATTGTATCTAAGAAATATAGTGGATCATATACGTGTAGCAATGCAAAAATACTACCACCTAAATCTCCAAAGTTATTCGTTTGTGTTAATGTCGGGAACGTAATAAAGTCGCTGAAAAAACGATAATATACTACGTTTGCGTATAAAAGTATAGACATTAACAAATTAATAACAATTAACCAAATGTAAGCACGTTTCCCCTTTGCGAATAATGCAAGTCCTAAAAATAGAACTGCCGAGCTTAACGGGTTGAAAAACAGTAAAAACTTTTGGATTGTGTTGGATATCCCTAAGTTAAATTCTGTCACATATGCTGCGTATGTTTTTAACCAGAATAAAATAATGGCAAACACGAAAAATCCAAAGTGATTGCTTAACACTTTCTTACTCTTTAATAGTAATTGTTTCATCTCTCCACCTCTTTTGATCATCCAAGGCTTATTTTGATATAAGTCTGTCTCTCTATTCAATTTTCATCTTCATATAGATTTTATTTTTTTAACTATATGAAGAATATTAGTAATTATAATTTGTAGCTTTTATTTATTCAACTATTTCTTTTCAAACATTTTGACCTTGGTTTCTATTTAACAAAATACTTTTGTAACATTTTCTGTTTTCTCCCAAGTCTCATCCACTAATTATGACTCCACATACTATATACCTTTATTCACTGCTTCGCAAATAAATATGTCTCCAGTTCTGGAACATTAATGTAATATAATGAAATTCACAATAGAAAACACTTGTTTTTTTGATGCATTTTATATCGCTTCATGTATTTCAAGTTTATTCATGCTGCAGCCATTTCTCTATATGCAACATCAAAATATCTTTCAACCTCTAAAGTTATTTCTGTATAATTATTCACGGTTCATAAAATCAATGATTATAAAAAAACCTCACTCTCATTACGAGAGCGAGGTTTTTCATCATTTATTATTGACCTTTGTACATTGCATCTACTTGTTTTTGAAGTTCTTCATTTTCTAAGAACTCATCGTAAGTAGCCTCTTTATCGATTACACCGTTTGGCGTTACTTCGATAATGCGGTTTGCAATTGTTTGTACGAACTGATGGTCATGAGATGTGAATAACATTGTACCTTTAAATGCGATTAAACCGTTGTTTAATGCAGTGATAGACTCAAGGTCTAAGTGGTTCGTTGGATCGTCAAGTGTGATTACGTTTGCACCACTTAACATCATTTTAGATAGCATACAACGAACTTTTTCGCCCCCAGATAATACAGAAACGTTCTTTTTAACTTCTTCACCTGAGAATAACATACGGCCTAAGAAACCACGTAAGAAGCTTTCTGACTCATCTTGTGGAGAGAATTGGCGTAACCAATCAACTAAGTTGGAGTCACTGTTCTCAAAGTATTTAGAGTTATCTCTTGGGAAGTAAGATTGAGATGTTGTAACGCCCCATTTGAATGAACCGCTATCTGGCTCCATTTCACCCATAAGGATTTTAAATAATGTTGTCATCGCAATATCGTTACGACCGATAAATGCAACTTTATCACCTTTATTTAAAGTGAAGTACACATTATCTAACACTTTTTCGCCATCAATCGTTTTAGAAAGACCTTCAACAGTTAATAAGTCATTTCCAATTTCTCGCTCTGGTGTAAAGCCAACGAATGGATAACGACGTGATGATGGTCTAATATCATCTAATGTAATTTTATCTAATAATTTTTTACGAGAAGTTGCTTGTTTCGCTTTAGATGCGTTTGAGCTAAAGCGTGCAATAAAGTTTTGTAACTCTTTTACTTTCTCTTCTTTTTTCTTATTAGCATCTTGTGTTAATTTTAAAGCTAATTGGCTTGACTCATACCAGAAGTCATAGTTACCAACATAAAGTTGAATTTTACCGAAATCAAGATCAGCCATGTGCGTACAAACTTTATTTAAGAAGTGACGGTCATGGGATACAACGATTACTGTATTTTCAAAGTTCATTAAGAAGTTTTCTAACCATTGAATCGCTTTTAAGTCCAAGTGGTTGGTAGGCTCATCTAATAATAGAATGTCTGGTTTACCGAATAAAGCTTGAGCAAGTAATACTTTTACTTTCTCTGCCCCAGTTAATTCTGACAATTTCTTATCATGAACATCTTCACCAATACCTAAACCTTTAAGAAGGATTGCAGCTTCTGATTCTGCTTCCCAACCGTTAAGCTCAGCGAACTCACCTTCAAGTTCAGCAGCACGCATACCATCTTCATCACTAAAGTCTTCTTTCATGTAAATGGCATTTTTCTCTTGCATTACTTTATAAAGTTGCGTGTGACCCATAATTACTGTTTCTAATACTGGGAACTCTTCATATTCGAAGTGGTTCTGTTTTAATACTGCTAGACGCTCACCTGGCGTAATATGTATATCACCTGTTGATTGTTCGATTTCTCCAGATAAAATCTTTAGAAATGTTGATTTACCAGCACCGTTTGCTCCGATTAAACCGTAGCAGTTACCCGGCGTGAATTTTATGTTAACATCCTCAAATAATTTGCGATCCGCGAAACGCAAACTAACGTTACTTACTGTAATCATTTGTGTCCTCCTACTAATACCGCTTATTTCAGCGTTTTCTCACCGATTGTCTTAAAAAATCGCATATTACGACTCAATTATTGTAGACTATAGCTATTATATAGTAGAAGATGGATGAATAGCAACGGTTGATTGCTATTCATCCCTTTTCTACCTTGAATAAAATGTATGTTTTTAACGAAACAATATTATATAGAAGCAAATTTCATAATGAATAGAGATATGAAAGATGAAGAATTTGTAAAATATAAAGATGTGATGGACAAGTTTATTAAATAAGAAAAATCCCCTTTTAAAAGGGGATTTTTCTTATTTTCTTTTGCTTAATTTCTTCGTATAATTCTTCATTTTATTCGTTAACCCTATTAAAGCAGGTAACAATATTGGCATTACAATAATAGCTAATAGTAACAGCGCAACACTAACAACAGATGCTACTTGTATAAGTGTCAATACACCTGAAGGGATTAATGCAGCAAATGTACCACCTAAAATAAGTGCCGCTGATAATACGACTCCTCCTATGTGACGAGAGGCATTTACAATTTTCGTTGCTGGGTCTCCCTCTAACTCATTGTAACGCATCATTACGAAAATGCTATAATCCACACCTAAAGCGACAATCATAATAAAACTAAAGAATGGTACATTCCAGCTTAATGACTCTACGTTTAGTAAGTGTGTACTAATTTGTTCACTTATACCAAGTGATGCAAAATAAGCTAATATTAAAGATCCAATAATAAAGATTGTATTTAAAAATGACCGTGTAATAACGAGTAATACAATCGCAATTCCAATTAACATAATCGTAGCTGTACGTAAGAAATCTTGACCTGTTACTTCTTTTAAATCAACGTTTCTAGCAGTTGTACCGCCGATCGCTTTTTTGACTGATTTTAATTCTGTACCATTTAACGTACCGTCTATCGTTTTATTAATATCTTCAATGATTGGCATCGCTTCTTTTGAATACGGATTTACGTCTAAAATGATTGTCATTTTAGCAGTCTTTCTATCATGTGACATATACGTATTCAATGCTTTTTGGAAATCTTCTCCGTCTAAAACTTCTTTTGGAATATAAAATTCCTCAGAGCTTTTTGATTCATTCAGTTCTCCTAAATATTTCTGAGCATCCCCTAGTCCGTTACTTACCTTTTCAAGCCCTTCTGTACTTTTAGATAATCCTGATTGTAATTGCCCCATCTGTTCTTGCAAGTCTTTCAGCCCGGTTAATAATTGGCCTTGCCCATCATTTATATTTGTTAATCCGGTTTGTAACTCAGATGACTTGTTCGCAATTTGTTTTGAACCTGAAGCACCTTCATCTAATCCATTTTTAAGATCAGCTGCTCCTTTTTGTAATTTAGTAACTCCATTGTTCATTTCTTTTAAGCCGTTATCCACTTTCAATAACGATTGATTTGCTTCTTTAAATGAGCCCATCGCTGCTTTATGCTGCGTTGCTAATTGATTTAATTCATTGGAAAGCACACCTAATTGCTTTTGAGCCTCTTTAGCAATTCCTATCGTTTGCAGTATGTTCGGATCATTTGCTAATTCTGGTTTCGTTTGAATGAAATTGGTCATTAGCATTTCAATTTGTTCATAGCCTTTTTTCGCACCATCAATGGCTTGAGAAATACTTCCGAAGTATTGATCGTAAGAACTTAAACCTTTTTCTAACTGCGAATAACCAGCATGAAGTTGTGAAGTTGCATTAGATAAAACGTTTATATTTTCATTTACTGAAGTTAATCCACTCTCAATTTGCTGCGCACCTTGTGCTCCGTCATTTATACCACTTGATAGTTGATGTAAAGCTATTCCTAATGCTGTTACACCGTTTTTCGCTTCGTTTGTTCCATCAATTAACTTTTGAACGTTTGCAAGACTATTTGAGTCTTTACTACCCATTTCATCTTTCGCAGTAGTTAATCCATCATTAATTTCCTTTATACCACCATTAGCATCTCCTAAACCTGTATTTAGTTCTCCCGCTTGTTTATTTATATATAGTTCTTTTATCCTTTCACCAGTTGGACGCGTCGGTGAATATACTTCTGAAACACCTTTCACTTTCAAAATCTTATCAGTTAGTTCATCTAAAGTTTGAAGAGAACTCGCCTCGTCTAACTTGTTATCCGATTGAATGACTAACGTACTTGGTGAAGAAAAACCAGGTGGAAAATGCTCTTCAATTACGTTTATCCCCATTTTCGACTCATATTTATTATCTACTTCAAATAAATCATTGTAATTTAGTGTATTAGAGTATTTCATTACGAAAGGAATCGATATCACAAATACAATGATTAAAGCTGCGAATGGTCTTACTACTGAGTTTTTCGCAAGAAATCCCCATAAACGACTATCCTCATGGCCTTTAAATGTTTTTACTGGATAAAACATTCCTTTTCCTAATAGCACCATGAAAAATGGATTTAACGTAGTTAATACGAGTAATAATACTGCGACACCAATTGCTACGGCTGAAGTAGATTGATACAGTTTAAAACTCGCTAAAGCAAGAGATGCAAAACCAATTAGTACTGCTATTCCGCTATATAAAACGGTTTTCCCTGCCGATTTAAACGTTTCTTTCGTAGCTAAAAATGCATTTTCTTGTTTACTTAATTCTTCCTTAAACCTTGTATATAATAAAATGTTATAATCTGTTCCAACCCCAAACAGGACAACAACTACAAACACTTGTGTAAAATTAGAAAACGGAAAATTAAATTGATCTACTAAATGAGCAATAATCCCCATTGAAACTAAGTACGATACACCAACTGTAAGAAGAGAAACGATTGGAACAATTGGTGAACGAAATACAATGATTAATACAACTAAAATGAAAATGATAGAAATAATTTCTGTCTTTTTCACTCCCTCTTGAGAGGATGTAAGAAAATCACCCGCTATTAAATCACTTCCTGTTAAGTACGTTTTAACGCCCTTCGGTTTAATGTTATTATGAAGCCCATTTGCAATTTTTGATATTTCACCATGTTTTTTATCCACAGAGATTTGCGTTAAAATAGTCGTATTGTCTTTAGATATCAATTGTTTTTCCAAGTCTTTATTATCTAAATGTGAAACAACTTCCTTAATTCCTAATTGCTCTTTTTCATTTTGCAGGGCGTTGATTGTTTTTATTATTTCATCTTTTTGCTCCGCTGTTAAAGCTGCTTTACTTCCACTATTAAAAACAGCTATAACATCATATTTTTCTGTCCCGTCTTTATCCATCTCTCTTATCATTTTGTCAGCGATACTACTTTGCTCTGTATTAGGAATCGTAATATGCCCTTTTTCTTTCACTAATTTATCCATATTAGGCATCGTTACGATCATTGTAATAGTAATAACTATCCATAATAGAAAAGATAAACTTCTCCAATTTTTTAGCTTACTCATATTTATCATCTCCCGTTTTGAAAGTTTCACGTTAGTTTAAGAATGAATATTCATTCCTATTATTTTGAAACTATTTTTAGGAATGAACGTTCATTCCTATCGTTCTATTAATTTATTTTATAAACTCTATTAAACTACTCTTTCCGGAATGAATGTTCATTCCCTTGGTTGCACAAATATCCTCTCCTACTTTCATTTTTTAAATCTATTCAGGAATGAATATTCATTCCTGTCCTTATAAAGCTATAGAATCAAATGATTCTAATAGCATTCCAAGAGCTTTCTTCCAATTCTTTTACTAACTCTTTCGAGTATTCTAATTGCCCTGTTGCAATTACTTTCGTTAATTTTTCTAACGGTTGATATACAATAATAATTAAAGCAACTGGAGGCAATGGACGAAGAAAACCTTTTGCGATTCCATCTTCAATAATATTCATAAAGAAGCCTATAAAATCATCAAATATTTTCTTACTCTGTTCGTCAAGAAAATAACTATCGCAGTGAGAATTTGTAAATAAAAAAGCATCCACATTGTTTCTCGCAAATTCAAATAAACGGTTATACGTATGACTAAACTGTTCACGAATATTTGCTTCAACAGGAAAATCCGTTTTTATCATTTCAGAAAGCTGTAACATACTTTTTGAAAATAATGAGTTAACTAGTGCCTCTTTATTTGCAAAATAGCGATAAATAGTACCCGCACCGACATTTGCTTTTTCAGCAATCATTGGAATTGTCGTACCATCGTAACCACGCTCTGCAAAAAGTTGCATCGCAGCATCAAAAATATCCTCTTGTTTGTTTTTAGCCATTTTTTCCACCTCTATTTTCAGGAATGAAAATTCATTCCGTTTTTAATTATAAATTACAGGAACTAAAAGTCAAGTGCGTAACTACGTATAGTTGCCATTTTAATCCCTTGTTTGTGAATCAATTTATATCAGCGATTTTCAAAATATGTAGACTTACCGATAAAAACCGACAATTAAAGAGAACGCCGTCCCAAATTTTTATTTGAGACAGCCCCATTTCCTATTTAAATCTTAAAAGAAATCATAAATAAATGCTTTACGTGCTGGAACTATATTTTCAAATGCTTGTATTTCCTCTTCGCTTCCGGTAATGAATTCTAGTTCATTAAGTTCTAACGGACGTTTGTATCCAAACATTATTGTAGATAATGCATTTATATCCAGCTTAATTCCTTTATCTATTGTTTCCTCTTTCATAATTGTTATTTCATGATTCGCAAGCCTCACTGATACGTTATTCCACGGTGCAAACGAATCTGTAATATGTAAAATCACTTCTTGCTGTACATTGTTCCAATTTAATTCATATTGTTTTAGGAACTGCTCTACATCTACAATTCTTCCCATAAAATACGGCTTTATTTCTGCCTTCACGCGTGGCTCTTGCAGTGTATATAATAGCGGTTCGTTTTCACTTACAGTCATTTCAAGTTCTTTAATCATAGAATCATGCTGACAAATAAAGTTCCACAGGCCATTTCGCGCCTCATTATGCAGTGGAACAAATTCTTCTACTGTCATTTTGCTGTTTTCAATTTTATATAGCATGTAGCCTGCTGCCGTTTTATTTTTATCGTAATAAATCCCTAATGTTAAATCATCATAAACAGCTTGTAACCACCATTTTTCATCGCGAACTAGCATACCGGAAAAACGTTTTGCAAATGTTTCATAAAGTTTCTCGACCTCTTCAGAGTGATTTTCTTTATTGAATCGTTTCACAGTACCGTTTACTTGTTTTTTCATTACTAAATCGCTCTTTGTCATTTGACATACAAGGAGGTTCGCACAAAGTTCCCATCCATATTTACGGTAAAACGAAACGGCAAATGGATGTAGCATCGATACTGTATATCCATCTTTTTTCATCGTTTGTAGTGAGTGTTGAAGCAATTCTTTTACATACCCGCTTCTTCTATACTCTGGATACGTCGCTACCCCTGCAACGCCACCCATTTTAAATTTTTCTTTACCTATGTATATATGAAACGGAATGAGATGCAGTTTTGCTGCTAAATCTTCCCCTTCCATAATACCGTATATTTCATGACTTTCTTTCATCTTTTTAAGTTGCTGCTGCAATCGTTCCTCTTCAACTTTATATTGAAAAGCGTATTCTGATAAGCGTAATGCTTCTTTGAATTTATCTTCTTTTAATCGTATAACGTTCATATACTTCTCCTCCATTCCTTGTTTGAATTGTACCATAATTCTTAATATTGCAGTACGGTGAATGAAATTATATGAACTTCACGAAACGAATCCAATATAAAAAAGCAGATACATCCCGTATCTGCTTCTTATTACTTTATCCCGCTTTAACGGGCAGTAAGACCCCCACCTCAAAATTTAGCGAAAGCAAAGAATTTAGGTGAGGGATCAACTGCCCGTAAAAGTCCGATTGGTTCAACTAATAATCAGTGGGGGATTAAGAACCCCCCACTGATTAAAGTTTCACTTTATTTAGCTAACGTTTGAAGTTCTTCGAAGAATGTAGGATATGATACGCCTACTGCTTCTGCATCTTCAATCGTCGTTTTTCCTTCTGCAATACATCCAGCGATCGCAAGCATCATTCCGATGCGGTGGTCACCGTAACTATTTACTGTATTACCTTTTAGAGCTGATTTCCCGTAAATAATCATTCCGTCTTCAGTTGCTTCTATGCGAGCTCCTAGCTTCGTTAATTCTGCAACGACTGTATCAATACGGTTCGTTTCTTTAACTTTTAATTCGTGCGCATCTTTAATAACTGTAATTCCTTCTGCTTGTGTTGCTGCTAAAGCAATTACAGGAATTTCATCAATTAATCTTGGAATAATATCTCCGCCAATTTCAGTTCCTTTTAATGAGGATGTTTCAATTGTAATGTTTGCAGCTGGTTCTGATGCTCCTTCGTTAATTGGTTCTACAGTAAACCTAGCACCCATTTTCTCTAATACATCAATAATACCAGTACGAGTTGGATTCATCCCTACATTTTGTAATACTAGTTTACTATTTGGAATAATTGCGCCCGCTACTAGGAAAAATGCTGCTGACGATACGTCACCTGGCACTTGAACGTCTGTTGCTGTTAGCTTTTGTCCACCTGCAAGTTTTACTGTTTTTCCTTCGCGCGTTACTTTAACGCCAAATGCTTCAAGCATTCTTTCCGTATGATCGCGTGAAATATGTGGTTCTGTAACAGCTGTTACACCTTCTGCTCGAAGTCCTGCAAGTAAAATAGCTGACTTAACTTGTGCACTTGCTACAGGTGAAGTGTATTCAATTGCTTTTAAATTCCCGCCACGTATCGTTAACGGTGTAAACGTTCCTTCTTCGCGGCCATCAATGTTTGCACCCATTTGTTTTAATGGATTTGTAACACGTTTCATCGGTCTTTTTGCAATAGATGCATCACCTTGTACACAAGAGAAAAATGGTGTATTTGCCAAAATTCCTGACATTAAACGTATTGTTGTACCAGAATTACCAACATCTAATACAGCTTTCGGTTCTTGTAAACCTTCTAATCCTTTACCAACTACAGTGACTTCATCACCATTTTGCACGATGTCTACTCCCATTTCTTTAAAGCAAGAAATCGTACTTAAACAGTCTGCACCAGGCAAGAAACCTTTAATTGTTGTTTTTCCTTCTGCAATCGCGCCGAACATGACAGCGCGGTGTGAAATGGATTTATCACCTGGAATTGTAATGTTGCCATTTAATCCGTTATTAACAGGTTGTATCGTTCTTTCCTTCACGTTTTCACCTTCTCATTTAAATTGTTTCATAAGTTTGGTATTTTTCTTCTCCAAGCGCTAGCTTTGCTTTCATACGATCTTCTTCTCTTTGGAAGCTAATACGTAACACCCCAAGCAATCCTTCACGCGCTTCTAATATTTGCAAGTTCGTAATACTAATTTCTTCGCGCGCTAAAATGCTCGTAATGTGAGCCAATGCTCCTACTTTATCTAAAACATCGACGTATAAGTCGTGATAGGCAGGAATTGCCCCTCTTTTTCGTACTGGTAAAGAGTCACGGTATTCTTTCGCGTCTGCAAAATAGTTTTGAATCTCGCCTGCATCTCCAGTAGAAACTGTATCATATAAATCTTCCATTTCAGAGATCCACTCTTTTAATAATACCATTAAATGCTCACGATTTTGCTTAACAATATCACTCCACATTTTTGGGCTACTAGATGCGATACGTGTAATGTCTTTAAAACCTCCAGCAGCTAGTTGATGAATAAGTGGATTATCTCCTGCATGTTTCTCCACTTGCTTTACTAATCCTGCTGCAATAAGATGCGGAAAATGACTTACAATTCCTGTTACATAATCATGTTCTTCCGTATTTAAAACGAGAAAATGAGATCCTGTCCCTTGTAACCAACGCTTTAGTTCTTCCACATGTTCATTTGGCACATGATTCATCGGTGTCAAAATGTAAAATGCATTTTCAAATAAATGTGCTTTTGCACTTTCAACGCCCGTTTTATGAGAACCTGCCATTGGATGTCCACCAATGAAAGAAACTTCCTTTGAAAATAAAGCTTCCGCTTCATTCATAATCGTCCCTTTTGTACTACCAACATCGGTTACAATAACATCTTCTCGTAAACGAAATGACGCTAATTTGTGTAATAACTTCTTCGTTTCTTCAACTGGAGAAGCAAAAACAATTAAATGCGCCTCTTCACACGCATGCTGTAAATCTACCGCTACTTCATCTACTACGTGTAATTCTTGTGCACGCTCTACTTGTTCTTGAAAAATATCATAACCTGTTATCGTTACATCGTGCTCTTTCTTAATTGCTAATGCGAGAGAGCCTCCGATTAAACCTGTTCCAATTAAAACTACCTTTTTACGCATTTGCCTCATCTCGAGACTTTCTTTTTTTATTTTCAAAGTGTTGTTGTAACACTGAAATCACTCCTTCATTTTGCTCCCCTGTTCCGACTGTAATACGGACACCATTTGGGAACGGACGAATAATAAATCCTGCGTGTGCACAAGCTTCATAAATCTCCCCAGCATTCTCAACTGGCAAGAAGATGAAATTTGTTTGCGATGGATAAAATGGAATTTCTTTTTCCTTACAAAAGCTTTCGTATTGTTGTAATCCTTCTGTATTCACACGAACTATTTCTTCAATAAACTCGTCATCACCAAAAGCAATCGTCGCTGCTTTTTGCGCTAATGAAGATACGTTAAATGGCAAACGTACGACATTTAATTTCTCAATCAGCTCTTCGTGTCCAATCGCGTATCCAACGCGGAAAGAAGCTAATCCGTATGCTTTAGAAAACGTTCTAAGTACAAGAATGTTTTTATGTTTTTCTAAAAGCGGTAATGTCTCTGGGAAATCTTTTGCTGTTACGTATTCATAGTACGCTTCATCAATGACAATTAACGTATTTTCACTAATACCTTCAATAAATTGAGACAATTTTTGATCATTCACATATGTGCCTGTCGGGTTATTTGGATTACAAATCCATACGATTTTCGTATTATTATTTACCGCTGACGAAATTTCGTCTAAATCGTATACTCCGTTATTTAAAGGGATTTCTTTCACTTCACAGCCTTCAATAATTGCATGATGACGGTACTGAGGGAATGTCGCACCAGCCGTCACGATATTATCTCCTGCTTTAAGTACTGCACGGCTTATTATTTGAATGACTTCATCTAATCCACTTCCGCAAAGTACTTGTTCCATTTGTACATGTAACTTATTTGCAATTGTTTGACGGAGCATTGTAGCACCTCCGTCAGGATATAAAGCATGTTCCAACCACGATGTTTGCAACTCATCTAACACACGCGGGGAACAGCCGAATGGATTTTCATTCGATGCTAATTTCACAAATGTATGATTTCCGTACACTTCTTTCATTTGTTCAGGTGATTTACCTGGTGTATATGGTTGTAATGATGAGAGTTGATCTTTTACTTGCATGTTAAAACCACCTTTTTATTAAAATTCTTTTGCGTATTTATTATGTTGCGTAATGTTTTGCTGAATTAATTCTATACGATCTTTTCCGAATTGTTCGACTAGTGCGTGTGCAAGTTCCCATGCTACAACAGATTCAGCTACTACACCTGCTGCTGGTACTGCACAACTATCAGATCTTTCAATACTCGCTTGGAATGATTCTTTCGTATCAATATCAACACTTGCTAACGGTTTGTATAATGTAGGTATTGGCTTCATCACACCTCTTACGACAATTGGCATGCCTGTTGTCATACCACCTTCTAAGCCGCCGGCATTATTCGTATTTCTCGTGTATCCTTTTTCTTCATCCCATAAAATTTCATCATGCACTTTACTTCCTGGCTGTCTTGCTGCTTCAAAACCAATGCCAATTTCAGCACCTTTAAATGCATTAATACTCATAATTGCACCAGCTAGTTTTGCATCTAATTTACGATCGTAATGAACGTAACTACCAACCCCTATTGGCATGCCTTCTGCAATGACTTCAACAATGCCGCCGATTGAATCTCCGCTACTTTTAGCGTTATCTATCGCATCCATCATCTCTTGTTCTACTTCTTTATCTAAACATCGAACTGGTGAGTTTTCAGTAATGGTTTGAATCTCTTCAATTGATAAGTTTGAAATATGTTTTGCTTTTACTCCGCCAATTTCAAGTACATGCCCTGCAATTTCTACGCCTAATTCTTTTAAAATTTGTTTCGCAACTGCACCAGCAGCTACACGAACTGTCGTTTCTCTTGCAGATGAGCGCTCTAGCACGTTTCTTATATCACGGTGACCGTATTTAATTGCCCCGTTTAAATCCGCATGCCCTGGACGTGGTTTTGTAATTGTACGTTTCATTTCTTTACTTTCTTTTTCCGAAATTGGCTCTGCACCCATTACTTTCGTCCAATGTTTGAAATCATCATTTTTTACGATTAACGTTATCGGCGAGCCGAGTGTCATCCCGTGACGAACACCACTTACAATTTCAACTGTATCAGTTTCAATTTGCATACGTCTTCCGCGTCCGTGCCCTTTTTGTCTTCTTAATAATTCTTTATTAATATGTTCCGCTGTTAATGTTAAACCTGCTGGTACACCTTCTAAAATAACTGTTAACTGCGGCCCATGTGATTCTCCAGCTGTAATGTATCTCATTTCTCTTGCCCCTTTACTATTTTTTTGTACAAAAAAGTCCCTACTGAGCGCTCAGTAGGGACGATGTTTATCGCGGTACCACCCTAGTTGTAGACAACTTTCGTCTACCTCTCTTCTTCTTTAACGATCATTAGACCGTCCTTCCCTCCAACAGTTGGCGGAAAAGATGCTCCAAGGCTGTAATTCATGCTTATCTTTGTACTGATTCACACCGACCATCAGCTCTCTATAACAGGGAAATAAGCACTACTGTTTCCTCTTCAGCGCATATATGATATGGAATTAAGATAATTTATTTTTGAATCCTTTTAACTCATCCATGAATCTATGGAATTCTGGAATATCCATTTGTTGTGCAGAATCTGATAATGCAACTGCTGGATCAGGATGTACTTCAGCCATTACTGCATCCGCGCCAATTGCAAGTGCTGCTTTCGCTGTTGGTAATAATAAGTCTCTACGTCCAGTTGAATGCGTTACGTCAACGATAACTGGTAAATGTGTTTCTTTCTTTAAAATCGGTACTGCTGAAATATCTAATGTGTTACGTGTTGCTCTTTCGTATGTGCGGATACCACGCTCACATAGAATAATTTGGTCGTTACCTTGTGCAATGATGTATTCAGCTGCGTTAATGAACTCATCAATTGTTGCTGCTAATCCACGTTTTAATAATACTGGCTTGTTAACTTTACCTACAGCTCGTAATAAATCGAAGTTTTGCATGTTACGTGCTCCAACTTGAATTACATCAACGTAGTCTAATGCCATTTCAACATCGTTCGGATTTAAAATTTCACTAATGATTGCTAAGTCAAACTCATCTGCTACTTGGCGTAAAATTTGTAATCCTTCTACTCCTAAACCTTGGAAATCGTAAGGAGATGTTCTCGGTTTGAAAGCACCACCGCGCATTAATTTTAACCCTTGGTCTTTCATCGCTTGCCCTACTTGGCGTACTTGTTCTAAGCTTTCTACCGCACATGGTCCCATAATGAACGTTTGTGTTCCGTTTCCAATTAATTCACCTTTTACATCAACAATTGTGTTTTCTTGTTTCTTTTTACGTGATACTAGTAATGCTTTACGGTTATCATCTTCTTGTAATTCTAAGCTTGCTTTGAAGATTGTTTTGAAAATATGTTGAACCGTTGACGTTTCGAATGGTCCTTCGTTATGTTCTGCGATCATATCAAGTACTTCACGCTCACGTACTGGATCAAAGCGTTTCGTACCTTGTACTTGCTTTTGCTCTCCAATTTTTTGAACGATTTCACCACGTTTGTTTAAAAGGTGTAATAGTTGTAAGTTAATTTCATCTACCTGTTTACGTAATTGATCTAATTCATGATTTGCCATTTGGAAATCCTCCTCTAATGTTTTAAAAGTATAGTAAGAGAATGAAAAATTCTCTATTTTCTGAACTGATAAATTATACAAATTTTAAGTGGAATCGATACCTCTTCTTATTTTAAACGAATACTTACTATAAGGACACTATCTACTAGATAAAAACCCACTTTTTTGTACAAAAAATCCCTACTGATTCAATCAGTAGGGACGATATTTATCGCGGTACCACCCTAGTTGTAGACTTCTTTCGTCTACCTCTCTTCATTGTTAACGATCATCTGACCGTCTTTCCCTTCATAAAGACAATATTATCTTTACTACGAAAAAGATGCTCTAGGACTGTAATTCGCTCTTGTTTTTGTACTGGTTCGCACCAACCACCAGCTCTCTGTTACAGGGAAACAACAACTACTGCTTTTCCTTTCAACGCATGTATATTTAATTTTCAAGTTGGACCACTAAAATACAAAAAGTCCCTACTGAATAAATCAGTAGGGACGATATTTATCGCGGTACCACCCTAGTTGTAGACTAACTTTCCGTCTACCTCTCTTCACTGTTAACGATCAATTGACCGCTTTTTCTTCATAAAGATAAAACTATCTTTACTACGAAAAAGATGCTCCAAGACTGTAATTCATGATTATCCCTGTACTGGTTCACACCAACCACCAGCTCTCTGTTACAGTAAGACTAACCACTACTGTGATCTCTTCATTGCACTTTGTTTATTCAAATGTTTTTTGAAATTGAATAAGTATGATTCGTATTATAGAACGCTTTTCAAAACACTGTCAACAACTTTTTATATATTTTTTAAAATTCCACTTTCGCCCTACATTTCTTCTTGTAAATTCTCCATCACAATTCCGATGCGAATTATCTCATTATCTATTGCATTTAATACATACTTTTCTACTCCATACCGGATTAATACTTCTTTTATTCGAATGATTTCCGTTTCAAGTAAATCGGCTTCCTGAAGCGTTTGCAGTAAAGTGAAAAATACATTTGCATACAAATCTTTGGACATTTTTATACGCTCTGTCTTTTCAAGTATTTCGTTCAATAACTGTTTTATCTCCGTTTGATTCCCTTTTCCACCCACGTCCGAAAATGATTTACATATTATCGATAATCCTCTTTCTACTATTTCATCCATAAATAAAATAATACGTAAAAGCATTACGTATTCTCTAGCTGTGATTTCACCCATTTTCGGTCGCTCTCGCAAAAATATACTGAGCCAAGCTATCCAAAATTTTTGTTGTTCTTTTACACTTAACGTTTTGACGTAATAGCATAAAAACTGCATAAATTTAATTTTATTTTCTTCATTCTCTTGTATAAGCAACGGGTATAACCAATCTGTTTTTTGCTCCCAATACAGTACACATTTAATAAATACAAAACTAAGCCATTTCAAGAAAGCTTCCCTCGTATGCGGATGCAATACTTCCAAATGTTCTACCGCATACTTAATAAATCGCTTCATTTCTGTAAATAAAGGCAAATTGATTTGCGTGTAACATAAGCCTGCCCATGCATATTTCGTAATCTCATTTTCCTTCTTTAAATCTAAGTACGGTAACAAATATTTTCGGCACCATTGCTTCTCAATATGATAAAGAAATGTTATATCTGCTACTAAACGAGCTAACATGTAATTTGTCCGCTCCGAACTAACTCTTACTTGTTCTTCAAATAAAAATAAATATTCATACACGTTTCGATCGTATAAATGATCATATGATAACAGTTTTAATAATACAGCTGTCATTTTCCCAACAGGATGCTGGATTGATTCATTGTAAAAATCTTGTTTTCCAAGCTTAAAATCCGTATCACTTTTCATTACTTGAGGGAATACCGAAAAAGCAAACCGTTTCACATTGCGTATGCTATTTTCCTCTAGCTCCTCTAATCGATTACTAATTTCATATAGAAAACTACTTATTAACCAATGAAAAGCAGTATTTCTAACAAATTTCTGCAATAGCGGAATAACTTTTTGGATTTGTTCATTTGTCAGTCCTCGGTTATTTCGCCACTCTCTAATACAAACAAACCATACTTCATTACTTATTTCATGCATACTAACTAATTGATAAGCAAATGAAATACTCCATTCTATATTCAATTTACATGCTTTCGATAACATCTCTAAAAAATGACGTTGTTCAAAAACTCCGTCTTGAGAAAATTGCCGAACTTGTTTCATAATTTCATCGTCTTTCAGCTGTAATAATCCATCAGCAGTTACATTACAAGTAATACTTTGTTCTGCCGTCTCTTTCTTTTGTACACTGTATCGCTCAGAATGAAAGTGAGGATGTTTTTGCTTCATTACCTCATAACCTTTTGCTGTAGATGGACTATTTGAATCACAAGTGAACAATAAATCTAATACTAAACAAACATCAAATGCTCTCTCCTCTGCAAGGTCTTTCAGTACAATCTGTATGACTTCTTCCTTTGTTTTTTCTAGAGAAGATGCGAAATGATTTTTTATAAGTTGAAAAACTTCGTGTTTATACGTGACATCTAAAAGAAGTCCTTCCTGTAACAACCATTTTATTTTGTCATCAGCGCTAATAAATATGTTTTTATTCATTGCATCAATTGCAATTCGGGTCTGAAGCACGCTGTTCGCTTCTATCATTTCTGTAATATAATAATTTGCTTTTTTTTCATTGTTTTCACATAAATAAGCTAAACACTCTTTTACAATTTGAATTAAAAAGGCAAGATCATTTTGCTGAAACTCTTTTTCAGCATTTTCCTTATCCTTTTTTTTCAAAGCCGTTTGTCGTAGTGATAACAGTCGCATCTTTTCTATTCCCATCATCATAATTGGTACGGCATAATAGGAAATATACGGTTTCATTTTCTCATTCCACATTTGCTCCACATAAGAAAATGTAGACAATGGTAAACGACTCGATTCCTCAAGTTCTATCGATTCTTGTGTATCATTTCCCCATTTTCTTTCCCGCTTCAACTTAAGCTTTCCATCCAAAATAAACGTTAGTAACAATAAAGCAATCTCTTTATGCTCAGGAAAAGAACATTTTTGCAGTAAATAAGAAATTTTTTCAATTGATTTACTATCTTTTTCAGCTGTTTCTAGTAAAAGAAGTGTCCATCTCGCAAACAACAACGGGTCCATCTCAATTTTCGTCTCGTTTAAGTAGCTACAAATTGTTTTCCATAATAACGGAGATAGTTTAGAATGATTTTTAAAAATTAATTGAAATAATTCTTTTTGATGACTAAAAAGAAATTGTTCCACTAACCATTCCGCAAGTAGTTCATCTACCTCATTATCATTTGATGTAACTAAAAATAAATTTTGTAATTTTCCTTCTGCTTCAAGCCATTCCACCCATTCATAATCATGAGCAAATTCAACAAAGTAGCGGACTGTTTCAATTTTTTTTATGGATTGTTTTATGTATGATAATTGTTCCTGCTCTACTGAAGGCGGAACTGTTACTATGTCACGAATTCGCATTCGTTTTGTAATATAATTATCTCCCATTAATTCCGCCCATCGCTTCACTGCTTTAACGAGTGATTGATGATTATTTCCTTTATTCGGATATACAATCGGCCGTATTCCTAAATGCTCCCAGTGGTACGTATTTTCCCCCTGTGCAACAAATGCATAACGCCTTGTACTTGGCGGTAAACCCGTCGCTAAATATTTCATTACTGGGTCATTATGGCTATATCCAACGAATAAAACGGTATAATTCGAGAATAAATCCACTAAAAATCTTCTTGCCCATCCTTCCGTCAAGTAAGCCCTTCCAAAATCACCATCTGTTAATATTAATGCTTCTTTCTCTTGTTCTATATTGCCATGTATGTAAGCGAGACCTTTAAACGCTCGACCTGTAGGTAACGCAGGTGCGTAATATACGTTTAATTCTCTATTCATTTCTTTCATCGCAGTTGTAAAATGCCGATCAAAATTTGTCGTTACAATACGGACTTCTGTATCTAAAGGAAACAACCTCGGAATCGCATAATGAAGCGGATTCGGCTTTGACTTTTCAGTATGAACTAAATCTCTTGCAACTTGATGTACATCTTTTGTTTTCGCAATTTTACCAAGATAATAATCATGTGGTTCTGTTATTTCACGAGTTTCCACATATAACGTTTTCGCAATTTCATCAACTAGATCATCAAAATTCGGTAAGTTTGATTTCCCTTTCATAGAAACTCCCGCTCCTACAAATAGTACTAACTTTCCTTGTTCAAGATGATCAATTAACTCATCTGGAATTTCTACTTCTGAAGTAATCCACACCATGGATTCCCCCTTACCTAAAAATGTCATATACTCTCATTTTACTATAACATTTTTTCTTTGTTTTTTTAATATTTAGACAAAAAAAACGAACGTGAAAAAGTTTTATGTAAATATATTTGTTACAATGTATGAACTCCTAAATTTATTGTAAAACTATGTATAAATCGGAGGTGTAAATATTGAATGGTTTTACTGTAGTACTTATTAAGTTTATATCGTGCATTATCGCATTTAGTATTGGACTCGCTTTATTTTTCCCTGCAACATTCGTCCAAATTATTTCATTTAGTCTCTTTGTTACAATCGTATCCTATATGTTCGTCGATAAAATCATATTAAACCGAATTGGCAATACCGGTGCCATTATGTCGGATTTCTTACTAACGTATTTAAGCGTATGGATTTTCGGTAATATTTTATTAGACAATTACATGCAAATTGCATGGGGCAGTTTCCTTTCCGCTACTGTCTTTACATTATCTGAAGTAATTGTTCATCGCTTTTCTAACTCACACACAAGGCACAACAATGATAACATTCATATTAATCGCCGCTTTGCATATGGTACGGAATTTGCTGAAGAGCAGAATATATTGGATAAAGATAAGAAGAAGTAACTTTTTGATGCAGGAGCGCCCTTTTAATTATGTGGTGCTCCTTTTTCATATATTCAATACGATACGTGAAATTATATGAACAATGTTTCAAATATACCTTATAATAAAAAACTGCCTCTTATTTAGAGGCAGTCACTTTCAAATCCTTTAACGCAACAACATTAGCAAACGCTCCAAACACTACATTATGATGCTGTACAATGTCTTCCGCACGTAACACTTCTGTATGAAACGTACTATGTGCATCACTCACTAGCGTTACTTTATAGCCTTCACTAAACGCTCTTCTCGTTGTCGTATCCACACAGTACTCTGTTTGCATACCTGAAATCATAACGTGTTCAATCCCTTTTTCTTGTAACACTTCGTTTAAGTTTGTCTTATGGAATGCATCCGGCGTCGTCTTTTCAACAATACGATCCCCTTTTTGCGGAGCAATCGCCTCATGCACTTTCCAGCCCTCTGTACCTTTTTCTAACGGATGATCTTTTGGTCCGTTATGTTGTACATAAATAACTGGAATATCATTAGACCGACATTCCCCAATAAGTTCTTGCAATATTTCTAAAAACTTCTCCCCATTATGTACTGGCATTCCTGCTGTATACATACCTGCTTGCACATCAATTACTATTAAAGCTTTTTTCATTTCACCCAGCTCCTTTTATTTATACTCCACCATCCAACAATCTTCTAATTTCCCCTCATGCAGCTCATGTTCCTTTAATATCTTCACCTTTTTAAATCCGCATTTTTCATAACAGTTTATCGCACGTTCATTATTTACTTTCGGGTCCATTGCGATTGCTTCTGCTCCCGTGTTCTCCATAATATATGTAATTGCTGCCTGAACGAGTTTCGTTCCAATTCCTTTTTCCCAATAAGTCGGCTCACCGATAAATTGATCCATTCCCCATATATTTTGAGATTCTTCATAGCCATATAATGCTTTCCACTCAGAATCAACTGGATACATTTGAATATAACCAATCGGCATATTATCAAACTCTATTACACACCTTTTTTCATGACTATTGGGATTATGTATGAAATGATCCAGTACCATTTCTACAGATTGCGGATTATCTCGCCCTTCGTAATACTGCAAGACTTCTGGGTCTGTTAACCATTTTGAAATGACCTGTGCATCCTCTTCTTTTACGTACCGTACCGATACATGATCTTTTTGAAATAGCATATAATACCTCTTTTTAATTATTTATATTTTTCCTTGTTGTGAATTCTTTTATTACACCTATTAATGCGTATGGTAACAATGTAATCGCAAAAAATGCTGTAAACACATTAAAATGAGGAATTTCATATGGAGTGAACCATTCCGTGAAAAATTCAGAATGTAAAATTCTATTTAAAAACTCTCCACTTGGCTTAAAATTTGGTGCCCATCCTGTAATCTCACAAATAATAAATAGTAATTGAACAATTATAAATGCCCCTAGATAGCGAAACCATGTCCTTTTCCAAATCGGCTGCGCCTTATTTAATTCATGTTCCATTTAACTCCCACCTTTTTATTTCAATCCTATTAATTATACACTTTCCGCACTTTATTTGTTAAAATTTTCTATATACTCATTCGCGCTGGGGGAATACATTATGTCTAATCCTATACTTAAATCAACTTTAATCATTCTTAGAGGCAACTCCGCAAGTGGTAAAACAACAGTCGCAAAGCAACTACAAGAACATTTCGGACAAGGTACACTTTTAGTATCACAGGATGTTGTACGTAGAGATATGCTTAGAGTACACGATACGATGGGGAATTTATCCCATGATTTACTATTTGAAATTACAAAGTACGGAAAAGGAAAATGTAAATTTGTTATTTTAGAAGGCATTTTAAACAGTCGTAGATACGGTGATATGCTGAAAGAATTAATACATTTTTTTGAAGGAAACGTCTATACATATTACTTTGATTTATCATTAAAAGAAACGATTCGACGACATAACACAAGGGACAAACGACATGAATTCGGTAAGGATTCCCTAGAAAAATGGTATAATCCGCACGATACAATTGAAGTTACCAGAGAAGCTATTTTTACAGATAACTTCACGCAAAAAGATATATTTGATGCGATTCTTACTGATGTTGCGATCCAAAAATAAAAGCCAGTCTCAATAAAGAGAACTGACTTCTATCTAGTTAACTATATTTATTATAAAATTTTAACTTTAACAGTTTGTCTTCCCCAATTCATAGCTTTACTTTTTGAGCCCATTAAAACATCAATACGATTTCCTTTAATAGCACTTCCAGTATCACCAGCGATAGCTTCGCCATAACCTTCTACCCATACTTTAGATCCTAATGGGATTACTTTCGGATCTACTGCGATAATTCTCATATTCGGATTAGCCGTTAAATCATGCCCCATCGCAGTTAAAACGCGTCCACCATATGTACCATTTTCACTTGGATCAGCAGTATATGCTGTCGCTACTACCGTTAATTCACGTTTAGCAGACTGTATGTTATTTTTAGACTCTTCTTTTGCTTTTGCTTCTTCTTTAGCTTTGGCTATTTCTCTTGCTTTCTCTTCTTCCTTAGCCTTGGCTATCTCTCTTGCTCTCTCTTCTTCCTTAGCCTTGGCTATTTCTCTTGCTCTCTCTTCTTCCTTAGCCTTGGCTATTTCTTTTGCTTTCTCTTCTTCTTTAGCCCTTGCTATCTCTTGGGC
The DNA here is from genome assembly GCF_022664315.1 of Bacillus cereus group sp. BfR-BA-01309. Lineage (NCBI taxonomy): Bacteria > Bacillati > Bacillota > Bacilli > Caryophanales > Bacillaceae > Bacillus > Bacillus cereus group sp. BfR-BA-01309. Next base: position 607,421 of record NZ_JAKUHE010000001.1, read on the forward strand.
TTTTGCTTCTTCTTTAGCCTTTGCTATCTCTTGGGCTTTCTCTTCTTCTCTAGCCTTCGCTATTTCTTGTGCTTTCTCTTCTTCCTTAGGCTTTACTACTTCTTGGACTTTCGTTTCTTCTTTAGGCTTTACTACTTCTTGGACTTTCGCTTCTTCCTTAGGCTTTACTACTTCTTGGACTTTCTTTTCTTCCTTAGGCTTTACTACTTCTTGGACTTTCGCTTCTTCCTTAGGCTTTGCTACTTCTTGTACTTTCGCTTCTTCCTTAGGTTTTACTACTTCTTGGACTTTCGCTTCTTCCTTAGGTTTTACTACTTCTTGGACTTTCGCCTCTTCCTTAAGCTTTGCTACCTTTTGTGTTTTCACTTCTTCCTTAGCTTTAACCGTTTTTTGTACTTTTGCTACTTGCTTTGTTTTCTCTTCAGCTTTTTTTTCAACTGGTGCTGTACTTGTTAGGAAAGAAACATTTGCATAGGCTGTTTTTCCTTTATACTCAAATTGCAGCCATCCGTCTTTTACTTGATGCGTTGATTCAATAACATCATCTTTTTTCAGTCTACCAAGTATTTCTGATTCAGTATTTGCATCAGAACGGACATTTAACAAATTCGCTGTTACATGATACACATCTTTTGTAAACTCTGAACTTACAAACACTTCTTTACCGTTTAAATCAATTTTTGACCATCCATCTTCGGTATTTATTACTTTTAACTCTTGTCCTTCTTTTACCTTTTCAACAACTTTTGATTCCGTTGTCGGTTTTTCACGTACGTTGAGTACATCTGCTGTTACGATCGTTTCTGCGATAGCAGTTGTGGTAAAAGCCCCCAACCCAAAAACAGTTGCTGTTGCTGCTCCAATTACTTTTTTCATATTAGCCTCCATTACGTTTTTTGTATTCTATGAAAAATTTCCATAAAACCAGGAAATTCCACAGCGTATCAAAACATTTGCAATAGTATATTAATACCGCTTAATATACTGTTTTTAAAACTTTCCACTTCAATAGTATCAAATTCTCATTTGTAATTCTATACATTATCAATCTCTTCATCTTCTATAAACTCTTCATGCCCTTTTGCATACTAAATCGTTGTCGCAATTCCCGCCAAAAATAAACTTACGATTGCTAAAAATTTTGTGCCAACTATAGCACCTCTTAAATGAAACTTATAATCTTTATATCCCTTCATCCCCTCTGTACTAGGAATAACAACAAATTCCGGGGTAATCCAGCAAAAAATTAGCCAATCGATTATAAACAAATCAACTAAATTGAAGATCATTAAAATACCAAAAGTATGTAAATAGGCATCTATATACAATAATTTTTCATGTTTATGTAGTATATATGTAGAAACGAACGGAGTACCGAAAAGAATCGCATGATATGCAATATTAAAGTAGATTGTTTGCTTTTCTTCATAAATCGATTTTGGAAAAACTACCTTTTGAATATCTTTTGGATAATCAGTTAACGAAAGACGCGGATTATAATATAAAGATCCTAAAATCATTACAGATAGTACAATAGACATGATGACACCAACGTACATCATTTGCTCAAATGGATTCATATACTTCATTCACCCTTTTCTGTAAAAACTATGTTGATTCTTTACTTACACATTATATGCTCATGTATAACCAAAAATTAACACCCTCCTTTAACACCCAGTCAAAATTCTTGCAATACAGAAACAATTTTTATAAAGTGAAAGCCTAATTAGTTAAGTTAGGGCTGGTGAAAACTATGAAAATAGAACATATTGCAATTTGGGTAAATGATTTAGAATTCATGCGTACTTTCTATACGAAGTACTTTAATGGTAAAGCAAACTCTTTATATCATAATGAAGCGAAACAATTCGAATCTTATTTTATTACGTTTGAAACTGGAGCAAGGCTTGAACTTATGCGCAAAAAAGGTATTGAAAATGAGCCTAATCTTAATATAACTGGCTATGCACATATGGCGTTTTCAGTAGGCAGTGAGGAACGTGTAAATGAAATTACTACAATCTTAAAAGATGCTGGTTATCCTTTACTAAATGGGCCACGTTTCACTGGAGATGGCTATTACGAAAGTGTAATAAGCGATCCTGAAGGTAATCAAATTGAAATTACGATTTAATGTCTCTTTTTCTTTTCTGAAGAACAATTGAAAATTGGTTTGGAGGAATATTATGCAAAAGGTGTATTTTATTAAATTTGAAGAAACAGATTTCAATTTATATTTCCAACTCGTATCAAATGAACAAGTAATGGAACAAATTACTGAGCGCACTACTCCGTTAGATGAAGCGCAAAATGAATTTACAAGTCTGTTAAAACGTAATGAAAACCATCAACTATTCAGCTACTATAAAGTGAAACTTTAATCAGTGGGGGTTTTTTCATCCCCCACTGATTATTAGCCCTCACCAATCGGACTTTTATGGGCAGCCCGATCCCCACCTAAATTCTTTGCTTTCGCTGAATTTTGAGGTGGGGGTCTTACTGCCCATTAAAGCGGGATAAAGTGTATGATTCTATTACAAATGAATATGTTGGTCTTGGACATGTTACGGTAAACGAAGATAATGTTAGAGAAGCTGAAATTGGTTATATGATTTTGCCAGAGCACTGGGGAAAAAGATACGGTAGCAGTATTGCAATGGAACTCATGAATATAGCGAAGCAGACAGATATAAACGTACTAAAAGCAATTATTGATCCGAACAATGTCCCCTCTCGCAAAATTTTAATAAACGTCGGTTTCACCACTGAAAAAGTTTGCGAGATTGATGGATTGCCTGGGGAGATTTTGAGTATATACATATAATTACAGAAAGGTAGTGCTACATATGAAGCACTGCCTTTTTCTTTATCGGAATAATCACCTTTCTTTCTTCATTTACTCATAAAGTAGAGTCATTGTATTACTTGCTGCTTTTTCACGTTAAAAGCATTTTATTTTGTGACAAGGAGAGAAAGAGAAAATGAGTAATCAAAAAATCGAACTTACTGGTCGTATCGTTACACCTAATGATCCGGACTATAATTCAGCTCGTGAGGAGTTCAACACTTTCTTTAACAAATTCCCGTTAATCATTGTATTTGCTCAAAATACACAAGATGTAGTGAATGCTGTTCGCTGGTCAAGGCTGCATAACATCCCTATGCGTATGCGCTCTGGCCGTCATAATTACGAGGCATTATCCGTTAGTAATGCAGGCCTTGTAATTGATGTAAGTGAAATGAAACAATTAGCAATAGATCACAAAAGTGGGACTGTAACAATCGGAACAGGCTGGAGAAACATTTCTTTAATTGAAGCACTTGCAGCTGAAGGATTAGTTGTGCCAAGTGGAGTTTGTCCGACACCTGGTATTGCAGGTGTTACTTTAGGAGGCGGACATAGCATTCTCTCTCGTCCGTTTGGATTAACTCTCGATCATTTAATTGAATTAGAAATGGTAGATGCAAACGGCTGTATAATACGTGCTAATACAAAGTGTAACTCTGACCTCTTTTGGGCTTCACGGGGTGCTGGTGGTGGTAATTTTGGCATATGTACTTCGTTCAAATTTCGGACGCATAAAATTAATACGGTAGGCTATGCAGAAATAAGCTGGGGAATATCCGATTTAAAAGACGTAGTAAACACTTGGCAAAATTACACACTACCTTGTGCTGATAAACGACTTACAACTACTCTTTTCCTGTCTGCAGAGTTTGAACTATCTTTATTAATGCAAGGTGTATTTATCGGCTCTGTTCAAGAATTGCAGTTGCTACTACAGCCATTATTAAAAGCCGGTTCACCATTACAAGTAACTATAGAAGAAATACCATGGGCAGACGCGGCAGTGAAAATAGCTGAAAAGCAACCTGCAACACCGTTACCTTTTAAAAGTGTTGGTCCATATGTATATGAACTCCTACCAGAAGAAGGAATATCCATAATTGATCACTTTATTAAAAATTCACCTCCTCATTCCACCACCTCCGTATTTTTCCACGGATTAGGCGGTGCTGTTGCTGAAGTACCAAATGAAGCGACTGCTTATTATTACCGAAAAGCATTATCAAACATGTCAATATTCGCCACTTGGGAGCAACCAGAAGGTGCGGCTGCAAGTATTCGATGGGTGGAAGACTTTCGCTTAGCAATGCTGCCATTTACAAAAGGTGTATACGTTAATACTCCCGACCTATCCATTAAAGATTGGCCAGATGCATACTTCAGTTGCAACTTTGACCGATTAATGGAAGTAAAAGCAAAATATGATCCAAAAAATGTTTTTAACTTCCCACAAAGTATTCCGCCTTTTTAACTGTTTTAATATTGTTCAAACTGCTAAATAAAATAGATAAATATGTGTGTTTTATTTAGCAGTTTAGAATTACCCCTCATTTTATTTACATAATAATATTTTGCACCTATTATTTATCTAGATTCCCCCTTTATTAATAGTAAACACGATAGAAAATATAATAGCCCCGTTAAAAATACTAAATTATAAAAATGAATCATTGGCGTTTTTTAGGCATTTCATTGAAAGCATATAAATAGCCATCGTTTCATAAAATGATGGCTATTTCTGATTACTATTATTCATAATTAATTGATAGCTACGTTCTTTTTAACTGACGATCAAACTCCCTGCTATACAATAGAAAACATCATATACATTCCAACAACGAAGAATACGGCAAGTGTCTTAATTATCGTAATACCAAATATCTCTTTATAAGCCTCCCGGTGCGTTAATCCTGTAACTGCAAGTAAGGTTATAACTGCTCCGTTATGAGGTAAAGTATCCATACCTCCTGCCGCCATTGCAATTACACGATGCAGCACATCTAACGGAATATCAAAGTTCGCTGCCGCTTCAATATATTTTTCTGCCATTAAACCTAATGTAATACTCATTCCACCCGATCCTGATCCCGTCAGTCCACACAATATATTCGTCATGACCGCTCCGCTAATTAAAGGATTTGAGAAAGTCCCCGTTAAATAGTTTTGAATCATGACAAATCCAGGTAAAGCTGCTATAACGGCACCAAACCCATATTCAGCCGCGGTGTTCATGGCAGCTGAAATTGAACCACTTACGCCCACGCTTGTAATAGATTGGAAATGTTCTTTTATTGCTTGGAAATTTAATAAAATAGCAGACAATATACCGATAAGTAGTGCCATTTCCACAGACCAAATCCCCACGACTTGTCCCATATCAATTGTTCCGTACTCCTTCAAACCTATGGATGCAAAATCAAATCCCTTTGTATACCAAACAGGGATGAATGCTGTAAAGACTTTATTCATTACGCCAACCAGTATAAGCGGAAGAAAAGCTATCCAGTAACTAACTGGAATTACATCGCTGGAAGCAATCGGATTTTGCACCAATTGTGCACTAGTTGTGGCAGCCATCTCAGAAGTGGCACCGCCTTGTCCGAAGTACCCCTCTCCCTTAGCAGCAGCCTTCTTCCTACACTTTTCCAAATACAACATACCACATATGAAGATAAACAGTGCTCCGATAATTCCTAATGTAGGAGCGGCATAAATATCTGTTTTAAAGAACGTAGTTGGAATAACATTTTGAATTTGAGGCGATCCAGGAAGTGAATCCATCGAAAACGTAAATGCGCTGAATGCGATTGTTGCAGGAATGAGACGTTTCGGAATATCCGCCTCACGAAATAATTGCGCCGCAAATGGATAAATCGCAAATACTGCGACAAATAAACTGACACCACTGTATGTAAGAATCGCTCCCATTAATACGATGGAAAGAATTGCTCTTTTCACGCCTATAAAATGGATAATAATTTTCGCGATTTTTTCTGCTATTCCAGTGATTTCTACCACTTTACCGAATATCGCTCCAAGCAAAAATACAGGAAAATATAATTTTATAAATCCGACCATTTTCGCCATAAAAACATTAGAAAAGAACGGTAAAACATTCGCTGGTTCTGTTAAAAATACAGCGAGCAACGCACATAAAGGAGCGAATAAAATGACTGAGAATCCTCGGTAAGCTACAAAAATAAGTAAGCCAAGCGATAACAATACAATCAATAAATCCATAACCTCAATTCCCCTCCATAATATGGATTTTTTAACTTTGTATCCTTTTTTGTTTGTATATATTGTGGTAATGCCTGCCAGAGCAGGCATTACTTTTTGCATATTATAGTTATATTTTTTTATTTATGATGAAAGATTGGTGCCCTCTTTTCTATAAAAGCCTCCACTCCCTCTTTTACATCACTCGTTTGAAAGACATGTCCAAAATTTTCAGCTTCTATTTTTAATCCGTCCTCAAGAGAAGAAGATAACCCTTTATCGATAGATTGCTTCATCAAAGATAATGCAGGAAGAGAAAACCGAGCCATTTTCAATGCTAATTCCTTCGCCTTATTCAGCGATTCGCCACTCGGAACAACATGATTCACCAAACCAACTCGCCAAGCTACTTCGGCAGTGAGCGGTTCACCAGTAAACATCATTTCCTTTGCACTTGCAGTTCCTATTAATCGAGGCAAACGTTGCGTTCCTCCCGCACCTGGAAACAAGCCTAATTTCACTTCCGGAAGCCCAATTTGGGCGTGTTCTTCAATAATCCGTAAATCACACGATAAAGCTAATTCACACCCGCCCCCAAGCGCTAATCCGTTAATAGCAGCAATTACAGGCTTCGGCAATCTTTCTATTTTATTTAACGGATTCTGAAGCCACAATGATTTTCCCTCCGCATATTCACTCCCTTTCCCAATCCATTCCGGAAACGACTTAATGTCCCCTCCTGCAACAAAGGCCTTTCCACCAACGCCAGTTAGAAGTACAACAATTACTTCATCGTCCCGTTCGATTTCACCGACCACTACCGTCAGTTGCTCTACCACAGCAATGCTCAGTACATTCACAGGAGGATTATCAATGATAATCGTTGCAATTCCATCTTCTTTGGACCATGTAACAAACCGCTTATTTTCCAATCCAATCCCTTCTTTCCAATATATAATAAGGTAAAATCAGCACATCAACTTGTTCTTTTAATTACATAACCGACCTGTTCGCGATCCCAAGCGTTGCCGATCCCTTCCTCCTTCAGCTTGAACTTTTGAATCCGTTCCGTCGCGGTTTTCGGGAAAGTTTCACTGAACTGAACATATCTAGGTACCATAAAGTAAGCCATACGTTCTTGACACCAATCTATAATCTCTTCATGGGACATCGTTTCATCTTTCTTTACAATCACATATAATTTAACATCCTCTTCCCCCACTTCTGATGGGACACCGATGGCCGCTGATTCAAGTACTTTTGGATGATTATTCACAACTTTTTCGATTTCCCAAGAGGAGATATTTTCACCACGCCTCCTGATACACTGTTTGATTCGATCGCAAAAATATAAATAACCTTCCTCATCTAGATAACCTCGATCTCCTGTATTGAACCATCCCTCCTTCATTGCCTCCTCTGTTTTATCAAGCATTTTATAATAGCCTTCCATGAATGCTTGTCCCTGAAAGGAACGAATAAAAATCTCTCCAATTTCACCAGTCCGTGCTTCATTTCCATCCTCATTAACAATTTTCGTCTCTACGTAAGAATATGGTTTTCCTATAGAAGGTGGCTTATTGGCATGCAATGGATTCGTTACACAAAAACCCGTCGTTTCCGTTAATCCGTAACCTTCCACAATTCGGACGCCAAACCGTTCCTCAAATGGCTTCCAAAACTCCTTAGGCGTAGCGGCGCAAGCCGTCACCCTTACTAAATTGTCATGATCGTCTTCCTTTTCTGGCTGCTTGCAGAGAATAGGAATCATAGATCCTAAAGAATTAAAAATGGTTGCGCCATGACTGCGAATTTCATCCCAAAATCTAGAAGCACTAAACCGCTTACCAAGAGCAATCGTCGCATTGGAAGAAATGGAGCCAAGTACTGTATGGGCCTGAGCGTTTATATGAAATAACGGAAGCGCTGTAAATAAGACATCTTTTGAACTTGCGCCAACCATATAATTGGCAAATGATTTCGCAGAATTTACATAAGCAGAATGACTTAACATAACCCCTTTAGGTAAGCCGGTCGTTCCAGAGGTATAAAGGATACTGTTAATAGAAGTGGCGGAAACAAATGTATTTGGAAGATGATGATTATTTGTATTTAGTACATCTTTCAATTCAATTACTGATCGATCTTTACCATTACCTGCAATGACCGCGCTTTCATTTTTTTGGTAAGCAACAATTTGAATGTCCCGATGTATACATGACAAACAAGAGGAAATTTCAGGAACAAATTCCTTATCAACGATAATTAACTTACAATCAGAGTGAGATACAATATACTGCAAACCTTCCCCTTTTAAATGCACATTTAGAGGCACCGCAATTGCTCCCATAAAAGATAAAGCAAACCATACATCCAGATATTCAGGAGTGTTATGAAGCATAATACAAACCTTGTCTCCTTTTTGAATACCAAGCTCACAAAATCCCGCTATGGCTCTTGCAATTCGATGATAAAGCTCCTCATATGTAATCCTTTGTTCTTCAAATTGTAAATACACTTTACTAGGTGTTTTTTCGATACTTTGCATAATAAAATGCGGTAAACTTTGATTTTCCAACATTGAATTCCATCCCCTTCCTGCTTTAATCCTTTTTATTTATATAGCAAGAAGTATGCCAAAAATCGACTCATTCCCTATTCCCTTATTCCTTCGTACTCTCCCTTACTTGTCTAATTTCACAAGTCGCATTTACGCAACAAATATTAGCAACCATGTCGCATATATAAGAAAATGTCGCAAACGAGAGACAATGTTTATTGCTACAAACAAAAAAAGGGCCTGTTTGCCCTTTGCTCTTCTTCATGACATTTCGTATTTTTCTATTTTTCTATATAAGCTGGCCCGATGAATTCCTAAAAGCTCGGCTGCCCCTTTTATATTTCCAGCTGTTTTTTCCAAAGCTCTCGTAATCGCACGTTTTTCAGCAGCTTCCACTTCCGCCTGAAGTAAATAACTCACCTCATGCTTATCTTGGTCCATTGTAAATGTTTCATGGTTTAACTCTTCTTCCAAATCTTTTTTCCGTAAATAGGCAGGAAGATGATGCACTTGAATAATCATTTCTTCTATAACATTCATCGCTCGTTCTAACACATTTTCTAGCTCTCTTATATTCCCTGGCCAATCATGTTCCATGAATATGCCTCTTACTCTCTTATCCAACGAAAGGACATTACTACCTAGCTCACCATTCAATTTCTTAATTAAAAATTCCGTTATATGTATCATATCTTCTTTTCTCTCTCGCAACGGCGGAATATCAATCTCAAACACATTCAACCTATAATATAAATCCTCCCTAAATTCCCCTCTTTGCACCATTTCACGGAGATTTCGATGTGTCGCCGCAATGAAACGGACATCAACCTTTTGAATTTTCGTACCTCCAATTCTTTCAATCTCTTTCTCTTGCAATACACGAAGCAACTTCACCTGCATATCCAAAGACATATCACCAATTTCATCTAAAAACAACGTTCCCTTATCGGCTAATTCAATCTTCCCAGGCTTACCGCCTTTTTTCGCTCCTGTAAAAGCCCCTTCTTCGTATCCAAACAATTCAGCCTCCAAAAGCTCCCTTGGAATCGCAGCACAATTCAAACGAATAAATGTGCCATTAGCACGCGGACTTGCACGATGTACCGCATGTGCAAAGAGTTCTTTCCCTGTACCACTTTCTCCTCTTATCAAAACGGTAGACCGACTTTTAGAAACCTTTAAAGCCATCATTTTGACTTCTTTCATTTTTGCACTCTCTCCTATAATGCTTTGAAAGGAAAGTCGCCCTTCTTGCAGCCGCTGCAGTTCAGTTTGATAGTAAGATAACTTTGATTCCATTTCACTAATTTGATCTCCCAAAGCTTTAAACTGCTGTATATCATGAAACATAATTTTACCAATTGCTCCAATAATCTTGCCTTCCTTTATGATAGGTATGCGCGTTGCAATTATATTCCGATTACTTATACGCTGAATATGCCCAATTTCCATCTGTCCCGTCTTTACGATAATATGCATCCTCGTATTCTCAACAACCTCCGTACAATGCTTTCCAATCGCTTCCTTCGGATCATCAATCCCTAAAAATTGTGCATAAGAACCACTTAAAAAATTGACAATTCCTTGTTCATTTACCCCTAGAATGCACTCAGACAGTAAATGTAAGGCACTTTCATATCGACTTATGATGCTTTCCAAAGACTGTATACTTTTCCCCTTGCTTTCCAGAATGGCAATTGATCCGTATTCTGTCTCATTCTGATATACACGGGATTCATACACAATTAAAACTTGGTTGCCACTCCTACATTCATACCTGTACAAACTATCACTTTGATTCACTACTAACTTCTTACGATCAGGAATAATCATTGATATATGCTCACCTATTATTTCATTCTCTTTTTTATGTAACATGCTACAGAATAGTTTGTTGCTATATGTGATGATTCCATCATGACTTATAACAGCAATTCCGTTATTCATTACCTGAAGAGCCTGACTAGTTACCTGCAAATTCATTCGTTCGTTCATATGCATTTGAAAGCCCCCTATCCAATTGTGCTCGTTCTCGCATGTATTATATATTCATTTTAAATATTTACTTTCCCTTGGTTTTTTCGTTTGAAATTATAAATTCTTAAACTAGTAATATAGCTCATTAACCAGTGGCTTCTAATTATCTCATGAGCTATTTGCAACATGCAGCAGGGACATGTTTAACACTTACATTGGATACATAAAACAAGTTTAATAAAAAGAAAAAACAGTTGACGGATTACCTTCTGTCAACTGTTTTTATTACGAATATTGGTGAGGAAGCTCATGAATTTTAGGCCTTCGTTAGCATAAAGTTCGATTTTCAAGCTTCCAACTAAACCATCTCCCATGCCCTTCCGTTTCCCCAACCGTTTCACGATATTCGTTTCCGTTAATATAATAATCAATATGAAGGTCCCGGTCCCACATGTTGTTATACAGGTGGAATACATCACGTTTTGCACCGATTTCTTGCACTTGTTTCTCTAATTTATGTTTTACTTGTTCTGGTATTTGATTTGCGACGTGTGTATGAAAAATACAGATTACAGCATCTTCACTTATTTGTTCAATAATAGATGGTAATAGCTCCACCCCGTCTCCTTCTATTAATTGGACAGATTCATTTTTCACTAAAGATGCTGCTTGGTCAAACATTTCAAGTCGTTCTTTATGTTCTGGCCAAATGAGTGCACGGAGCCAAAAATAATCTTCATCACTATGTAAATCATTTACATGTAAGTCTAGTCCGATTCTTTCTACGACAGATGGACTTTCTTTTAGAAAATGAGGCACATTCTCCCCTCTTATTTCAGAAGTTAAATGTACATTCGAATTTATATTTCCGTATGTTTCATCTGTTCCATACGAATAGCTATATTGATCCCAGAATAGTTGTAATCCAGAACTTGTCCCAATTTCGATTAACGCTAACGGCTTTTTCACTTTATTAAATATGTAGCAGAAACTTGGGTATAAGTACGCACATCGCCTTACTTCATTCGTTTGAACGAGTTTCGTTTGTAACAAAGTAATGATATCTTCTCGGTACTTTTTACAAAAGTCTTTAAAATGATCAAACGCTTTGTCTAAATTTGTATTCTTATTTTCAACTAAGCTACTATAATACGTTTTTAACTGATGTTCTTTCCCTGCAAGTAATAAATAATGTACGGCGCCTAATAATAAGTTTGGAACTGGTTGGCCTACTTGAGCGTAGGAAGATAGTGTAAGCACTTCCTCATCTTCAGCAATTTGTATTGATAAGTATTCATATAAGTCACTTGACCCTTTACATTCCTTTATTGAAAAATTTCGAAATAAGTTTGCGATTTGTTCTTGTGTACGCATTGGTATCCCTCCTTTTATTATTTAACAGAATAACCTTACTATTTACAGTACAAAAATTCCATAAAAAGGTATCCTTTCTACCCACTTTACGATACGTAAGCTTTTTCGAGATAATTTCAAACTGTAATTTTTTTCTATTTACCACCTTAAAAGAGCTTGTTAAATAAGATTTTTAGCGAATAAAACGTTAAATAGTTTAAAATTATCAGATAACACTAGATATTTTAGTCTATTAATTATTATAATAGAGTATGAGATGGTTATATAATTGAGACAAAAAAGGTAAATACCTAGGTGGGGCCTAGGCGGTGTTTTCTTTTTACGGCTTAGATATAGTGAACACCTATTCTTTTTTGCCAATATAGGGGATGGAGAGATTATCATGAGCAACATGCAGCAAAAAACAGACGTTATCTTAATTGGTGCAGGAATTATGAGTGCAACGTTAGGCTCATTACTAAAAGAATTAGCACCTGAATGGGAAATTAAAGTTTTTGAAAAACTCGCAAGTGCCGGGGAAGAAAGCTCTAATGAATGGAATAATGCAGGTACAGGGCATTCTGCGCTATGCGAACTGAACTATACTTCCGAAAAATCTGACGGATCTATAGATATTGGTAAGGCTGTAAAAGTGAATGAGCAATTCCAGCTTTCAAGACAATTTTGGGCATATCTTGTAAAAAGTAAATTAATTCGTAATCCACAAGATTTTATTATGCCTCTACCTCATATGAGTTTAGTACAAGGTGAAAAAAATGTTGAGTTTCTAAAAAACCGTTTTGAAGCGCTTTCAAAAAATCCACTGTTTCAAGGTATGGAATTTTCCGATGCTCCTGAAACATTAAAAAATTGGCTTCCACTCATTATGGAAGGACGTGCACCTAACGAACCGATGGCTGCAACGAAGATTGACTCTGGAACAGATGTGAACTTCGGTGCATTAACACGTATGTTGTTTGATTACTTACAAACTAAAAATGTCGAGCTAAACTACAAACATAGTGTCGAAAATATTAAACGCACAAAGAATGGTTTGTGGGAAGTAAAAGTACACGATATGAATAGTGGTAAAATTGAGCATCATACTGCAAAATTCGTCTTTATTGGCGGCGGTGGCGGTAGCCTACCTCTACTACAAAAGACTGGTATCCCTGAATCAAAACATATCGGTGGCTTCCCAGTAAGTGGACTATTTATGGTATGTAAAAACCAAAAAGTTGTAGAGCAACATCATGCGAAAGTATACGGTAAAGCTAAAGTTGGCGCTCCGCCAATGTCTGTACCTCACCTTGATACGAGATATATAGACAATAAAAAAGCTTTACTATTTGGACCGTTCGCTGGGTTCTCTCCTAAGTTCTTAAAAACTGGCTCAAACCTTGACTTAATTGGTTCTGTAAAACCGAATAACGTCTTAACGATGTTAGCTGCTGGTGTAAAAGAAATGGGACTAACAAAATACTTAATTCAGCAAGTTATGTTATCACACGAAAAGCGTATGGAAGAATTACGCGAATTCATTCCGAACGCGAAAAGTGAAGATTGGGATATTGTAGTTGCTGGGCAACGTGTGCAAGTAATTAAAGATACTGATGCTGGCGGTAAAGGTACACTTCAATTCGGTACAGAAGTTGTTAGTGCGGCTGATGGATCAATCGCTGCTTTACTAGGTGCTTCACCAGGTGCTTCTACTGCCGTTCACGTCATGCTTGAAGTATTAGAAAAATGTTTCCCAAGCCGCATGGTAGAATGGGAAGGAAAAATAAAAGAAATGATCCCTTCTTACGGCATTTCATTAACTGAAAACCCAAGATTGTTCCAAGACCTTCACACTTCGACTGGTCGTACACTTGGATTAAATGAAAAAGAAACGGTTCATAACTAAAGAAAAAACGTCCGATATATTCGGACGTTTTTTTGCTTATCTGGCGAAAAAGTATTGTGAATGAAATTATATCGACGATTTTTTCAATATACCAACGATTCGACAATGAATATCGACTTACCGACAAAAAAAGACAAATAAATATTAACTCTCAACTAAAAATTATCCTCATCAATAGAACTCTCCTCAACATACATGTTTCCAATTCTCTTTACCTCTAAGCTTTTCCCTACCGATAAAGACTTTGTACATTTTTTTCACTCACATTAACGTTTAGTATGACTCCCATTTCAATATACATCTTGGCCAAAGAAGTTAGGTGGGAGTCAGACTATTAATCAACGGTAATGAATAAAACCCCCACCTATTCAATTTTCAACTGGAATAAACAAAATATACGGCACATATGTTTAAGCATTGGTCAATTGTTGAAAGGGATGACGAGTATGACACAGCTGAACTTTGAAGAGAATTTATTAACTAAAGTAGCTTGGTACTATTATAAAGATCAATTAACACAACAGGAGATCGCTTCACTTCTTCATATTTCTAGAAATAAAGTCGTCCGGTTATTAGATAAGGCACGCAGTGAAGGTATCGTTACATTTCACGTAAAAGGTACTGGTTTGCACTGTTTAAGTATTGAACGTGACCTAATGAAAAAATTCCACTTAAAAGATGCTTTCATAATCCCTACTCCAGTAAACAATTATCACGCTTCTCTCGGAAAAGCTGCTGCACAATATTTAGAAACTCAGCTCCAGCAAGGTCATTTACTCGGAATTGGCTGGGGAGAAACAATTAGCAAAATGCTAGAAAATATTCATTTTGAAAGTTCCATTAATCTTTCAATCGTAACGCTAACTGGCGGAGTAAATCACTATATCCCGAGAAAACAAAACTATTTACACTACATGCAAGGCGATCTTCATATTATCCCTACGCCGTTTCTAGCATCTACAACTGAAATGGCACAAAGCATTTTATCAGAACCAAGTGTAAAGGATATGCTTCATGTCGCTTCACTTGCTCATACGGCTGTTGTTGGTATTGGAGGATTATCTCAAGACGCTACGATTGTAAAAGAAGAAAAATTAACACTATGTGAGATGACATATATTCGTAGTCAAAACGGGGCGGGCGATATTTTAGGGCAGTTTTATAATACGGATGGGGATTTATTAAAGCTCCCGCATCACAACCGCCTTATTGGTACACCGCTCTATATCCTTCGCAAAATGAAGCATGTCATTGGTGTTGCTGGAGGTACAGAAAAGATAGATGCAATTTTTGGTGCTTTAAAAGGAAAGTTCATTCATACATTAATTACCGATGAGGAAACGGCTCTCTCCTTATTACGAAAGGATGGTGATTGTTAATGTCTCATTTATTAGCTTTTGATGCTGGTACAGGAAGCATTCGAGCTGTTCTTTTTGATTTATTAGGTAATCAAATTGCGGTCAGTCAAAAAGAATGGATTCATAAAACGGATCCTCGTTACCCAGGTTCTATGAATTTTGATGTCATTGAAAACTGGCAACTTGTACAACAATGTACGAAAGAAGTTCTGCAAAGAAGTAATATACCTCCCTCTTCTATTCAAGCTATTAGCGCTACTAGTATGCGGGAAGGTTTTGTTTTATATGATAAAGATGGGCAAGAAATATGGGCATGCGCAAATGTTGATGGGCGCGCATCAACTGAAGTTAGTGAACTAAAAGAAATTCGGTCACATCTTGAAGAAGATTTATATACAAGATCTGGGCAAACTTTTTCATTAGGTGCTTTACCCCGCCTACTTTGGATTAAAAAACATGAACCAGACGTCTATAGCAATATTCATTCTTTTACGATGTTAAATGATTGGATTTTATATAAATTAAGCAGCGTACTGCAAATCGACCCTTCAAATGGATGTACGTCTGGTATTTTTGACTTAGAAAATAGAGTGTGGGCTAACGATGTCGCTAAGGAGTGCGGTCTAACGTTGCCATTTTCACCAACAGTAAATGAAGCTGGTACCGTTATCGGAAACGTTACAAAAGAGTGTGCAGTATTAACTGGATTACGTGAAGGAATTCCTGTCGTCGCCGGGGGCGGAGATGCTCAAATGGCATCGCTCGGAACTGGAGTCGTGAAGCCTAATCAAACATTAATATGCGGCGGTAGTTTTTGGCAACTAGAAGTGAATATTACAGAGCCGATAACAGATCCACAAGCTGCAATTCGGGTAAATTGTCACGTCGTACCTAACCTATGGCAATATGAAACAATTGCCTTTTTCCCTGGCCTTGTTATGCGCTGGTTTCGAGACGCTTTTTGCCAAGAGGAAAAGAAACTTGCTGACAAACTCGGTGTAGATGCTTATGCATTATTAGAAGAACAAGCGAAAGACGTACCTGTCGGTTCACATGGTATTATCCCTACCTTTTCAAACGTTATGAACTATATTTCTTGGCGTCATGCTGCACCTTCTTTTTTAAATTTAAGTTTAGATGCTGACAAATGCGGAAAAAAAGAACTGTTCCGTGCTATTGAGGAAAATGCTGCCTTCGTTACACTTGGTAACTTAAAATTAATAGAAAATCTCACAGGGACATTCCCTTCTGAAGTCATTTTTGCTGGCGGTGCCGCTAAAGGAAAACTATGGCCACAAATTTTATCAGACGTACTCGGTATTCCTGTAAAAGTACCAGTTGTGAAAGAAGCAGCTGCTTTAGGAACTGCGATTGCTGCTGGAGTTGGCGCTGGCATATATTCATCTATGGAAGAAACTGCTGAACAGTTTGTACAGTGGGAGCACACATTCGAGCCAATTACTGAAAATCATGAACTATATAAAGACTTCTATGAAACATGGAAAACTGTGTATGACAGTCAACTCGCTTTAGCTGATAAAGGGCTCACCTCACATATGTGGATTGCGCCTGGTGCACTGTAACAGATTACATTACATGAAGGAGTGAAATAAATGTTAAAAGCGAATGAAAATGACTTTTCCTATCGCTTCGGTGATAACGGGCCGAAATATTTAATACAAGGTCCGAATATTGATCTTGGCCTTGTTGTCATTCAGGCTGGGCAAGAGTTTCAAAACCACTATCATACGACGTGTGAGGAAGTCTTTTATGCATTAGAAGGTGAAATTGATTTCTATGTGAATAACGAAAGAGTTCCGATTAAACAAGGCGATGTCCTGCAAGTTCGCCCTCATGAATCTCACTATCTTATTAACCATTCTGACAAACCTTTTAAAGCAGTTTTTATTAAGTCACCACATTTACCAAATAAAGATACGGTACAAACTGAAAATCCAACATTAACGAAGGAGTGATTTCAAATGACTTGGGGATTTAAAAATCGATTAAATACAATTTTACCTGATGGCAGAGCGGTTATGTTAGCGATAGACCACGGCTACTTTTTAGGGCCCATTCACGGGCTAGAACAACCACTTGAAACAGTTAAAAACTTACTTCCTTATACAGATTCCCTCTTTTTAACGCGCGGTGTACTTAGCTCCTGTATTCCTGAAAACTGCAGCACACCGATGGTTATGCGTGTTTCAGGCGGAGCTACTGTCGTCGGTAAAGATTTAGCGAATGAAACAATTGTTACACCTGTCAAAGAAGCAGTGAAACAAAACGCAATTGGCGTCGGTGTTTCTGTTTTCGTCGGATCAGATTATGAAACACAAACAGTTTCAAATCTCGCAAATGTAGTTTCAGAAGCTCACGATTACGGTCTACCAGTACTCGGTATTACCGCTGTTGCGAAAGAACTACAAAAACGTGAAGCTCGCTTTTTAGCACTCGCTTCCCGCGTATGCGTTGAAATGGGCGCTGACATTATTAAAACGTATTACTGCGAAGGGTTCGAAAAAATTACAAGTACTTGCCCTGCTCCAGTCGTAATCGCTGGTGGACCAAAACTAGATTCAATTGAAGACGCATTAAACATTACGTACAATGCACTGCAAGAAGGCGCAATCGGCGTAGACATGGGCCGAAACATATGGCAATCTGAACATCCTGCTGCCATGATTCAAGCGATTCATGGCATTGTGAAGAATGGCTTGAATGTGAAAGAGGCACTTCAATTATTTGAAGATGTAAAAAATTAAGCTAAAATATAAACAAAATCAATATTTTCTATAAAGAAAAGCCCATATGTTAGATTACTAAGTAATCTAACATATGGGCTTTCTTGTATATTTTTTATCGTTCCGAATTTGATCAGATTTCTACAGATCACGTACGTTCCATACAATCTCGCCGCGCTCCCCCCACGTACTGTGATGCCGCTTAAACCCTATCTTTTCTAATACCCGAAAAGACGCCGTATTCCAAGCCCCTACAGTAGACCAAAGTCTATGACGATCCGTAGCAATCGCAGCCTCAAGCACTGCTGATGCTGCCTCTGTCGCATAACCATTACGATGAGCACTTTGGAACAACTCGTATGCAATTTCCGGTTCTTCAAGCGTGGACCGACCGATGATTAAGCCACAGTATCCGATGAAATCCCCTTCTTCTCTCCTACGAATAGTAAGAAGAGAAATACCATTTTCAGCTGCTTTCTTGCGCATTTCGATAAGATGGCTACGAACAGATTCAATGGTTGGCATGTCCACACCACGTTCACCAATTAACTTTCTCAACCAGACCGCATCAGATTCTTCCCACATATTCAGGTCGAGTCGCTCCGTTTTTAGCTGGAATGCCATATCTTTAAATACAGCTGTCATAGCGATAACCTCCTATTCATATCACTGTACTACTTATAATAGTTTCGTACTTTACCATATGGGAAACCTGCTTGATTCATACATTATTATTATTTTATACATAAGCAATTCCTCTGCAAAATAGACCTTGTTATCAAACTTCATTTTAAATCTACAATATTTGAGTTATGAATGATCTTAGATTTACAATTAATATTTACATTTAAAAATGTATCGTCCTTTCTTTTTTTGTTAAAATAAAGAAAAGGAGGAATGATTATGCAACGTATGACTTTTGAACGCCCTACTGATTATTACGATGAAAGATTATATACGATCGATGAAAAAATTTGTGCCCTATTAAAAGAACGGAAAGAACTTTCAGGTGGTGATCCAGGATTTCCACATGATGAAGCCATTTACAAATGGGCAAAGCAATACGGATTTTATCCGGATTATTTAAATTCACTATTCTCTTCTATGATGGACGAAGGTGAATTTAAACCTCGCGTCGAACCAACTACATTCAAAAAACATATACCTGTTTTTAAAACGTATGAACATAAAGGTATTATGTATACGGTAACTTTTATTCGCCAATATGCAAATGCTAGTGTAGTTTATTTATATAGCGATTGGGATTCCTCTGATGAAGTTATTAATGAAAATAAGCATCATAGTTTCTTCCAATTATCAATAGATGATACATATGATTGCTGGCCAGAAGGTGGTGGCGGCACTGATGGACATTTTAGTCATCATTTCGTTATATCTCCTGCCCTTCCTGATAATTTGTCTGGAATAAGCTTACGATTTAAAGAACTTAATATACCGTTTAGGAAAGATCAAGCTGTGCTTGAATTTGAAATTCAGATAGATTAATAAAAAGGCTGTCTCACAAACCCTTTTCCTGACTAAAATTCGTTTATTTTTACTTTTATGTCCCTTAAAATAATCAAGCCCCTTTCCAAACTGGATAAGGGGCTATATTTACAACATTAAACAATTACTCTTGTTGGTTGCTATTGAATTTTCTTACCATGTTTATAGTCAAGGCAGGACACTTCAATTAACAATCCGTTAAACATTGTAAAATAAAAACCGTAACTACTACCTCTCATAGAATACGGTGCCTTTTCTATTTCAATGCCGCCAGATACTAAACGATTATATGTTTGATCAACTTCATTTGAAGTATCCACTAAAAAACCAATATGAAAAGCTTCTGGATACATCACTTCCATATTTCCTTTAAATGCTTTTGGATCACTTAGTACAAGTATAAATCCACTTTCATCACTCATCACTACTAGTGCCTTTCCCTTTTGCTCTAAAAATTGAAAATCAAAAAATGTTTCAAAGAAATGTCTTGCTTCTAATAAATCATCAACACATAGATTCAAATGATTTAACTTCATTCACTCATCTCCTTTTAAACACAGGGTATGTAGACTCATTTTCGTAACACTTAAATATGTAAGACAAGATATTCAAGCGTTCCATCTAAGACTATGCTTTATAGTCTAATACTTTTCTCTATAGCCTAGAACGCTTTTTTAATGAATGCAATTACATGAACCATTCGACGTGAAATATTAATGTACCGATATAAAATAACCACATTATTTACTTTTCAAATTGTGTAAAACCCACTCAATCAAGAAAATTGCTGCAGAAGTACGCTCTGTCGTAGCACCTAAAAATAGTTTATGAAGCAATGCCTCCAAATGGATTGGTTTATTAGGCAACGCTTGAATATACCTTAAAACAGATCCCGCTGGCGGTGTAGGTTTGTTATTAATAGCCCATATCCCTTCTAACAATGTCCAAGTTGACGTATGAACGATGTATGAAGCTTTTAACTCATCATTTGCTTTTAAAGCAGACTGAATTTTAATGAGCGAACTATGCAACCAATGAGAAATACCTTTCATTTTGTCGCTAGAAACATGATAGTTTTCAAACTCATTTGTAGCTATTTCCTTTAACCTTTTCAACTCGCCGCTTTTATCAAATAAAACTTCCCCTTCTAAAAATGAATATAGTTCCATCGGATTGTTTTTAAAATTCACTAGAATTTGATTAACATCCGCATACTTATATTCAACCAAAATTTCTTCTCTCGTTTCAGAATGAAACTTCTTCTTTTGTCCGTCTTCTAACAGAATATATAAGTCTAAATCCGAATCAGGATATGCATCACCTCTTGCGACAGATCCGATAAGCATACATCCAGTTACCTTATCTATTGATAAGATTTCAGCTACTATTGTTTGCACTAATTTTTTATGTTGTTCATGTTTAATAGATGTCTGTACTTCTAACATTTGTAACCTCCAAACATATTATTATGGAGTTATTCCTCAGCTAAATATATTGTACTTTTCTTATAATCTTCTACATACTTATTCAACGATTGTCAGTTCATATACAATTGCGTCTTTACTGCTTTTTGTTTTATCTTGAATTGTAACTATATCTCCAGCTTTTATTTTCGAAGCATTCACTACTTTTACCATCTCTGGCGGAACATATCCTCCATTGTTCTCTTTATTTAGCGGAAACCACTTTACTGATTTATTAGTTGCTTCTAAAATCTTATATTTAATTGTACCATCATACTTTATTTCACCAACAAGATCTTTTACTAATGTAGGTGTATATTTCCCCTCTTCTTTTTCTAAAGAAATATGATCACCTATATCTGGGATACCGTTTCTTACAGGTGCTTCCCATTTTGTTGGATTTAAATCATTTAAACTTACCTTCACACTGTCTTCTTTATTTGAGCTAGCATCTTTTAAAGATATTTCATTATAATTCTTACCAATAATAATATACTCTTTCTGATCTACTATTTTTGCACTACTTTCACGTTTTACTTCCTCATTGTTAGATACTTCTTCTTTCACATTATTATTACTACACGCTGATAATAACGTTGTCGTTAAAGCTGTCATTCGTAACATTTTTTTCACTTCATTTACCTCCATTTATAACGAAACAATTAATCATACATCACATCCATATTTTACTATACATCAAAAAAAGAGGATATTTGTTTATTACTAAACAAATATCCTCTACCTTTACATATATATTACGACTGTTGATAAGCCGCTT
The DNA here is from genome assembly GCF_022664315.1 of Bacillus cereus group sp. BfR-BA-01309. Taxonomy (NCBI): domain Bacteria; kingdom Bacillati; phylum Bacillota; class Bacilli; order Caryophanales; family Bacillaceae; genus Bacillus; species Bacillus cereus group sp. BfR-BA-01309. The sequence continues at coordinate 629,136 of NZ_JAKUHE010000001.1, forward strand.
TCGATGATTTTACATAATAAACTGCGTGATCAACGTTAATGATATGATCTGGTTTTGGTTTACCACGACTCGCTCTATGCCCTGCTAAATGTTCTTCACTTGTTTCCCAATTTTTCCATGCTTCTTCAGATTCCCAGCGAATCATAACGACAACTTCTTCGTCTCCGCGTCTTACTTTTTTCACAAGAACACTTAAGTCGATGAAGCCTTCAAATTTTTCAATAATGCCTTCTCCAGTGAAACGTTCTACAACTATATTTGATGTACCTTCTTTTACTGTAAATGTTTTCGTTTCAATAAACATACAATTCCACTCCCTCTTTATATTACGAATACTAGTATTCTTCTATTATAGTTGATTATGATAATTATTTTCAATTAAAAAGTTATAATTATTTGAATTATGCTGTTTTCTCTTCAACAGCTTCATCTAAAAATTTGAAATATGGAAGGAATAACCCTATTAAAGACGTAACACATATAATCGTACCGATAATAAAGTATAGTGCTCTTATTCCCCACATTTCACTTAATATGCCTCCTAATAACACACCTAACGGCATAGCGGATCGTATGAAAAATAAACGCACTGAAAATATTTGTCCTATCATATTGTTTGGTACTGTTTGTTGGCAAATTGTTGTGTTATGAACATTGAAAAATGAAATACAAATGCCTGCAACAACTTCAATAAACACCGCAATTACTATACTATGATTGAACCCTAGAAAAATGTAAGTTAGTCCTCCTATAAACAATCCACCAAGCATAAGTGTACGCGGGCTTTTATATGTTACTTTTCCGACTAGTATAGATCCAATTACATAGCCAAACGGGAAACCAGCCATAAAATAACCAAACTCCGCATACCCTGCTGACAGCTCATCTTTTATATAAGGCAGATTTGTAACCAACGTTACCCCAACCCCAAATTGCACGAAAGTAAGAAAGATACCGAGCCAAACAATAACTGGTTTTGTGAAAAAATATGTAAAACCGTGAAGAAACTGTTCTAACCACGTTTTCCGAATTGGTTGTGTCGTTCTCTTTTCTTTTATATTAAGTAATAATGCACCACTAACAAATAGACAAATACATACGAAAGATAATGTAACTTCTACTCCAATCAAATGAATGGCTACTCCGCCTAATATCGGTCCAAGAAACATCATCAGACGAGCCGTCCCATCAATATACGCATTTGCGTCTTGGAGCTGTTCTTTACTTACAATGCTCGGTGTAATTGCTTGACTTGCAGGTATATATAGCGGCGTAATAATCCCAATTATTATTTGTACGATGTATATATGCCAAACTTCTATACTACTAGTAAGTAACATGACTAACGGTAGTAAGAAAACTGAAGCTCGCACCCATTGCGAAAAAATCATAATCCACTTCCGGCTCCACTTATCAATAAATGGGCCACTTATTAGTTGTAATATAAGAGATGGAATAAAGTACAATAACCACATACTACTTAATGCTGTTTTTGACCCTGTTAATTCGTAAACAAGAATTGAATTACATAACGTTCCGAAAGCCCCGCCCAATTCTGAAATCGCGCTACCAATCCACATGAAAAAAAACGAACGATTTTTCAACACATTTTTCAATTTCATACACCAACTTTTCTATTAAATTCCTCCCTTTATGTGCATTCTTGTTGCATATTATCTATTTAAAAACGCATCTAATTCTTTCGCTAGCGACTGTACTGCCTTCTTTCTTAATACATATTTCCCGTCATGTATATCTACTAACTTCGCTGCACGTAACAATTTCAAATGATGGTGAACAGTCGATTTACCGAGTTGCAGTCTTTCTGTAATTTCTTGCAAAGTTCGTTCTTGTTCAAACAACATTTTTACAATGCGTAATCTCGCTTCATCTCCAAGTGCTTTATGTTTTTGAACTAAAAAATAATTCGGTTCATACAGATCTTCAGGATGAATACTTTCGTTTGCGACTGGGTAATGAAACACTTTCGTATCTTCAATATCCGCTTCAATATTCCACGGTCTGTAAGTCAGTTGTGGGATAAGAAGTACGTAGTGAACACTTGGCTCTGGCATATAGTTCACGCCTCCAGTCGCCCACTCGACAAACTCTTCTGGTTTCATCTTTTTATTCATTTCATTTTTCGCTTCATAATCTCGTTTTAATATAGATAGTATTTGCTCTTCCTCTTTCTGAATAACACTCTCATACCATCCTGTCATAACAGTGATTAAATGGGATTTCAGCACTTGTACATGAACATCACATATAAAACGAATATACGCGGAGAAAAACTGATGATCATGTGTCAGTTCCATTAGTTCATGTATTGCAGTTACGTCTCCACTTGCTGCTAAATGTCTTTTCTCTTCATACTTCTCGCCTAAAAACGGTAAACATATATACTTCAAATCTTCTTCTGAAAGCGAATCGATTGTAGCATGAAACTGTGATAGATCCTGAAACTCTCCTTCATACAATAACTGAAGCAATGCTTTCCACGTATTATGTTCTTCTACAAACTGTAGGTGCTCTCTCATTTCTTCTGTTAATGATTCCTTAATTTCTTCCCATTCATTTTGACTCTTTTCAAGAGTATCGATTAACCTTTTATGAGTAATTGCCGCAATACCTAGTGCACATTCGAAAAGTATCGAATACTTTATTTGAACATTGTACGTTTCCCTCTTTCTACTCGTTACGTGAAAGACTTCCATTTTATCGCCTCCTTATTTTACTAAGTATTAAATTCTATTTTTATCGAATTATACCTTCTATTTTTTTAGAATTTCAAAACTTTATAGAACATAAAAAACGCAGTTTAGTTGCAAACTGCGTTTTTTTACGTTACTTATTGGCTCATTTGCGCATCGTTTAATAGCCCAATGATTTCACTCAACATTTCTTCTGTAAAAGCACCGGCACTAAAGTTCACTAACGCTCGTAACGGCATATAGTTCAACATAGCCTCCATCATTTCAGAGGCATCACTATCCCCTTCAGCCATACTACTAAACGGGCTGTCTTTTAATGCTTTCTCCATAAGCTCTTTTGCGATTGGCGCTAAGATTGGGTCCATAAATATTTCCCCTAGTAACGTATTACGATGGACAGGTTTTTGAATTATAGTTGTTGATTGAACAAAAATGCCATCATGTAAAACAATCTCTTTTGAAGATTTCCCTACTAAAATTTCGAATTCACCGGTTTCAACATGCCAGTCCTTCCATTCAACATTGTAATAAGCAAATGATCTTTTATTTAGAGTAAAGCTAACCGTTTTTTCTTCTCCCGGTTGCAATTCTACTTTTTCAAACCCTTTTAATTCTTTTTCAGGCCGAATCATACTGCTTTCAACATCTTTTATATACAGCTGAACAATTTCTTTCCCTGCTATTTTACCAGTATTTCTCACGTTTACACGAACAGAAACCGTATCCGTATCTTTTATTTCTTTCTTATCGATTGAAAGATTACAATACTCAAAGTTTGTATAGCTTAATCCAAACCCAAATGGGAACAATGGTTCAATCTTTTTCTTATCGTAATAACGATAGCCAACGAACACACCTTCTTTATATTCCACTTTGTCACCTTCACCAGGGAAGTTTAAGTAAGATGGGTTATCGCTTAACACTTTCGGGAATGTTTCTGCTAGTTTCCCACTTGGGTTCGCGTCACCAAATAATATATCAGCAATCGCTCCGCCTAACGCTTGCCCTCCTAAATAGCCTTCAAGTATTCCTTTTACTTTTCCTATCCATGGCATTTCAATTGGCGCACCGTTACTTAAAACTACAACGATATTATTTTGTACTTCAGCGATAGCTTCAATTAATTGCACGTGATTTTTTGGCATTTGTAAATGTTTTCGATCAAATCCTTCTGATTCATAACGATCTGGAAGTCCAACGAAAAGAACAGCTGTATCTGCACTCTCTGCTACTTTTTTCGCTTCATTAATCATGTTTTCATCCACATCATCACTTGCAAGGTCATAGCCTTGTGCAAATAATATATTCGTTTTTTCACCTGATACCATTTTAATTTCTTCAAGAATACTTTCAAGCTTTGTTGGATTAATATGAGAGCTTCCACCGCCTTGATAACGTGGTTGCTTTGCAAACTCGCCAATTACTGCTACTGTTCCTTCTTTTTTCAATGGAAGGATGGAATCTTCATTTTGTAACATCACCATACTTTCACTTGCAACTACTCTTGCAAGCTGATGATGCGCTTCCTTACTATACACAGCATTTTCTAATTGGTTATCCACGGCTTTAAAAATAATGTTGAGAAGACGCTCTACTGATTGATCAAGTTTTTCTATTGTTAACTCACCACCGTTAACTGCATCAATAATTTTCTTCTCACCAATTCCGAAACTTGAAGGCATCTCTAACTCCAAACCATTCGCTAAACTTGCAACACGCTCATTTACTGCGCCCCAATCAGATACGACAAAGCCTTCAAATCCCCATTCATCTTTTAAAATATCATTCAATAAATACGTATTTTCCGAAGCGTATTCTCCATTTATTTTGTTGTAAGCACTCATTACTGTCCAAGGCTGTGCTTCCTTAATAACATCTTCAAAACTAGCAAGATAAATTTCACGCAATGTTCTTTCATCAACAATTGCATCTACAGACATTCTTCGATGCTCCTGGTTATTAGCAGCGAAATGTTTTAATGATGTTCCAACCCCTTGACTTTGTACACCTTTAACATGGTTTGCAGCCATTTGTGATGATAAATACGGGTCCTCTGAAAAATATTCGAAGTTTCTTCCGCATAGCGGCGAACGTTTTATATTTGCACCTGGTCCAAGAAGAACCCCTACATTTTCAGCCTGACATTCTTCTCCTAATGCAACCCCTACTTGATTGATTAGCTCTTTATTCCATGTACTTGCTAATCCTACTGCCGATGGGAAACAAGTCGACGGGATACTGTTATAAATCCCTAAGTGATCTGCCCCCTCTGCTTGTTTTCTAAGACCATGTGGTCCGTCAGTTACCATAATAGAAGGAATCCCTAATCGCTCAATTCCTTTTGTATTCCAAAAGTCTAATCCAGAACATAGACTTGCCTTCTCTTCTAATGTCATTTGTGAAATAATGTTCTTAATATCTCTTGTCATAATAGATAGCCCTCCTAAAAAACAATTAAGTAAACGCTTTCCTAACGTTATTATAGTTATTATTTTTTATATATTATGGTATATTCTTTAGAATACTTGTAAAAATTTTAGTTAATTATTTATGACTATACGCACTCACACTAGCTAATTTTTATAGAATAGAGGTTAAAATCATGAATTGCTCCAAACTAGAAGATTTATATTATATTTGTAAGTTAGTCTTTGACATACATAAAACACCTATCTTCTTTATTGATAACAAAGGAAATTTGGCATTTGAAATCTCGCCTAATTTTCAGCAGCACCCTTTCTATTCTTCAAAAAAGCAGTTATGTAATCAACTATTCCAAGAAAATTCCGCTTATAATTTTCCAGTACTAGAAGAGACTTCTTTTCTTGAAAATTTTTTCTCCATTAACTTACGCTTGAATGATCAACTTAGTGGGAACATTATCGTTGGACCCGTACTTTATTCCAGACTATCGGAAGCCTCCATTAAAGGTCTCATAAATGATCTTCATCTAAAAATAAACAAAGAGGAAATGATTCAATATTATCAATCCCTCCCCGTTTTAAGCAATTTGAAATTTATTAATGTAAGTATGATTTTATATTACATGTTGTATCAACAAAAATTAGACATTGCTGATATTCTGCAAAAAAATATACTAGTAAAAAAAACAGAATTTGAAATTGAACAACCCGATATACATATATCGACGCAACGTCAAAGTACATTAACTCATATTGACCCTCAAGCTGAAAGAAAAATATTTGAATGTATTAAGCAGGGAAAAAAAGATGATTTAATTAAAAATTTAAGGAGTCTACCTGAATCAGGAGATCTTGGGGTGTTGTCAAAAACAAGTCACTTGCGCAGCCAGAAAAACTCTGCCATCGCAGCAATTACACTTGCGACAAGATCAGCTATAGATGGTGGACTATTTCCTGAAATCGCATATACACTCAGTGATTTATTTATTCAAAAACTCGAAGAGATAAATAAAAGTGAAGCCATTTCCCCATTTTTGGAGACTGCTTTACTTGAGTTCTCTGAACGAGTAAAGAATGGAACGATGCAAAAACACTCAAAACCTATTAACGTATGTCAAAATTATATATTTACTCATCTTTACGAAGAAATTACACTATCTCAACTTGCAGAAATAGTCGGATTAAATCCTAGTTATTTATCTTCCCTTTTCAAAAAAGAAATTGGAATGTCACTAGGCGAATATATACAGCGCGCTAAAATTGATGAGTCAAAAAGTTTAATGAACTACACAAAACATTCTATATCCGAAATTTCTACACTATTAAATTTCCATGACCAGAGCCATTTTACAAAAGTGTTTAAAAAACATACAGGTGTTTCACCTAAACAATTTAGAAATGGATTTAGTTATTAGTTTCCCTTTTCTACTCGTTACTTAAAAAACTTTCAATTCTACCCGCTTGTTTGCTATGGTTCTTTTTCAGTATTTAAAAACAATATGAATGGATCCCTAACATCTTTTACATTCTTCATAACTTTTCGTTGTAATCTAAATTAGGAAGAATAGGAGCTTTTTTATATACAAATAATAACTCTCAAGGAGTTGTTGAGATGCATTTCATATTAAATATGTTAGGGATTTTCATTGTAATCTTATTCGTTTTCCTATGTTCGCCTAATAAAAAACAAATAAAATGGAGACCAATCGTTATTCTAATCATATTGGAGCTCTTTATTACGTGGTTTATGTTAGGCACGAAGCTCGGCAGTATTATCATTAATAAAATTGCTTCATTTTTCAGTTGGCTACTATCATGTGCGAATGAAGGTATTCGGTTTGCATTTCCTTCCGCTATGGAAAATCAAACTGTTGATTTCTTCTTTAGTGCATTACTTCCTATCATTTTTGTTATCACGTTCTTTGATATTCTTTCTTATTTTGGAATCTTAACTTGGATTATTGATAAAGTAGGTGCAATTATTTCAAAGATTTCTCGTTTACCAAAGTTAGAAAGTTTCTTTTCGATTCAAATGATGTTTTTAGGAAACACTGAAGCACTTGCCGTTGTCCGTGATCAATTATCTGTTTTAAAAGAAAATCGTTTATTAACTTTTGGAATTATGAGTATGAGTAGCGTTAGCGGATCCATTCTTGGTGCTTATTTATCAATGGTTCCGGCAACATATATTTTCAGCGCAATCCCTTTAAACTGTATTAACGCGTTAATTTTGGCCAATGTATTAAATCCTGTGGAAGTTACGAAAGAAGATGATGTCGTATATACACCTTCAAAAGATGAAAAAAAAGATTTCTTTTCTACTATTTCAAACAGTATGTTAGTCGGGATGAATATGGTTATCGTTATTTTAGCTATGGTAATTGGTTATGTAGCATTAACTGCCTGTTTAAATGGGCTATTAAGCTTTGTCGTATCAGGTTTAACAATACAAAAAATCTTCTCTATTATTTTTAGTCCCTTTGCTTTCTTACTCGGTTTATCAGGTAATGATGCTATGTATGTAGCTGAATTAATGGGGATCAAAATAACGACGAATGAATTTGTTGCCATGATGGATTTAAAATCGAATCTAAAGTCGTTACAACCACATACGATTGCGGTTGCAACGACATTTCTAGCTTCTTTTGCTAACTTTAGTACAGTAGGTATGATTTACGGAACTTACAATTCATTATTTGGCGGAGAAAAATCATCCATAATCGGTAAAAATGTTTGGAAGCTTCTTGTTAGCGGAATGGCTGTATCCTTATTAAGTGCTATGCTCGTTGGACTATTTGTATGGTAAATATATAAAAGACACCCAAGGTAATTGAGTGTCTTTTATTATTATTATCGAATCTGTCCATTTCCACGAATCACATATTTTGTAGAAGTTAATGCAGGAAGTCCCATCGGTCCCCTTACATGTAGCTTTTGTGTACTGATGCCAATTTCTGCGCCGAATCCGAATTCAGATCCATCAGTAAAACGAGTTGATGCATTATGATACAGTGCAGCCGCATCTACAGCTGTGAAGAATTTACCGACGTTTTCCTCGTCTTCTGTAATAATTGCTTCAGAATGCATAGATCCATACGTATTTATGTGATGAATCGCTTCTTCTATAGAAGAAACTACTTTCACTGCCAGCGTGAGTGATAAAAATTCTGTACCCCAATCTTCTTCTGAAGCAAGTACAATTGAAGAATCAATCGCCCGTGCTTTCTGATCACCACGTAACTCCACGCCTTTTCCCTTCAATGCTGAAAACAATTCGCTACCAAATTGCTGTGCCCACTTCTCATGAATTACAATCGTTTCAATGGCATTACATACAGATGGACGCTGTGTTTTTGCATTTATAATAATATCAACTGCCATTTGTTTATTCGCTGTTTCATCAATGAAAATATGACAATTTCCTGCACCCGTTTCAAGTACTGGAACAGACGCTTCTCTCACTACAGTATCAATTAATTGTTTGCCACCTCTTGGAATAAGAACATCTAGGTAATCGTTTAATGTAAACAACTGCTTTGCACTATCCCGCGTTGTATCTTCTATTAGCTGTACACTTTCTGGAGGCAAGCTTGTTTGTTTGAGTGCTCGGTGAATAACAGCAACGATAGCTTTGTTAGAATTGATAGCTGAAGAACTACCACGTAATATTACTGCGTTTCCTGTCTTCAAACAAATTGTAGCAGCATCTACTGTTACATTCGGCCTTGCCTCGTAAATCATACCAACAACACCAAGTGGTACACGCATCTCCTGAATAGATAGTCCATTTGGTCGCTCCCATTCACTTACACATTCTCCAACAGGATCACGTAATTCAATTAACTGCTGAATCCCCTCTGCCATATCAATAATACGCTGTTCATTCAGCATTAGACGATCTAGGAGTGAATCAGAAAATCCTTTTTCCTTACCTTCTTCTAGATCCCGTTTGTTTTCCTCTAATATATAAGCTGTTTCTACTAATAATTGATCCGCAATGGCAGCAAGTGCTTCATTTTTTTGATTTGTAGATTTTAGTACAAGTTCTCTAGCAATTTCTTTCGCTTTTTTCCCCTTTGCCAACACTTCATTCATTTTTATTTCCTCCTTTTTAACATCACTATACTTAAAGTGAAACCCAATAATCTCTATGGATGACTTCATAATTATGCCTATCGCCTCTTGCTTGAATTTCTTGGCTTTGCATACCTTTTACATCTCTTAGTTCCTCAGCACTATATGTGCATTGCCCTTTTCCAATGACGCGCCCTTGTTGCGTCATAACTTCTACGACATCGCCAACTTTGAAAAATCCTGACACATTTGTAACGCCAGCAGGAAGAAGACTCTTACCATGCTGAATGATAGCAGTAGCTGCTCCAGCGTCTACTTCAATTTGTCCGCTAACAATCGAATGCAAAGCGATCCATTGCTTGTTCATCTTTATTTCTTTTTGAGGAGCATTTCCGACATATGTTCCATCACCTTTGCCCTTTAAAACATCTACAAATTTCTCTTGTCCACGCCCTGTTCCGATAAATACACTCACGCCAAGAGAAATTGCCGTCTTCGCAGCATCAATTTTTGATTTCATACCGCCAGTCCCAAGTTTGGACCCAGCATCTCCTGCAAGAGAAGCGATTTCTTCTGTAACTTCAGGAAGGAAATAATACTTTTTCGCATCCGCATTTTTCTGAGGATTTTTGTCGTACAAACCGTTCACATCCGTAAAAATCATTAGCATATCCGCCGAAACAAGCCCGCTTACTAAAGCTGACAGCATATCGTTATCACCAAACGTCAGCTCCTCTAATGAGATGGAATCATTTTCATTAATGATTGGAAGAGCAGAACGGTTTAGTAACTCTCCTAAAGTAGCATAAGCATTACTATATTGTTCTTTTCTAGAAAAATCACTTCTCGTCAGCAATAATTGCGCAGTAACGATGCCATATTTACGAAATTCCTCCGTGTACGCCTGCATTAACAAACTTTGTCCAACAGCCGCAGCAGCCTGTTTCCCTTTAATTGTCACAGGTCTGCTAGGATAGCCTAGAGCAGAAAAACCTGCAGCCACGGCGCCAGATGTAATTAACAAAACTTCATGCCCTTCTTCTTTCAATCGAGCCAATGCGGCAACGTGATCTGAAAGTTGTTCTTTAGAAATTCCTCCGTGACTATCTGCCAAGGAACTGCTCCCAATCTTTACAACAATTCGTTGTTTTTTCACTTTTATATCCCCCAAGTCTAAAATCAAAGTTTTTTATAGATTACACTTTTATTCATTCGGCTTGCAGTGATTCTATTCTCACCAATGCTGCACCTAGCCTATTTAAGAGCAAAATAAAAATGACCGCTTCGCCCTTAATAAAATAAAAAGGACGAAACGGTCATTGTTCCGCGGTACCACCTTAATTGATATACATAGATATCCACTTGGCGCCTATAACGCAGGCGAACGCCTAAACTTTCATTTAAGACTCAGAGATAGGTTCGATATATTCTATACGAGGAATCTTTCAGCCGGTGAATTCCACTCTCTTTCGCAAGAAGACATATGTACTATTTCCCTTCAACGATTTTCGGTTTAATTTTTTATATTATGCGATATAATTTAATTTGGTGTCAAGAGGTATTTTTAAAAATAAATAGAGCGGCATGGTATTTGTATGAAAATATTATCCTAATGAATGAAAATACAAATCGATATAAGTTTAACTCATATACATAAATATAAAACATTAAATGATAGTGTATATATTTACAGAATGTTGAATGTAATTGATTTTTATCTTTTACTGTTGCAAAAAGGAACATATTCTCTTAGAATGTTTCTTTATATTGCATGTAGATGTTATTGTTATTTTAATATAATAATTTCAAAAGGATATAATTTATTATAAAAGGAGCAAGATTGAGTAATTATGGACAAACAAATTGGATTCATCGGATGCGGAAATATGGGGATGGCTATCATTGGCGGGATGTTAAACAAAAAGATAGTGTCTGCAAATCATGTTATTTGTTCGGATTTAAACACTACGAATTTAAAAAACGCTAGCGAAAAATATGGGCTAACTACGACTACTGACAATAATGAAGTAGCTAAAAATGCTGATATTTTAATTTTATCAATTAAACCAGACCTATACGCATCAATCATTAACGAATTAAAAGAAGTAATCAAAAACGATGTCATCGTCGTAACGATCGCTGCTGGAAAAAGCATCAAAAGTACAGAAGAATCTTTTGATAAGAAATTAAAAGTTGTACGAGTAATGCCTAATACCCCTGCTCTTGTTGGAGAAGGAATGTCTGCATTATGCCCTAATGAAATGGTGACAGAAAAAGATTTAGAAGATGTGCTAAACATTTTCAATAGCTTTGGTCAAGCAGAGATCGTAAGTGAAAAATTAATGGATGTTGTTACATCAGTAAGTGGTTCTTCACCAGCATACGTATATATGATTATAGAGGCGATGGCAGATGCTGCTGTACTAGACGGTATGCCAAGAAATCAAGCATATAAATTCGCAGCTCAAGCTGTATTAGGCTCTGCTAAAATGGTACTAGAAACAGGAATACATCCTGGTGAATTGAAAGATATGGTTTGTTCTCCTGGTGGAACAACGATAGAGGCTGTAGCAACATTAGAGGAAAAAGGCTTACGAACAGCCATCATTTCAGCTATGCAGCGCTGTACACAAAAATCTATTGAGCTGTCTGGTCAAACAAAAAAATAAAACGATAAAAGAGATCACGTTTGCTATGAATGTAGTTAAAAAATAGTGGATTACATACTCTCTCGCTTTCACTAAATGATAAACGGACAAATTCATATATACTTGAGTTTGTCCGTTCTTTTGGTTATACTGAAATAATTTTATTTATATCCTCTTTTGAAATTTTAGTTTTAACTCTTCTCTATTACCTACTATGATTGTGTAATTTTATTAGAAACAAGTAATCTTTCAATGCATTTCGGTAACATATCTAATAGCGTTTCAAATGCGTAATTTACATCTAAACGTTCTGTCCATTGATGTGCATCTTTTCCTACCGGCCCCATATTTAATACTGGAACGTCAAACTCTTCTAGTTCCTGAAGCGGAATCGAGTAACCTTTATCCCATAATGGCATATTGTCTACAAGTGAGCTCATTGAATGTAAGGGATTCTGTAAGCCCACATAGCTCAAATCTGAAATTCCTCCAAAATAATTTTGGTTTTCAAATGTAATGTTATGATTGTAGTGTGCATACTTTTCCATTTCTGCAACTACTTCTTTAATTAACGTATTGTTGCGTGAACTTACAGCTGGATAATATGGTGGAGCAAAGAAAAGTACAATCATCGGCGCCTTCTCTTTACATAAAATAGCTAGTTTATCTACTAAATCAATCGTTACCGCACGATCATCTTTATCTTCTCTATTATTTATTATACTAGATTGAATATCATCTATTTTCTCTTGCCCATGTTGTTCAATTGCATAAGCAATAAGCTCTTCATACGTTAATACATTTACTTTCATATTAGGCGGTATAAACGGATTATATTTAGAAAAACGATATGCTTGCTTTTCATATGATTCTTCTATTTTCTCTGCTACCATTGTTACTTTTTGACGTAACAATGAAACGACATCTGTCATTGATTTTTCTAGTAAAAACAAATTAAATAATGTAACAGCACGATGCGGAATTTGGACAGAATAATCCTCCTTTAAGTCCCTTTGAAGTAAGTTAGTTGGCGGAGGACTCGCTTCCCCTTCTACAATATCACAAAGGTCTGTATTCAACTCTAATTCTGCTGTTATTAATGAAGCCATATAACTCCCATTTAAGCCTGCAAATGGTTCACCTACATGTGTCTCTTTTCCGTAGCAAAGAAATCCAGGTAACACTTTACCAATAGTACCAGTATAAATATACTTATTTTGGTCACCAGGGTGTCGTGAAAACATAGGCTCTGAATTTAATACCGTTTTATAATCCAAGTTATGTTCTCGTGCTAACTCTAGTAGTCTTGGAACAGCAGCTCTCATCCCTACAGAGTTCACTTCTTCATCTGGAACAGCTAATAAAAGAACATTCCCGTCAAATCTTCCTTCACAAGCTTGCTCAATCATTGCCATTTGTAACGCAAGACCGCATTTCATGTCCATTGTTCCTCTACCAAATAACCAATCTCCTTTTTCTATATCCTCACGTACATGATCTGGTAGTTCATCTTTATGAGAATAAAACATAGACGTTAACTTTTTAGGATTGAATGCATCTTCTTTCCACACTCCGTAATCTTGTACATCTACAACATCAAAGTGACTAACTAGAATTACTGTATTTTTTGTACTATCGCTTTTCTTTACGAGAGCTGTAACAAAATATCGTCCGTCTCCCGTCGGATTTTTTTGCAAATGATGCGGGTTTTCTTTGAAGTACTGTAAATCAGATAATTGTTCCACAACAAAATCTGGCAATATAACTTCTGCTTCTGTACCTGTAATACTAGGAATTTCAACGAGACCGCTTAATAATTGAATCAATTGTTCTTTTGATTGCCACTTTGACATATAAATCCCCCTATTTTTCCGCATTATGAAAATTAATTCCAGTATATGAATAAAAAATGACGACAGTTATCAAAATTATAGTTCTGATGTACTGCCGATTTTTATTGATATTTCATGAGCTGCTTGTTTTACCTTACTAATAAGAAAAGATAGTCGATCATCATTAATGCGATGACTAATTAACCCAACACTTAATGCTCCTACTACTTTATGATTAAATCCGATAATAGGTGCAGCTACTGAAGCCGTCCCTTCTGTTTTTTCACCATAACTTACCGCATATCCTTCATTTCTTATTTGCTTTATTTGCTCTAAAAGAATGCGCTTTTGTTCTGGTAAAGAAGAAAGTAAATGTTCTACAATATGCTCCATTTCATTCGTTTTCATATTGGCAAGCATCGTTTTGTTTGCAGCACCAATTGAAAGTGGAATCTGTTCCCCTAAGTTATCGATAACTCGAATTTTTAAAGGGCTATCAATTCTTTCAATGATAATAGAATGCGTTCCATTTGGAATGTTTAAATACACACTTTCTTCCACTTCAGAGGCTAACCGTTTCATCACTTCTCTGGCTACAGATCTGTAATCTACTTTCTCCAATTGACGTAATCCTATTTCCATCCACATTGGCCCAATTTTGTACTGTTTCGTTTCTGAAATTTGCGTAACTAACCCATGCTCGATTAGAGAATTAAGTAATCTATGTACTGTACTAACTGGGAGATGTGTTCTATCCGCTATATCAGAGATGGCCCAATACTCTTTTTCATTAGTAGAATTTAACAACTTTATAATACTTATCGCTCGATCAATGGACTGTACCATAACTCACCTCAACTTGACTTGTAATATGTTAGTACGCTCAATTACCTATCAATTTAACAAAAATTCAAAATGAAATCAATCCATTTATTCAATTTTCTAAAAATAAAAATATGTCGCTAATAATAATTTGAAAGCGCAAACAAAAAAATATTGACTTTTCTTTTTAATTATCTGAAAATTATAACAAGATTTCACATCACGGAATACATTCCACAATACGGAAAACATCAAACTTTATTCTATCAACTACGAAAGTGAGGAAAACAATGTCGCAAGTAAACAATACAAACAATGAATTAAAACGTACGATGAAAAGTAGACACTTATTCATGATTGCACTCGGTGGTGTGATTGGAACGGGGTTATTTAACGGATCTGGCTTTATTATAAGTCAAGCTGGACCTGGTGGATCCGTGCTTGCCTTTATGGCTGGTGGATTATTAATGTATTTCGTTATGCTTTGTCTTGGTGAACTTGCTGTAGCTATGCCTGTTTCAGGTTCCTTCCAAGAATATGCCACTAAGTTCATCAATCCTGCAACTGGCTTTACGATCGGATGGTTATATTGGTTAAGCTGGGCAAATACGACCGGTCTTGAATTTACAACTGCCGGCATTACAATGCAGCGCTGGTTTCCTGATATTCCCGTCTGGGTTTGGTGTTTAATATTTGGCGTTACAATCTTCACTATTAACGCATTATCTGCTCGTAGTTATGCAGAAACAGAATTTTGGTTTTCAAGTATAAAAGTATCTGCCATTATAGCTTTTATTATCCTTGGCGGCGCCGCTATGTTCGGTTTTATTGATTTAAAAGGTGACGAACCAGCCCCGTTATTATCAAATTTCGTAAATCACGGCGGTTTATTCCCAAATGGACTTGCAGCTATCCTATTAACAATGGTTACAGTTAATTATTCCTTCCAAGGTACAGAACTTGTCGGAATCGCAGCAGGTGAAAGTGAAGATCCAGCAAAAACTTTACCACGTTCTATTAGAAATATTATATGGCGCACGATGTTTTTCTTCGTCTTAGCAATTTTTGTCCTTGTTGCTTTAATTCCTTGGGAAGAAGCTGGATTAACAAAAAGTCCGTTCGTTGCTGTATTTGATAATATCGGTATTCCATATGCAGCTGATATTATGAACTTTGTTATTCTTACAGCTGTTCTTTCTGTCGCAAACTCTGGACTGTACGCCGCAACTCGCATGCTTTGGTCATTATCAAAAAATGAAATGGCTCCTGCCTTTTTAAAGAAATTATCATCACGAGGAATACCTCTAAACGCTTTAATTTTGACAATTTCTATTTCTGCTTTTTCTCTTTTAACAAGCGTTGTAGCTGCTGAAACAGTTTACTTATGGTTAATTTCAATTTCTGGTGTCATTACAATCATTGTTTGGATGTCAATTTGTGTCTCTCAATTCTTTTTCCGTAAACATTATTTAGCAGACGGTGGAAGATTAGAAGACTTAAAATTTAAAACTCCACTTTATCCACTTGTACCAATTCTTGGTTTTGGATTGTATGGCATTATATTAATCAGTCTTATCTTTATCCCTGAACAACGACTTGGAATCTATTGCACTGTACCATTTATCATCTTTTGCTACACTTACTATCACTTTAAAGTTAAGAAAAGAATTGCTACTAACACTCAAAGTGAAACTAAAATTAGCGAGACCATGTAATACTATACTTATATATAAAAGACCGCACATATCTTTCACATTATGTGCGGTCTTTTATCCTTTTAATTCGCTTTAAAATTATATAATGGCTTAATAATGTGCTTTATATCTATTGTTTCTTCCGTATTTTCGATAATTTCATCCATTGGCTTGTAAACCATTGGTGCTTCATCAATTGTGCTCTCTACTACTGATGTAGTCCACACTTCTGTCATCGTATTTTGAAATTCCTCTAGACTCAATAATTCTTTAGCCTTCTTACGACTCATAATACGTCCTGCCCCGTGCGGACCAGAAAAGTTCCAATCTGGATTCCCTTTACCAAATGCAATAATTGAACCATCTCTCATGTTAATGGGAATAATGACTCGTTCATCTTTCTGAGCTGAAATAGCACCTTTTCGTAGAATCATATTTTCTATGTCAATATAGTTATGTATTGTAGTAAATTGATCCGTAATTTTCCAGTCCATTTTCGTAACAATTTCATCCATCATTGCTTTACGATTTAACGCAGCATACTTTTGGGCAATATTCATGTCATTCATATAATCTTTGAATCCTTGCCCTTCTAAATAAGCTAGCTCTTTACGAATCTTAGGCTTCTGAATTCCACGTAAAGTTTCTTGTATTTCTTTTGCTCTCCCTTCTTCAGTTAATCTCTTAATAATCTCATCTTTCATTGATATAACATCAATGCATTGTTCATATGCGAAGTTTTGGTAATACTCTGCTATTTGTTTACCTAAATTACGAGAACCACTATGAATGACAATATATACATTCCCTTTTTCATCTTCATTTAATTCAATGAAATGATTTCCACCTCCAAGAGTACCTATACTTTTTTGAGCTCTTTGTAATGTATATGGCGCCTTCACACCATCAAAATCAATCATTTTTGAGAATCGATGTTCTTTATCTCGGATACGAAAACCACTTGGAACAAATTTACGAATTGTTTCGTCTAAACAATCGAAATTAATTTCTTCTTTTTTCTTATCAATCACAACAACTTCCATTCCACACCCAATGTCTACTCCTACAAGATTAGGAACAATTTTATCCTGTATTGTCATTGTTGTCCCAATCGTACAACCTGCTCCTGCATGTGTATCTGGCATAATACGAATTTGACTATCCTTTACGAATTCTTGGTTACAAAGATCAATAATCTGCCCAGTCGCAGTCTCATCAACGTTATTCGTAAATACTTTCGCTTCATTGTATTTTCCTTGTAATTTCAACATCTTTCATTTCCCTTTCCTTTTGAAAGAATTATTTTATTACGTTGTATGTGTTCTATTCAATACTATCATCTACCTTCTGCTTTTCATTATATATGTACGATGTCCTTCACAATAATAAAAAATTATGATGATCCATTTTATTTACATAATATAATTACCGTATTCTTAAATTACCTACACATGAGTATTCCACGTCCTCGATATCAGTTATATATAACAAAAACTCCCCTTACATCGAAAATGATTAAGGAGAGTTTTTTATATACAATGAAATTATAGTTCAGATTTCACTCGAACAGAAACATTGTTTTTAATTATTTTCTTGAATTCTTTAAAGGTAACAAAATTGTTACTTTTCTCATCCCATAGTCGGAAGCGAAGTGAACGCAAGCTTGTAGCAAGAGTAATCGTAGGTACATTTTTTAACGGAAGCGTATTATTGTGCGCCTCTTCTAGTTTATAGTTAGGTACCCTTGGGCTTAAATGATGAACATGATGGAATCCAATATTACCAGTTAGGAATTGCAAGATTTTTGGAAGTTTATAGAATGAACTTCCTTCCACTGCAGCTTTCACATATTCCCAATCTTTATCCTCTTCAAAATAAGAATCCTCGAATGTGTGCTGTACGTAAAACAGCCAAATCCCTACTGAACCTGCTATTAAGAATATCGTACCGTGTACTAGTAGGAACGATTGCCATCCAATTGCCCAGCAAAGTATAGCTACTAAAGCAACGATTATAATATTCGTCAAATAAGTATTCATACGTTCTTTCTGTCTAGCACCTTTTCGGTTAAATCTATTTTTAAGCAAGAAAACATAAATCGGCCCTAATCCAAACATAACGAATGGATTGCGATATAAGCGATATGCTAAACGAAGTCTAAGTGGCGCAGCTGCATATTCATCCACAGTAAGTGTCCAAATATCTCCTGTACCTCGCTTATCCAAATTACCACTTGTAGCGTGATGAATAGAATGTTCATGCCCCCATTGATCAAATGGGAATAAAGTTAAAACACCCATACATGTCCCTACTATTCTATTTGTACGACGGCTTTTAAAGAATGAATAGTGAGTACAATCATGAAAAATAATGAAAATTCGCGTCATAAAACCAGCGGCTAACAGAGATGGAACTACTGATAACAAATAAGAAACGGACAAACTTTTATAAGCAAGGTACCATAAAATAATGAATGGCACAATTGTGTTAAAAAGTTGCCACACACTTTTTTTAATCGTTGATTTTTCATACGGAGCAACTTGTTTTTTTAAATTTTTAGTATTTTCTAATGTCATTGGTCTAATTCCTTTCCTTTATGTTGCTAATTCACATTATAGCATACTATTAGTATCAGGTGTTAAAAGTAGCTGTAATAAATATTATATAATATAAAAATCTCTTTTTTCTTACTCATTACTTACAAATTCCTTACGGTCAAAAAACCTTACATAATCGGACTGATGGAGCATTTCAATTATAAAAGAAACATCTGTTTTTTCCAATAAATATATAAAAAAGCAGATGACTTTTTCACTTCTGCACATCTTTTCATTTTTTAAAATGGTAATTTTTTTCGATTTGTGTTTATGTAACAGTTTTTTCTCACAAGAAGAAAAGAGCTGTCATAAGTCAGATTTCACCGACTTATGACAGCTCCTTTTCATTTTATTTTAGCGATGGATCCAAACTGCACCTGCAGACTTGTCATCAGCTTGACCTACTACTTCAAACTTTAATCCTAGTTTCGGCAACTTACGTCCGGCATCTGGAATAACGCTATTGATGTATTGCTTAGAATCATCAAATTTCGCAACGCCTGTTAATCCTTTATAATCAAAGATACCGCGAGTTGGCGAATCTACTCTCCATGCTGGCGTTTGATCAAATGAGAATGCCGCGTCGGCAATTTGATAACGCGTACTGCTCTTCACAGTTGGCTGTCCGTTTAATGTTCCTACGATTGCCTCTGGATGAGAATCTACTACCCCAAGGAATCCTTCGCCTGGATGAACGCCTACCCAGTTATCTGTAAAGCTTTGATCCGCATACCATACAACCATTCCTGTATTAAATACTGGACCACGTGCATGTTGTAACGCTGTGTCAGATCCAGCGTAATTTCGCCACTCAATATAGTAGTTATTTTTTTTCTGTTCAAATCCGTTTGACACAGTAAATCCTTTTAGCGTCATTGCTGGCTGTCCTTCTGCATCATCAGAGAATACAACTTTTCCATCTACAGTTAATGCTGCATTGTCCAATGCAAATCCTTTATAAGCTACTGCAATATCTGTTATATACTCAAATTGCAGTTTTACTTTCTTTCCTTTGAATTTGCTTAAATCGTATGATTTATCAATCCACTTACCATCCGTTGTATCTACGCCGCCTTTTACATCTGTTTCGCCCATTCGATCTATACGTGTCTTCGTTCCATCTTCTGCAATCGCATTTACGTCAAGGAAATCATACTTCGCTTCTAGTTCATAAAATGCCTTATAATCAAACTTAGCGTCTTTTGCATTTGTTAAGTCAAACACTGGTGTCTCAAGTGTTGTATGAATATCATTTCCTTTTGTGCTGTAATAAAACTTCTTACCAAATGCCGATTCGATATTTTTTATATCTTTGTCTGGTAAGTTAACACGAATAATTCCTGGTCGTTTTGATTTTGTAACACTTTGATCTAAATATGTTGCAGTACCGATTCCTGTGCGAAGTTTATCATAATCTACCTCAACGATATTCGCCCAGTTACCCTGCATATTCTTTTGGAAAAACTCTTTATTTTGTGGTGAGAAACTCGTTGGCTCTGTTCCTGCAATTTTTCCAGCCCAGCTACCGCCACTCATAATAGACCATGATTCAACAGGTTCACCTTCTCCAGAGTACTTTGTATCATATTCATCTGGTAATCCTAAATCATGACCGTACTCATGCGCAAATACACCAACTGCTCCATCTTCAGGCTCAATTGTATAATCGTATGCAGCCATCTTTCCGCCCCAATTTGAAACAGAAGATTTCGTACCATCAATCGCATATGGCTTTGATCCTAGTTTTGAACGATGAGACCAAATCGCATCATCTTTCAATTTACCACCGCCAGCTTCTTGACCCACGCCCGCATGTACAACCATTAAGTGGTCAATAATTCCATCTGGCTCATTTTTATTTCCATCACCATTTTGATCGTATTGATCATATTGATCAAAGTCTGCTAAATTTATCCCTTTTGCTACCGCTGCTTTTAATGCTTCTTTTACAAGATCACGTGGCCCTAAAGGACCTTTGTTATCATGACCAGTTCCCGCATCAGCACCATAATCTGACGCTTTTCCTGGAACAGTAAGCCATTCTGTTACAGTTCCATCTACTGTGTAGCTTCCGCCGGATTGTTCTTCGTAATACTGTTTAAATGTATTAATCTTCGATCCATCAAATAACGTAAATGGCTTATCACCAAATAACATTTTTTGATAATGTTCACGATTAAAGTCCTTAGAATACATGTAACCTGGTTCTTGATCAATATTATTATGCTTAAAATCGCTAAATTCTACGAGTAAAACAAGTACTTTATCTTTTCGAACAGCTCCATTGTACTCAGCTTGCTTCGCTGGTGTAGTCGGTACTTTTCCATTTAATTTTCCAGGGTTCAATCCTGCACCTTGTCCAGCTACTGGTCCTACTTCGGGCTGCTGCGCCTTTTCATTTTCCTTCATTTTTGCATCTTTTACTTTCTTCATAAAATCTGAAGCTTCTTGCGTAAGGTTATCACCTGTCATGATTTCTTTTCCAGGGTTTTCCCCTTTCTTTTTCTCAACATAATTTTCGACAGCCTTTGATGTCTCAGCTTGTGATGCAGATTGATCAATTACTCCCCTTTGTTTCAGCGCTTCTGCCAAACGCTCTTCTGGTATTAAATGCTCATCAATTGGTAGAGATGGTGGCGTATCAGCATACGCTGCTTGACTTCCAAAAGCAAACGTACTACTTAGCACTGCCGCTGTTGCTAAAACTGATAATGGTTTTAACTTCTTATTCTTTTTCAATGCTCTTCCTCCCCAGTGGTTGCAAATTATCGTTTTTTTTGCCGATAGGAACATAATATTCGTTATAATACGAATATTCAATCTTTTTAAAGTGCTAAAATGTTGAGAAATATTTTTTAGGGTGAAAAACATAAAATAAATAAATTTACAAGAAGTCCATTTTAGAAGTTGTGATTCCCTTTATTCTTGTTTTCAAATGAAATTTCAGCTACACAAAAATGCCAATTCCTAAGTACTAGATAAGGAATTGGCATTTTTCTAACGAGAATGCTTTATGAATAAACGGATTGCTTCTTCTGGTACATAGAACTTGCCATTACTTTCTACAACTACACTACCTAATTCATATTCTTTATTCTTAATACGAATTATATTTTTATTTACAAATAATTGAGCTTTTACATAATTACGTTTTACTATGAGCACCGGGTTTGCTGTATCAGTATTATCTATAGTGACTGTTGCATCGTTTTGTTTAAAAGCTGATTCACTATCTACAAATAATTTGTTTGTTACTTCTTCTAAATTAAAGCCCATTGCTTTCGCCATCGTCTTCGCAACGTCTGTGTTTTGGATCAAACCATATGGTTTTTGAGGACCGTAAGAATATAAAAACACATCCTCACCTGTATGCCCTCCTGTTGTGAAGCCAATATTTGCACGGTTAGCTAGTAATGTAGTAAGTATTGGACCAATATCCGATTTCTTTTGTACAACTTTTAATTTTTCCTTTTCAGCTTCCGTTAAGTTATTTAAACCGTAAAGTGCAGCAACTTCTACTATATTTGATAAATCATTGTTTATTTTTTGGGTTACCCCTTCAATTGTCATTTTCGCTTTTTTTAATGGATTAATGTATGCAGAGACCGGCGTAGTATTATAGCCTTTTGTTGTATTCGCATTCCCAATAGAAATCCCGCTATTACCATGATCAGTTAAAGCGATGAGCAGTGTATTCTCATCATTTTTGGCAAATTGTAATGCTTTTGCTACCGCTTTATCAAATGCTAATACATCACTAATCATCCCCATCGGATCATTCACATGAGCTGCCCAGTCTGGTTTACTTCCTTCCACAAATAAAAAGAAACCATCTTTATCTTTTGATAACGTTTGAATTGCTTTTTCCGTCATTTGCGAAAGTGTCGGTTGCTCCGGATTTGTTGCTTCACGGTCCATATCGAACGCTAAAGCGTTATGTGAAAAAGAGCCCCAAATCTTCTTAGATTTAGAGTTCAATAATGCATTTTTCGTTTCAACAAAATCGTACCCTTTGTCATGAATCACCTTTACTAAATCCTCACCATCTTTTCTTTTTATAGGTAGCAGTGCCGCTTTTCCCCCGCCTAATACGACATCTATATTTTGATACACTTGTTGCTCTGCAATTACGTCAAAACGCTTGCGGTTTACATGGTGGGCAGAGAACCCGGCCGGAGTAGCATGCTGAATTTCAGCTGTAGCAACAATTCCAGTTGCGCGACCAGTACGTTTGGCACCTTCTAAAACATTGGCAACTGGCCGTAACTTGTCCTCTTCTTTTATTAGTTTTAAGCCCGGTGAACTTACAATAGAAGGTAATACACCTACATATCCTGAATTCGATTTATTACCAGTCGCTAAAGCTGTAGCTGCTGGGGCTGAATCCGTTATAGCTGATTCAGCCGAATATGTACGTACTCCTCCTGTTACCATTTCATCTAATGCAAGTGGTTTCCCTTTATACAAGCGAGCTAATGTCGTTGCTGAAGAACTAGTTCCGTCCATAACCATTATGATGATATTTTTTGGTTGACGTTCTACTTTTTTCACTTTCGCTTCCACCGAATAATAATTCATCATGCTTTCCGTACATAACATACTTAGTGTGATTGTTCCTACTAACAGTAACTTCTTCATCAGTAAACCCAAATTCGACATTGTTGTTCCTCCGTATGTTTTACATTCATTTATATATGTTTTATTAGTCCCCAATTTTCATGAAGCTAACAATCATTACCTTCACTTTCTTTTATTAGTAAGGCAACGAACGCTACATATCATAGATTTTTATGTTCAAATAATTAGGGACCACACCTATTTTATAAAAATGTCTTATCATTCTCTTCCCAAAAATTTATTTATCAATAAAAATCCGATTGAAATAAATAAGAATTTATTGTTAAACGATAAATTTCATGTTAAATTAAAGAGATAATTTAAAAATGAGGTGCTTTATATGAAACAAGGATCAACACTCTTTTTAAAGACAGCAATCATCCTTATCGGTATTCCTGTTTTTGCTTTATGTATATTTTTAATTCCTAATATCGGGAATTATACAGCGGACTTATACCCGGATATTGCATATATAAAATATCTTGTTTTAATCAATCTATATGCAACGGTGATACCTTTTTATTTTGCCCTATATCAAGCCTTTAAACTTGTAAGCTACATTGATAAGGGGAACGCCTTCTCGAAATTATCTGTTAGAGCTTTAAAAAAGATAAAACAATGTGCTATTACAATTAGTGTATTATATGTAGTAGGTATGCCGCTTTTCTATCTTGTAGCAGAGAGAGATGATGCACCAGGTATTATAATAATTGGCATGATCCTTATCTTTGCTTCAATGGTTATCGCCGTCTTTGCTGCCGTTCTCCAAAGACTTTTAAAAGATGCGATAGATATAAAATCAGAAAATGATTTAACGGTCTGAGGTGAATAACATGGCAATAATAATTAATATTGATGTAATGTTAGCGAAAAGAAAAATGAGTGTAACTGAACTTTCAGAGAAGGTTGGAATTACAATGGCTAACCTTTCTATATTAAAAAATGGAAAAGCAAAAGCAATTAGAATTACAACTTTAGATGCTATTTGTAAAGCGTTAGAATGCCAACCAGGGGATATTTTAGAATATCAACCGGTAGACAGCGAATAAAAAGAGTCCTTCATACGAGAAGGACTCTTTTTATTGCACATTACGGCGCAAAACTAATTTGACCAGTAAATAATAATATAATCGTGATCATCCAAAATATAAGTAATGATAAGGACAGTATTATTGAAATAATAGCAATCCCCTTCTTCTCTGTTTGTTTCGTCATCGTAATGCTAGAAAGTATGATACCTGCAACTGTGAGGGCAACTGTAATATAATCTCCCACTACATTACCTACATTCGCTATCCTTGTCGGTGTAATAAAAACGAACAGAAAACATAAAATACCGATTAGTAAAGATATGTAACTTATTATGCTGTACTTCTTTTTAGGAACTATTTCAGTTTTCATACTAATCCACCCCTTCTATACAGCTATAAGTTCATATTAGCACAAATAACCATAATTTGGTTATGATAAATAGCAGATAAAATGGACACAACCATCTTATCTGCTATTACATTTCTACCTAATTACTAACCCAGCTATTTCTTCTTTATCGTTATAAGTTACGATAAAGGTACGTTGTTCTTTACTATACTTCGCTACAAGAATAACAGTATATAAACCATCTTTTTCTTCAATCGATTTTTTCTCAATTTTTTCGAATGTACCAGCTTTTTCAATTATAGGAGTAAGTTCTTTCATTTGCTCTTCTGATAAGGCTGATTTCATTTTACTATCAAATTTTTCATGCACGTCTTTATACTTCGCCTCATTTAATAATGTTACAATTTCTTCCGCCTTCGGAATAAACTTTTTTGACGTACTTTCATCTACTTTATTACCGGTACAAGCTGCGAGTGCGAACGCCGCGATAGCACTTATTATAATTAGTATCATTCTTCTCATTTTCATACACCCTTTCTTTTTAAAATAAAACTATAACTAAAAACGAGTACAGCACAAATTGCTATTGAAACTTCTGACAAAATAATCCCGTCTTTCCCTTGTATATATAGCGGTATAATGCTAGCTATTGCATTTGCAGTCCCATGGATGAAAATTGCATATACAACATAACGAAATTTCTTTTGGACGACAGCTTGCAATCCAATGAAGGAAAGCCCAATATGCAATACCATCGCGAAGATGCGCTCAATACCGGCGAGATAGTAACTGTCACCATTTTGAATGACTGTTTGTGACAATAATAGAGATATTACCGGAATTCCAACTATCAACACTGCCTCAATACCACCATGCCCTGCTCCAAATAAAAAACCAGACTGCCAATCTCGTTGCTTCATAAAATAACGCATTGCAATAAAACGAGCTATCTCTTCAAAAATTCCAGCTGATAAACTAAGCAAAAGTACAAATAGTACAGGCTGCATAACAGAAAACATTTGAAAATTTGTGCTAGTTCCATTTACATAATTCAGTATTGGTATGCGGATCAATATTTGTGATACAACAATAGCCAATACACCTAACATATATGGAATATAGCGTTTCTTCCAAAAAGCATATAAAAGTGCTACAAGCGGTAAACCAAAGCTAATCATTGTTGTAAAAATAAGACCATTCATCTCGCTTCACCTCTTACTTGAAGTGTATAAAAACGAGTAAAGGAAGTATGTAGTTCTTTCCTATTCGGTTTCATTTTCATCATAGATGGTCATTTCATCTCTTTTAATATGAGTGTTTGTGTGAAATAAGGACTTACATAAGTTGTCTCTAACGTCGCGTTATTTGTTTTATTCATAATCCGTTTTAACGAAAATAACCCATATCCTCGAGCTCCGTCTTTACTTGAATGGTTTTTCTCATAAATTTTTTGCAAATCAATCGCTTCACTCTTTGAACTATTACGCGCGATAAAATATTGTCGGGAATCCATTTCAAAGAATGCGATTTGCAACATCTTTTCCTCACTATGTACTGCTTCTTCAATTGCATTGTCTACTAAAACTGAAATGATGCGAATAAATGAAATGATCGTCATCGAAACACTTTCAATGTTCTCTGGTATATCGAGCATTACTTTTATTTGTTGGTGCTGGGCAGTGCTAACTTTCGCCCTTAATACACTTCTCACTTCAGGAATATGTATACGAGATAATTTCGCAATATCAAGTTCATTATCATTTATTGTTTTTAATGTAGGAGCTATCACGTCATAATACACTTGCTCAATTTCTTTCACATTTTTTGTACGTATGCCCTCCTCTAACGATAGTAATACATTCATATAATCATGACGGAAACTAGCAAGCTCATCGTGCATATCCTCTAATTTCTCTACATAATCTAATAACTCTTTATCTAAACGTTTCTCGTGTTCTTCTTGTAACTTTTCTTTCGATAAGTGTGAGCTTATTAACACCATGATTAGTAATAATAAAAATATAATAATCGCTGAAATATAACTTACTTCACTGTATTGTTGATTTAATTGTGCTAATAACGCAGAAGATGGCTGAGTTAAGATTAGTTCAATAATAAATCCGGCAATTAATAATATATAAGTTACATAGTATAGCGGACTACCTACTATATATTGAGCAATTTTTTGGATTCTTTTGCGAGCTACAAAAATACCGATAAAAGTAAGTGTCGATACGGTAAGATGAATCAAGCTACCTGTCCATAAATATAAATTGAATGGCGTTAACATAAAGATTTTCATTCCTAAATCAAATAGCAACATTTTCACTAACGTTATTATCACCATACTCACTAGTGCAAAATATACATTATGCTTAAATTTCAATTCATTTTGCATTAATCCTAAACTTATTAGAAACAACACAATGGTACTATTCAATTCTGGATATCTCGTTACTGTTACAACAATAGCAAGTAAAATAATGAATACCGCACTTAAAGCTATTAACATTCTATATGACAATCTATTGTACCGGATTAATTGAATGTATAAAAACGTATGGCTTATACTAGTAAGCAGTATTGCAAATAAATCATAAATATACATTACATCTCACCCTTTAATATGTTACGTACTTTACTCACTAAACGACGTGATACTGGAATACGTTTCCCGCTTTTTAAAACTATCATTTTTTGCTTCGCATCGTAAGAAGACAATTGCTTCGTATTCACAATATATGATTGATGACATCGAAATAAACGTTCATCTACAAATTCAATTTCTTTTAAAGTCCCGTAAAAATAAACAATTCGATCCAACGTCACTAACGCTAAACGGTGTGGTTCATCGGTCATAACATATTCAACTTCATGAAAAGGTACCCGCACAGTCGCATTACTATTTTCAACGATAAAATCATCAGATGGAATGATGTGCTTATTACGCTCTTCATATTGGAGTAAACATTGTTCAAAAACGTTACGCCTCTCCTCGTATGGCAACCCTTTATCAATAAAAGTTAAAGCTGATACCATGTATTGATATGAAATAGGTGCAAATTCAGAATGCGTCGTTACAAACACAATAATCCCTTGCGTATCATACTTTCGTATTTCTTGCGCCACTTGTAATCCTTTACGCTCTTCTCTTTTTATCTCAATATCTAAAAAATAGATTGGAACATACCTCGCCTTAGGAATGTTAGTTATAATGTTTTCACTTTTACTAGTTACCTCTATAAAATCAAAAGGCAACATATATTTCTCGCAAATCTCTTCAACTAGCCGCTTCATTTGCTGCGCCTGTATGACATCATCTTCTAAAATGAAAATACTCATGTGATCACTCGCTTTATAGAAATCTTTTCATCTATAGATTTATCTATAACTATATAATTTAAATCTTTATACCAATCCCCTTCTAAATATTTGAAAGTATTAATTTTTTTCGTTTTTATAAAGCATAGAAAACAACCTCTACTTTCAAGCAAAAAGTAGAGGTTCTATTTAAATTATTTATAAAATAACCTCTCTATCAATCACTACCTTAAAAAATTCCGAGTAATGCGATATAGAATAATCCGCTACATCACAACTCCTTTGAAACATACATGTTAAAATACCTAATTCTTTTGCAGGTAATAAATCTAATTCTCTATCACCAATAGCTAAATCAATATTGTGCTTTTTATGTAAATGATCATAAGATAAAGCGTTCGGTTTTCGGGGGAAACCATCGTCAATTGTAACCATGTCTACGAAGTATTTGTCCCAGCCGTAATGATTTAATATTGATAATACTCCGGCTCTATCTTTGTGAGTCATAATTACATTTTTATCAGCAAACTTTAAAACCTCTTCCACTTTTTCAAATGGTTTAATATCTTCTATCATAATGCGACTCTCTAATACATCAATTTCACTTAATTGTTTTTTAGATATTTCATAATAATCAATTGCGTGTGAAAATGAAACCTTTAACTTTGTATAGATTTCTTCTTCACTTATTTCCTTCCCTAAAACTTGAGAAAGAATTTTTGTATAAACTGGATACGTATCAAATAACGTCCCATCAAAATCCCATAAAATATTCATTCTGTTCACCTTCTATTTTCCAATCATTGTATGACTAAATTCGCCCGTTCCTTCGGCAATTCCGTTTCTAAGTAATAATCCTCTGCTTTCCAATACCTATTCTCAAACTTTGAAAGGTTTTTCTGCGTTTCCTCACTCTCGCGCAGAAATCTTGTCTCTCTTGGACAATCCAAGTACACCATATAATGAAAGAAATCTCTCCATTCTTTTCGCTGTAGAAAAACACCTTCCATTACAATTACACCTACTATAGGGATCTGTACTTTTTTCATTTCACTTGAGTCTGTCTCATCATAATAGAACGGTAATGTCAGTTTTGTTTCAGTTTGTAACTTTTGAAAAATCCTCTTCTGCAAGTTTGCAATATCCCATTGTAAATAATAATACTCATACCATTCTTCATATCCAGTATGATACCGTTTATTACGTGCTACTATATGATCATCAATATGGAAAATATGGAACGGAATACTTTCTTGTTTCATGTTTTCTTTTAAATTTGCAACGAATGTCGTTTTACCAGATCGACTTAAACCATCTATACCTAGAATGAACCTATTTTCTTTATGTTTCTTCATTATATTTATAAGCTCATTTGTACTCATTATTTCTTCCACTCTTCTTTTAATAAAGAATATAAAATCGTATCATGAGCAACTTCATTTTGAATCATATGTTTTCGAAGTAATCCTTCTTCTTGAAACCCTGCTTTACTTAATAATTTTTGAGAAGCTTTATTTTCTACATATACAACAGCTGCAATTCTTATCAGTTGCAGCGTTTCAAATCCGTAAATTAAAATTGCCTGTAACGCTTCCGTTGCATACCCTTGTCCCCAATATGTATCGTCTAATTCATAACCGATTTCAGCTCGCTTATGATGTTTGTTTATTAAATGAAATCCGCACGTTCCGATTATTTGGCCCGTCCCTTTTTTCTCTATTCCCCAACGAAATACACTTCCCTCTTCATAACGATTTTTAAACATTTGAATAGTCGTTTTCGCTTGCTCAATATTCTCGAATGAATCCATTCCGAAATAACGTATAACAGATTCTTTTGAAAAATAACGGAACATCGTTTCTGCATCTAACAGTGTTAGTTCTCTTAATACTAAACGTTCTGTTTCTAGTTTCGGAAACCCCATCTCGTTTTCTCCTTCTATTCTAATGAACTGCAAATTTCAATATAATTCCCATCTGGATCGGCAATGTATGCAATTGTTTGTCCCCATGGTTTCACAATTGGTTCAACTAAAATCTTAATTCCTTGCTCCCTAAATTGTTCGATTGTTTCTTGTACATGATCAACAACGAATCCCAATTCAAAATGAGAAGATTGTAACTCACCTTCTGTAAGTGGTAGTCCTGTTAATTCTTTCACATCTTGCCTCGTATTCATCGCTAAAATTGTAGAACCAGTATTAAACTCAATATATGTACCATGCTCTGCTTTTATAGGTAACTGTAAAATATCTTTATAAAACCTTACACATTCTTCAAACTTTTCTACATATAAAATAATGTACTTCATTTTTAAATTCATTTTATATCCCCCTTTATATCCATCCCTAAAATTTCGACAAAAGTCTCATAAAAACCTTGTTTCCTATAGTAATAAGCACAAAAAAATGAGGCCGATTTCTCGGCCCCCCAGCTTATTGGCATAAAACAGGAGATTTGGTTTGGACATAACCAGTTCGTACCCTTATTATATTTTATTTTTTCTGAATTTTGAATACTTTAAACACCCATTTATATTGAGAAAGTTTTTTTGCTTGCATAAAATTGATGAGTTACAGAAATGCTACAAATGGAGGTGTATACATATGGAACCAATGCTATGTCCAAGCTGTAAAACGAACCGTACTCGCTTTAATATTCTTGAACAACAAGTAAAACCAGTCAAGTTAAATCCACAAACTGGTCAAGTAGAAGAAGAATACACAAATGAAACGATGAACGCTTTTCATATGGCCTATCAAGGACCAACTTACCGCGTCCAATGCGCTGTATGCGGACTTGTTGAAAACCCGGAGCAATTTATTAAACCTGCGCAAAATCAATCTTTTTCTTAAACATTTTTAATCCCCCCTATGGAATTTTTATAGGGGGTTTTCCATTTAATATGTTAATCAAAAATGTTTTTCTTCCTTATTATAAGTTACACCCCACGCTTTTTAGTCATCTTTTATTTTTTGATTTTCGATATGAATCGTTTTCACTTCATTTATTTTTTCGGGTGTGGTTCTTCATAATAGTTAATTTTGCGCCTTTATATAAATTTTTAATATGTAAAAAAGAGTGAACAAAAACACAATAATATAGAGACAAAAGAAGTTGATTCCGATATTCTCCCTACAAAATCAACTTCTTTTTAACTTTACTTTTTATTATAATATTTCACTTTTTAATTTCTTAATTTTCCAAGTGAGTCTTATAAAGAAGTATATCCACATACAACTTGTAAGACCTGTCATAACTTTCGCCCAAATTGGCACTCTTGATTCCATCGGGCTTATAAAAAGATTGTACATTGATGGTAATATAGTTGCTAACATAATAACAAAGAATACTAATAACTCATTTAGTTTTTGTATCCTCGTCTCTTTTTCTGAGTAAATATCAGGCAATTCATTTACTTCTTCTACTTCTTTACAAAAATAATTCCAGCTTGTAAAACTTGTTACACGTTCCCAACCTGACATTTCGTATATTTCGAAGTACTCTTGTTGTTGTTCTTTCGAATCCCTATAAACCAATCTAAAATCAGCTTTATATATTACATCTTTTGGCTCAGTTTTCTTAAACGTATACATTAAATTGTATTTTTGTAATGCCCAACCTTGTTGATGCATCTTACGTAAAAAAGCTTCTTCTTTTTCTAAATTCCATGCCGTAAAAAATTTGAATACCCTTTTTGTCTCCATCTTCCATTCACTCCCCTAATATACTATTCCCATTTTTAACCGAACGCTGTAATCTGTTGTACTCTAGCTCCAACACTTCTCTCCCAAACGGAGTTAATTCATAGCACTTTTTTCTATCTGTAGACGCCACTTCAACTATTAATTTCTCTTTTAGTAACTTTGTCGTATTCCCGTATAAAGTACCTGGACCGAGCTTTACTTCCCCATTTGTCATTTCTTCTACCATTTGCATAATTCCGTAACCATGCATTGGTTTCACTAGTGATAACAATATGTAATATGTCGCCTCTGTTAACGGAATATATTTTTTCGCTTTCGTATTCATTATAACCACCTCCGATACATCGCTTCGTGATATATCGACATGCGATACATCGTATATCGATATTTTATAACTACATTCCAAAATATGCAAGTATAATTTAATAATCGGATATTTATTTCTTTGAATTAAAAAATCATATCAATTTTCTGAATAATTTGTTAAAATGTAGAAATATCCGTTTATATTTTGAAAGGAATGATACATATGATAAATAAATTGAAAGAAAACATAGGATCAGTTTTTGTCGGTAAAGAAAATGTTATTGATCTATTACTCGTTTCATTGCTTGCTGATGGACATGTACTGCTTGAGGATGTGCCTGGTACGGGGAAAACGTTACTTGCGAAAACACTTTCTAAAAGTATTAGTGGTAAGTTTTCTCGCGTTCAATTTACACCTGATGTACTTCCGAGTGATGTAACAGGTATTGAATATTTTAATCCGAAAACGAGTGAATTCGAGTTAAGACTTGGACCCGTCATGACCAATATTTTGCTTGCCGATGAAATTAACCGCGCTATGCCTAGAACACAGTCTAGTTTATTAGAATCGATGGAAGAACGACAAGTAACGCTTGAAAAGCAATCTACTCCTCTTCCGAAACCGTTCTTTGTCATTGCGACGCAGAATCCAATTGAATCACAAGGAACTTTTCCTCTTCCAGATGCACAGCTTGATCGTTTTTTAATGACAATTTCAATTGGTTATCCATCTCCAGAGGATGAATTACAAATGATGCGACGTTTTCGTAGCGACGTACCACTAGAAAGCGTCAAGTCTGTTATTTCTTTAGAAGACATTTTAGAGGCACAGAAACGAGTAAAAGAAATTTTCGTATCAGAGCCGTTAGAACATTACATTATTAAACTTGCTCATGCTACAAGAAATCATGATTACATCGCTAACGGTGTCAGTCCACGTGCCACACTTGCTTTAGTGCGCGCCGTACAGGCATTAGCATTTTTACGAGGGAAAGAATATTGTACGCCTGAAGATATACAATTTTTAGTTCCTTCTGTTTGGAATCACCGTATCGTCCTATCAATGGAAGGTGCATTACGTACGACAAAAAATGAAATTATGCAAAGAATTTTAAAAGAAGTTGACGTACCAGTGGAGATTGAGCAAGCATGAATGGACAGCGTGTTGTAACGGTACCGTTATTTTTCCAACTTCATATTATTCAATTAACTGTCCCAGGCGCTATACTATTTACATTTTTTATGCCACAACGAATTATTATGTTTCTCTTTTTCTTCTATTATTTATTTGCGATT
This sequence comes from Bacillus cereus group sp. BfR-BA-01309, assembly GCF_022664315.1. NCBI lineage: Bacteria > Bacillati > Bacillota > Bacilli > Caryophanales > Bacillaceae > Bacillus > Bacillus cereus group sp. BfR-BA-01309. Next base: position 662,566 of record NZ_JAKUHE010000001.1, read on the forward strand.
TTCATTTATAAATATGTCGCTTATATAGAGAAAAGGTTTCAAGTGATAAACGAGAAACAAATAACTCGGTTATTCCCTAATGAATCTGGTCAGTTTTTTATTCATTTAAAAAATGGTGCAAATATACCACTCGTTAACGGTGTTTGTTATTTTCATTTAAATCCGTCATTACTACCACAAAAAGATCAAGGAATTGAACAAATATCAAAAACGTTATTTTCTTTTCCGTTTTCACAACCTGCTCATTCGGCGCAAAAATGGGATTTAACATTAACCGCAACGAAGCGTGGTGTATTTCAAATTGAACAGTTCGAATGCGTCTTAAAAGATCCTTTTCATCTTTTAACTGTACATTTACCCATTTTTGATAAATTACGGACTGAAATTATTGTGTACCCTTCTCCAAAAGAAGTGGCAGGTTTGCAAGAACTACAGCAACTTTTAACGGGATCTTATCGAACGAATTTTTCTTTTTACAATGATGAAACATCTATTATCGGCGTTAAACGATATGAACGTGAATCTTTCCGTTCTATTCACTGGAAAGCATCTGCTAAAATGCAATCATTACATGCAAAGCAATATGAACCTGTAAAAAATTATAGTTGGACGATCTGTCTTTCTTTAGCTGCTGATCGCGGATTTGGTTGGAAGGATAATATAGAAGATCTTATATCATTTGCAACATACATTTGCCAATACGCAACGAAGCATCAAATACCATTTGAATTATTTATTAGTGTATTAGCTGAAGGTGGTCCTCTGCATCTACCATTAAACGCAGGGCAAACACACTACGGAATATCTTTAGAGGAATTAGCGCGTATTTCAGATGATAGTACGTTACTTCCGAAACAAGGATTCCTTCACTACGTAGAGAGAAAAAGGGAACGTTCGTCTACAATGATATATATTGGTTTACAAAGAAATGAACTCCCTCTTCTCTCTCAGCCTACGTTTCTCATAAATAACGAAGGGATGGTGGAACAGCTTGAAAACTTGGCTATATCACGTTCATGACTTTATTCTGCTCCTCCTCCTTTCATTATTAACAGAAAGGGATGAACTTGTTTCTATTGCTATATTTTTAGTAACAGGCTATATGGGTGTATTTCTAATTCATACATTTATGAAGAAAAGAACAATAGGATTTGTCATACTGTTAATTACTCAAATAATCGGTTGCTCAATCTTTCTCCCTTTCTCTCTATTTGGCACAATTATGTTACCGCTTTTCTTCTTTATCGTACATGTAGTCGGTCCTGGATATCCAGTTCAAAAGTCATTAGGTGGTATAGTATGTTTCGTCTTTTCAGCTATATTTTATGCACCTTTTCCACCATTATGGAAGTTGTTACTATTAGTCTTACACATTTTGATTGCATTTTGGTTAACAGGTTCCAATCGTAATCAACAGTTATTACGTTTTACTTCTATTATTACAATTGGAACATTTAGTGCTTTACTTATTCTAATATTTCCTTATGTACGTCTTATTTTTTCTTATATTGTCCAAGTAGTTGCATTAGGATTCGGATATGCGATCAATCCGTTATTTTCAGCAGCTGAATCAAAAGAGACAGACGATTTTTGGTCGAATAAAGGAAATCTAAAAGACCCTCAAATTAAGGAAGAATTTGGACAGCGTGATTTTGATCCAACTCTCATAAATAGCATTACAATTATAGTATGTACAACTATTGCTATTTACGTCGTTTGGAAAATAATAAAAAGACGAAAACAATTTAGTTTACCAAATATGCCTGTCTTCGAATCTACTATTATCACTGATAAAGAAGGAATGAGCCAAAAACGTTTGAAACGAAACAAACCGCCACATAACGAAATTCGAAAAGAGATTTTTAAGCTTGAAAGTAAGTTAACTCCCCCTTTAAATAGAAATCGAGGAGAAACTATTGCGGCATGGTTAGATAGAATAAATAGTGAAGAAGATGTAAATATTCAGAGTCATATTATTATAGATGCTTATAATACAGTGCGTTATTCAAATGGCGAGGATATGATGCTACTTCAGGAATTTAAGGAAGAGGTTCATAAGCTTTATGTGTATCAGAAGAGTTTGAAGAAAAGAAAGAAATAACATAACAAAAAGACTCCTATTTTCATAGGAGTCTTTCTATACTTCTACGTTATTTTTTAAATTGAAGCGTTTTTCCCTGCTTCAATTTCTAATGACTCTTCATGCCACCAAAGTGTTTCTTCAGGATCTTCTTTAGCAATTTGGTGTGCTTCTTTTTTCGATTCTACTGTAGGATATGAACCTTTTAGCGCACGTCCTGATGTTGTAACGAATAATACACTAAACACGACTAATCCAATAACACTTACACCTGCTAAATAAAATGCTGGTGCAAGCGGGTTACCGGTTGCATGAACTAAGTATGAACATACGAGCGGCGTTGTACCACCGAATATCGATACAGAAATATTAAATGAGATCGAAAGCGCTCGATAACGTACATCAGTGAAAAATAGTGATGGTAATAATGAAGGTAATGTTCCTTCATATACGCTTAGGAAGAAACCTAATACGAAAATACCTGCAAATATAGCTGCAATATGTCCGTTACCTATTAGTAAAAATGCTGGAATTGCAAATACAGTTAAACCGAGTAAACCAATTTGCACGACACGTTTATTACCAATTTTATCACTTAATTTACCGAAATAAAGTGCCAGTGGAATCATAAGTGCCATCGTAATAGAAATAATTAATAAGCCAGTTGTTTCTTTGACTTTAAGTACTTGAGTTAGATAAGAAGGAATATACGAAAGAATCATATAGTTCGTAATATTAAAGAAGGCGACAATTACTGTGCTTAATAAGAAGTCTTTTTTGTGATATTTTAATATATCCATAAATGAAAATTGTTCGTTGTCTTCAGATTCCTCTTGTGCTTTTTCCATCTCTTCAAAGATAGGAGATTCATCTAAATGACGGCGTAAATATAAACCGACCAAACCAATTGGTGCAGCTATTAAGAAAGGAATACGCCAGCCCCAGCTGAGCATTTGCTCATCTGTTAATAATAACGTTAAAATGGTAACAATTACCGATGCAGCAATGTAACCTGAGAGTGTTCCAATTTCAAGACCACTACCGAGTATACCACGCTTTTTATCTGGAGAAGATTCTGCGATATAAACCATTGCACCTGAATATTCACCGCCTGTAGAGAAGCCTTGAATCATTCGGGCAACTAAAAGTAGTATTGGTGCCCATACACCAATTTGTTCATAGGTTGGTAGTAATGCGATGAATAATGTAGAAAGTGCCATTAAAATAATAGTAGTACTTAACACGATTTTTCGGCCGTACTTATCTCCTATTCTACCAAAGAATACACCTCCGATTGGTCGAACGAGAAAGGCTGCTGCAAATGTACCGAATGTAAGTACAAGTTGCAATCCACTATTATCAACACCTGAGAAGAATAATTGACTTAAAATTACCGCTAAATACGCGTATAATCCGAAGTCAAACCACTCCATTGCATTCCCAATACCAGTAGCAATTACTGCTTTCCTGGCTTGTTTAGGATTGACAATATTAACGTCTTGAGGTTCAAAATTTAAATCATTATTTTGTTGCATACAATAAAACAGCTCCTTATTTAATTTAACTTCTTTAAGCACACCTTCTCTTATTGAATAAAATTAATTCGAAGCACTTAAGGAAAATCAACGTCTCCTTATCTGTTATTATTGTTTCACATAATTAATTATTTGTCCAATGAGATGCTCCCTAGGTTAAGTAATTTATTAAAAATTAAAAGCTGAAGAAGGCGCTATATGAGTACCTTTTTCAGCTTTTTAATTTAATTTATAAATTTATTTTTTTCACCCTTATTTTCTTCTTATTTGAATAGAAAACAAGGTACTTTTTAATTTAATTTTTCAAACAATTGTAGCTGCTAAACTTTGCATACAAGAAATAAACTCCTTAACAAATGCATCAATTTCTTCTTTAGTAATTATATACGGTGGAAGTAAACGGATGATGTTCCCTTGTGTAACATCAACTAACATCCCTTTCTCCATTAGCTCTACTTGTAAATTCTTTACGTTTTCATTTGTATCATTCAAACTAATTCCAAACATCATGCCAGCATGACGTACTTCCCCAATATAATACGCATTTTCTTTCTGAATTTCTTGCAATTTATCATTTAAATATAGTGACATTTCATACGCTTCTTGCATTAAACCGTCGTCAATCAATGTGTTTAATACCGTTAACCCTAAAGCCGTTCCCATTGATGAATGAGCAAATGTAGTACCGTGATCGCCTGGTGCAAATACATCACATAACTTTTCACCTACAATGATTCCGCCAAGCGGTATCCCGCCCCCTGCTCCTTTACCAATTTGAATAATATCCGGTGTAATATTGAAATTTTGATAAGCAAATAGTTTACCAGTTCTCCCCATACCACTTTGAACTTCATCAACGATAAGAATGACATTATATTTATCACATAATTTTTGAACACTATGTAAATATTCACCTGATAAAGGATAAATACCCCCGCTTCCTAAAACAGGCTCTAGCATAATCGCAATTGGATTTTCTTTAACAATTGTTTCTTCTAATTGCTCTATATTCTCGCGCTCTACTTCATATACTGGAATCGATGTTTTAGGGAAATTTTGATATACACTTTCCTGTCTCGTAAAATGAAGTGCTCCTAACGTACGCCCGTGGAAACTATTCTTCAGCACTACAATTCCTTCACGTTCTTCACCCGTATTAGCTCTATATTTATCAATTAATTTTAATGTCGTTTCTGTCGCTTCCGTACCAGAGTTTGTAAAAAAGACTTTTCCGTTTTTTAAAGAACAATCAACTAATTTCTTTGCATATTCAATCGCAACTGGGTTTAAAAAATGAAACGGTAGATGCAACGATTTCGTAACTTGTTCCATTGTCGTTTGCACGATTTTCGGGTGATTATATCCTAATACATTCACTCCGACACCAGAAAATAAGTCTACATATTCTTTACCATCCACATCATAAAGCTTGCATCCTTCTCCTCTTTCTATCGCAACCTTCGTACGACAGTAAGTAGGCATCATATATTTTTCATCTAATTGAGACCAATCCGACATTTTAAATTCCTCCTAGTTATTTTCCCTGTTTATTTATGTTCATTTTCTATAAAGTCATGTATAAATTCATTTTTAAGATTGAAATTTAAATAGTAATTTTCTTCACGATATTCATTTTTCCATAATTTCTTCTATTCCAACAGGTCCACTACATACTCGTTTTTTTCATCTAGCGGTCTGTAGCTATTTTGAACTTTGCGTGTCATACATAATCAACGCTATAAAATCATATTTAGTAACAATGGACAAAAAAGATTTGGAGGCTATATCGATGGATGAAAACAACGATAAACAAGGGCAACCTTTACTAGGGAAAGACTTTAATGAAAGTGAAGAACGTAATGAACAAGCTACACTTCACTCTCAAACAGTTGGTTCACATGGACCTGTTCTAAAGCAAGATAGTGTACTTCACGAGACGTTACAAGAATTTATTCACGAAAAAATTTTAGAAAGACCTGTTCACGCAAAAGGATTTGGTGCGTTTGGTTATTTTCAAACGATCTATCCCATGTCTGAACATACGACACTAAGCTTTCTACAAAATTCTAATGAGAAAGTTCCTGTTATGGTGCGATTTTCATTAGCTGTTAGTACGAAAGGAACACCTGATACTTCAAGAAATGTACGCGGTTTTGCTACAAAATTTTATACAAAGGAAGGCATTTTCGATCTTTTATGTAACCACATTCCTGTCTTTTCTGTTCGTGATCCAATGCGTTTCCCAGAAACAATTCAAGCGTTATTACCTTCACCTAAAAATAACTTACTAGACCCGAATAGATTTTGGAGCTTTGTCGCTAGAGCACCTGAATCCATTCATTTCGTTGTCCATTTATACTCTGATGTTGGTACGGCCAAAAGTCTTCGACGTATCCCAGGACATAGTGTAAATACATATGTTTGGAGAAATGCAGAAGGTAACCGCAAGTATGTAAAGTATCATTGGTATCCATTTGAAGGTGTACAATTTATTACTAATGAGGAAGCGAATAAACTAGCTGCCGAAAACCCTGATTATAGCGGGAAAGATTTATATGATGCAATTGCAAATGGTAAGCCAGTGGAATACGGTTTATATGTCCAGCTCATGGATCCGAAAGATGAAGACCATCTTTCTTATGACCCTTTAGATGATACAAAAGTATGGGATGAAAAGTCGTACCCTCTTATACCAGTAGGCAAAATGGTATTAAATAAAAATCCTGAAAATTATATGGAGCAAGTAGAAAAAGTCGCCTTCTCCCCTTCTAATTTACTAGACGGTGCAGAACTATCAGATGATAAAATGTTGCAAGGACGCGCTAACATTTATAGTGATTCTCAAAGAAGAAGAATTGGATCTGAATTCCGTAAATTACCGATTAACCAACAGCAAAATTGGACACCTGCTAATCAAATTACGAGCGGTGACGGAAGATACGTTGCAGGTAAACTTGAAAGAACCTCTATTACGAAACAGGATGACTTTACGCAGCCTGGTGAATTTTATGCGAAGTTACAACCGATTGAAAAAGAACATCTTGCTGAAAATTTAGCTGGTGATTTGAAAGTTATCTCCGAAGATATTAGAAAGGTCGTTTTAGGGTATTTTTATAAAGTGTCTGCTGATTTAGCCGCAAAGATTGAGAGTGCGCTACAAAAGATTTAAGCATATAAAAAACGTCATTTTAATGTTTAAAATGACGTTTTTTATAGAAAAATTACTAATAAAATCTAATGTCTCGTTTATAAGTTATTAAAGATAGATTCTCCTGTAAGATTTTCGTTATTTCATTTTACATTATGGTACTCATTTCTCTTTTTCAAATAATCTTTTTCACATTGTAACGGCTTGAACTCCACAATTTTCCCTTGCTTCTTTTTCGTTTCGGTAACAATCCATTCTCCTTTTTCAACGTTTAGTTCTAGGTGTTTCATTACATTTGTATCGTCTACTTCTTTATAGAGTAAATATGCTTCTTGCGCCTTCACAAATAAACTAGGCTGACCTCTAAATCCACCACTCTCGTAAATTTTAGTTAGTGAATTATAATAAGAATCATTTTCTCTTCCACCATACATTAAATGTGCAGCATCCAGGTCTCTTTGGCTAACTTCCCAAAAACTGTGTTCATCTATATTTAAATCAAACGTAGATTGAATGTCCTTCATAATGTTCTTCACATACTTTTCATCTCTAATTTTCCTTTTTTCAAGACAATCCGAAGATAACTCTGGTGCATCCGTTTGAGAATGTACTACTTGCTGAATAGATACACATAATACAAATACGCCTAAAATGTACAATATTTTTTTCATACTTACATTTCACCTCAAATGATTTTGTTACTTTATTATTTGAGGCTTACAATATTCTTATGCTAATAATGTGAAAGGCCCTATAAATTAGACCATATAGGGCCTTTCATTCTAAAACTGCTTTATCAAATTCACTGGTGAAGCAATTACCTTACTACTTTTCACGTCATACAGTCCAATAGGCGTTACCCGTATAAAAGGCAAGTGCGTTGCAGAAAAGAATAAAATGGTAAATGCCGGATCGTCATACACGTAGCCACGCTCTTGCAATAATTTCACCATCTGTTTCTCTTCCTGTATTAATTCATTCATTTTTAAATTAGACATAATCCCGAGCATTGGTAATGCGATTTCGTGTAATACTTCATTCTTTTCAGCTATTACCATTCCCCCGCCAAGCTCTTTTACTCTATGAAAAGCTGTAAGCATATCCTCTTTATTCTTACCAATAAGAATAATGTCACCGGTACCAGAATATGAGCTAGCAAGCCCACCAAGTTCTTTCGCAAAACCTTTGACAACTGTATTCACTCGCCACGTACCGTCACGAGCAATCATCATAAGGAAACACTCATCATGATCTAGTGAAAGTTCATCACGGTTTAAATCAATTTCAGTCGTGTATGGTTTCGTTATTACGTTATTTAATAATTGTATACCCATTTTATGAGAAAAAATCATATCCTCTTTTTCTATGGACCAGTTTAATAATAATGGAGTTACTTTGAATTTACTCCAGTCTATTTGTAATGATTCATATTTATTTACTCCGTCACGCTTCACCCATTTCCCCTTTGCAATTACACTTATTGGAACCGGGTTTTCTTTACTTTCCAAAATATTAATATTAGCAATTCTACCTGTCGCAATTGAACCATGTAGATGCTCCATATTATAATAACGGGCGATATTATAGCTTGCCATATGATAAGCATCTATAACTGGCACTCCTTGTTTTATCGCGGTAGATATCATTACGTTTGTCATTCCATTTTCATAAAATGAAGGATGTGAGCCGTCTGTAGTAAGAATGAATCTATCAAACTGTTTTACTCCTAGTTCCAACAATTCTTTCAGTAACACTTCTAAATCTGGGCGGATTGAAGAATTTCTTAAGGAAACCGTGTAACCTTGCATAAGGCGAGTAAAAGCTTCCTGCCCTGTCATCGCCTCATGATCACAATCTGTACCTAACAGTTTTAACTTCGCTAAAGTCGTTTCAGATGCTCCTGGAAAATGCCCTTCCACTTTTTTATGTAATCGTTTCGTTTCCTGCACCCAATGCAACATTTCATCATCGCCATGTAATAACTTTGGCCACGCTGTTAGCTCGCCGCCTTGAAGAACTTCTTTATGCTTTAGCCACTCTATTATTTCTTCACGATTAAATAAAGATTCCTCGTTTTGCAATGCAGTTTGTCCATCAAAACGACACCACCAATACATACTTGCTGGAACCTTTTCAAATTCATCTAATAAACGAAATGCTTCTTCACGTTGTAATGTGAAAAATAAAGTTAAATTATCATTAATAAAAGTCGTCGTCCCAAATTGCATCGCATAATTTGCTAACGTCTCTGGGTTATATAATTGATACGGATGTGCATGCGGTTCTATGTAACTAGGAACTACATACTTTCCATCACAATCAATGACTTCACATTCTTGTAGTTGCGCTGGTAGTTTTTCTCCTACATAAATAATACGATCATCATAGATCCAAATATTTGCTTGCACCCACTCGCGCATATAGGAATTTAAATACGTTGCATTCTTAAATAAAATGTGCGGACTTCTTTTGCCATCTATTACTTCAACATGTTCTCGTAATTGCTTGTTACTCCATCTAAACTGATTTTCTCCCAATGAATTTCACTCCACATCTATTTACTTTTATTTATTAAAATAAAAACAATTAACAAACTAAAGTATTCTTCATTCATAACTCCCCTGTATAACCCCTATCCCCTTCATTATATGGAATGATTGAAAAAATAACAATTTTCAAAATTCAACACATACCTCTTTGATTCTCAATTAAAAAGGATGTCATGTAATCGACATCCTTTTTTTATATTAAACTATATGATTGAATTACACTTGATGTCATACTAGGAATGCTATTACCGTCCTTGAAAACAGGATCCCATTCACATTCTTTTCATCTATTTCTTAAATTCAATTTGCATCATTTTATTAAACTGTGTAAGAATATCAGCCGGACCTAAAGTGTTAACATTGACAGCAAATGTATGCTTGCCTCCAATTACTCCGCCAGCAAAAGTCATAAACCCAGGAATTGATCCTCCGTGACCCCAAACTGAGACACCATTTTGAAGTTTAGTCTCATAGATTCCAAGACCATATCCATCACCAACCCCTTTTCCTTCTACAGGAACTGTAGTAAGCATTTCTTTTAGCTCGCGTTCTTTCAATAACTTACTACCGAGTAAAGATGAAAAGAACTTATTTAAATCGTCTGCATCTGAAATCATATCTCCCGCTGAATTAGCTAAACTCGGATTATAATACGTCATGTCTTTCAATTCACTTGTTTCGTCAATTTTCATATACCCTCGAGCATGATTCTTTCCTGGGATGACTGGTGAATTACCTGGTAAAAACGTATTCGCCAAATCCAAAGGTTCAATAATTCGTTTTTCAATTTCTTCCGCATAACTATTACCAGTTATTTTTTCAATAAGCATTCCTAGTATTACGTATCCTGTGTTTGAATACGACCAACCTTTACCTGGCGAAAAATCTGGAGGTAGAGCAAGTCCTATTTTCACTATTTCTTCTGCTGTATACGTTTTTTTCGAATTCATAATATCAGCGTCTTTTGACTTTAAATAATCAGCTATACCACTCGTATGATTCAAAAGTTGACGTATCGTAATTTGATTGCCATCATATCCATTTCCTTGAATGAGACCAGGTAGCCACTTTTCAATCGAATCGTCAAGTTGCACACGATTTTCTCCTACTAATTGAAGAACAGTCGTAGCAGTAAAAGTCTTCGTCACACTTCCAATCCGAAAACGATAATCCGATTTCATTGGTTTCTTACTATTTAAATCCGCCAAACCAGCATTATAACTACTAATTTTCCCGTTATTATACGTCTTAGCTAATACCCCTGGCGCTCCAGTTTGGATTGTTTCCTGCATGACTTGTTTCCAACTATTCCGATTCTTTTGATCATGTGCTTCTGATGAATTAGAAATATTTTGAATAGACTCTGCTTTCACAGTAAAACCGGGTGTGAATAAAGTAGTACCCGCTAATAAAACTGCCAAACTTGCTAACTTAATGGAATAACATTTTTTCATAAGGCTTTCTCTCCTCTATTCATATCGTATTGATTCAAGCTATACTTTCATCCTATATGATAAAACTCTCTTTTTTCTTATCCATTCCTTACGAAATACTTACTTTCAAAATTAGACGCCCAGATGAGAAAAAGTAATGTATGAAAATAAAAAAAGAACGAGTTTTCAATTTATGAAAACTCGTTCTTTTACATATTTAAAACCCTATATCAACTTTTTAGTTCATTCACTTTTACCATCCTGCACTAGCGTTCATGCCATTCCCGATAAGAGTAAGTATTAATGGCCACAGCACTGGTGCTAACGTAAGAAATAGATTAAGCAGTATAAGTATTCTATATCTCCCAGGAATATTATAATTTTTACGATTAACAAATAATACAAAAACTAATAATATTATGGTCGTTACAAATAAAAGTAACACTAACAACCAATACCAAACCATTAAACTGAGACTCCATGGCTGTAATAGCTCGTGTACAATACCAAAGGTGATTCCCAATACTGCAAAACTAAAGGTAGTAACTGTTGCTTTGATAAACAATTCACTTAATTTTTTATCGTATGTATACTTACAATATAAATCTATTAACGTGTATAAAGATAAAAAGGCCATTAATACACCTACCCAAGACAATAACCAGTCTCCGCCTCCTCTAACTAACATAAATAGGAACCAACACATCCCTGCTGCAGAAAAAATAAAGGAAAGGAGTATGTTTTTCAATACCGGTTTCATTCTATTTTCACACCCTTACAAAAATTTAAAAATAAATTATATTTTGTTATTTACATGATAACCGTAATTGATTAATCTCTTTTTCATTCTATATTGATGAAGCGAAGATAACCTCAAAAAAAATCCAACGAACAATACTCTACTAAGGCTACCCTTTTCGATTGGTAGAGATATAAAGTGAAACTTTAATCAGTGGAGGTTTTCTCCATCCCCCACTGATTATCAGCCCTCACCAATCGGACTTTTATGGGCAGTTGATCCCCCACCTAAATTCTTTGCTTTCGCTGCATTTTGAGGTGGGGGTCTTACTGCCCATTAAAGCGGGATAAAAAAGTAAGTATACATTACCATGTAATTAAATATAAGTAAATGAAATTAATTTACAGTTAATTTCATTTACTTATATTAATGTCACGCTTTCCCGTCTCGCTCTATCCATCGTACAGTCTTCTCTACATCTAACTCCGTATACGTCTTTTCTCCATATCGGACAGACTCATATATCGGAATAATATCTCGCGTTCTACAAATTCTACTTAACCATTGTTGCATCGTTTCATATGTCCTTCTCTGTTCGTGAAATGGTAAAGTTCTTTCCCATTCAACTAACGTTTTCCTTATCGTATCTTTAGGTAACGGCTGTTCAAACTGATGCATCACTTTCTTGTTCTTTTCGGTTTTATCCGTATTTTCTTTTGTTATCGATTGTTTATCCTGTTCTATTTCTGATTTCGTTACCTTTCTCCTCATTAATTTATAAAAAGCATATAGAATAACTAATGCAATAATTACATAAAAAACGACACTAATCCATCCATTTGAAAGAACAGACAACACATCAGTCCATGAATTTTTTCGTACAAAAAGTGGAATTTTCCTATCTATTTTTGTTCTTGTATCTACAACTCCTGTTTCTTCATCTATAATTCTTTCAGGTTCATCAAACTGTGCGTCTACAGTAGTAAAATCATAATTTCTTTCCGATATTGTCTCCGTCTTACTAGAAAAAAGCCCTTTTACTATATCTTGTACATGCACAACACCTTGCGAAAACGTTATCGCACTAACCGTAAAGAAAAGTATTATGAAAACTCTAATACTCCAAATCTTCACTTTCATATGTCGCCCTTTATTAGCCATGACATAAACCCCTTCTTATTCTTTTATTACAACCCATTTATTCGTTCTGCTATATTTCCTTGGGGAAGTACCAAGAATTAAAGGAACTGCATCCAATTCTTTTCGACGAAAGCCTGCTGTGTAAAAATAAGTGGAAGATACAGGAGTATCTTGGTCCGATATTGAGGCAAGTACTTTTAATACATTTTGCAAATGTTTCCGGTTATGACCGTTCTTTATATGCAACAATCCATTATCTTTTACACTATTGATCCAAACTTCAAATGAACAGTTTTGCATAAGCAGTTGTTTACATATGCCTGCTGTTAATTCAATTAGTTCCTCTGTATCATTTCTCAAAGAAATACCGCTTTTATTTTGCAAGTTGAGATATATCGCATATTTATCTGATTGTGTTCGCTCGTACTTTTTCGCGGTTATCGTCCCTGTTTTCGCTGTTGCACTCCAGTGGATAGAACGAAAATCTTCATTTTCATACGACTTCACTCCCATTACTTTCGTTTCATCATATAAGGGTGATGACATCGCTTTTCGAAACCCTCGTGACCATTCTTGTAATTCAGGAACTTGCATTTTCGGAACAGCTGGTAAAACTAAATAGGACGGCGTTTCAACCTGTTTATATGTTATATGGTTCGTTATGAATCCAAAGGGATCAGTAATGACAATTTCTACTTCTTCCCATTTCGCAATTCCTCTTTTTACAGCTACAGCTTGCAAATCAAATGAAACTGACTCTCTACCTTTTAAATTAAAATTCATATAATAATTTGAACCTGTATTCGTATTTTTGTTTATTTCATCATGATTCCAAGTTAGCTTATTTTCACATTTAAATCGAAATACGATATTGAAAATAGGGAATAACGACTTGTTTGAAATTTTCATTTTGCACACATTCGCTTCACCTATAAAAACGTTTGAATTCCCTTGACTGTATTCCCATTCAACACGAGATACTTTACGTATGTATACATGCATTGCACCTATTAAAATTACATACAAAAATACGAGAGATAAAAACAATAGATTACTTGAAAATACACATAAAATAACGGCTACAACTGACATAACTCCCATTACGAAAGGCTCCGTTAAAGGAGTATACACAAGTTGTTTATTCATCGTGCATTCTCCACTGGCACATTAATTGTATGAAGAATTTCTTTCATGATTTGTTCTTTCGTTGTTTTCATCTCCCCCTCAATCGTTAACGTTAAACGATGAGCGCAAACAGATGCAGCGAGTGTCTTAATATCATCTGGCGTACAATAATCTCTTTCATTTAATATTGCCCTTGCTTGAATCGCTCTCATAAATGCCAACGTCCCCCGCGGGCTTACTCCAATTTCAATTAACTCATGTTTACGCGTTGCCTCAATAATCTCAAGTAGATAATCTTGCACATCATTCCCTACTAACACTTCTCTTGCTCGTTTTTGCATTGTAATAATTTCTTCAGTTGAAATAATTGAATGTAACGTTTCTAACGGATCATTCATTTGAAAACGATTCATCATCTCCTTCTCTGCTTCTCTCGTAGGATAGCCTTGACGTATAGTTAGTAAAAAACGGTCTAGTTGTGCATCAGGTAAAGGAAATGTACCGGCCGATTCAAGAGGATTTTGCGTTGCAATAACTAAAAAAGGTTCTGGTAATGAATGTGTCTGTTTCGCAATCGTAACAGTACGTTCTTCCATCACTTCCAATAACGAAGATTGCGTTCTTGGTACAGCTCGATTAATTTCATCCACTACTACTATATTTGCAAAAATAGGACCTAACCTCGTTTTAAATTCCGATTCCTTCACATCAAAATATTCGAGACCAATAACATCTCCAGGCAAAGTATCCGCTGTGAATTGAATTCTTTGAAATTTAGCGTCTATACTTTTAGCCAAACTTTTCGCTAATGTTGTTTTCCCCGTCCCAGGTACATCTTCTAATAAAATGTGCCCTCTTGCTATAAGAGCTATAGCTGCAAGTTCAATCGCTTCATCCTTACCTATAATAACCTTCGAAATATTGTTCGTAATTTTCTTTAATGTACTCATATATCAACCTACCACCTTTAAATTTTCTAAAAATTAAGAATATACACTTTCCAAATTATAACATATGACGCTAAGTTGAAACAGAGCAACAAGCAAACTTATATTTTTTCTTTACTCCACGTAAAAAAGCACCTATTGTCCTCCGTTGACAATAAAGTGCTTATCTCACGTGATTTTCATATCGGGCATTTGACACCTTATACACATTCATTATTTTACTATTTCACCCAAAATATCAACATCACAGTCATTTAAAATCGCTTTCATTTTGCCCTTCTCAAATACTACTAAATAATTATACGGTAAGGCTAGCACTTGAATAATTGCAGGTTTCATTTTTAATAATTCGTAGGCGTATATGATTTCAAATTCTCCTGATACTTCTTCATTGATGGGACCTATATACCAACCTGAATCACCTTCATCACAACCACTAGATCTTTGTAAATAAACCGTTTCTTGTGGCAACATATTTTTCGCTATCACAATCTTATCGTTGAATTTCATTAATTTTCACTCTGTTTATATTCTCCTTCCATTTAACTAGTAACGCTTTATATAATCGTTTAGAACGTTTCTCGATTTTATTATTTGCATTTACCATAAATTCAAAAATTCTGCTTTGAACAATTTGATTTTTTTGAATTTCCGATAGTTTGCGAGCCTTTACTTTATTAAATGAATTTGGCAATGGGTATTCAAAACAATGTCCCTCCCATAACTCTAATTTATCATCAATAAAGTCTTGCATATAATAATCTGTTACGAAAGTATCGAAAGAACGGCCTAAAAAACTTTGTAGTGACATTAATGTTAAATCCCAATAATCTCTAGTTGCAATAGCACGCCCAACGTTTAATCCTTTAGGCAATAATGTCATATTTCCTATTGTATGTGTCACTGTAGCAAAACGCATAACATCGGGATGATTATTAATATTTTCATAATGATTAAACACTTTTTCAGACAATAACCATTCATACCTTAACAGATTTAAGGCATTTTTTTTAATTAATTTAGGCTTCACACCACGATTATTACAGAATGCATTAAAATCATTTTCCCAAAATGACTTATCACTTGATAGCAATAAAAGCCGGTACGTTTGATAAAAAGAATTCATAGTATCTAAATCTACATTGTTCAAGTTTTTATTTACATATATTTTAGAATATATATCTAAAACAAGATCACATCTATCACAGTCAAATTTTTCTTTTACTCTGTTTAAAACTCTTTCTTGATAATCTTTTTTGTACAAAATAAATTTTTTTACAGGATGTAATTCTTTTTGCACTTCAAATGATGGTGAAAGGTTTTTAATATCAAAGTGAATTACTTCATTTTTATCTAGTTTAATAAAATCTGCCAATCTCAATTCAACAGCCTTCTTTCCCTTTACTTTTTAGTAACTATACGCTCTTTTTTCTCAAACGCATGCATTTTTTTCAATTAACTAGTAAAATGTATTCTAACATTACATATGATGACAACCATTTCAATTTATTCGTTATAGAACTTCCTCTACATCGACACTCTCAATCTTCACTTCATACATATTTGGGATGTTTGCTTCTTTTGGTACCCATGCATAATAATTTTGATCATTCTCTAAAATAAATTGAATTAACTTTGTTTCTGATCCATTCCAGAAATTTTTAAGATTATCAATGTAGTCTTCTAAATCTTCTTTATAGTCCAGTTGTAATATATAATCTCTTACCGTCAGGGCAAACACAATTAAACTTCCTAATAGATTTTTTTGCTCATTTTCTTCTTCATACTCTTGTGGTAAGAACCACACTTGACCTATTCCTATCGTTTTTTTGTATTTTTCATAAAAACTACTATCATCCATATTCTCATAATCATGTATTAATTCATTGACCAATGAATGCCATTTTGGCGGAATAATATTTTCCAATGCAGGATTATGTTCAATTCCTTCTACTATATCCTCGATTTCTTCTGTCTCATCTTCATAGTGATATTCACTTAGGTCTATATGCTTGAATTTCATTTCATTTTTGTAATGTGCCAAATCATATGGATAGTGATTATTATCTTTTAAACATGTATCATCAAGTTCCAAAATTTTCGCAAGCGCCGCCGTTTCAAAACTCCAATATCCTACATATCCAGGTTCTTTATGGGCATTTTTCCATTCATAATCATAATGGCCTTTAAACCATTCTTTCTCCATATACGTTTGCAATCTTTTAGACGCTTCTTTTTTATCTGTTTGTGCAAGTTCTATAATCTCTCTCGTTTTTGCATATGGATTTTCTTTATAATATCTATTCGTCACTTTTGTGTATCCGATATCACTAGCGTATAAGAGGAAATCAATTACTGCGTCATTCATATTTTCCTTCTCAACTAGCTTAGCTAAACTTACAAGATTCTTTTTCTCCGTCCCTAATAAAATCCCTAGAGATATCATCCAAATTAGATTTAAATATCCAACTTCTTTTTTTCCTATATGCTTCAAATTAATAAGAGCGTTGTCAAAATCTCCTTCTATTGTATGGATAGCTTCTCCTAGGGAATATTTTGCATTAACATTATCCAAATCGTATATAAAATTTGACTGATAGAATTCTTCTATGATACTTATATTATCATTAGGATACCTTTGAATACCTTTTTTTTCATCTTCTTCTAAACTTTTAATTTCAACTCTATTTTCCTCAATAAACTCTTTATTATATTCTATTACTTCTCTACATTTTTTTTCTATACATAAATGATCTCTCATACCTTTCAATTCCTCCTGGCTTCTAAACTTATGGCCATTCTCCAATAATGTCTCCCTTTGCATCTATTCTATAAGTTTTAACGTTCCCAGTACTATCAACTTTTGATAGTACTCTTTCCACTTCACCTTTTTTCAATGCATTCGTAATTTTTATTGATAATTTCATATCTCCATCAACAGCCTTCAATATCCTACTTTTTCGCGTCTTCGCACCATTCAACCAATCATTTGACATTTGTCGTCCATCTTTAGTTTTCCCCAATTGTGAACTACCAAACTTAGCTTCATCTATAACGTATTTGATCTTTGATTCTGCATTTGCATTTTCGTATAATCCATCAATTCCTTTTACTATTTTATCATTTATGCCTGATGGTGCACTTTTTCCGACTGGCTTTAAATCAAATCCAGCTTCTTTTAAACTTTGATTATTCAATAAATTGTCACTAGATTTTATTTCACCATAATTCCCTTTTTGCTTATTTGTAGCTGTTTTTGCATCAAAATTATCTACAGTTGTATTTTTGTTACTGCTAGGT
The DNA here is from genome assembly GCF_022664315.1 of Bacillus cereus group sp. BfR-BA-01309. NCBI lineage: Bacteria > Bacillati > Bacillota > Bacilli > Caryophanales > Bacillaceae > Bacillus > Bacillus cereus group sp. BfR-BA-01309. The sequence goes on from NZ_JAKUHE010000001.1 coordinate 680,562, forward strand.
TTACCGTTAGCCGCACCCCCACCAGAAGACTGGATTTTTTGAATAGTATCCTTAGTATTTTGAATCGATTTATTCCAAACAAATCCACCATGTACAAAAAGACTAGCCCCAGCAGCTGTTGCTGCTATATCTAATGGAATAACAATTGGTGACGCTAATCCGCCAGTTCCTACTTCTGCGACGATAGTTAAGAAATTAGATCCGCCTATGAGCGAAATACCTTCAAACATTTCTACAATGGACCCGGCTATTGAGATAACATTTCCAGCCAACCTTCCAGCTTGGTAAGTTGTCTTACTTTCTAATTTATCATTCTCATGTGGTTGTAGTCCAAAAAAGTTTTCTAGTGCTGCATCACCAGCACCTTGAAAAAATTCGATAACTCCATACAAAAATGATTGCGCATAAATGGCTGTTTTTTCATGCCATGATCTATCGTCTTCCTGCTCTTGTAAGTTAAATTGTTGTTTTTGCAAAGTAATTTGTTTCATCTCGGTTTGACGAGCTTGTTCTTCTATAATCCCCTGAATCGAACTCACCCAATCCATATTCAACCCTTGTGTACTAAACGTCCCACTCACAGGACTAAATCCTTTCCCGCTTTGCACTTCAGCGAGTCCGGCTGTGATGCTAGCGGCTAATTGGAGGGCGGTGCTGTAGTTGTTGCTGGATGAATGATTGAATTCATATATACGCTCTAGTTTTTCTTCTAGTTTTTTTCTCATTGCAATTAAGACTGCAATAATTGCGTCTACTCCAGGCATTGGTGTAAGTACTTCTATTGCTTCTATACTTGCAATGGATTGATTGATTTCTTGTATTTGTTGTCTTATTTCATGTTCGATAACATCTGTTGAAGCAACTTTTGCTTGAAAATCGTTTGGAAATGCTTCGTTTTGGCGAATTAATTCTTCGCATAAGCATATGATTCCTTGCGCTAATGGCCGAAATGTTTGGACAAGGTAGGCTTTTGCACTACTGTATGTTTGTCCTTGTAATACTGTGTCTATCGCAAAGGCATCAATAGATTAAATGGCTTGTTCCATACTTTGAATCGTAGCATTACATATAGCGTTCATACTTTGCGTTTGACTTTGTACTTCTCCCAAATACATGTTTAAACTCATGTATTGGCCTCCCTTTGTAGTTGCTGCTGTTCATAGGAAAGGTTGTTTTCTTTCTCACTGAGATGCCGTTTTTCTTTAAGCAACGTCTCTTTTTCGTTTTCTAATTCGAATGTAAGTTTTCTTTCATACTGTCCGATCTCTTGCCGCATATTCGTAAAAAGGTGAAATGCTTCTTTGTCACCATACCAAGTTTCTAGTATTCGGTTAAATAAACGATTATTTCTATTTTTCCATTCATGAAAACTAGCCTCAGCTCGTTCTTGATTTTGCAGCGCGATTCGGTTTTCATTTTGTTCTTCAAATATAATTCGTAATTTTTGATTACATTGACTGATTCTCGTTTCAATTTCTTGACTCATCTTTTCTCCCTACCTTTTCCCCTTTACGTAGGTTGTTACATTATTGAAAAGTCTTTTGAAGTCCGGTATCCATTTTCTCAAATTCATTTGCTACGGAATGGATATTATCAATTGTTTGTTGAAAAGCAGCGCAAAACTGTTTCGTGATTTGTAAATTTTGTTGATTTGCTTCTTGTGCTTTGAAGTTCACAGATAGTGTAGTACGCGTTGCCTTATTTATAGTGCGACTAGTAGCACTTTGCATCCTATCTGAAGCATTTCTCATTTTCGTTGCAAGTTGCGTTGCCGTATGCAAATTACTTTGAAATTCTCCCATTACTTACTCCCCTCTACCATTTATTTACAAGAAAATTATAACACGTAAAAATTTTCCGATAAACCGAATGTTCGAATTTAACATACAATTCATCACCGTTACTAAAGATAAGAACAACACTTACCTTTCAACCTAACTGTGTCGGAAGTAGGTTCTACTTATACAAAAAAAGATGACCTCAGCTATACGCTAAAGTCATCTTTTTCTACCTTATTATTTCACTAACTCTCCATTATAAGCTTTTATATCTAGTGGAGCAGTTAAAAACTCTTTTACTTTACTAACGAAAGATGTGAAGTGTTCACTCGTATTATGACTCGCAACTGCCTCTGCAGCTTTCCACACTTCTACCATTGTATATACATGTTCTTTTTCCGTATCTTTATAAAGGTCATACGAAACATTTCCACTTTCTTCTCTTGAACTATGAATGAGCGGACGAATTTCTTCTAAAAATGATTGTTCTTTTGCTGGATCTACTTGAAATATTGCGTGAATAATAATCATGGTCTTTCCCCTCTCATATCTCACTTATTTCTGTATTTATAAAATTACTTCCACTCAGCAACTTTTTCAACTGGAAGACGTACTGATTGGTAACCACTGTCAGCAGCTTTTCCGATTGAAATTAACATAACTGGTACGTAGCGTTCTTTATCTAATCCGAATGCTTCTGCGATTTTGTCTTTTTCAAATCCACCAATTGGACAAGTATCATAACCGTGCGCACGAGCTGCTAGCATAAATTGCATTGCTACAAGTCCACCGTCAATTAAAACAGTATCTTTCATTACTTCTGGTGTAACCATTGAGAAGTAACCAGAAAGTTTTTTCATTTGATCTTCTTTTACTTCTGCTGGCATTAAACCGCGCTCTACTGCTGTACCGTAAATTTCTTCTGCGTTATCAAAGTTGTTTAAATCACCAAATACAGCGATCATCGCTGAAGATGTTTCTACTTGTGATTGATTGAATTTCGCAAGTGGCGCAAGTGTTGCTTTCGCTTCGTCACTTTCAATCACTAAAAATCTCCATGGTTGCATGTTTACAGATGATGGTGCAAGTGTTGCTTCTGTAAGAATTTCTGTCATTTCTTCTTTGCTAATTTTCACTGAAGAGTCGTACTTACGGATTGAACGGCGTCCTGTTAAAATTTCGTTAAAATCATTTGTTTTTACTGAGTTAGTCATAGTTGAATTCTCCGATACGATAAACTTAACTAAATCTATACAAATTCAATCAAATTTACACGAGTTAGTGCTTCATCGTGTTCTCGCAACCCCGAAGGGACGAGGGGTATAACACTCCACACGAGGCAGTATCGTTACCTCCTATTATCAAGCATTTATTTTACCCATCTTGATAAATTTATCGACGCATTTACATCCCTATCGTGATGGCTATTACATGAAGCACAACACCACTCACGTATTTTTAAACTCCACTGTCCTTCTGGTTGAACTGAATGGTCGTATTTAACTCCGCAACATGAACAAATCTTGCTTGAGGCGAACCATTTATCAGCTTTTACATACGCAATGCCATACTTCTCGCACTTGTATGATAAACATTGAAAGAAGAAGTTTAATTTTTGAAAGGAAAATGCTTTCGATAGTTTTTTGTTTTTTAACAGGTTTGAGATAGATAAGTCTTCCACAACAATCCTCATTGGTTTGGTTTTCACCAATT